>JAQXTA010000041.1 GCA_029219245.1 Lachnospiraceae bacterium | reverse complement strand
TGTCAGATGAACGCAAGAGATTCCGAAAAGCTTGCAGGAATTCTGCATCAGGTTGGTTATGAAATGACGCAGGAAGAAGAAATGGCAGATTTTGTTATCTATAATACCTGCACCGTAAGAGATAATGCAAATCAGCGGGTTTATGGACGTCTTGGTTATTTAAACAGTATGAAGAAAAAAAAGCCGCATTTAAAAATAGCGCTCTGCGGCTGTATGATGCAGGAACAGTCAGTCATTGATAAAATCAAGAAAAGCTACCGTTTTGTGGATTTGATTTTCGGAACACATAATATTTTTAAATTTGCACAGCTTCTTGTTACGATGTTTGAGCAGGAAGAAATAGCCGGGCGAAAGGAAATGATTATTGATATCTGGCAGGAAACGGATCAGATTGTAGAAGAATTGCCGGTAGAAAGAAAATATTCTTATAAATCCGGTATCAATATTATGTTCGGCTGCAATAATTTCTGCAGCTATTGTATCGTGCCTTATGTCAGAGGACGGGAGCGAAGCAGAGAACCGAAAGATATCATACGGGAAATTGAACGACTTGTAGCAGATGGTGTTGTCGAGGTTATGTTGCTTGGGCAGAATGTAAATTCTTATGGAAAGAACCTGGACCATCCGATTACCTTTGCACAATTATTGCAGGAAGTTGAGAAAATTGAAGGATTAAAAAGAATTCGTTTTATGACCTCTCATCCAAAGGATTTGTCCGATGAGCTGATTCAGGTTATGAAAGAGTCAAAGAAAATCTGCCGTCATTTGCATTTACCGGTGCAGTCCGGATCGAACCGCATTTTGCAGGCGATGAACCGCCGATATACAAAGGAACAGTATCTTGCTCTGGTGGATAAAATCAAAACGGCTATGCCGGATATTGCGATTACGACTGATATTATCGTTGGTTTTCCGGGGGAAACGCTTGCAGACGTAGAGGAAACCATCGATGTGGTAAAAAAGGCAGCCTATGACAATGCCTTTACCTTTATTTATTCCAAGCGAACCGGAACCCCGGCAGCTGCTATGGAAAACCAGGTGCCGGAAGCGGTTGTAAAAGAGGGCTTTGACAAATTGTTAAAGGTAGTACAGGACACCGCAAAAGAAAGAGCCCTTCTTTTGCAGGGAAAGGTGATGGAAGCTTTGGTAGAAGAGCAGAATGAACAGGATGAAACGCTGGTAACAGGACGGTTATCCAACAATATGCTGGTGCATTTTCCGGGAGATGCTTCTTACATTGGTAAATTGGTTATGGTTTCTCTGGATGAATGTCATGGCTTCTATTATACCGGACATATCACACAGCTCCTATAAGATAAAATTTTTTATTCTATAAAATACAAGAAAGACGGTTAAAAAACATGGCGGAATTAACACCCATGATGCAGCAATATATTGAAACAAAAAAAGAATATCAGGATTGTATCTTATTCTATCGCCTCGGCGATTTCTATGAAATGTTTTTTGAGGATGCCATAACGGCATCGAAGGAACTGGAAATTACATTGACCGGAAAAAGCTGTGGGCAGGAAGAAAGAGCACCCATGTGCGGTGTTCCCTATCATGCAGTAGAAGGTTATCTGAATAAACTGATTTCCAAAGGCTATAAGGTTGCCATCTGTGAACAGGTGGAGGACCCGAAGGAAGCAAAAGGAATCGTAAAAAGAGAAGTCATTCGTATTGTTACACCGGGTACCAATATGAATATCCAGGCAATGGATGACTCCAAAAACAACTATATTATCTGTGTATCCTATTTCCCGGGCAAAATTGGTATTTCCGTCGCTGACGTTACAACGGGAGATTATTATCTGACGGAAGTGGATGATATTCGTAAGCTGCAGGATGAAATCAATAAATATGAGCCTTCGGAAATTATCTGCAATGAAGCTTTTTTTGTCAGTGGCTATGACATTGAAGAAATGAAAAACAGGCTGGGGGTAACCGTTTATTCTCTTGCAGCACATTATTTTGACGAAGAGACCTGTCGGAAATGTCTGCTAAAGCATTTTCATGTAACATCCTTAACCGGACTTGGAATTGAAGATTTTCCAAGCGGTCTGATTGCTTCCGGTGCTTTATTACAATACCTTTACGAAACACAGAAAACATCCTTAGAGCATTTTACGCATTTATATCCGTATCTGACCAGTAAGTATATGCTTCTTGACAGTTCTACCAGAAGGAATCTGGAACTGATTGAAACCTTGCGTGAAAAACAGAAAAAGGGTTCTTTGCTTGGTGTTTTAGACCGTACCAAAACCGCTATGGGTGGAAGAATGCTTCGTAAATATATCGAACAGCCTTTGATTGACCGTGAAGCGATTGAAAAACGTCTGGATGCTGTAGCGGAACTATGTAAAAATTCCATGTTGCGGGATGAACTACGGGAGTACTTAAATCCGATATATGATTTGGAAAGATTGCTTGGAAAGGTAAGTTACCGTACAGCAAATCCAAGAGATTTGATTGCTTTCCGTAATTCTCTGGAAATGCTTCCTTCTATCAAAACCATCATGCAGGATGCCAATGCCGATTTGTTAAAAGAAATTCAAAATGAAATCGATGACTTATCTGATTTGTTTCATCTGATTGATGATGCAATTATGGAAGAACCTCCAATTGCCATTAAAGAAGGCGGTATTATAAAAGAAAGATTTCATGAAACCATTGATGAACTGCGCCATGCCAAAACCGAAGGTAAAAACTGGCTTGCGGCGTTGGAGAATGAGGACAGAGAGCGTACCGGCATCAAAAATCTTCGGATAAAATACAATAAAGTATTCGGCTATTATTTTGAAGTGACAAATTCTTACAAAAATCTGGTTCCGGAGGATTATATTAGGAAACAGACTCTGGCCAATGCAGAACGTTATACAACACCACGTCTAAAAGAACTGGAGGATACAATTTTGAATGCAGAAGACAAGTTGTATTCTCTGGAATATACAGTTTTTTGCGAAGTCCGCGATACCATTGCCGCGCAAATAGAACGAATCCAACAGACGGCGAAAGCGATTGCCAAACTGGATGTTTTTGCTTCCTTTTCCTATGTGGCGGAACGCAACCACTATGTCAGACCAAGCCTGAATGAAAAGGGCATTATCGATATCAAAGAAGGAAGACATCCGGTTGTGGAACAGATGATTCATAACGATATGTTTATTGCAAATGATACCTATCTGGATAACCAGAAGCATTGTATTGCTGTTATTACCGGGCCGAATATGGCAGGTAAATCGACCTATATGCGTCAGACGGCATTGATTGTGCTGTTGGCACAGATTGGTTGTTTTGTTCCGGCCAAAAAAGCAAATATTGGTATTGTTGATCGTATTTTTACCAGGGTTGGTGCTTCCGATGATTTGGCAAGCGGACAGTCAACCTTTATGGTAGAGATGAATGAAGTTGCCAATATATTACGAAATGCCACGTCAAACAGCCTTCTTGTGCTGGATGAAATTGGTCGTGGTACTTCTACCTTTGATGGGTTAAGCATTGCATGGGCAGTCATTGAACACATCAGCAATCGGAAACTGCTTGGTGCAAAAACGCTTTTTGCGACACACTACCATGAACTGACCGAACTGGAAGGTAAGATGGATAATGTCAATAATTATTGTATTGCCGTCAAAGAAAAAGGTGATGATATTGTGTTCTTAAGAAAAATCATCAAAGGCGGTGCGGATAAGAGCTATGGTATTCAGGTCGCCAAACTTGCAGGAGTGCCGGATATGGTAATTGACCGGGCAAAGGAAATTGTAGAACAATTAAGCGACAATGACATTACTGAAAAAGTACAAAATATTGAAGTGAATATCAAAAATGACAGAAAGAAGACTGTTAAATACGATGAAGTAGATTTGGAGCAGATTTCCTTATTTGATACGGTAAAGGATGAAGATGTGGTAAAGGAACTTAAGGAACTGGACATTACAAACCTGACACCGGTAGATGCTTTAAACACTTTGTACCGTTTACAGAATAAATTGAAGAACCGTTGGGGTTAAATAATATAAAAATATGGCAAAAATAAATATATTAGATAATCAGACAATCGATAAAATTGCTGCCGGAGAAGTAGTAGAACGTCCTGCCAGTGTCATTAAAGAACTGGTAGAAAATGCCATTGACTCCGGTGCGGATGCCATTACGGTAGAAATAAAGGATGGCGGCATTTCTTTTATCCGCGTAACCGATAACGGAAGCGGTATTGAAAAATCCCAGATAAGGAATGCTTTTTTACGTCATGCGACCAGTAAAATCGAATCTGCCAATGACTTGACCGAATTGGTCAGTCTTGGATTTCGGGGAGAAGCACTTGCAAGTATTGCAGCCGTTGCCATGGTAGAAGCAATTTCCAAAGTACCTGAAGATTTGACCGGTGTCCGCTATGTGATAGAAGGCGGCACGGAGAAAGAAATGGAAGAAATCGGTGCCCCGGAAGGCACTACCATTCTGGTACGGAATCTTTTTTATAATACGCTCCCCCGTAAAAAGTTTTTGAAATCCCCACAGACAGAAGGCTCTTATGTCGCAGATTTGATGGAACATCTTGCCATGTCCCATCCGCAGATTTCCTTTCATTTTATCATCAATAACCACAGTCGTTTTCATACTTCCGGCAACCGTGATTTAAAAGAAATCATTTATCGTATCTATGGAAAAGAGATTGCCAGAGAAGTGGAAGAAATCCATGTGGAAAAAGAGGGTGTTTCGATTGACGGCTATCTCGGAAAACCGCTGATTAACCGTTCCAACCGTAACTATGAAATTTTTTACATTAACGGAAGATTTATAAAAAGTAGCCTGATTAGCAAAGCGGTGGAAGACGGCTACAAAGAATATTTGATGCAGCACAAGTTTCCATTCTGTGTTCTACATTTTTCCATTGATACAAAACGGATTGATGTCAATGTCCATCCGACCAAAATGGAGGTGCGTATTGCAGATGGACAAGAGTTTTATGAACTGGTGCAGGAGATTATTTATCAGACCTTGCACAAACAGGAAATGATACCGGAAACCGAACTTCCGGAACCCGAAGTTTTTGAATCGGAAATTCTTAAACCAAAAGTTTCAGAGCCAAAATTTACGGAATCGGAAGTAATTCTTCCGGAGCCCTTTGAAAAGAAACGAATGGAATTGGAACAGCCAACAAAAACATTACCTTTTTCCCAAACAGTAAATGAAACAGCTGTCTATGCTGCAGAAGAAAAAAAGCCGACCATCAAGCCGGAACAGATGAGTCTTTTTGATGATAAACTGCTTTCTGCAAAGGCCAGGGAACAGTATGAGATTATCGGACAGCTTTTTGATACCTACTGGCTGATTTCTTATCAGGATAAGCTTCTGATTATTGATCAGCATGCGGCCCACGAAAAAGTAAAATATGAGCGTCTGATGAAGCAGTTCCGGGAACATACGATTGTGTCTCAAAACCTTAATCCGCCTGTCATCATTACATTAAACGGCAGAGAAAAGGAATGTCTGATGCAATATCAGCATTATTTTGCTTCTTTTGGATTTGTAATAGAAGAATTTGGTGGGAATGATTATGCAATTTCCGGTGTACCGATGGATTTATATGGTTATCAGGATGCAGAACTGTTTTATGAATTATTAGATGAGCTGTCGGAAGAAACCACCAGTAGCAAAACACCCGACAGTATTCAGATAAAAATCGCGACAATGGCCTGCAAGGCAGCTGTAAAAGGCAATATGCGGCTTTCACGACCGGAAGTAGAGGCATTGTTGGATGAGCTACTTTCTTTGGATAATCCCTATAACTGTCCGCATGGAAGACCAACCATCATAACCATGAGTAAGTATGAGCTGGAAAAGAAGTTTAAGAGGATTGTGACCTAATGAGTGGGAAAAATATACAAAAAAACAGACAGCCGTTAGTTATTTTGACGGGACCGACTGCAGTTGGGAAAACTGCGTTATCTATTTCACTTGCAAAAGCCATTGACGGTGAAATTATCTCAGCGGATTCCATGCAGGTTTATAAACATATGGATATTGGTTCTGCCAAAATTATGCCGGAAGAAATGGATGGCATACCACATTATCTGATTGATATTTTAGAACCTTCCGAGGAATTTCATGTTGTAAAGTTTCAGACACTTGCTAAAGCTGCCATGAACAAAATTTATGCCAAAGGCAAAATTCCGATTCTGGTAGGCGGTACCGGTTTTTATATCCAGTCCGTTTTGTATGATATTGATTTTACCGAGAGTGAAGAAGATGAAGCTTTTCGTCTTGAGCTGGAGCAATTTGCCAAAAAAAACGGAAACGAAGCCTTGTTTGATCGTCTGCGCAGAATTGATCCGAAATCCTGCGAAATTATTCATGCCAACAACGTGAAACGGGTTATCCGGGCTATAGAATTTTATGAAAAAACGGGAAAAAAAATTTCGGAACATAATGAGGAGCAACGAAAAAAAGAATCTCCGTATAATTTTGTCTATTTTGTCTTAAATGACGATAGGGAAAAGCTGTATGACCGGATTGATAAACGGGTGGATAAAATGCTTGCAGAGGGATTAATAGAAGAGGTACAGGTATTGAAAGACATGGGTTGTAACGGGAACATGGTATCCATGCAGGGACTGGGCTATAAAGAAATACTGGAATATCTGGACGGAAAATGCAGCCTGGAGGATGCAGTATACCGGATTAAGCGGGATACCAGACACTTTGCCAAAAGACAGCTTACATGGTTCCGCAGGGAAGAAGATGTTACGTGGCTTTCCAAAACAGACTTTCCGGAAAATCCCAGCCAGAAAAAGCTGATATTAGAAGCAGCATTAAAGATATTAGAAGCAAAGGAGATTATACAACATGTATAACTTAGAGGAACAATACAGTCCGTTTGGTATTTCCAAAGATGTTCTTACTTTCGGAGAAGAAATTATTGCTTCTTTGGAAGAACGTTTTCGACAAATGGATGAAACAGCGGAATACAATCAGCTTAAGGTAATTCATGCCATGCAGCAGTGCAGGGTTTCCGAAGCCTGTCTATCCGGTACGACAGGCTATGGCTATAACGATTTGGGAAGAGATACCTTAGAGCAGGTATATGCTGCTGTTTTTCATACGGAGGATGCATTGGTGCGTCCACAGATTACTTGTGGCACACATGCACTTGCACTTGCCCTGATGAGCAATCTGCGTCCCGGGGACGAACTGCTTTCTCCGGTTGGAAAGCCTTATGATACACTGGAGGAAGTGATTGGCATCAGAAAATCCAGAGGTTCCCTGAAAGAATATGGTATTTCTTATCGACAGGTAGATTTATTACCGGATGGAAGCTTTGATTACGATAATATTCGCAAAGCCATAAATGAAAAGACAAAATTGGTAACCATTCAACGTTCCAAAGGCTATCAGACCAGACCAACCTTATCTGTTGCAAAAATCGGAGAGCTGATTGCGTTTATCAAAGAAATTAAACCGGATGTTATCTGTATGGTAGATAACTGCTACGGTGAATTTGTAGAACGAACAGAACCAAGCGATGTAGGCGCTGATATGGTAGTGGGTTCCCTGATTAAAAATCCGGGCGGTGGACTGGCACCAATTGGCGGATATATTGCAGGCAAAAAAGAATGTGTGGAAAATGCTGCTTATCGGCTGACTTCCCCGGGACTTGGTAAAGAAGTAGGGGCGTCCCTTGGTGTAATGTCCTCTTTTTACCAGGGACTTTTTCTGGCACCTACCGTAACGGCAAGTGCTTTAAAAGGTGCTGTTTTCGCTGCGAATGTATTTGAAAAACTGGGTTTTTCGGTGATTCCGGACAGCAGAGAAAGCAGACACGATATCATTCAGGCAGTAACCTTCGGGAAACCGGAGGGCGTGATTGCGTTCTGTCAGGGTATTCAGGCTGCAGCACCGGTAGACAGCTTTGTAACCCCGCAGCAATGGGATATGCCAGGGTATGATTCTCAGGTGATTATGGCCGCAGGAGCTTTTGTATCCGGTTCTTCCATTGAGCTTAGTGCCGATGGTCCCATAGCACCGCCTTATGCCGTTTATTTTCAGGGAGGACTGACATGGCCTCATGCAAAGCTTGGTATTTTAAAAGCCTTACAGAATCTCGTGGATCAGAATATTGTTGAAAAATTATAACAGAAAAATTCGGCAAATTTTGTATACATAAAATGTTGTTTGTGATAAAATAGATAAGATATTTGCTGGGAGGTACTTATGAAAAAAAATAATTGGGCTTGTTTTTTGCTGATACTGGCAGGAATTGTGATTGGCGGCTTTATAGGTAATTTGTTACCGATTGAATGGCTGAATTATGGACAATCCTTCGGTTTATCATCACCCATTGTTTTAGACCTGGGTATTCTTTGTATTACCTTTGGACTTTCCATCAAAATTACCATCGCAAGTATTATCGGTATTATATTGGCAATTTTTATATACCGTTTCATCTGATTCCCTGACTTTGGAGAGAGTTGCTGTCGGGAAAGAGGTTGAATGAAATCAGATAAGTATGAGAACAATGATAATGACATGATGCAGAATCTTCCATATGAGAAATTTGTTTCCATGGGAGCAGGCGCACTTACCGATTCGGAACTACTTGCCATCATTATCCGCACCGGAACCAAAAATCTGAATGCCATTGCACTGGGTGAAGAAGTGTTACGGGTGGCAAACCGTTATGGGAACGGACTGCTTGGACTGTACCACATTCCGTTAACGGAACTGATGCAGGTGAAAGGCATTGGCAGAGTTAAGGCAATCAAGCTAAAAGTCATTGCTGAACTTTGTATTCGTATGGCACAGACCAAAGCAAAGGGGCAGCTTGCGTTTAACAAACCGGAGTCGGTTGCCGATTACTACATGGAACGGTTCCGGCATGAAAAAGTAGAACATATTTTGCTTCTCTTATTGGATTCCGGACTGCATTTATTGGAAGAGCAGTTGATCTCGACCGGTACGGTCAACGCATCTTTGCTTTCACCAAGAGAAGTGTATATCAGTGCTTTTCGGGCGCAGGCAACCAATATTATGCTCCTGCATAACCATCCGGGAGGTAATCCGGTTCCAAGCAATAATGACATTCAGATTACCAGAAGAATTTCAGAGATTGGCAGAACGATCGATATTCCTTTATTGGATCATATTATTATTGGAGATAACAGCTATTTCAGTTTTCAGGAAAGTAAACTTATAAGAGAGTTGTGAAAGGAGTAATTTACTTTGGCAAATAATGCATTTGGAATTGATTTAGGGACAAGTAATATCAAAATATACAATCGTACGGATGACAGTGTCTTTTCCGAAAAAAACATGATTGCAATCGAAAATAAGAAAACACTTTTTGCATACGGGAATTCTGCATTTGAAATGTATGAAAAAGCACCCGGAAATATTAAAATTTCTTATCCGCTCAGCAATGGTGTTATTGCTGACATACAGAACATGGAAACGCTCATAAAATACTTTATGGGAGATCTTATGAAGAACAATATTAAACCTGCCGACTATTATATAGCGGTTCCATGGGATGTTACAGAAGTGGAAAAACGTGCATTTAAGGATTTAATCAAAGAATCCAATGTAAAAGCACGTAAGGTTATGGTGGTAGATAAGGCCGTTGCAGACGGACTTGGTCTTGGTATTGATGTAAAGAATTCACAGGGCGTTCTCGTGGTAAATGTTGGATTTGATACCACAGAAATATCTATTTTGTCTCTGGGCGGTATTGTATTAAGCAAGCTTATCAAAGTAGGCGGCAGAAAATTTGATGAGGCTATCAAAGCCGCAATCCGTCGGGAATACAGTCTTATTATCGGTGGAAAGACAGCAGAGAACGTGAAAATTGCCTTATCGGAGTTGGAGGCGCAGAATTGTGGTGCAATCGTATATGGACGTGATATTGTAACCGGTCTTCCGGTTGAAAGAGAAATACCGACCTCCCTTGTGGATGATTGTATGACAGAACATTTTAATACAATTATCGATAATATTAAAGTAATTCTGGAACGCACCCCTCCGGAACTGGCTGCCGATATCTACCGACATGGCGTATATCTGACAGGAGGTGCTTCTCAGGTCAATAAGCTGGCACAGCTGATGAGTAAGGGAACCGGTCTTAAAGTCAATGTTTCAGAGCATCCGTCAGAAAGTGTGGCTCTTGGACTTGCGAAGATTATTAATGATGATAATTATAAATCAGTCGCTTATGCAATAGAAGGAATGAGTAAATGAGTCCAGTCGTAAAAAGAAAAGGAGAAAAATTTACCCTGCCGAGTAAATATCTCCTTTTTATTTTAACAATTCTATGTACCGGTATGGTATTGCTTACATTTAACACGAATATTTTCAGCGGTTCGCTCAGTGTGATTGCCGGTTATATCATTGTGCCCTTTGAAGAAGGAATCAGTGCAATGGGAAGCTTTTTAAGCAATCGTTCCGAAGAACTTGGACAGATAAAAGATCTGATTGCGGAAAATGAGTCCTTAAAGAAACAGGTAGATGAACTGATGATTGAAAATACCCGCTTGCAACAGGACCGTTATGAACTGACAAACCTTCGGGAATTATATAAACTGGATGCCCAATATGACGAATATGAGAAGGTGGGAGCCAGAATTATCGCCAGAGACTCCGGTAACTGGTTTTATTCTTTTGTCATAAACAAGGGTTCAGATGATGGTATTACTGTGGATATGAATGTAATTGCGGGAAGCGGGCTTGTTGGGCGCATTGTAGATATTGGTCCGAATTGGGCCAAGGTAAAAGCAATTATTGCCGATGATTCTAACGTCAGTGCCATGGTATTGTCCAGTTCCGATAATATGATTGTGTCCGGTGATTTGCAATTATACGCATCGGGAGTTATTTCTTTTGAGCAGCTTGTTGACAGCGATAATAAAGTTGTTGAAGGGGATAAAATAGTAACTTCCAACATCAGTGATAAATATCTTCCGGGTATTTTAATCGGTTATATCAACACGATTAACAGGGATTCCAATAATCTAACAAAATCCGGTTATATTACACCGGCTGTTGATTTTGAACATCTCGAAGAAGTACTGGTTATTTTGGAGTTAAAACAGAAGGTTGAGGAGTAAAATAAATGAAAAGAGGCATTGTAAGCGCACTTTTTATTTTTCTATGTTTTCTATTGCAGTGCACTGTTTTTCGTGCGCTTGCTTTTGGTGGAATCGTTCCCAATTTGCTCATTGTATTAACGGCATCCTTTGGCTTCATGAGAGGTGAGAAAACAGGACTATTGATTGGTTTTTTCAGTGGTTTATTAATTGATATTTTCTTTGGCTCCGTAATTGGATTTTACTCATTAATTTATATGTACATTGGGTATGTAAATGGGAAATTTACAACCATATTTTATCCGGAAGATATTAAACTTCCGATTACGTTAATTTTATGCAGTGATTTTGTATACGGCATAACCTGTTATGTCATTTTATTTCTATTGCGTGGAAGATTTGATTTCCAGTATTATCTGGTTCACATTATTCTGCCTGAAATTGTTTATACCATTGTAGTCACATTGTTTTTGTATCCGGTTATCCTGTGGGTAAATCACAGACTGGAACGAACAGAGAAAAGGAGCGAGAAGAAGTTTGTTTGAGCGTCTTTGGGAACATTTGAAAGAAAATATTTTCAATATGGTAACTTCCAGACTGATTGTACTTATTCTGGTTCTTTTCGGACTTGGCAGTTACCTGATTTATACCATTTTCCAACTCCAGATTGTTCATGGAGAAGAATATTTTAATAATTTTCAATTAAAAATTACGAAAGAACGTTCCATTGCCTCTACAAGAGGGAATATTTATGATAAAAACGGTGTCCTTCTGGCATACAATGAACTTGCTTATTCGGTTACGATAGAGGATGTTTTTGAATCGGGACGTGAAAAAAATGCAAAATTAAATTATACAATTTACCAGTTAATTCAGATGATTGAAAAAAACGGTGACAGTATCATCAATGATTTTAATATTGTTTTAGACAGCAACGGTAATTATCAGTTTAATCTGGAAGGAACACAGCTTCTGCGTTTTCTTGCCGATGTCTACGGACGTCTGAAAATTGATGACCTGAAAGAAAAGGAAAAAGATGCCACGCCGGATGAAGTCATCCGCTATCTATGTAGTACATCACGTTATGGAATCGGTGATTATACCGATGAAAATGATAAAAATTCCTTTCAAGAGGGGCTTGGTTATACAAAAGAAGAAGTCTTGAAAATCCTGACGATTCGTTATGCCATGAGTGCCAACAGCTATCAGAAATATATTTCGACTACGGTCGCGAACAATGTATCAGAGGAAACGGTAGCCGTTGTTATGGAAAATTCGGATGTTCTGGAAGGTGTAGCTATCTCTGAGGGCACAATGCGGAAATACAATGACAGTGTCTATTTCGCACAGATTCTTGGCTACACCGGAAAAGTTTCTAACGAAGAGCTACAGACATTGCAGGCAACCAATCCGAAATATGATTTAAATGATACGGTCGGAAAATCCGGTATTGAGGCTTCCATGGAAACGGAATTGCAAGGTACGAAAGGCTCCGAGATTGTCTATGTGGATAATCTCGGAAAAGTAATTAAAACAAGTGACCGAGTAGAAGCAGTTGCAGGAAATGATGTATATCTGACAATTGATTCGGAACTTCAAAAAGCAGCGTATCATATTTTGGAATCTAAGCTTGCCAGTATTTTGCTGGCAAAAATTCAGAATATTAAAGAATATAATCCACCGGAAAATTTCAGTGGTGATATTGTCATTCCAATTTATGATGTCTACTATGCCTGCTTTAACAATAATATTATTGATACCAGTCATTTTTTTTCAGAATATGCCGGTGAAACGGAAAAAGCCGTACTGGAAACATACATTGACAAAAAAGCTTATGTTTTTGAAAAGCTGGACGAAGAATTAAAACAGCTCTTCACTCCATATAAGGATCTTACCAAAGAGTATCAGGTCTATGAAAGCTTTATTGTGTCAATGCTTTATGATAAGGGTATTTTGTTAGAAGATACCATAGATAAGGAAGATGAAACCTATCTTGCATGGAGTAAGGAAGAGGTCATCAGTCTTAACGAATATCTGAATTATGCCATAGCACAAAACTGGGTGGATGTTTCCAAACTGGAGATTGTATCCCAATATTCTGACTCCCAGGAAATTTATAACTGCATTGTAAATTATATTTTTGAACAGTTGGATTCCAATGTTGATTTTCAGAAAAAAATATATCGTTATATGATAAATAAGGATGAAATTACCGGAAAACAGATTTGTCAGTTACTTCTGGAGCAGAATGTTGTAGAGTTAGATGAAGAAGAATACCGGAAATTTGAAAGTGGCTCTATAACGGCATATACCTTTATGAGAAACCGGATTGAAAATCTGGATATTACACCGGCTCAGCTTGCGTTAGATCCCTATTCAGGTTCCATTGTCATTACCGATGTCAATTCGGGCGATGTACTGGCTTTGGTTTCTTATCCAAGTTACGATAACAACAAAATGGCCAATGGAGTAGATGCCGCTTATTTTGCCAGTCTGCGAAATGATTTGTCGTATCCGCTGCTGAATTATGCAACCCAGCAGAAAACAGCACCGGGTTCTACCTTTAAGATGGTCTCTGCAACTGCCGGGCTGATGGAAAATGTGATTTCTCCGACCGATACCATTACCTGCGTCGGTGTATTCGATAAGATTTCTCCTGAGGCAAGATGCTGGATTTATTCAAGCAGAGGTGCTCATGGTCCCTTAAATGTAACAGGTGGTATCCAACATTCCTGCAACTGGTTTTTTTACGAAGTCGGTTACCGACTAGGTATTGTAGGAGATTCCTATAACAGTGACGTTGGTTTGAATAAACTTGCAAAGTATGCCGATATGTATGGCTTATCAGAAACTTCCGGAGTAGAAATTGAAGAATATGCACCCGAAGTTTCCGACACAGATGCAGTCCGTTCTGCCATCGGACAGGGCACCAATAACTATACCACCGTTGGCATTGCGCGATATGTTACTACTGTTGCAAACAGCGGAACATGCTATAATTTAACATTAATAGATAAAATAACCGATCACAATGGAACTTTACTGAAAGAGAATCAAGCTCAGGTTCGTAACCGGATCGATATGGATTCTTCCTATTGGAACGCGATCCATCTTGGTATGCGTAAAGTAGTAGAAGGGAAATCCTATTATTCTGACCTTGGTGTCAATGTTGCCGGAAAAACCGGTACCGCCCAGGAAAATAAGAAACGTCCGAACCATGCGTTGTTTGTCAGTTATGCTCCTTACGAAGATCCGGAAATCAGTGTTGTCGTACGTGTTGCAAATGGTTATACTTCCGATTATGCGGCACAGATCGCAAAAGATGTTTATAAATATTATTACGGACTTGCCGAGGAAAACGAAATTATTACCGGCACTGCAGGTACACTGGCAGGTGGTACGGTAAATGGAGATTAAGATAAGAAGAACAATCCGTCAGGATAAGAGAGAATAGAGGAATCACTATGAAAAATCCAGTTATCATTAAAAGCTTTCCAAACGGTTTATCACTTTATTTGGATGAAGAAATTTCTTTTGATAAGCTGCTTAAGGAAATTGCCTTAAAATTCAGAGAGTCTGCTCACTTCTTTAAGGATGCAAAAATGGGGTTGTCCTTTGAAGGAAGAAAATTAACGGAGGCAGAAGAAAGAAAAATTATTGATACAATATCTGCAAATTCTTCTTTGAATATTGTCTGTGTTATTGGGAAAGATTGTGAAACAAACCAGAATTATGTACGTGCATTGAAAAAACTTGAGTTTCATCAGAAAGAAATGGAAAATGCAGGACAATTTTATAAAGGTGTTCTGAAAGACGGACAAATTCTGGAAACAGAAAACAGTATTATTGTACTGGGCGATGTTTATCCGGGTGCTTGTATTATTTCCAATAAGGATATCGTTATTCTTGGCGGGCTTTATGGACAGGCTTATGCCGGAGGCAATGGAATGGACGGACATTTTGTTGTAGCGCTTGAAATGTCACCGGAAAAATTAAAAATAGGTGAATTCAAATATAAAACTTCAGAGAAACAGAGCAAATGGTCAATTAAACCAAAGGTACAGCCTAAAATTGCTTATGTAAAAGACGGTCGTGTTATTATGGAAGCCATTACCAAAGAATTACTGAATGATCTGCCTGTTTAAAGGCTCATTCAGGGGACGATAACGATTCATTTTGGAGGAATAAGTATGAGTGAAGTAATTGTCGTCACATCAGGGAAAGGCGGAGTAGGAAAGACCACTACTACCGCAAACGTTGGTACAGGTCTTGCTGCTATGGGCAAAAAGGTGCTCTTAATTGATACGGATATCGGTCTTAGGAATCTGGATGTTGTCATGGGACTGGAAAGCCGGATTGTCTATAATCTGGTCGATGTTGTAGAAGGCAACTGCCGTATCAAACAGGCCCTTGTACGGGATAAAAGATACCCGACTTTATTTCTTTTGCCTTCGGCACAGACAAGGGATAAAACCGCTGTCAACCCGGCACAGATGGTAAAGATGATCAGTCATTTAAGAGAACAGTTTGATTATGTGATTCTGGATTGTCCGGCAGGGATTGAGCAGGGGTTTCAAAATGCCATTGCAGGCGCCGACCGTGCTTTGGTCGTTACCACACCGGAGGTTTCTGCCATACGCGATGCCGATCGTATTATTGGACTTTTAGAAGCCAATGAAATACAGAAAATAGATTTGGTTATTAACAGAATTCGTTTTGATATGATTAAACGTGGGGATATGATGTCTTCGGACGATGTTGTGGATATCCTATCCATTCCTTTACTTGGTTTAGTGCCGGATGATGAAAACGTTGTTATTGCAACCAACCAGGGGGAACCCTTGGTAGGGAGCAATACTCTTGCCGGACAGGCATACCAGAATATTTGTTACAGAGTAACTGGCAAAGATGTTCCGTTCTTGGATTTTGAGAGGGGAATTTCTTTCTGGACAAAGATATCTGGTATTTTCCATCGGAGTTAGGAGGTAAGGGAATTGTTTAAAAATATATTAAAAAGAAAAAGCTCCAGAGAAATTGCAAAGGATAGGCTAAAAATATTACTGATTTCCGATCGGGTAAACTGCTCGCCGGAAATGATGGAAATGATAAAAAATGATATAGCAAAGGTTATATCAAAGTATATGAAAATTGATGCCAAGAGCATGGAAATTCAGATTACCAAGACAGGAAGCAAGGGTAGAAATTTAAAAAATCCTACTTTGTATGCTAATATTCCAATTCTGGATTTAAAACAGTAGTATAAGTTGTCTGATTGTAACGGCACAATATACCGGAAAGGAGAAAAACTTCAAATGATAAAGCAATACCGTATCAGAGATTATGATTTTAAACTGATTTTTCTGGTCGTTGCATTGACCATCATTGGCATACTGGCAATCGGAAGTGCCAAAGAATCCTTGCAGACAAGGCAGATTGCCGGGTTCCTATTAGGACTTTTCCTGATGGTTGTTATTTCTCTTTTTGATTATTCGGTTATTTTACGGTTATATTGGATTTTATATGCGATTAATATTGTGCTGCTTATTCTGGTAGAACGTATGGGTGTAGATGCCGGTGGTGCACAGCGTTGGCTTAACATCTTCGGCATCCAATTCCAACCCTCAGAAACGGCAAAAATTCTGCTGACATTATTTTTTGCACAATTGATTATGCTCAATCAGGATAAAATGAATTCGTTTCGTTTCATTCTATTATGTATTGTCCTTTTTGCTTTTCCGTTATTGTTAATCTATAATCAGCCGGATATGTCAACAAGCATTATGGTTATTATTTTATTTTGTGTTATAATGTTCGTAGGGGGTATAAGCTGGAAGTTCATTTTGACAGTATTAGCAATTGCGATTCCATCGTTTATTATTGTACTTACCATTATTCTGCAGCCGGATCAACAGTTGATCGAATCCTATCAGCAGACAAGAATTTTAGCATGGCTTAATCCGGAAGAATATGCCAATGCTGAGGCATATCAGCAATTGAATTCTGAAATGGCGATTGGCTCTGGACAGTTGTATGGGAAAGGATATAATACTAATGAAATCAGTTCTGTCAAAAACGGTAATTTTATTTCTGAGCCACAGACAGACTTCATTTTTGCGGTTATTGGTGAAGAATTTGGATTTATTGGTGGCTGTACCGTAATTGTATTATTGATTTTCATTGCATTTGAATGTATTATGGTAGCTAAGAAGGCAAAAGATCTTGCCGGGTCTATCATAGCGGCAAGCGTTGCTGCCTTAATAGGGTTTCAGGGGATTATAAACATTTCGGTTGCTACCGGCGTTATTCCTAACACCGGAATTCCGCTTCCTTTTGTCAGTTATGGCCTTACTTCACTGGTAAGTCTGTATATTGGTGTGGGATTTGTACTGAACATACGGCTTCAATGTAAAAAATAACTTAATAATAGATAGGGGGCTCTATTAGCATGAACATTGCACTGATTGCACATGATGCAAAGAAAAAACTGATGCAGAATTTCTGTATCGCATATCGGGGGATTTTAAGTAAAAATGATTTGTATGCAACCGGTACGACAGGACGGTTAATTGAAGAAGTAACGAATTTATCCATCCATAAATATCTTGCAGGACATTTGGGAGGAGAACAGCAGATAGGTGCACAGATTGAGCATAACCAGATTGACATTGTTATTTTTCTGCGTGATCCGTTGAACCCGAAATCACATGAACCGGATGTCAATAATATTATGCGTCTTTGCGATATGTACAATATTCCATTGGCTACTAATCTGGCATCTGCAGAATTGTTAATAAAATCGCTCGACAGAGGAGATTTAGAGTGGCGTGAAATGTACAAATAATAGAAAAACATTAGGCTGTATGCTTTTTGCAGTTGCATTAGCATTGACAGGTTGCGGAACACCTGATTATGAGATGCCATATGAAAAGAACAATCAGGTAAGCAGTTTTCAACTTGTACAAGTGGACAATGCACAGACAGCAGAACCCTTTGCGGCTGATTTGTGTGTAACAGACGAAAATATATCCAGTTCAAGTGTAACCATTTCAGAAGTTGGAGCAGCAGCTTTATTTGATTTAAATAAATTAAATACTTTATATTCGGAAAATGCAAACAAACAGATGCATCCGGCAAGTCTTACCAAAATTATGACAGCCTTGGTTGCCTTGAAATACGGATCACCGGATCAGGTTCTGACTGCATCAGAAAATGTTATTATTACGGAATCGGGAGCACAGCTATGTGGTCTTAAACCGGGTGATACCATGACACTCGGACAGGCTTTACATATTTTGCTTATTTATTCCGCAAATGATGTTGCTATCATGATTGCAGAAGGAGTCGGAGGTTCGGTAGAAGGTTTTGTAGAAATGATGAACGAAGAAGCACAGGAAATTGGTGCTACGAACTGTCATTTTATGAACCCAAACGGTTTGACAGAAGATGGTCATTATGTAACGGCTTATGATTTATATCTGATTTTTGATGAAGCATTGAAGTACGATTTATTTAATGAAATTATTCAGATGCCCTCTTACAGTACAACCTATACAAGTCGTGATGGTGCGGAAAAAAACATTGAAATTGAAACAACGAATCAATTTATCAAGGGAAATTATGATTCACCTGGCAATGTTACGATTATCGGAGGAAAAACCGGAACTACCAATGCAGCAGGTCATTGTCTGATTCTGTTAGCAAGGGATAACAGCGGAAATCCTTATATTTCCATTATTTTAAATTCCAAGACAACAGATGATTTATATGCACAGATGACAGAATTATATAAGGCAATACAATAAGTGTCTGTCACGCTATATTTTTAGTTGTATTTTTGTGAATTTTCACTTATAATGTTTAATAGTAAGAAAAGTATTGTATAAAATATATAAATTATTTTACTTTAGGAGGGTTTACATATGGTTCAATTAATCGTAGGCAAAAAAGGGAAAGGCAAGACAAAACAGTTATTGGATAAAGTAAATACAGAAGTAAAAGATGCTGCTGGAACTGTTGTATACTTAGACAAAAGTACGAAGCATATGTTTGAACTGAATAACAAAATCAGATTAATTAATGTTTCGGATTATATGATTACAAACAGTGATGAATTTCTTGGATTTATTTGTGGAATCATTTCTCAGGATCACGATTTACAGCAGATGTATTTTGACAGTTTTTTAAACATTGCATGTCTGGAAGGTAAGGATATCAGCAGCGTGATTGAAAAGCTGGATGCTGTAAGTGCAAAATTTAAAGTTGATTTTGTATTAAGTATCTCCTTAGATGAGCAGGAATTACCTGAGGATGCAAAATCAAAAGTAATTATAGCTTTATAAATCTGACTTCTATAAAAATGAGAATTCCATAAAAACCTCGGAATATCCGGGGTTTTTATCATGTAATCTGGAATGCTGCCGAAAAGGAGATTGTAATTTGGCTGGAAACGGGAACAAAATAACCAAATATAGACGTCCTCTCAACATAAATATCGGGATGATAATTTTTGCTGTTATTTTCCTTTATGTCATAGTATGCGTTATCATGTATTTGTCTGCAGACCATGTTATTGGCTATGAAGTGAAGGAAGGAGCACTTTCTTCCAACAATATCTATAAAGGTATTGCAATCAGAAAGGAAGAAATTGTTACAACCACCAGTGCCGGATATGCAAACTATTATGCAAGAGAAGGGGAACGTGCTGCTGTTGGTAATCTGATTTATACAATTGATGAAACAGGTAAGCTGTCTGATTATATTAAAACAAGTGAAACCGGGGAAAATTCTCTTTCCAAAGAAGATCTTTATTCTCTGAAAACAGAAATTGAGTCTTTTTCAAATGGTTTTGGAAGAACAAATTTTTCTGATATTTACAATTTTAAATATAATATTCAGGGTACTGTTTTAAAGCTTGCCAATTATAATATACTGGAGAATGCTAATGCCTTGAATGAGGCTTCAAATACAGCTCTGATTGATTACTTTTATGCGCAGGACAGCGGTATTGTCATTTATTCCATTGATGGTTATGAGAATCTAACGCTGCAGGATATGACTGCAGAATATTTTGATCAGAAAAATTATGAAAAAAATCATCTTGTAAATAATGAACTGGTTGCAGCCGGTGATCCGATTTATAAATTATCAACCGATGAAGACTGGTCTATTGTTATACAGGTGGATGCGGAACTGGCAGAGCAGTTAGCAGAAGCAGAATATGTACAGGTTAAATTTTTGAAGAATCAATATACTTCATGGGGTGCAGTAGAGTCTTATACCAATGAAGAGGGTGATACTTTTGTTGCACTCTCTTTTACCAATTCCATGGTGACATTTTGTACGGAGCGTTTCATTGATATCGAGCTTATGCTGGAAAATGAAACCGGATTAAAAATACCAAATTCCTCTATTGTGGAAAAAGAATTCTTTATTGTTCCGAAAGAATATGTTACCAAAGGCGGCAACAGCGGTAATACCGGAGTTCTTTTGGAAACCTATGATGATGAAGGGAACACAACAACAGAGTTTGTAGAAACTACGATTTATGAAGAAACGGATACAGAATATTATCTGGATGACACTGTCTTACGGAGCGGCAGTTATCTGATTAAACCGGATTCAACCGAAAAATATGCGGTAAGTAAGATTGGTTCCTTACAGGGAGTATATAATATCAACAAAGGATATGCCGATTTCAAACAGATTATTATTTTATATCAGAACGATGAATATTCTATTGTAAAATCCAATACGAACTATGGACTCAATGTTTATGATTATATTGTATTAGATGCTTCTACCGTTAATGATAATGAGTTTATTTATGAATAAAGTGTGGTTTATATAAAACAAACCGTTTCCCCCATGCTATGAAAATATTGATAAAAGGAGCAGTACACCCAATGATTGCAGAAAATATAGCGTATGTAAAAAAAAGAATTGATGCGGCATGTACGAAAAGCGGCAGAAACCGGGATGAAGTGACTTTAATTGCAGTCAGTAAGACAAAACCTGTTTCCATGTTAATGGAAGCCTATGATGCCGGATGCCGGGACTTTGGAGAAAATAAGGTACAGGAGCTTGTGGAGAAATATGAGCAGATGCCCAAAGATATCCGTTGGCATATGATAGGCCATTTACAGCGTAATAAGGTAAAATATATTGTCGATAAAGTATATTTAATTCACAGCGTAGATTCCCTTCGTCTGGCAGAGGAAATCAGTAAGGAAGCCGGAAAAAAAGGAGTTACTGTTTCTATTTTGATAGAAGTAAATGTTGCAGAGGAAGAATCAAAGTTTGGAACAACCTGTAAAGATGCTATTTCTTTAGTAGAAGAAATTTCCAAATTACCTCATTTGCAGATAAAAGGGCTGATGACAATCGCACCATATGTAGAAAATCCGGAGGAAAACAGACAATATTTTGAAAAATTACATCAAATATATGTTGACATAATTCGTAAAAACATTGATAATGTTTGTATGGAAGTGCTTTCTATGGGAATGACAGGCGATTATGAGGTTGCCGTTACACAGGGAGCTACTTATGTCAGAGTCGGCACCGGTATTTTTGGTGAAAGACAATACAGTGTCGATAGGATGGAGGATCTATCATGAGTGTTATGGACAAGTTTTTGAATGCGATGAAATTAAATGGCGAGGAAGATGATGACTTCTATGATGATGACTACTATGATGATGAGCCGGAACCTGTGAAGAAATCTCTTCCTGCAAAAGAAGATACAGCAGCAGAAGATGATAAAGCCGTTAAAAAAGTAATTCCAAAGGTTACACCGATGCGCCAGATGAAAAAAATGCCGGGAAACGGTATGGAGGTATGCGTTATCAAACCTACTTCGGTGGAAGATGCCCGGGAAATTACGGAAACCTTATTAGCAAACCGGACTGTTGTATTGAATCTGGAAGGATTGGATGTAGATATTGCACAGAGAATTATTGATTTTACATCGGGTTCCTGCTTTGCAATCAGCGGTAATCTACAGAAAATATCTCATTACATATTTATCATCACTCCTGCGAGTGTTGATATTTCAGGTGATTTTCAGGAAATTTTATCCGGTTCTTTTGATGTTCCAATCAATAACGGAATTTAATTGTAGAAGAAACTTCCTGTCAGGTTCTGTCAGGAAGTTTTTTATGTAACAAGAAATTCGGAAAGGATATACGAACGATTATGGCAAACAGATTAACAATTAACTATGAAAAAAAGCCTTGCTATGATATTGTATTTTCGTCTGACTTTAGCGGACTTTTAGAAGAATTACAGGACTTAAATATAAAAGAAAGACGTGTGGCAATTATTGCGGATTCCAATACAGCTTCTCTTTATGGCGAAGAAGTAAAAAATATTCTGGAAGGAAACTGTAAGAAGGTGATTCTGCACAGCTTCCCTGCCGGAGAGGCAAATAAAACTCTGGATACGGTTAAAGATATTTA
Source organism: Lachnospiraceae bacterium (assembly GCA_029219245.1). Classification (GTDB taxonomy): domain Bacteria; phylum Bacillota; class Clostridia; order Lachnospirales; family Lachnospiraceae; genus UBA3282. Next base: position 204,736 of record JAQXTA010000041.1, on the reverse strand, counting down.
TAAAACCTTAATCGAAGAAAAATATGACCGGAAGGATCTGCTTTTAGCTCTTGGTGGCGGTGTAGTTGGTGATATTACGGGTTATGCGGCAGCAACCTATCTGCGCGGGGTGGATTTTGTCCAGATTCCAACGACTCTTTTAGCCCAGTCAGACAGCAGTATCGGTGGCAAAACCGGTGTTGATTTTGATGGCTATAAAAATATGGTTGGTGCCTTTTATATGCCAAAATTAGTATATATGAACATCGGTACTTTGAAAACGCTGGATGACAGACAGTTTTATTCCGGATTTGCAGAAGTTATGAAGCATGGGTTAATTAAAGACACTTTGTTCTATGAATGGCTGTTGGATAATATGTATGAAATCCATGACAGAGATCTTGCTGTTTTGGAAGAGATGGTAATGAGAAGCTGCATGGTTAAGAAACTGGTAGTGGAAAAAGATCCGAAAGAACAGGGTGACAGAGCACTGCTTAATTTTGGACATACTATAGGACACGCGATTGAAAAATCTATGAATTTTGAACTTTTGCATGGTGAATGTGTTGCCCTTGGCGCGGTGGCCGCTGCCTTTATTTCCTGGAAACATAACTGGCTTTCTATGGAAGAATATTATGAAATCAGGGACATGTTTGTACCGTTTAACCTGCCAATCAGCATAGACCATATCAATCCGGAAGAAATTCTGAAGTTGACCAAATCAGACAAGAAAATGGCTTCCGGACAGATTAAATTTATTCTTTTGAAAAAAGTTGGCAAGGCTGTCATTGATACTACGGTTACAGACGAAGATATTTTAAATGCACTAAATGAAATCAATTTCAGTGAAGAGGATGAAAAAGCATAAGTTATGATAAGTAAACAAAAAAGAAAATGTTTAGTAATGGATTTGTCTGCAATGATTCTTTTGATTCTATTGGATCAGTACACCAAGTATCTGGCTGTCATTCATTTAAAGGATCAGCCAGCATTTAATATTATCAACGGTGTTTTGGAGTTGAATTATCTGGAAAACAAAGGTGCTGCTTTTGACATGCTTCAGAACCAGAAAATATTCTTTATTTTTGTAGCAGTGATTATTCTTGGTGTCATTGCCTATATTCTGTACAAAACGCCGGATGGGAAAAAATATAACATCATGCATATACTGCTTACCATGATTGCAGCGGGAGCTATTGGTAATATGATCGACCGCATCCGGCTGGATTACGTGGTTGACTTTATTTATTTTGTATTGATTAATTTCCCGATTTTCAATTTGGCAGATATTTATGTATCCATTGCAACGGTAATTCTGATTTTAGTACTGTTATTTTATTACAAAGAAAAGGATTTGGAATTCATCAGTTTTAAGCAGAAAAAATACCGGGAACTGAAATAGCAGACTGCAATAAGCCATAAGGGATACAGGACAGATATGGCATGGAGCGCGTATGGAAGAATTTAATTATCAGATTGGGATAGAAGATGGAGATGAGCGGATTGATAAATGGATTAGCACATCTTTCCAGAATTTATCCCGCTCATATATCCAGAAACTGATAAAAGATAATAAGGTTTTTGTAAATGGTAAGCCCCAGAAAGCAAGCTATCGCCTGAAGGTAGATGATGAAATATTGTTCCAGATTCCGGAAGCGGTAGAACCAGCCATTGTTGCAGAAGATATTCCTTTATCCATTCTATATGAAGATGAGGATATTCTGATTGTAGACAAACCAAAAGGCATGGTTGTCCATCCGGCACCCGGACATTACAGCGGTACTCTGGTAAACGCCGTTATGTTCCATTGCAAGGATCATCTGTCAGGAATTAACGGTGTCATGCGTCCCGGAATTGTTCATCGGATTGATAAAGATACAACAGGCTCTTTGGTTATCTGTAAAAATGATTTTGCACACAATGCAATTGCCGCGCAGTTAAAGGAACATTCTATTACCAGAAAGTATCGTGCTATCGTGCAGGGAAGACTGGATGCAGAAGAGGGCACCATACATACGCCCATTGGAAGGGACACAAAAGACCGAAAAAAAATGGCAGTCTGTGAGCAAAACGGCAAGGATGCCATTACACATTATCGAGTATTGAAGTCATTTAAAAAATACACTTATGTTGAATGTCAGTTGGAAACCGGACGTACGCATCAGATACGAGTGCATATGTCAAGTATCGGTCATCCGCTTCTGGGAGATGAAATCTATGGTGGAAAAGCAGACGGATTTCATTTAAATGGTCAGACACTGCATGCTATGACTATCGGTTTTATCCATCCTTCCGGTGGCAATTATCTCGAGGTGTCTGCACCTTTACCGGAATATTTTGTACATCTTTTGAACATTTTAGAATAAAATATCCAGAAGAATCATAAATTTAGACGAAAGAAAATCTTAAAATTTCATGAAATACAGGTTGTATTTTTTGACTAAATGTGCTAAATTTTTAATAAGCGTTTTTTGTAAGTTATTTCGATATCATATTTATATAGATATTACAATACAAAGGGGTATTGCATGAAGACGGCTGATTATTTAGATAGACTGTTACTGAAGTACTCAGGTACGTTTGATATTTATCAACCATATGTCATTCAAGGAAAAGAGTATCCTGCGTATGGATACTTTTTTTCACATGTAGAGAAATATGTTTTAGTCAGGGAAGCAAACATGTGGTCTTCCGACAGCTTTGAACACATTCTTTTTATGGAAGTGGATGAAATTACAGAGGAAGTACTGCAGGAAGCTTATAATATTGTGAAGGATTATATGGAACCGATCCTTGTCCGAAAGGGAGAAGAATTTCCGGCCGAGAATCATATGTACAGCTATCTTACCATTGCAATTATTGCAAAAAGTGCTGTTTCAAGACATATTCAAAAACGGATTAAAAAGTTTAAATTTGAAAAAGGTTATAAATTTAATATGCGTGGCTTTTCGCAGGCACATATCGTTTGTGCAACCATGGAAGACGAAAAAATTTATACCAACTTTGTTGCCCGTAAATCTTCCAAGACATTTAAAAGCGTTTTTCAGGATGTCAAAGAAGGGAAGCCCGGCTTTCAACAGATTGCAGCACAACAGAATATACAGGTTAAGCAACAGTCCGAAAGCAAATAAAAATGCTTATATGATAGAGAAATCTCTATTTTATATAAGGTTCTTTACACTAAAGAATATTAAAAATTTAGGAGGGAATTAGTGTGAACTCAGTAGTATTAATCTTACTTGCTATTGTAATCTTCGTTGTAGCTTATCTTACATACGGCAGATACTTAGCTAAGACTTGGGGTCTTGATCCCAACCGTAAAACACCAGCTCACGAATTAGAAGATGGTGTTGACTATTGTCCTGCTAAGACACCGGTTCTTATGGGACATCACTTTTCATCAATTGCCGGTGCAGGTCCTATCAATGGTCCTATTCAGGCAGCATTTTTCGGATGGCTTCCATGTTTCTTATGGATCGTTATCGGTGGTATCTTCTTCGGTGCCGTACAGGATTTCGGTTCCATTTTCGTATCCATCCGTCATCAGGGTAAATCCCTCGGTGAAGTTATCGAAGAGAACATCGGACGTAAGAGTAGAGTACTCTTTACCGTATTTGCATGGCTCGTATTACTTCTTGTAATTGCAGCATTTGCAGATATCGTTGCAAACTCCTTTACAGGAAGTGCAGCAAATGGCTCCGTAGCAACTGCATCTATGTTATTCATCGTACTTGCTATCGGATTTGGTTTTGCAGTTTATAGAAAAAATGCTCCGATGGTTATTGCATCTGTCGTTGGTGTACTGCTTCTTGCAGCTTGCGTTGCAATCGGTCTTGCATTCCCGATTGAATTACCGAAAACATTCTGGATTGCATTTGTATTTATTTATATTATGATTGCATCCGTAACACCAGTATGGATTTTATTACAGCCTAGAGATTATTTGAGCTCTTTCTTACTTTACTTTATGATTATTGCAGCTGTTGTAGGTATTTTTGCAGCACATCCGACTGTAGCAATTCCTGCATTCATTGGTTTCAAAGTAGGTAACAGCTATCTGTTCCCTGTATTGTTTATTACCATTGCATGTGGTGCTATTTCTGGTTTCCATTCCTTAATTGGTTCCGGTACAACATCCAAACAGTTGGATAATGAAAAAGATGCTTTATTAGTAGGTTACGGTTCCATGTTAATCGAGTGTGTACTTGCTGTTATTTCCTTAATTGCTGTTGCTACTTTAACAACAGACGGACAGTATGCTGCTGCTGGATACACATCTCCGACAGCCGTATTCGCTACAGCAATTTCCGGTTTCTTTGCTACCATCGGATTTTCTGAAACTGCTGTATCCGCTACTTATACAATTATCGCATTAGCTGTTTCCTGCTTCTGCTTAACATCTCTGGATACTGCTACAAGACTTGGACGTTTTATGTTCCAGGAATTATTCGCAGGAACAGAAGCTGGTAAGAAACTGAAACTTGATAATATGTATGTAGCAACTGTTATTACTGCAGTATTTGGCTTTATTCTCTGCCTTGCAGGTTACCAGAAGGTATGGCCTTTGTTTGGTGCATGTAACCAGTTAGTTGCAGTACCTGCATTCCTTGCTATCGGTACATACTTGAAGAAACAGGGTAAAAACAACAAGATGTTATACATCCCGATTGTATTTATGTCCTGTGCAACTTTAGTATCTCTGATTCTTTCCTTCAAGAACAACCTCGTTGCATTGCTTGGTGGTGGATTAGAAGGAACAGCAATCTTCACGAATGTATTACAGAACGTTATTATCGTTCCTATCGTAATCTTAGCTGTTATCATCATTATTGATGGCGGTAAAGTATTATGGGGAAAAGAGAAATAATGACAGAGTATTTATAAATGATATAATGTCTGAAAAGAAGCTATGGAGAAGTCTGTAGCTTCTTTTTAGGTATTTTGCATAATTCCGTCGAATAATAATTGCTTTTTATATGTGAAATGTATATAATAAAAGTATAGTAAAAGTTACATAACAGAAAGGACGGGATGTAGTTATGAATACTATTATAACAATCGGCAGACAATTTGGTTCCGGTGGACGTGAAATAGGAGAAAAGCTTGCGGAGCATTTTGGAATTAAATTTTATGATAAAGAATTATTATCAAGAGCAGCTCAGGAGAGCGGTTTTTGTGAAGAAATGATACAAAGCCATGACGAGCGGCCGACAAACTCTTTCCTTTATAATCTCGTTATGGATACCTATTCTTTTGGCTATAATTCATCATCTTTTGTTGATATGCCAATCAGTCACAAAATATTTCTTGCACAGTTTGATGCCATTAAAAAGATTGCCAAAGAAGGTCCCTGTGTAATTGTAGGTCGATGTGCAGATTATGCCCTAAGCGATTATCAAAACTGTCTTAATATTTTTATCCATGCAGATGAACAGACGAAGATTAAACGTATCATGAGCAGATTCAGCGACATTACATCAGAACAGAAAGCCAGAGATATGATGAATAAAAAAGATAAGTCACGTCAGAGCTATTATAATTATTATTCTTCCAAAAAGTGGGGACGTGCTGACAGTTATGATTTATCCATCAATAGTGGCATTCTTGGAATCGAAGGAACTGTTAAACTGTTGATTCAGTATATTGAAGATTTTGAAACCAAAAGATAAATTTTAAGCGCAGGCTGTTTGATTTTCAAGTCTGCGCTTTGTTTTCTTCGTCCGTTTCATTTCTCTTCTCCCGAAGTCGCACTTTATCTGCTGCAGAGCGTCTTCTTTCGTCTTCTAAGGCTGCATAATGCTTTTTTGTGGTATTTACATCCTTATGCCCTAAAACATCTGCTACGAGGTAAATATCGCCTGTTTCGCGGTATAATGACGTACCATAAGTACTGCGCAACTTATGTGGTGTGATTTTTTTCAAACTCGTTACGGTAGAAGAGTATTTCTTTACCATGTTTTCTACGGCGCGGACCGACATGCGACGATTTTGCATAGAAAGGAAAAGAGCATGTTCGTGACCGGACTGCGGAATGATATGGTTTCGTTGTTCCAGATAATTCTGCAGGGCCTCCTCCACTTCGTCACCAAAATAAACAATTGCCTCATAACCGCCTTTCCGACGTATTTTGATACCGTTATTCTTAAAGTCAACATCCTCAATATCCAGCCCGACACATTCCGAAACACGAATCCCCGTACCAAGAAGCAGGGTAAGCATAGCAACATCTCTTGTCTTAGTAACCTGATGAAATTTTTTCTGTGTTTTGCTTAGACCGGTTCCATCCTCCGCCTGATCCAGTAATATGGCAACTTCATCCGTATCCAGACGGACAATTTCTTTTTCATGAAGTTTCGGAAGAGGAACGAGAACAGCAGGGTTTTTTTCAATCAGTTCGGATTCAAAGAAATAATTATAAAAGCTCCGTAAAGATGCCAGTTTACGTTTTTTCCCACGTTCATCGTTGGTATATATTTTTCCATCCTTTTCATAATAGGATAAATATTCCATATACTCCTCAATATCTTCCCGCGTAATCTTTTCCAGAATTGATATGGGAAACTGTGTTATTTCCATTTTGGCACAATAGCTGTTTTTATCACGCAGATATTCAAAAAATGTCCGGATATCATAGGCATATGCCAGTCTTGTTCTTGCAGAAGTATATTCTGTTATACCGCGAAAAAACTGTCTGCAAAAGGAGGGCAGTGTATCCAGTACATCCCTCATTTTCTGAATATTTCCGATATTTTGTTGTTCATGGTAATTATTGTTATTTTTACTGTCCACTTTCTTTTCCTTTTTCTTTATATCATTTATAGTTCCCAGCCGTTTATGCGGTTTTGAATCGCAGTAAACATTCGATCTTTTACACCCGGTGTTTCCAGATTAATATCCCGCAACAGGTTTTTGATATACTCCCGCTTTGTATGCCCGTCAGCAGGACAGGGGCTTTTTACAACGGGAACATTATATTTATGGACAAAGCCAATGACATCCGCCTCTTTCATATAAATAAGCGGACGGATTACAGTCAAATCCATTCGGTCTAAATAGGTTACCGGCTGAAAGGTATGAAGTCGGCCTTCATAAATAAGTGACATCATCATAGTTTCTACTACATCATCTTTATGATGTGCATAAGCAACCTTATTACATCCCAATTCCTTGATTGCTGTATTTAATGCTCCTTTGCGCATTTTAGCACATAGGGAGCAGGGATTACTTTCTTTTCTGTCTTCAAAAACAATTTGTCCGATATCTGTTTTTACAATATGATAGGGAACATCCAGCGACTCGCAGAGTTTAACAATTTCGTCCAGTTTCAGATTCTCAAACCCCAAATCCACTGTAATAGCATAGATACTGAATTTTTTAGGATAAAAGCGCTGTAATCCATGCAATGCATAGAGAAGAGTAAGACTATCTTTCCCACCTGAAATGCCAATGGCGATTTTGTCACTGTCATTAATCATGTGATAGTCATCAATCGCCTTTCTTGTTATGCTATATACCTGTTGCAGTTTCATTTCATCAGACTTCCTTTCTGCTAAACATTTCTGTCAATATTCTTTTATTATACATAGATTTTTCTGCTATTTATATAATTTTTTAAAAAATTAACAGAAAAACTAATACAGGAACGAAAAAAGATGTTATACTAAAAATATCATAATGAGTAAGGATGCATTTTACGATGAAAATACGTTTTAACAAAAAATATTTCTCATGGGGATTGACCGCTTTTTTGGTTATCGCTGCGGCAATTTTTTTCTACTATATTTTATTTCACAGTTCAAATTTATCAGAAGCTGTTCATTCTCTTATAACAATTTCCATGCCTATTATTGATGGGCTTATTTTAGCTTATTTAATAACACCTTTGCTGAACAGTATTGAACAGAAAGTGATTAAGCCAATCTACGAAAAGGCAAAAGTTCCAATGACGAAAAAAATCAGGAAACGTATGCGTATACTTTCCATTATGGTTACATTGCTTGTGATTTTTGTTGTTGCATATGAATTTTTCTCAATGATTATACCGGAACTGATTCGTAGTATACAAAGTATTATTTTCCAGTTTCCTATGTATATCTCCAATCTGAATAACTGGATTACAGTTCTGCTGAATAATAATCCGGAGTTAGAAAGCGTTGTGATGCAATTACTGGATAAATATTCTGCCATGTTAACGGATTTTATTAATTCCAGTGTGCTTCCAAAAATAAATGACCTTATCCGGACTTTATCTTTAAGTGTAATCGGTTTTTTCAAAGCCATGTGGAATTTTATTATCGGTTTCATTCTTTCCATCTATGTTCTCGGCAGCAAAGAGAAGTTTGCCGGGCAGGCAAAAAAGATTGCCTATGCATTTTTGGATACACCGGCGGCAAACCATATTATTGCAAATTTCCGCTTTATTCATTCCACTTTCAGCGGCTTTATAGTAGGTAAGATTATTGATTCAATTATAATTGGTATTATATGTTTTGTCTGTACAAGTCTTATCGGAACACCATATGCCATTTTAGTAAGTGTTATTATCGGAGTAACCAATATTATTCCTTTCTTTGGACCATGGCTTGGCGCTATTCCGAGTGCGCTGCTTATTTTGATGGTAGACCCGATACAGTGTTTGTATTTTGTTATTTTAATCTTAGTCATTCAGCAGTTTGACGGAAATATTTTAGGTCCAAAGATTCTTGGAAATTCTACCGGACTTTCCAGTTTCTGGGTTATCTTTGCCATTACGATCTTTGGCGGCTTGTTCGGTGTTCTTGGTATGGTTGTGGGAGTACCTATTTTTGCTGTTTTCTATGCTGGTTTCCGAGCTCTTGTTAACAAACAGCTTGGAAAAAAAGAACTGCCAACCGATACGCAGCCATATCTAAACGTTGGTTCCATAAATGAAGAACATTGTTTTCAGGAATATGTTCCGGTAAAAAAGAAGCAAAAAAATGATAAAGACAGGGAAACAGACCGGAAAGCTTCTGACAAAACAGAAGACCGGCATGAAAGTGATAGCGAAGAAGGAGAACAGAAGTAACAATGAAATTTGTAATACAACGTGTTACCCAGGCAAGTGTAAGCGTAGATTCTGATGTAATCGGACAAATTGGGAAAGGTTTTCTGGTTTTTGCAGGGATAAGCCAGAATGATACAAGGGAAATTGCAGATAAAATGATAAATAAGCTGTTAAACCTGCGTATTTTTGAAGATGAAAATGGAAAAACAAATCTTAACCTCGCTTCTGTTTGTGGCGAATTGTTAATTATTTCACAATTTACATTGTATGCAGATTGTAAACATGGAAACCGACCTTCCTTTATTCATGCTGGCAAACCGGATATGGCAAATGAACTTTATGAATATATTATCAAAAAATGCAAGGAAAACGTTCCCATTGTAGAACATGGTACATTTGGTGCCGATATGAAGGTTTCCCTGTTAAATGATGGGCCTTTTACCATATTGCTTGATTCCGATGAAATTTTTTCTTAACAGATGCATGGATTTGTTTATGAAAATAGATTTTTGCAGCAAGGAGTTCGTATATGTATAAGGTTATTTTTTTACTTGTTATTTTCATTGTAATTGTATATATTTACAGTTATCGAAAATTAAAGAAAACAAAAGAAAAAACAAAAGCAATTGATTCTGTAAAATATTTTCATGACACTTATTCACATCTTACCAGTATGACAGGGAATGATTCCCAAAGAAAAAATACACAATATACGAAGTATGTTACAAAATATAACAGTTCCGAAGATTATCGGGAAAAGAGCTGATTAGGTAACTTTTAGACCATTAACTATTCGTTAAACTTGTGTTTTGCGCATAGTTAGATACCGGAGTAAAACACTCTTATTCCATATCAGATCTGACTTTATTACAAGAATAAAAAAGAAGCCATACTTAAACTTCAAGCATAGCTTCCACAGGGGACATTTTAAGGTTTCATGGTATTCCCATTTTCATGATCCTACAAATTCCGTTGAATAATATGGAACAATCAGGCACTGTCCATAAGTAATATTATCATTTACCAGGGCATTCATTTTTTTCACTTCATCAATATAATCATTCACAGAATCATAATGCTCGGCATCCATATATTCTAATGCGATAGACCAAAGGGAATCACCGTTTTCAATGGTAATGCTTTTATAGTATTTATAAGAAGTCTGGCTGCTGTCATCCTTTGCATTCGATAAAAAACTGTTCATACTAATAGAAAAAGTAATAACAAGGCAGACTGTCATAATTACCAAAAGAAAGTTCTTACGCATCTCTTTCTGTCTTCTTATTCGATTATTTTTAATTCTTCTCTCACTTCTTCTATTGCTCATAACCATATCCTCCACAAAACACGAACAAGTGTTGCGAACATTCGTTCTTTATGTTTTTCATTATATCGAACATGTTTTCGAAAGTCAATACTTTTTCAAAAAAATATCGAACAAATATTCTGAATATACGTTTGCTTTTTAATCTTTTCTGTGCTAATATATTAATAAAAGAAAAAGATTGCTCATTCATTCATTTTTCTATACTTTCAATAATAATGAAAAAGTTGGCATGACATACTATATTTTTAAGGAGGATTTTATGGGATACGGTAAGATTACCAGAAAACAACAGGAAATTCTTGATTATATTAAGGAAGAAATCTTAAAGAAAGGTTATCCGCCGGCAGTACGTGAAATTTGCGAAGCAGTACAGCTTAAATCTACCTCTTCTGTCCATTCGCATTTGGAAACGTTAGAGAAAAACGGATATATTCGGCGTGATCCGACCAAACCGCGTGCCATCGAAATCTGTGATGATAATTTCCAGATGGTCCGTACGGAAATGGTATCTCTTCCGGTCATTGGTCAGGTAGCAGCTGGTGCACCGATTCTCGCAGAAGAAAACATTGAGAGTTATTTTCCGGTTCCGGCAGAAATGGTTCCGCATGGAGAATCTTTTGTTTTAAAGGTCAAAGGTGACTCTATGATCAATGCAGGTATTTACAGTGGCGACCAGATTTTTGTACATAGCTGTAATACGGCTAATAACGGAGATACCGTTGTTGCTTTGATTGATGATTCTGCTACTGTAAAAACTTTTTATAAAGAAAACGGACATATCCGTCTGCAACCGGAAAATGACTATATGGATCCGATTATTGTAGATGATTGCCAGATACTTGGAAAAGTATTCGGTGTATTCCGTTTATATCGTTAACCAAGTATAGTTTAAATATTTTTTCATCACATTTTTCCAGTATAGTATCCTTTTTGTAAGAGATAATAATTGATGATGGAAACTTTTTATAATAAATTGGTTTCTTTCAATTCTTATGGAAAGGGGAATGAATTATGAACAATAAAGGATTAGATTGTACTGCCCTGACAATTGCTATTATTGGTGCAATTAACTGGGGTCTTATCGGTTTCTTCGGATTTGACCTGGTAGCCTTTATTTTTGGTAATATGTCATGGCTTTCCAGAATCATTTATGCATTAGTCGGTATTTCTGGTATATATCTTATTACTTTTTATATGTACGCAGGCGGTTCGCTTCGGGAATCGCACGAATAAAAGCGATTAACGCAAAGAATGGACTTCAGCACAATTTCCGGTTGAAGTCCATTTCCTATTATTTTATTATTTTTTTATATTATAAATTTTCTTTCTCAATGATGACACCGTCTCTCCAGATACGCTCTAAATCATAGAACAGACGATTTTCTTTATCAAAAATATGGATAATGACATCCTGAAAATCCATTAAAATCCAATTTGCATTCTGATAACCCTCTATCTGTTTTTCGGGGCATCCAGCTTTTCCAAGCTTTTCCGAAACATTATCTGCCATTGCCTGTACCTGGCTTTTATTGGTACCATTTGCAATAATGAAATAGTCTGCAATCGTAGAAATATGACTGATATCAATAATCGTTATATCTTCTGCTTTTTTATCCTCCAAAGCATCAATAGCCAGCTTTGCCATTTCTTTTGCTGTCATTCTGTAAGCTCCTTTCCGGTGTTTTCATTTTTATAATAATGATATGTTTTGAGTGTCATCTCATCAATCTGCCCATCGGTTGTCTGTAAATAGGCCAGAGTATCTTCTAATATTTTTAGTAAAGTTTTGTCTAAATCCTGATATGCCATCTTACGAATATGCGTCAGATTTGTAGCATGTTTTCTGCCAGGCTCCATATAATCGGCAATATACAATATCTTTTCCAGACAGCTCATATTCGGTCGTCCTGTTGTATGATATTGGATTGCATTTAAGATATCTGCATCTTCCACACCATATTTTTCTTTGGCAAAAAAACTTCCCACTTTGGCATGTAACAATGCCGAAGGATTTTTCATCTCAATTTCTGTTATTTCCAACTTGTTTTTCTTACAAATGGAAATCAGTTTTTTCCCATCAATGCACTTGGCACAATCATGCAGCATACCGGCAAGCAGTGCACTATCAATATTTTCTCCATGAACCATAGCCAGGGAAGCCGCCGTATAAGCAACCGATAACGTATGCTCATATCGTTTCTCGGTCTGCACTTTCTCCATTTCTTTTCTTAGTTTCTTCCAATTCATTGTTTTCATACGAATGCTCCCTTGCTGCCTTGATTTTCCATCTGTCTGAATAAAGAAAAATAATTTACTCAACCGCTTTGTATAATTTATTTTTAATAATATAATCATATACCGCAACCGGTACCAGATAACGTATGGACTTTCCATCTCTTACTGTTTCTCTTATCATGGATGAGGAGATTTCTATCCGGTTTGTCTGAAGCAGGAAGATACTCGCACCATACTTTTCTTTCAGATAAGCAACCTGTTTTTCCATATCTTCAGAGGTTTTATTATCCCTTACCGCTGCTAAAATATGACAGCCTGCAAAAATCTTTTCCGGCTCTTTCCAATCTTCGACTGCCCATAAGCTATCTGCACCCAGAATAAAATAAAATTCTGTATTAGGATTTTTGTCATGCAGACGATTCAGGGTTTCGTAAGTATAAGTATTTCCTTCTTTTTCCACTTCCATCATGGAAATATCAAAAAACGGATTTTCTTCTATTGCAAGTTTCGTCATTTCCGCACGTATTTCTCCGGAAAGGACTTCTTTATTGTCCTTCATATAGGGAACTCCACAAGGAATGAACAGAATTTCATCCAGTTGAAACTGTTCTCTTGCTTTTTCTGCAATGATCAGATGCCCCATATGAATCGGGTTAAAGGTTCCACCCATAATTCCTACTTTTTTCAAGATGCTCTCCTATCTTGGCAGAATAATTTTCGGATTTTTCTTATCCGGTTTGTATAAAATAATTTTCTTGCCAATAACCTGAACGACCTGTGAATGAGTTCTTTCTGCAACAACCTGGGCAATTTCATTCGGATCATCCATACAGTTTTTTAAAACGGCAATTTTAATCAGTTCTTTTGTATGGAATGCCTCTTCAATCGCCTCCGTAAATTCCGGTGTCAGGCTGGATTTCCCTACCTGAAAAATCGGATTCAAGTTGCTTGCAAGACTCTTTAAATATGCTCTTTGCTTACTTGTCATGTTAATCTCCATTCCTGCGTATACTTTTTATTTATAGTAATCAAAAGAAAGACCATACATCCGGACCGTACTTCCCTCTTCGATTCCCAAATCTTCCAATTGCTTCAAAATGCCGTTTTCTTTTAAGAAATTCTGGAAGAAACGGAAACCTTTTTCCGACTCTAAATTCGTATAAGAAAGCATTTTTTCGATACGGGGACCTTCTACGACATATTCATTATTTTCTGCATCATATTCCACCGTAAACGGCTCATTTCCGACTGCCATATGTTCTTCCGGATCATATTCCTGTTCAAAGACAATCGGCTCATCGTCCAGTCCGTCTAACTTGTTCTGAATAGCATACAAAAGCTCCCGCAGTCCTTGTCCGCTGATGGCTGAAATCGGATAAACCGGAATTCCTTTCGGCTCAAATTCCGCTTTGATACGGGCCACCGGGTCGTCTTCCGTATAAATCATATCAATTTTATTGGCGGCAATAATCTGCGGTCTTGCTGCAATTTCCGGATTGTATGCTTCTAATTCTTTGTTTATGGCATAGATATCTTCAATCGGATCTCTGCCCTCGGTGGAAGCAGCATCCACGATATGCACCATTACTTTGGTACGTTCAATATGCCGTAAAAATTCATGTCCAAGACCGACACCTTCAGAAGCCCCTTCAATCAACCCCGGAATATCAGCAATTACAAAGCCTTTGGCATCCTCTAAATCAACAACACCCAGATTCGGACTTAAGGTAGTAAAATGATAATTGGCAATCTTCGGTCTTGCATTGGTAACTCTGGATAAAAAGGTAGATTTACCGACATTTGGAAAACCAACCAGTCCAACATCCGCAATCACTTTTAATTCCAGAATAAGCTCCAATTCCATTGGCGGCTGACCGGGTTGTGCATACTTCGGTGCCTGCATGGTACTGGTTGCATAATGTTGATTACCATTTCCGCCTTTTCCGCCTTTTAACAGAAGAACTCTGCGGTTCTCACCAGACATATCCGCAATAACCTTACCGCTTTCTGCTTCTTTAATAACCGTTCCTTCCGGCACTTTGATGGTAATATCCTCTCCATTTTTACCGGCACAGTTACGTTTTCCGCCTTCCTGTCCATTCTGAGCACTATATTTGCGGATGTGTCTGAAGTCCGTCAATGTATTTAAACCTTCATCCACTTCAAAATAAACACTTCCGCCATTACCGCCATCTCCACCATCAGGGCCGCCGTTTGGCACATATTTTTCTCTACGGAAGGAAACGTGTCCGTCCCCGCCTTTTCCACTCTTAACAAAGATTTTGGCACGATCTGCAAACATAAATTTCTCTCCCTTGCCAGCAATTTCTTCTCGTCACTTGCCTGTTACACAAAAAAGGCTCCAAACACACAATATGTTTGAAGCCCGATTCATTCGCATTATTTCTCTACAGGATATACGGAAGCTTGTTTTTTATCTCTTCCTTTTCTTTCAAATCTAAGAACACCGTCAACTAAAGCGAATAAAGTATCATCACCGCCGATACCTACATTAGTACCCGGATGAATCTTAGTTCCACGCTGTCTGTATAAGATATTTCCTGCTTTTACGAATTGTCCGTCAGCTCTTTTTGCACCTAATCTCTTGGATTCGGAATCTCTACCGTTCTTAGTAGAACCAACACCTTTCTTATGTGCAAAAAATTGAAGGTTCATATTTAACATGGTATTACACCTCCTCAAATTCCAGTTTACAGTATCTTTTCCCATATTGCTTTTCAATCTGGGAAAGTCCTAAAATCAGGGAATCCACCAACACTTTGGAAGTTTCTCGCAAAGGTCTGTCAAAACTGCACACAATCTTTCCACTTTCCTCATCCATCTGCACTGTAATCTTTTCTTTTACAATCTCCTCTAAAGAGTTAATCGTATTGATGACCAGAACAGAGATGGATGCACATACGATATCTTTCCCATAATCGGCAAAGCCTGCATGTCCGCTACATATAAAACCTTTGTATTCACCTGATTTTGTTTTATGAAATGTTACTTTCGTCATTTCACACCTTTAAGCATTTTCAGAAACAAAATTACGCATTAATCTTGTCAATTTTTACCTGAGTGTATGCTTGTCTATGACCATTTTTCTTGTGATAGCCTGTTTTTCTCTTATATTTGTAAACGATAACTTTACGAGCACGTCCCTGTTCCATAACAGTTCCGGTTACGGTTGCTTTCGCAACATCACCTGCAACCTTGAGCTCCTTATCGCTAACAGCTATAACCTGGTCAAATGTAACAGCAGCTCCTACTTCTGCATCAAGTTTTTCAACTTTGATAACATCACCTTCAGAAACTTTGTACTGCTTTCCACCTGTTGCAATAATTGCGTACATATGGCACCTCCTATTCATGAACCGTAGTCCATCTTACTCGCTAGCTTCGGTGACATCCGGTTGGATATACTTATACCTCACTATGCGGCATACTCGAATATCTTACACTTTCTTTTCCGTTTTGTCAATCTCTTCTCACAAATTTTTGGAAAAATTTTTCACAAAAAAATATGCTGCCATCTGAGCCCGGGAACTGAATTCTTCCGTTTCCAGCAACTCTCTGACCTCTTCCCTCGTGTAAAAAGCCGCTTCTATTTTTTCATTATCAGAAGAATGATCCTCCAGCCCGCCTTCCACTTCTACAAAGGCAATCTGTGTTTTCACATCAGAAATTGCAACTGCCGAAAAGCTGGGCTTTAAAATATCCAGAATTCTTTTAACCTGTAATCCGGTTTCCTCATAAAGCTCTCTTTGAATACATTCCTCCAAAGATTCACCATCCTCAAGCATTCCGGCACAAAGATTATAAATCTCCCGGTTGACACCCATACGAAATTCTTTTAAAAGCAGAAGCTTATCTTCACAATATGCTACAATCGAGACACCACTTACCTGTCTGCCAAGTGCTTTTTCATCCGGAATTTCATGTCGGCTTACGATTTCATAGGTCTTTTCTTTCCCTTTTTTGTTCAGGTATGTCAGTTCATAGTTTTTCAGATATTTTCCATCTTTTACTTTTTTAAAATTTTGAAGTTTCATTCATTTGCTCCCTGCATGTGTTTCCTGCATCTGCTCTGCGAAAGACTTACTCTGTTTTTTTCTCGTAATTTCCATCAGGCCAAGCCCGGTAATATCTACCACATGTGTCGAAACCGGATCCTTATGCAGATAATTTTTCATTGTCTGAATCAGCTGCTCAATATGTTCTTTCTTTTTCATATTGATAAAGTCAACCAGAATCATACCGGATAAATTTCTGGCGCGAAGAGACCACGCAATCGCCTCTGCCGCCTCCAGATTGATTTTCAGATAAGTTTCTTCCTGTTTTTTGCCGGCTTCGTATTTGCCGGTGTTGACATCAATCGCAACCAGTGCCTCAGTCTGCTCAATAACCAGATAACCGCCGGATTTCAACCACACTTTTTTATCCAAAAGCTCTTTGATTCTTGTTTCAACAGAATATAGCTTATAAAGCGGCAGCATGGAATCTTCATAAAAACGAATCGGAAGACTTCTTGTTTTCTCATCGGCAAGAAGTGCTTCGTAAAATTCCTTTTCATCGGTCACAATCTCATCATATTCTGATTGATACATATTTTTGATAAAAGAAAGATATTCCGGTTCACTTTGATGCAGACAACTAAAACATACCCTCTTATCACCAACGGTCAGAATATGATTCATTTGTGCAGCAAGTGCTTGTGCTTCTGCAATCACAATCGAAACATCTTCCACGCATCCTGCGTTTGTACGGATAATTACATTAAATGTTTCTGCAATTTTCCAAAGGGCTTCCTGTTCGTGAAACAGATGATGATATTTGGTTCCCAGTTTGGAGGAGATACGGATATTGTTATTATCGGTTCTTTTACCTGATTTTCCCTGCTCCTGTGGCTTGACAGCTTTGAGAGAATCCCGGTACTCAATAACTACATAGGAACCCGCTAAGGACAGCCTGGAAGATACCCCTGCCAGTTTGGTTTTCAACGGTTCTTTTACAACCTGCACTAACAGCTCATCCCCGGCTTTCAGCGTACCATCAGCCTTTCGATTCGTCAAAAAAGCGTTCTTAGCCTCTTGTAACGGCAAAAAAGACAATTCGCCTTTGGAAAGCTCTACAAAAACCGCACCGATGTTTGCAGACACATTCTGTACCTTTCCAACATAGATATTTCCAATCTGACCTTTCTTTTCCGCACCTGTCTGAATGGACAGGATACGGTTATCCCGAATCAGGAGGGAAAAAGTCCTGCCGTTTAATTTTAATAATAAGAGTTTGCCTTTTTGTTTGTTTTCCATTTCTATTATTTCCCAACCGCTTCTAGCGGCACCAGTTTCTTCTCTTCTCCTTCTTTTGCCAGATTCGTATAGGTATCGATTCTGGTTATCTGATAAGAATAAGGAGCAAGTTCTGCCTGACAGAAGCTGCAAAATGCATCCAACACCATCGTTGGTTTGATATTTCCGCTGCTGCTGGCATCTACTAACATATAGATTTCCGGTGCAGTGTTGGTATTATCTGCAGCAACCATCTTTAGTTCATATATTCCCGGTTTCAAATCCAGTTCCAACACACTTTTCTTGGTTTCTTTGGTAACAGGAATGTGTTCCATCGCATAGAATTCCTGTAATTTCTGTTCCAGATTTTCTATCGGGAAAGCACCTTCTTTATAAGCAATACGATAAGCAGCGGCAGCAACACTCGCCATAGCATTTTTTACATTGTCCGGCAAAACGGTAACGGAAACGATTTCCACCCCCGGTACCATAACCTGATTTAACGCTTCTTTCATTACTTCCGTAGAAGTCATGGAATTGACTTCAATATCCAGATATTCTCCTTTACTTTCAATACCGACACCAAGTGGGGCTGCAAAAGACATAATCTGGTGAGGACTAAAGCCCTCCGAATATCGGATATCGATACCGGCACGCCGTATCGCTTTCTGGAAAAAGCGCATAATATCCAGATGTCCAATGAATTTCATGGTGCCATATTTGGCAAATTTAATTCTGATTTTGATTGTTTGATTCAAAACATACACCTCCGCCAAAACGTCTTGCCCCACAGCCCTGACATTTGCTCCTGCAGTTCGGGGATACGGTTTCCTCCATGGCTTTTTTCCATTCCCGTAATAAAAATTCTTTGGTCACACCACAGTCTAAGAAATCCCATGGGAAAATTTCATCCTCCATGCGCTCCCTTGTCGTATAAAAAGCTACATCAACACCACATTCTTCAAAGCAGGACATCCATACATCGTTATGGAAATATTCGCTCCATGAATCAAACAAACAGCCTTTTTCATATGCTTTCAAAATGACATCGGCCACCTTGCGGTCACCTCTGGCAAAAACACCCTCTAAAACGCTCACATCTGCTTCATGCCAGTTATATTTGATGCTTTTCTGGTTTAACTGTGCCATGATTCCCTGCTTGGTCTGATAAGCTTTCTCCAGAAATTCTTCTTTCGTACACATCCTTGCCCACTGAAATGGAGTAAAAGGCTTTGGAATAAAGAAAGAGGTACTGGTTACAATCTGTACCTTGCCATTAACACGCTTGTCCTTCGGTACGGTTTCAAAAAAGGTTGCGGCAATCTTGTTGGACAAATCACCAATACCCCGAATATCTTCCTCGGTTTCGGTTGGCAGCCCTAACATGAAATACAGTTTTACTCTGGTCCAGCCACCTTCAAAAGCAAGTGCTGCGCCTTTTAAAATGACTTCTTCGGTCAACCCCTTGTTGATGACATCACGAAGCCGCTGACTGCCCGCTTCCGGCGCAAAGGTCAGACTGCTTTTTTTCACATCCTGGACTTTACTCATGACGTCCAGCGAAAAGGCATCAATTCGCAAAGAAGGTAAGGAAATATTGGTATGTTTCTCGTTACAATCCTGAATCAAAAAGTCCAATAATTCATTCAACTGTGAATAATCACTGGAGCTTAAAGAGCTTAACGAAATTTCCTCCTGTCCGGTATTTTTCAACATTTCCACTGCATATCGTTTTAAAACTTCTACGTCCCGTTCTCTGACCGGACGATAAAGCTGCCCCGCTTGGCAGAAACGGCAGCCGCGAATACAGCCACGCTGGATTTCCAAAACGACTCGGTCCTGTGTCACCTTGATAAACGGCACAACCGGTTTCAGCGGATAGTAAGTATCGCTCACTTCCATTTCGATTTCTTTTAAGATCGTATCCGGTGCTTTATCATATAATTTCTTTCTTCCCCGAATGGTTCCATCAGCATTGTATTCTTCTTCATAGAAGCCTGGAACATAGATGCCCGGAATCTGGGATGCCTTCTGTAAAAACGTAAGGCGGTTGCCACCGTTATCCCTATTTTCGATATATAAATCAAGCAACCTTCGATACTGAGTTTCCCCTTCTCCGATATAAAACAAATCAAAAAAAGGCGCAATTGGTTCCGGATTATAGCTACAGGGACCACCCCCGATAACAATCGGCATATCCTCTTCCCGGTCTTTGGCAAGTAGCGGAATCTGTGCTAAATCAAGAACCTGTAAAATATTGGTATAGCACATTTCATATTGTAGTGTGATTCCGAGAAAATCCATATTTTTAACCGGTTCCTGTGATTCCAACCCAAATAGAGGAATTCGTTTCTCACGCATAATTTTATCCAAATCTACCCAGGGTGAATAAACTCTTTCACACCAGACATCATCCCACTGATTGAACATATCATATAAAATCTGAATTCCAAGATGGGACATACCGATTTCATATACATCCGGAAAGCACATGGCAAACCGGACAGCAATTTTATCTTTTTCTTTTACGACTGAATTTACTTCATTTCCGATATAGCGCGCAGGCTTTTCCACCTGCATCAGAATTTCATCTGATAGAGCCAGTTTTCTTATCATTTCAAGCAGTTCCTTTTTCCTATTTTTTATCCTTAACCTAGTATATAAGATTTATTTTTCAAAATCAAGCTGTAGGAATCTGGAAAGCTGTGTCGTAACATCATTTGCTTCGGAATTTTCATATACCTGAAAATAATCTTCAGAAATGAATCCGTAAATATCATTCATGGAATAGCCAAAAATCTGATAGTCACCGGTATCGCACAGTAAGAATCCAATAAACAGCATAATTGCTATAACCATACGAAATTTGAAAGTACTTTTTACTTCCGGTATATTACTATCGGCTCCGTCTTCTGTTAATCCCATCCCTTCCTGTTTTCCCCACAAAGGTATTGGGTTATCCCTTCCATACAAGATTTGTTCCCTTTGTCTGATTTTCATACGGTTTCCCATATTTTCCTCCCGAATATACTGGGCAAGCTCCATTTTTTTCTCTACCGAAGCTCTGTTTCCTTTATTTTCCATAAATACTCCGCTCAAAAGATGTCCTATACCGTAATATTTTCTTTTACAGCATTGTATGAAAAAAACTATCAAAAAAGAACGTGCCTCTTTGTCTGACACGTTCTCTGTTGATTTGTTTCATCCATCAATGGCAAAGCAGTCTGCAGAAAAACTATCTGCGGGCAAGCTCAGCCGTAATATCTTCCCAGGAAATATTCTGTTCCACCATCAATACCATCATATGGTAAAGGAAATCGGAAATCTCATATTTCACTTCATTAGCATTTGGATTTTTGGCAGCAATTACAATTTCTGTTGCTTCTTCTCCAAGCTTTTTCAAAATTTTATCAATGCCTTTATCAAACAGATAGTTCGTATAAGAACCTTCTTTTGGATGCGCTTTTCTGTCCTGAATCACATGGAATACCTGTTCAAAAACCTTCAGTGGATTGCTCTCCTCATATTCCTTGGTCATGATTTCATTGAAAAAGCAGGAATGGGAACCGGTATGGCAGGCCGCTCCTATCTGCGATACCTTAGCCAGAATGGTGTCTTTATCACAATCAGCTGTCAGTGACTTCACATACTGATAATGCCCGCTGGTTTCCCCTTTGATCCAAAGTTCATCGCGGCTGCGGCTGTAATACGTCATTTTGCCGGTCTTAATCGTCATATTGTAAGCCTCTTCATTCATATAGGCTACCATAAGGACTTCGTCCGTTTTATAATCCTGCACGACAACCGTTACATGTCCGTCGGAATTTAATTTAAACTCTTCCCATTTCATTTTTGCTTCAAAGGTATTGACCGTAATGCCATTTGCCTGGCACAAAGATTTGATTGCTAACAGTTCTTTGGCATTTTCATTGATTGCATAACCGGAGATTCCACAGATATTTTCGCGGGAAAGAAGCTCCAATATTTTGTCCAGAGATACTTCCGGCACCGATACAATCATTGGAAAACGGGAAATAGCAATTGCTTCTTTTATACCTTTTTCCTTTACCAGAATCAGCTCGTCCACATATTCTCCGATTAAAGCATCGTTCTCGGTGATTTCATCCGGTTGCGTGATACAAGCTACAATTTTATCTTTACCAAATTTTTTGGAAACCTCTGCTGTAATTTCAATATTTTCTTCTTTGGAATAATTGAGAGCTGCTTTTTTGCAACCAGCATACAAAAGTTTTTTAATATCTTCCATACGGTGTACATTACCGGCACCAATAACCGGAATTTCTGCCTCCGCACAGATACCTTTCATCACATTCAGGGCTTCTTCATGTTCCGCATCCCCTTCGGATAAATCATAAACAATCAGCTCATCTGCATTGTTATCACTATAATATCTGGCAAGGGCTATTGGATTGGTATCCAGAATGGTTTTATCGTTAAAGTCCTTTACTGCATTCCCTTTATATAAATAAATACATGGTATTAACTGCTTATACATTATGTAACTCCTCCGCCTAAAGGCTGCCTTTGGTACTTAGTACATCTTTAATTCTCTCATCTTTGGAAACCGCCTCATCCAAAGCTTTTGCAAAAGCCTTAAACATAGCTTCTATCATATGGTGCGCATTGTCGCCGGAAAGCATTTTAATATGGATATTCATACCTGCACTGTAGGAAACGGCATAGAAAAATTCTTTTACCAGTTCTGTATCCAGATCACCAACTTTTTCTACCGGAAACTCACAGGTAAAGCCCAGATAAGGGCGCCCGCATAAATCAACAGCGCATAAACACAAGGCATCATCCATCGGTAACAGAAAAGAACCATAACGCTTAATGCCCGTCTTATCGCCCAGTGCCTTTTTAATAGCTGTGCCGAGTACGATACCTGTATCCTCTACGGTATGGTGTCCATCCACATCCAAATCTCCATCGACCGATACAGTCAAATCGAAAAAGCCATGTTTGGCAAAGCCTTCCAACATATGATTGAAAAAACCGATTCCTGTTTCAATTTCGCTTTTTCCGCTCCCATCCAGAAATAGATTCATGGAAATATCGGTTTCTTTTGTTTTACGGTTTAATTCTGCTTTTCTTATCATAATAACCCCTTTCCTGTTGCTTCATGATATTTTCTACCAGACTGCTTTATTCTTCCGGAAATCTGACTTTAATGGAATTGGCATGTGCCGTCAGGCCTTCCTTTTGGGCGAACAATTCAATATCCTTATGCGCCTTCTCAAGTGCTTCTCTGGAATAGGAAATGATACTTGTCTTTTTCATAAAGTCATCCACATTTAACGGAGAAAAGAATTTGGCCGTTCCGTTGGTCGGCAGGATATGGTTTGGTCCTGCATAATAATCACCAAGCGGCTCGGAAGAGTATTCTCCAAGGAAAATAGCACCTGCATTTTCAATCTTGGTCATGACATAGTAAGGATCTTTGGTTAAAATTTCCAAGTGTTCGGAAGCAATTGCATTGGCTGCCGCTACCGCATCCTCCAAAGAATCTGCCAGAAGTATATACCCATAATTGTCCAGGGATTTTTGAATAATTTCTGCTCTGGACAACTCCTTTAAGAATCCTTCTATTTCTTCAGATACCTCTTTTGCCAGTTTTTCACTGGTCGTAATCAAAATCGCGCTTGCCAGTTCATCATGCTCTGCCTGAGACAACAAATCGGCTGCTACATATCTTGGATTGGCTGTCTCGTCTGCAATGACAAGAATTTCACTAGGTCCGGCAATGGAATCGATACTGACATAACCAAAGCAGGCTTTTTTGGCAAGGGCAACAAAAATATTTCCCGGTCCGGTAATTTTATCTACCTTCGGAATGCTTTCCGTTCCGAAAGCCATCGCGGCGATTGCCTGTGCACCGCCAACCTTATAGATTTCATCCACACCGGCAATTTTCGCTGCAACCAACGTTCCCGGATTTACTTTTCCATCTGCACCTGCCGGTGTTGTCATAATAATCTTTTTCACACCGGCAACTTTGGCCGGAATAACATTCATTAACACACTGCTTGGATAAGCCGCTTTACCGCCCGGAACATATACACCGGATACAGCAATCGGCAGTATCTTCTGTCCCAGAATGGAACCATCCGGTCTGGGATCTATCCAGCTGTTATGAAGCTGTTTTTTATGAAAATCAAAAATATTGGCGGCAGATTTCTTCATAACCTCAATAAAGGCATCCTCGGTTACGGAAAATGCCTCTTCGATTTCCTGCTCCGTTACCCGGATGTTTTCTTCCCGGATATCCCATTTATCAAATTTCTTTGTATATTCAAAAACTGCCTCATTTCCTTTTTCCCGTACATTGGCGATAATATCGGCTACAACAGCTTCATACTGCCCATAGTTGTTTGGACTTCTCTTTAAAAGGCTGTTTAACAAATCCTTCTGCGTATCCGCAGTCAGCTTTATGGTCTGCATTATTCTTTCCTCCTGCTTCTTTTCCCCATTTTTCATCCTATATAATGAAAAAATCTAAATATCTTTTTTATAAATGCTTGCGTAAATCATTAATAAGCTTCTTGATTCGTTCCGGTTCCATCTGCATGCTGACCTGATTCACAATCATACGGGCAGACAACGGGCAGATTTCTTCCAATACTTCCAATCCGTTTTCTTTCAGGGTAGAACCGGTTTCCACGATATCTACGATCACATCGGAAAGTCCGACAATCGGCCCCAATTCTACCGAGCCGTTTAATTTGATAATGTCTACCGTCTGGTGCTTTTTGTTATAAAAATAATCCTTCGCAATATTCGGATATTTGCTTGCCACACGAATCATCTCATGATGCTGTAACAATTCTTTCGCACTAGCCGGACCACATACACACATACGGCATTTTCCATACCCCAAATCAAGTACTTCGTATACATGTCTGTTTTCTTCCATAATGGTATCTTTACCGACAACACCGATATCTGCCGCTCCATACTCTACATAGGTCGGCACATCCGGTCCTTTGGCAAGGAAAAATTTCAGTTTCAGTTCTTCATTGACAAAAATCAGCTTTCTGGAATCCTTATCTTTCATTTCTTCACAGGTAATGCCGATTTCTTCCAGTAATTCCATTGTTTTATTTGCCAGTCTGCCTTTTCCAAGGGCAAACGTCAGATATCTGTCTTCACTCATGCTATAAACCCGCCTTTCTTCTGTATATGCTTATCATACTTCCGGCAGAAGTTCTACATTTTTGCCTTCTGCACGCAGAATTTTTGCCTGTTTTAACTGCTCCATAAAATTATCTTCTCGATAAAATAAAGAAACCAGTTTTCCGGGCTGCGCAATCATAACATTCTGTCTTGACATCGCCACCAGTAAATCATCTACTACAACCATAAATCCGATTGCAGGAGCATCCTTCCCGAAACGTCCAAGCAGGGTATCGTAACGGCCGCCTTTCACAATCGCATCGCCCACGCCATAGGTATACCCCTTAAAAATAATGCCAGTATAATAATTATACTTGCTTAACATCGTAAGGTCAAAAGAAACATATTTCTCCACACCATAGTCACAAAGTACCTGATATACCTTTTCCAGACGTTCAATTGCCTGTAAGGAACGTTCATTGCGTATTTCCTTTTTAGCTTCCTCCAGTGCATCCACTGAGCCATATAATTCACTTGTTTTTAACAGAATTTCACGATCCTTTTCCTTCACGTTTTTATGTTCTAACAATTCTTCCGCACCAAAGTAATTTTTACCGGAAATCAATTCCCGAAGCTCTAACTCGGTTTCTTCATCCAGACCGGCTTCCGCACAGATTCCTTTAAAATATTCTACATTTCCGATACTGACCTGAAAATCGGTCAGTCCCGCATGATACAGTGCTTCAATGGTCATCGCTATCATTTCTGCATCTGCCTGCACCGAATCATCTCCGATCAATTCGGCTCCCATCTGGGTAACTTCTTTTAATTTTCCCTGTAATTCAGATGTATTTGTGAAAGTATTTCCCTGATAGCAGAAACGAATCGGTACATTTTCATCCATAAAATACTTTGCTGCACATCTGGCTATGGATGGCGTAAAATCCGGTCGAAGCACAAGGGTGTTGCCCTCTTTGTCAAAAAATTTATATAGTTCCTTGGAAGGAGTCGTTCCCACTTCCTTGGAAAAAACATCAAAAAACTCAAAAGTCGGTGTCTGAATATCCCGGTATCCATAGGCATGAATTCTCTCACGAAGCAACCGCTCCACTTCCATCTTCTTCGCTTTTTCATCTCCGTAAATGTCTCTGACACCTTCCGGTGTATGTACTAATTTTTTACTCATAACGTTTTCCTTTCCAGCTAATTCTGCTCTTGCAGCTATCCATAAACATGCATACCCAATTAACCATATGATTAATTCACTTTATCGCTTTAAAGTGCTAATTCGTTAGCATGGTAGCATGTTAAAACATTTGTAGTATAGCGAAAAAAACAAGGTTTGTCAATTCTCATCTACCCTGTCTTCCAAATCTTTCTGAAGCATATCCAGATAAGGGACCAAAATACCATGTTTTTTGGGCAGAACATACTCCGGATTCAACTCTTCATAACGGAAACTTTTTCTTCCGCCTTCTTGTGCCCTGTCCCAGAAAAACCGGAGCATTTCATATGGCAGATAATAGAAAATATCTTTATGCGTATAATATATCAAGAAAAAAGCAATTCCCTTCTGCTTTTCAAATTGTTCCATAAACAATACCTGATGCTCATGGATGTTCTGTAAGGCAAAAGTGTCCGTTGCACACTCCTTGGCATCAAAACAGACCGGTATTCCCTGTACCGCTCCGATATAGTCTACTGTACTTTTCTGGTCAAAATAAGCAAGTGTAATATGTCGGCTTTGTTTATCAATCGTAATCGGAGTAATCGGAGTCGGAATTTTCTGAATCAGCGCCAGTCCGTTTTCCATATATTTTTCATTGGTACGGTTAATCATATCCTCTAGCGTAGAACCCCTAAGTCCCCTTGAATTCCAAGTTGCCATTGTTCCCTCTCCTCTTCTCAACCACTTTTTTCAATTTCTGTCTTTTTCTGCGATATGGGAAAAAATCTCCGGCAAAGGTGCCTCAAAGGTTTTCCCACTTATATCCGCAAACACATCCGGCAATTCCGGGAACACTACCCGATATGCATGTAAAAGCTGATGGGTAACATGATATCGCCTTTTATATTTGTCATTCCAGGAAACGTCACCGTATTTATAATCCCCAAGCAGCGGATGTCCGGTGCTTGCCAGATGTGCGCGAATCTGGTGGGATTTCCCGGTAATCAGTTCCACTTCCAATAAAGTTTTATCTGATTCCTGCTGAATTGGAATATATCTGGTTTTGATATAGGAGGCATCGCTGGAAGGTTTATCGGAAATCTGCACTTTGTTCGTTTTTTCATTTTTGGTCAGGTAACCATCTATCACTTTTTCCCCGGAAAGGTTTCCTTTCACATAAAGACGGTAATATTTATGCAGATTACGGGATTTTAAAAGCTCCCCAAGCATCTGTGCTCCCTGTATTGTCTTTGCACACAACACAATGCCGCTTGTATTGCGGTCTAAACGGTTACAGACGGAAGGTCTGAAAGTTCTTAAATCTTCTTCGGTTACTTTTCCCTGTCCCAGCAAATAGGCAGTCAGCCATTCATTGAGAGAAACATCCTGCGGCTTCGCTTTCTGGGTAAGCAATCCTGCCGGTTTGTCTGCCAGTAAGAGATATTCGTTTTCGTAAAGAATCGGAACCTTGAATGGAATAGAAACTTTGTTTTTCTGATTCGGTGCAGACATAGGCATTTGTCCCATGAACTTTTGCAGTGTTTCCTCAGAAAAATAAATCGAAATAATATCTTCGCAGACAAGTTTCTCGCTTCCGTCAGCTTTTTTATCGTTCAGTACAATATTCTTTTTTCGTAACATTTTATAAAGGAAGCTGCTTCCCGCTTCCGGCAAAAGCTTATGGAGATACTTGTCCAGACGCTGTCCGGCTTCCCGTTCCGTTATCTTTCTCTGATACATGGAGTTATGCCTCCTAAAGCGAAATCGAATAAAACATCTGAATTATTCCGTCTCTGTTTTTATTCTCTTCTGTATCCAATTCCGATAATTGACCAAGTCGGTCTATATATTTACCAAGTTGGTTAAATATTTTAATGGTCATATTTTTATAGCCATCCTGAAGGAGCATTTGTTCTAAATGTTTCTCTCCTGCCGCACAATCGCATTTGTCACTTTCGGTATAGGCACAAATCACATTTCCCTTTAACACCATATGACTGATGGGAAAATTTTTCTGATAAGAGGTAAAATACATATCATAAAAACCGGTCAATTTTTCATCAAAAGGAGCAATCTTTGCTCGTGCTTCTTCACTGCAGCCACTGGCTTTTAAAAACATCACCAGATTGATGGCACTTTTACAAGACGGAAGCAGGCCGAGCACTGCAACAATCGTTAATAGATTTTTGTTACTTCCGGTAGAGTAGATACCAAGTCCATAAACCGCAAGCGATATAGCAAAAAACAAAATCGTTCGTATCAAAACGGTTTTTCTCTGATAGGAAATATAACCGTAGCATCCCTTTTTTATTTTTTTGTTCATCGAATCACTCCTCTGGATAATTCATACAATACCTTCATCGGCAACCCACATACCGAAACTTCTTTTTTTCTCTTGCAATCCCGAATTGCCTGAGTTACCACTCTATTCGTATCCACTATACAGTATTTCTTTAATTTTCCGATTTCTCCGTATCTTCCATAAGCATGCTCCAAAAACGGGGTATCCACAGGTCCCGGACAAACGGTTGTTACAATAATCCCTTTCGGTTTCAGTTCCTTTGCCAAAGCTCGTCCGAAGGAATAAACATACGATTTGGAAGCTGCATAGACAGCAAATCGCGGCTGAGGGAGAAATGCCGAACCGGATGCTACCTGTATGATTTTACTGCCTTTGTGCATATAAGGAAGACAGATTTTCGTCACCTGGGTTAATGCCAGTACGTTTAAACGTACCATTTCCATGGTTTCTTCCCGACTTTGTTTTTCAAAAGCTCCATAAGTTCCTACCCCTGCACAATTCACAAGAACAGAAATTCTGGGATTTAAAATCATCATGACTTCTGCAAACTGGTTTAAACGGCTTTCATCGGTAATGTCCATCGGAAACACTTTGATTTCCGGTACAATGTCCAATTCTTTTAACGTAATTTCCAATTCCACCAAAGCTTCTTTTCGGCGGGCAAGAAGCCACAATTCATCGGTTCGTTTTAACTTTGGTGCAAGTTGTATGGCAAATTCTTTTCCCATGCCGGAGGATGCGCCTGTAATAATTGCAATATTCATGAAAAATCTCCTTCCCTATTTTTTTCGGCTGTGTACATTTCTTATCGTTTTCTTTTTCTTACTGTTTCCCAGTGTCTTCGCTGTTCCCTTGGTTTTCCCTTTCCCTTGGTTTCCTGCATTTCCCTGCATCTTTGCATTTCCTGACTTTCTCGGACGAATCAGACATTTTTTATCAAAACCGATTAAATCTTCCCGTCCTGCTTTTTTCAGTGCCTCGTAAACCAATTCATAATTATTCGGATTACGATATTGAATCAGAGCACGCTGCATTGCCTTTTCGTGAGGATTTTTACATACATATACCGGCTTTCCGTCCCGCGGATCGATTCCCGTATAATACATTACCGTGGAAACCGTCGATGGTGTAGGATAAAAATCCTGTACCTGTTCCGGCATATAACCCAAATCCCGCAAATATTCCGCCAATTCAATAGCTTCCTTCAAGGTTGAGCCCGGATGGGAAGACATCAGATACGGCACCAGGAACTGCTTTTTACCAAGACTATCATTTATTTTACCATATTTTCGGACAAATTGTTCATAAACTGCCTTTTCCGGTTTTCCCATTCTGGATAATACCGCATCAGATATATGCTCCGGCGCTACTTTTAACTGTCCGCTGACGTGATGTTCTACCAATTCTTTGAAAAAAGTATTATCCTTGTCAGCAAGCAAATAGTCAAACCGAATACCGGAACGGATAAAGACCTTTTTCACACCGGGCAGGGCACGAAGCTTCCGTAATAAAGCTAAATAATCCGAATGATCTGCCTTCAAATTCGGGCAAGGCTTCGGGAACAGACATTGTCTGTTCTTACAGACACCCTGTGTCATCTGCTTTTCACAGGACGGATGTCTGAAATTAGCGGTCGGTCCGCCAACGTCATGGATATAGCCTTTAAAATCCGGCTCTTTTATCATAAGCTCGGCTTCCCTTATGATTGATTCATGGCTTCTGACCTGAATCGTCCTTCCCTGATGAAAGGTAAGCGCGCAGAAGTTACAACCTCCAAAGCATCCCCGGTTGCTGATCAGCGAAAACTTAATTTCGGAAATTGCCGGTACCCCACCCTTTGCCTCGTAAGAAGGATGATAGGTACGCATATAAGGCAGTTCATAGACAGCATCCATTTCCTCTGTTGTCAATGGTTTCTGCGGTGGATTTTGCACTACATAGACCTGATGGGGATATTCCTCTATCAGTGTTTTCCCGGTAAAGGGATCGGTACTCTGATATTGTATCGCAAAACTGTCCGCATACCGCCTTGGCATGGCTTTCATTTCTTCATAGGATGGCAACATCACACTGTCATAGATACCGGAAATATCCTTTGTTTTATATACGGTTCCCGGAACAAAGGTAATGTCCTTTACCGCAATACCGCTTGCCAAAGCATCTGCAATCTCTACAATGGATTTTTCACCCATACCGTAAGAAATGATATCTGCCTGGCTGTCTAAAAGGATCGAACGTTTGAAGGAATCCGACCAATAATCATAATGTGCCATTCTCCGCAGACTGGCTTCGATGCCGCCTATAATGATCGGTACATCCTTATAGATTCTGCGAATCAGATTACCATAGACAACCGTTGCATGATCCGGTCTTTTGTATGCTTCTCCACCCGGTGTATAGGCATCTGTGGGACGATGTTTTTTGGAAACAAAATAATGATTAACCATTGAATCCATATTGCCGGCCGAAACCAAAAAACCAAGCCGCGGCTTTCCCAAAACAGTAATGCTGTCATCATTCTTCCAGTCAGGCTGTGAAATAATTCCCACACGATACCCGTTTGCTTCCAAAATTCTGCTGATAATCGCATGCCCAAAAGATGGATGATCCACATAGGCATCTCCTATGATATAAACAAAATCAAGCTGCTCAATGCCTTCTCTTTTCATATCTTCTCTGGAAATCGGTAAAAATCCCATTACTTATAACAGCTCCTTAAAATCATGAATATAATAATCTGCAAGTTCCCGTTTCTTATCATCTTGCGGAACAGAATAGGCATCATATACAGCACATACCTTCATGCCTGCCGCTTTTCCAGCCAGAATACCGGGAACGATATCTTCAAAAACAAGACAGTGTTCCGGAGATACGGAAAGTGCCTTTGCAACAGCAAGATAAATATCCGGTGCGGGCTTTCCTTTCTCCACATCGCATCCTGTCATAATACAGCCGAAATGATTTTGCAGATTATGTACGGAAATGACATTTTCTACCAGTTCTCTGGAATTGCTTGTTGCAATACCGAGTTTAATCTGCTTTTGGGTACAGAAGTCTATAAAAGCTTCCGCGCCTTCCTTTAAAGGTACTTCATAACGATATTTATCCCATGCCATCCGGTTCTAGTCTGCTTTTATCTTATCCAGTTCATCGGGAATCTGAAAGTTTTCTTTAAAATAAACCGCAGTCTCATGAAAGCTCATTCCTTCAATGCGGGACTGCAAATCAAGTGGTCTTTCAATGCCGAAACCGGCAAGGTATTCTACATCAATGGCTTCCCACATCCACATGGAATCGACCAAAGAACCATCCAAATCAAATATCACTGCTTCTATCTCATTTAACATTTTTTATGAACCTTTCCCTCTTTTGAACTCTGTAGCATGGCGATCTCTTCCGCTGTCAGTTTCCTATAGGCTCCGGGCTTTAACTCCTCATCCAGATGCAGTCCTCCCATACGGACTCTTTTTAAAAAGACCACTTCATTGTCAACAGCCTGCAACATGCGTTTGACCTGATGAAATTTGCCTTCCGTAATCGTTAGGGCAATCTTTTTTTCTCCCAAAAGGACAACCTTTGCAGGAAGTGTTCTTTTTTTCTCGCCAATATCCACTCCCTGTTCCAAAGCTTCCTGCTGGCTGACATCAAAAGGCTTTTTCAGACTGCATTCGTAAACCTTTTCTACATGCCTCCCCGGTGCCAGAAGGTTATGGGCGAGTTCACCATCATTGGTTAAAAGAAGCAGCCCTTCCGTGTCCTTATCCAGTCTACCGACCGGGAACAAATCATTCCGACCTGTATCTTTTAATAAATCCACTACGGTCTTATCTTTTTTATCTTCGGTGGCAGACACCACCCCTGTCGGTTTGTACAGCATATAATACACATATTTTTCATACACGCAGGGAACACCTTTGTAGCAGACTACATCCCGATTTTCATTGACAGGATAATCACTCTGGTGAATTATCTCATTGTTTACGGAAACCAGTCCGTTCCGGATATCTTTTTTTAGCTGGCTTCTCGTGGCATATTTCATATCACTTAAAAATTTATCCAAACGCATATATGCTCATCCTTTTCACATATATTAAAATAACAAACCAAACACTAAGAAAATTATGCGAAAAAACCTTTCCTCTTTCCTGACACAGACAATCTTTACGCTGCTTGCCCTCTATCTGACTTTTCTTTTGCTTCGTTATCCGGCACAGTCGCTTAAACTCGCCTCCACCGGCTTGTTACTTTGGTTTCAGAAAATGATACCGACATTGCTTCCTTTTATGATTCTTTCCGGTATTATGGTGCGGATGAACCTTACAGAACGTTTCGCCAGATGTTTCCATCCGCTGTTTCATTTTCTTTTTGGCACTACTTTAAATGGCTCCTATGCCATCTTAATGGGGATGCTGTGCGGTTTTCCCATGGGTGCAAGAGTTATCGGCGAACTCCTCCATGCACAGAAATTATCCGAAAAAGAAGCTTCTTATCTGCTTGCCTTTTGTAATAATATCGGGCCGATATATTTTATCAGCTTTGTCATGAGTACCTTATCTATTCACCATAATTATATACCGTTTCTTATCATGTATGGTATGCCACTTATCTATGGTGTGCTTCTATATCGTTTTTACTATAAGTCAATGGATTTTTCAGCTGCGTTGCCGACGGGGCAACAGCAGCCAAAAGTTCCCATTTCGTCCTCTCTCCTTGCCGCCGTTGACGATTCGGTTATCTCCGGTCTTATCGGCATTGGTAAATTAGGCGGTTATATGGTTTTCTTTAACCTGCTTAATATTATGTTCCTGCCTTTTTCCACCCTACCGGAATCCTTTCTTGCGCTTTGTAATTGTATGTTGGAAATTACAAGCGGTATAAGCCGCATTGGCATAAAGGGTTTTTATATGATTCTGATCCTGCTTCCCTTTGGCGGCTTCTCCTGTATGGCACAGACCTATAGCATGATAAAAGAAACTAACTTGTCAATAAATCATTATTTTCTGCACAAATGTGTACAGACCGTATTGACCGCTTTTATCTACGCCTTCTTCGTCTTTTCCGGTGTCTGCAGTTTCTAAGAACAAGAAGCAATGATAAAATCATGGCAAACACAAGCAATGCGCATATCACACAGACACCAACAAAGTAACCGACGGATAACTCTTTTCCTTCTTCACCGGTTTCATCCGGAATCTTGTAAGTGATTTCATCATAGTCTTCTTTGGACAGCACACTGTCTGAACCGGTTTCTGCTACACTATCCTTGCCAGATAGCAGCTCATCTTCCGCTGTTTCCAAGATATCGGATTGTTCGTCATCGTAGTTTACTGATGGTAGATTCAACGTATTACTCGTTGTATATAAATCATAGCCGTTATATGCATTTACCAAAACCTGCGGAATGACTCCGGATGGTATCTGTATTGTAAATTCAAAAGTATCCTTCGTTTTATCCGGCCATCGCTGCAATTCAGAAAAAGTCGTACCACCGTCATAGCTGTACGTGTAATACAGCATACCACTGTCATAATCGGCAGCCGAAACCCGTATAGTTGTCTCTCCGTTCTCTTTATTCTGCTCTACTGGTTCAATCATACAAATATCCGGCGGTGTTTCGTCCGGCTTCATAACCTGTTTTGGAACCGGAACCTCTGCAACCGGATAATTGCTGAAATCTTTTCCGAGACTGTCTGATTTCAAGCGGTAGTATCTTGCCACCGCTTCCGCATCCAGTCTGCCAAATTCTTCCAGTTTCTCCTTATGATCGTAAAATGGCTGGTCATTTACCTGGTCTAAATGACAATGTTCAATCAAAACACAAGGAATATTTCGTTCCGTAGCATGGCGGATAATACCGTAATAATCGATACCCTCATTATTTAGTCTGGTTTTGATCCCCCGGGAATAGAGTCCCATCTCCTGAAGAAGCTCCACTTCGATTGCAGCAAAGCCATAGCCCTTGCTGTACTGTTCACCAAATGCCGAAATCCATGTTTCTGCACCGAATAAAGTATGGTGCTCCGAAAGGTTAAAGTGCAGACAGAAAATAAAATCCGCATTTACACTCGCTGCATATTCACAACGTTCCTCCAATGTAAGACCTGTATCATCTGTTCGCGTCATATATACGGTAATTCCTTCATACTGCTCCAGCTCTTCCTTCATGGCATTTGCAACAATCAGTGTCATTTCCTTTTCGGTATAGTCTTCATATTCGCCACCAAGATTATCACCGCCATGTCCCGGATCAATAACGACCACAATCGGATCATTTTCCTCTGCATGGACCGTCAGCATCGTTGCTTCCCGCGCAATTCCAAACAAACCAGTAAGCCAGAGCACCAGTATGAGATTCCATGTAAAAAAGGATAAGCCGGCTTCCCTGCGAAACCGGCTTATGATGATTTTTAGAAACATATCCGTTATACTTTCCTATAATAAATCCAGATTAATAGATTCTTCCGCACCATCGTCATAATCTACATCCTTTAGCAGATCATCTACTTCCGGTGGCTTTAATTCTGCGCGATTTGCTTTCACGGTTTCATTATAACTGTTAATAGCATTAAAGAAGCTTTCATAATGCGCTGTTGTCGTATTCAAAGTAGTTGTCATGACATTTTCCAGATTGGCAAGCATTTCATCCAGATACTGAACTGCAGCAGCTCTGACACCATTTGCTTCATTCGTAGCATTATCAAGAATCTCCTGGGCCTGATGAGATGCCAGCTTAACAACTTCGTTTGCCTGTGCATATGCCTGCTGCATAATTTCATGCTCATTAATCAACTCATTCGTATGAATGGTTGCTTCATTGATTAAGGCTTCTGCTTTGGAACGGGCATCATTTAAAATGGCTTCCTTATTCGTAATAATTTTCTGATAACGTTTAATCTCATCCGGTGTTTTCATCCGGAGTTCACGCAAAAGCTCGTCAATTTCTTCTTTGTTTACAATAATATTCGTCTTGGAAAGAGGCTGGTATTTACAACCGTCAATATAATCCTCAATCTCATCGATTAACTGTTCGATTCTGCTACTCATGTTTACTCCTATCTCATATGACCATATTTTTCATAAACCAGTTTCCCGACAAAATCAGGCACACATTGGGAAATATCTCCGTTAAAGCTGGCAATTTCTTTGACACTGGAAGAACTTAAATAAGCATACTCCAGACTTGTCGTTAAAAACATCGTATCCAGTTCACCATTCGAAAGTTTTCGGTTTGTCTGGGCAATTTGCAATTCATATTCAAAATCGGTAATTGCACGAAGACCTCGGATTGCCACATGAATGCCTTTTTGTTTTGCATAATCAATTAACAGGCCACTGAAGGAGTCGATTTTCACATTTGGGATATCCTTCGTTGCCTCTTCTAATATCTTAACACGTTCTTCCACAGAAAACAATGGAGTCTTTACGTTATTATTCAATACGCTTACTGTCAACTCATCAAAAATTTCTGCCGCCCTTTTAATAACATCTAAATGTCCATAAGTAACCGGATCAAAACTGCCCGGATAAATTGCTGCCTTCATAATTATGCCCTCATATTGTTTCTGGCAATATCTTTTCCGATACATACCAGCACATTTTTATTATCTATACCATATTATAATAAATCACTTTGTCTCAAATGTCTTTATAAATTTTCATTTTTTTTAAAATTTTTCTTCAGGAAAACGTGTTTATTTGTTTTATATTTTTTTTCCTTTTCCACAAAGAAGCCAAGTGATTCCGTATAGGAAAAATCTGTTTCAAGGGATGCTTCCACTACCAGAAGCGTATTTTTTGTAACATATGGCATATCCTTTAAAATGGCAAGCACCTGTTTTTCATATGCATGGTCATAGGGTGGATCCATAAAAATCACATCAGCCTCTTTCTCATGAATGCTGGCAAGTGCACTTAATACATCCTGTTTCAACACCGTAGACTGCTCCATAAATCCGGTAAATTTCAGATTATCCAGAATACATGCAAGGGCTTTTTTATTATTTTCTACAAAATAGGCATGTCTTGCACCCCGGCTTAATGCCTCAATACCGATACCACCACTTCCACTGAACAAATCAAGGAAGATACCGTCCGGAAGATAAGGCTGCAGCATATTAAACAACGTTTCCTTAAGGCGGTCTGTCGTTGGTCTGGTATCCATTCCTTCCGGTGTTTTCAATTTCAGGCTTCTTGCCCTTCCTGCAATCACACGCATGCCTTTTTTCTCCTTATTTCTCAACGTATTACTTCATTATACGCGCACCTTTACGCCTTTGCTGTCCCGGCTGCCCAGTTTCAGTTTATTCAGTTCTATCATTTTCCCCTTATATTCGACAGACTGTTCATCGGTATTTCTGGTATAGTACACTGCTTCCAGATAATCATTTGCACCAAGCTTCATACCGCGTACTCCAACGGCCCCTTTCTTTTTCTCCGGAATTTCTTCCAAGGCAAACCGTAAAAAATAACCATCCTTCGACTGCAAAATAATATTACGTTGTTCTTTTATAGTAACCACACTTACAACTTCATCACCATCATTTAACTTTGTTGCTGCCACTGTTCTCTTGGCAACGTCAAACTCTCCGCCATCAACAACCTTTAACATGGCACTTTTGGTTGCAAAAATAACGCGGTAAAGGTTCAAATCCGTCTGGCTGGATACAAATACAATGCTTTCTTTGGCAGAATCGTAATTACTGATATTGTCCACCGGAACACCCTTATCCCGGAATTTTCCAAAAGGAAGGTCTACCGCCTTAATCGTATGAAGCTGTCCCATATTGGTAAACAGACATATTTTCCCGGTATTTTTACACTGGAATACATATCTATTTTCGGCAAGAACGGCATCCTTATTCCTTTCAAATGTCTGCAAATCAATGGTTTTGGCATAGCCGAAGCGATCCATCAGAAAGACGATATCCATTTCTTCCATTTTCTTTTCCATATAAACAGCTTCTTCGGCATTCGTAATTTCTGTTCTTCTGGCTCCGCCATAAGCTTCCTTGATTTCATCCAATTCATTCATAATAACTTGTGCCATAGAATCCCGCCTGGCCAGAATATCTTCGTAACGATAAATATTTGCCATGGTTTCCTCATGGTCATTAATCAAAGCTTCAATTTCCAGACCAATCAATTTATACAGACGCATATCCAGAATTGCATTTGCCTGTTTTTCGGAAAACATCAGCTGTGTTGCCATAATTTTGGATTCTTTGGTCTTAAATTTGATACCGTCAATTTTTCCTTCAATAAGACATGCCTTTGCCATATTACGGTCTTTGGAACCCCGAAGGATTTCAATAATCAGATCGATGACATTACATGCCTTGATAAGACCTTCCTGAATTTCCTTTTTCTCCAGCTCCTTTGTCAACAGATTCCGGTACTTTCTGGTAGCAACCTCATATTGGAAATCCACATTGGCCTTGATAATCTGTTTCAGACCCATGGTTTCCGGTCTGCCGTCAGCAATCGCTAACATATTGACACCAAACGTATCTTCCAGTCTTGTTTTCTTATAAAGCATATTTTTGAAATTCTCTACATCGGCATCCTTCCGAAGTTCTATTACAATACGGATACCTTCCTTGGAAGACTGGTTGGTAATATCTACGATATCCTGCGTTTTCTTGGTTTCCGCAAGTGCCGCTACATCCATCAGGAACTTACTGATGTTGGCACCTATCATAGGATAAGGAATCTCGGTAATAACCAGGTTTACTCTGCCGCCTTTGGCTTTTTCCACTTCCACTTTGCCGCGGATTTTGATTTTACCCGTTCCGGTTTCATAGATATCCAAAAGCTCATCCTGGTTGATGACAATGCCGCCCGTGGGGAAATCCGGTCCCTTCACATAACGCATCAACTCTCTTGTGGTAATATTTTCATCCTTCATATAGGCTTTGGTCGCATCGATAACCTCTGCCAGATTGTGTGGTGGAATATTGGTTGCCATACCAACCGCAATACCTTCCGAACCGTTGATCAGAAGATTGGGAATCTTAACCGGAAGTACACTCGGTTCCTTCTCTGTTTCATCAAAGTTTGGAAGGAAATCAACTACATCCTTGTCCAAATCTGCCAAAAAAGCCTCCTGGGTAATTCTTTCCAGTCTGGCTTCGGTATAACGCATAGCAGCGGCACCATCGCCTTCAATGTTACCAAAGTTACCATGCCCATCGATTAACGGAAGTCCCTTTTTAAAATCCTGTGTCATAACGACTAATGCTTCATAAATGGAGCTGTCGCCATGGGGATGGTATTTACCCATCGTATCCCCGACAATACGTGCTGATTTACGGTAAGGTCTGTCATAGCGTATGCCAAGCTCGTACATATCATACAAAGTTCTTCTCTGTACCGGTTTTAGTCCGTCACGGACATCCGGCAAAGCTCTGGCAATAATAACACTCATCGCATAATCAATATAAGATTTCTGCATTACCTCGGAATATTCCGTCTTAATAATTCTATCGTTCATAAATTCTTACACTACCTTTTTCTTTTAAACATCCAGTTCCGCATCCTGTGCATGATTGTAAATAAACTCCTTACGCGGCGGCACCTCTGTTCCCATCAGCATTTCCGTTACTTCAGATGCCATTCTGGCATCTTCAATTTCCACTAATTTCAAAAGTCTGGCATCCGGATCAAGCGTTGTTTCCCATAACTGCTCAGCATCCATTTCACCAAGACCTTTATACCGTTGCAGTGTAAAAGGTCCTTTATGGGTTTTCCGGTATTTTTCCAAAGCCTTATCATCATAAAGATATTCTTCTTTTCCTTTTGCCGGCATCGCTTTATAAAGAGGCGGCATTGCAATATAGACATGTCCTTCATAAATCAGTTCCGGCATGAAGCGATAAAACAATGTCAGAAGCAACGTTGATATGTGTGCACCATCCACATCGGCATCCGCCATAATGATAATTTTATCATAACGAAGCTTGGAAATATCAAAATCATTACCATAACCTTCGGAAAAACCACAGCCGAAAGCATTAATCATCGTTTTGATTTCCGCATTGGCAAGCACCTTATCAATACTTGCCTTTTCCACATTCAATATTTTACCTCGAATCGGCAGAATCGCCTGATACATACGGTTTCTGGCTGTTTTAGCACTACCGCCTGCAGAATCACCTTCCACGATGAAGATTTCACATTTGGAAGCATCTTTGGATTCACAGTTTGCCAGTTTTCCGTTAGAATCAAAAGAGAATTTCTGCTTGGTAAGCATATTGGTTTTGGCTTTTTCTTCTGTTTTGCGGATTTTGGCCGCTTTTTCCGCACAGCCGATTATATTTTTCAAGGTTTCCAGATTGCGGTCAAAATAACGGACAATCTCATCTCCGGTTACTTTACTGACTACTTTCGCCGCATCCTGATTGTCTAATTTTGTCTTCGTCTGTCCTTCAAAACGGGGATCCGGATGTTTGATGGATACAACTGCCGTCATACCGTTTCTTACATCGGCACCGGTAAAGTTGATATCCTTTTCTTTCAGAATATTGAGCCCTCTGGCATAGGTGTTGATAACATTTGTAAACATGGTTTTAAAGCCGGTCAGATGAGTACCACCTTCGGCATTATAAATATTATTACAAAAGCCAAGTACATTTTCATGGAATTCATTTACATACTGAAATGCAACTTCTACATGAATACCTTCGGATTCTCCTTCAAAAGAAATCACATCATGAATGGTTTCTTTGGATTTGTTCATATCCTTGATAAATCCCACAATGCCTTCCGGCTCATGATATTCTATATGTTCCGTCTCATCTTTTCTTTTATCTTCAAAAATAATGGTAAGATTCGGATTTAAATAAGCAGTCTCATGTAAGCGGCTCTTTACTTCATCCTCTTTAAAACGGGTTTTATCAAAAATTGTATCATCCGGCAAAAAGCTGATTTTGGTTCCGGTTTCCTTCGTTTTTCCAATGACTGGCAAAAGCCCGTTTTTCAACTCTAAAACCGGCACACCTCTCTCATACTTATCCTCATAAATACAACCTTCGGTTTTTACCACAACATGAAGCCATGAAGACAACGCATTGACAACCGAAGATCCCACACCATGCAGACCACCGCTTGTCTTGTATGCTTCGTTATCAAATTTACCTCCGGCATGAAGTGTCGTAAATACCAGTCGTTCTGCACTGATTCCTTTTTCATGCATTCCGACAGGAATACCGCGACCATTATCTTCTACGGTTGCCGAACCATCTGCTTCCAACGTAACATGAATGGTGTCACAAAAACCCGCAAGATGCTCGTCCACCGCATTATCCACGATTTCATAAATTAAGTGATTCAGACCTTTGGTAGAAACGCTGCCAATATACATACCCGGCCTGACTCTGACAGCCTCCAGTCCTTCCAAGACGGTAATGCTGGATGCATCATATTTATTTTCTTTTGCCATGCAAACACCTCACTGCTTATCTTTCGCGAACATTTTACCATATATTTAGTAGTTTGAAAAGCAGAAAGTACCAGATACAGTATATTTTTCTACTCTACTTCCTCTATTTTTTCTTCTGGTAAATATTTACGCAGCAATGTTTCCAACTTTACCGAATCAATTGGCTTTGACAAATAATCCGTAAAGCCTGCCTGTATGTACTCATCCTTTGCACCGGCAAGTGCATTGGCCGTTAACGCAATGACAGTCGGTTTATCTTTCTGATAGCTTTCCATCTCCTGCATCCGCCGTAACGTTTCAATACCATCCATCTCAGGCATCATATAGTCTAGTAAAATCACATCATAGTGATTTTGTGCTACCTTTTCCAGACATTCCATTCCACTCAACGCAGAATCGCACTGTATTTTCAGTTTCTTCAAAAGTCCTTTGACTACCGCAATATTTACCTTATTATCATCAACGGATAAAATGCTTGCTGTCGGAGCAATATAACTATGCTCCTTCCCCATTTGGTTTTCCTTTAGATTTTTCAGTTCCTCTTTGTAATTTCCGATTCCCTTCTCATCTACTATTTTCTGTGGAATTGCAAAAGAAAAGGTACTGCCTTCTCCATAGACACTTTCCACCATAAGATTACCACCCATCATATCCACAAGATTTTTGGTAATATTCAACCCCAGACCTGTTCCCTCAATATTTCGGTTTTTATTCACATCCAGTCTGGAAAACGAATCAAACAGTTTCGGCAATTCACTTTCTTTAATACCGATTCCGGTATCTGTTACACTGATAAACAGATTTACCATATTTGCTTCACTGTTTACTTTTTCAATTTTTAAAAGGATAGACCCCTTTTTTGTATATTTGACTGAATTAGTCAACAAATTGATAATACACTGCTTGATACGCATTTCATCTCCATGAAGAATGGTCGGAATATCCGCATCTGCTTCGATACAGAATTTCAGGTTCTTTTCCTCAGCACGCATGGATATCATATTTTCAATATCTTCCAAAAGCCTTCGCATATCATAATCGGCTTCTACAATTTCCATTTTACCGGATTCAATTTTGGACAAATCCAAAATATCATTAATGATGGATAACAGCGTTTTACCCGCATTCTGGATATTACCGGCATATTCTCTGATATTGTCCGACTGACATTCCCGCAGAATCATTTCATTCATACCAAGCACCGCATTGATGGGGGTACGGATTTCATGAGACATACTGGCAAGGAAAGAACTTTTTGCTTCGTTTGCTCGTTCTGCCTCCTCTTTCAGTTCAATCAGTTTACGGGTATACTGATAATTTTCAGTCATATCAAAAATACGATATAAAATACCATTTATCTGTTCGCTGGAGTCTAAGATATCTACCTTCTGCCATTTATAGTAATGGTTTTCCATAAAAAAGCCATCCGGATGCGTTTCTATAAATCGAATGATATCCTCATAAACCGGTTTGTTTTTGTAAAAATTACTGTCAGCATACCATCTGACACGCGGAAAGACTTCTTGAAACTCCGGATTAAAATAAAGAATTTTGCCATAAATATCCGTAACAAAAATACCTTCCCTCAATTCTTCTAATACTCTGTCCTTCGCTACCGTAACTGTATCAAACAGACGGTACCGAAACATAGTCACGACAAGCAGTGTCTCCGCAATCATCATGGATAGAGGGAAAATATCAAAATGTCTGGTGATGCCGATGGACTGAACAACCATAAAAGCAGTTGGAATACAGGTTGCCAGAATAATGATTTTATATTCCGTTCTTTTTTCACCTTTATGTTCCAATGCGGAAGCAATGGAAATCCAAATAATGGTAAATCCGAGTATCCAGACAGCCCCTGACCACAGAATACGGACAGGTCCCGGCGTAAAAATCCATAAGCAATGTTCTCCCATAGGCAAACGTTCAATTTTGGTATAAAATAAATTGTGTTTTTCAAAACAGAGTACAACAGAAAGGACTACCATATCGGCAATACAGAAAAATATTTTTATAAATTTTAAAATTCTCTTATTAATCCGACTATTATATAAACAAATAAAAAACAAAAAACCTAGAAGTCCGAATGTGGTACCTAAATACTGTAGCTTTACTGCCATCTGCATAGCATTTTCCGTCGTACTCAAAAGTTCACAAAGATACCCAAAGACATTTATACTGATAAAAACAGTACCTTCAAATAAATATTTCTGCGATTCTGACGGTTTTACCATAAAAACCGCAAAAGCAAGAATCAAACACAATATGAATCCTGTTCCATGTATTGCAATCATTACATTCATAATACAACCTCGTATAAATACTCTCTGCCACGTTTTCCGACACGACTAACCAAATTCATACTAAACAAAACATGAAGTGTTACCTGTGCCAGTTCACGCTTAATTTTTGCTGCTTTTGCAAACTCTTTTACCGTAAAACACTCTTCCAGGTCATAAGGAATTACCTGAATAAAATCTTCCGGTCGTTCCAATCGGATTTCGTCAAATAAAGCAAGAGGCATTCGGTCATAACGGTTAGAACCTCTTTTACGGTCTTTGCTCCATCCGTTTAAAAGACGATATTCATCCATATCAATCAAGGGAAAAGCAAAAGAAAGATTCGGATGTAATAAAAAATTTTTGATTTTATATAACTCCGGAAATGCACTGTATACACTGCCGGTTACAGGTGATTTGTGCTTACCGGATAATTCCCCGTTTTCCTCATCCATCCATATTAACCATTTATAATGGGGAATTGGCAAGACTACCATAACCGGATAAGAAGGAAGAAATGCTGCCAGCTTGTCCCGCAGACGATTAAAATTTCCGTTCTGAATTTCAATGATACAGCTTCCGGTATAGATATCTGCTATAAAGCCTTCTATTGGCACCTCATGAAAGTCAATATCCGGTTCATAATACAGCTTCATAACCGCGTGTACCGTTTTTTCCTGCAAAGTACCAAAACCATGCTGCTCATGCTGTTTTAAAAGTACCTTAAGCTTTGCCTGTTCAAACGCTTCTTTATCCATGCAATTTTGCCGCTTTCTAACGTAATTATTTTTATTATAACGGACGATGACTTCTGAAACAAGTCTAATCTTAATTTTATAATTTACTTTATCTAGATTTTGCTATATAATTTTTATATATCATATTATAAAAAATATTGTATATATTTATGTAATGACTGACTAAGGATAGAGAAAGAATGAAGAATATTTTCCGTCGCATTGTTTCATCAGAAAAATATAAATACAGTTGTCTCATTTATGCAATTGCAACAGTGCATGCTATTCTTGTTGCACTTTTTTGTTTTCTCCATGTCAAACCCTTAATTGCTTTTAATATTTTCAGTGTTATTACCTATATTGGTTGTGCCAGTGCACTGCGATATAATTGCAAACTAATTTGGATTTTTTATACGATTTATATAGAAATCGTTGCCCATTCTTTTATCTCTACGATATGTATCGGCTGGAATTTCGGTTTCTCCCAATATATTATTGCACTGGTTCCGTTTGGTTTTTACATGTGCTATACTTTAATCGAGGGAAGACGTAAGTATCTGGTAGCCTCACTGCTTGGAATCGCTGCCTTTATTTCTTTTATCGGCTGTCGGATGATTTCACTGTTTTCCGGACCGATTTATGACATTGACACCTCTGCGACTCTGGAGTTTGTAATTTATACTTTCAATTCCAGTTGTACGTTTGGCTTTTTACTAATCTTTTCCTTAATTTTTGTTTATGAAATGCAGAATGCTACAAACAAATTGCGCAGTCAGAATACTATCTTGGAAAATCTTGCAAGTACCGATCCTCT
This sequence comes from Lachnospiraceae bacterium, assembly GCA_029219245.1. Classification (GTDB taxonomy): domain Bacteria; phylum Bacillota; class Clostridia; order Lachnospirales; family Lachnospiraceae; genus UBA3282. The sequence goes on along the minus strand of JAQXTA010000041.1, from coordinate 160,003 downwards.
GACCGGACTCTATAACCGCCGAAGTATGCAGATTTTTTTGAATCATGCACTGGAATCCGGTTCCGGGTTTTGTGTTTTGATGTGTGATATTGATAATTTCAAAAGTCTGAACGATACCTACGGACACGATTTCGGTGACGAGGTTTTAAAAGCAATTTCTACCATCCTTCAGCAGCAGGTCGAAGATTATGACTATGTCTGCCGCTGGGGAGGAGAAGAAATGCTCGTACTAGTCAGCAACAGTGATTTACATCATGCCTGCCAGATTGCCGAAAACATCCGGCGTAATATTTCAAACAATATGTTCCATTCTGTTGAAAAAATAGTACACTGCTCTATTACAATCGGTGTTGCTTCCCATCATAAGGGCGACACCATTGAAGACACCATTGCTCATGCTGATTACAATTTATACCAGGGTAAGCGAAATGGTAAAAACAGGGTTGTTTCCTAACCGGATAACCCTGTTTTTTTATCCGTCATTATCTGTCATCTTATTTCATGCTTCCGCAGACAGCTTCGCATCATATTCCATAATCTTATTGGTATATTCCCGAATCACCTTCGTAGATTCCTTAAAACGGGACAATTCTCCCGGTGTCATATGGATTTCCAATACATCGGCAGCACCCAGTCTGTTTAAAACCGTCGGAACACCGGCATAGACATCCTTCTCTCCATACTCTCCTTCCAATAGCGTAGAAACCGGTATGATACGGTTCTCATCATTTAAAATGGCTTTGATAATACCGGCACATGCCGTTGCAATTCCATAATAGGTAGTGCCCTTCCGGTTCAAAATTTCCCAGCCTTCCTGGGTTGTCTTATAAACCAGTTCATCCAAATCCACATCACCTACCAGCTCCTTATTATCCTGAATGACATCATAGAACGGTTTCCCTCCTACCGTTACCGTAGACCAGGGAACCATCTGGGAATCGCCATGCTCTCCCATAGAAAAAGCATAGACACTTCTTGGGTCTACTTTCGTAAGCTGTCCGATAAAATTCTGTAATCTGGCAGAATCAATCGCAGTGCCGCTTCCGATAACCTGATTTTTGGGGAGGCCTGATAACTTATAAATATAGTGGGAAATAATATCTACCGGATTCGATACCGCAATAAAAATGCCATCAAACCCACTCGCCATTATCGGATCTACAATGGATTTGCATATCTTAGCACTCAACTCCAACGTATCCAACCGGGACTGTCCCTGTTTAGGTGGTGCACCTGCCGTTATCACAATAATATCCATATCACCGCAGTCAGCATAACTTCCTGTTTTCACGCGGACATTACGATTCAGATATTCTATACTGTCGCTCAAATCTAACATTTCTCCATAAGCACGTTCTTCATTGATATCAATCATCATGACCTCATCACAAATTCCCTGTGTAATCAGGCTGAAGGCTGTCGTTGAGCCAACCAGACCGCACCCTACAATTGCCACTTTTTTCTTAGTTACTTTCATAGCGTTTCCATCCCTTCTTTTTCTGTAAATCTTTCTTATAATTCCGTCAAAAAGCAAAAAGCGAAGGTGCTTTTTGGCATCTTCGCTTTTGTTTGTAGTATAATCTCATTTTTTCCTTCTGTCAATAAAATTTCACAGGCTCCTGCTTCCTCTGTCTCCATGCAGAATTCGTTCCCGGTCAGAAGCATTTGGCTCCACAACTCTGCCATTTCTGTCATAGTAGGTTAAAAGCGTGGAATTTTTTGCAATTGTCTTTTTTCCATTGTCCGTCAGGATACTGATAACCTGTGGTAAATCACCGGTATGAAGATACTGCCGGATTTCTTTATCAATCCTCGCCTCATGGTTACGCTGTATGGTTTCTGCATCTTGTAAGATTTCCGAAAATTCAGAAGTATCTGCTATATCACGTTCTGTTTCCGGATGCTCCGTTTCTGCTTCTGCCGTCTGCTCTGCCGCACTCTCTTCATCATTTCCGGTTTCAGTTTCCTCATCATTCCATATCCGGTAGAAAAATGCCTTTACATTCCGAATCAATTCTGAAACAAACTCCCGAAGCGTATCCAGGAAAGAAGCTGCCGCCATCTGGGATTGTGCTTTTACTTCCGCTTCTTCTTGTTCTTCCTTGGAACCGGCCTGCTGTCCGTTCTGGGAAAGCTCCAGCATAACACCGCTTTTCTTCATCGTCCTTGTTTTAGCTTTTCCGGTTTCCGAAGTTTTATCCTTCTTTTCCGGTTCTTCCGACTGAAGATTTTCCTGCTTGTAATTTAAGCTGAATTTTTCACCATTATCCTGTATGTTATTGACTGTCTTTTTCTGCGTATAATCCGTATACTGGTTTCCGTCAATTCTGTTTACCATCGACTGCTTTTCAATCCTATTTTCCGTTAATATAGTTTACAAGTCCCTCTGCAGCAATGATTTTCTGCATAAATTCCGGGAATGCCTGTCCTTTATAAGTAGTCCCCTTTGTCACATCGGTAATCACACCGGTATCAAAGTTTACTTCCACTACATCTCCCGCCTCAATGTCCTTTGCTGCCTCCGGACACTCAACAATCGGAAGCCCGATATTGATTGCATTCCGGTAGAAAATTCTGGCAAAGGTTTCGGCAATGACACAACTTACACCTGCCGCCTTGATAGCAATCGGCGCATGCTCTCTGGAGGAACCACAGCCAAAGTTTTTGGTTGCTACCATAATATCGCCTTTCTGCACCTTACTTACAAAATCCTTATCAATATCTTCCATACAATGTGTTGCCAGTTCCGCCGGGTCGGATGAGTTTAAGTACCGGGCAGGAATGATTACATCCGTATCTACATTGTCACCATATTTAAAAACAGTACCTTTTGCTGCTTTCATATTAACGCCTCCTATAAAATACCTTTAATTTTCTTCTATTATGCTAATTGACAGGGACAGGAAATCTTTCCGGTAACAGCACTTGCCGCTGCTACTGCCGGACTTGCCAGATAAATTTCCGAATCAATGTGTCCCATTCTTCCGACAAAGTTACGGTTTGTTGTGGATACACAGCGTTCTCCGGCTGCCAGAATACCCATATAGCCGCCAAGGCAAGGTCCACAGGTCGGTGTGCTTACTACCGCACCGGCTTCAATGAAGGTCTTTAAAAGGCCTTCCTCCATAGCCTGCATGTAGATGGTCTGTGTTGCAGGAATCACAATACATCTCATTCCCTTTGCAACATGTCTGCCTTTTAATACTTCCGCAGCAATTCTAAGGTCATCCAGTCTTCCGTTGGTGCAGGAGCCGATTACTACCTGGTCAATTTTAATATCCTCTTTGATTTCATCAATCGTCTTCGTATTTTCCGGCAGATGCGGGAAGGCAATGGTCGGACGAAGTGTACTTAAATCAATTGTATATTCTGCATCATAAACCGCATCCTCATCGGCTTCATAAATGGTGTAATTTTTCTTGGAATGCTCCTTCATGTAGGCAATAGCAAGGTCATCTACCGGGAAAATACCGTTCTTTCCGCCTGCTTCAATTGCCATATTAGCAATGGTAAAGCGGTCATCCATCGTAAGATTTTTGATGCCTTCTCCGACAAATTCCATGGATTTGTATAAAGCACCATCTACGCCAATCATACCGATGATATGTAAGATAACATCTTTGCCGCTGACCCATTTGTTTGGTTTGCCTACAATGTTAAATTTAATAGCGGACGGTACTTTAAACCATGCCTTACCGGTTGCCATACCTGCCGCCATATCGGTACTTCCAACACCGGTAGAAAAAGCTCCCAGTGCGCCATAAGTACAAGTATGGGAATCTGCACCGATAATCACATCCCCCGCTACGGTCAGACCTTTTTCCGGAAGCAGCGCATGTTCAATTCCCATCTCACCTACTTCAAAATAGTTGGTAATTTCATTCCGATATGCAAATTCTCTCACACATTTACAGTGTTCGGCTGATTTGATATCCTTGTTCGGAACAAAATGATCCGGCACCAGTGCAATTTTATCTTTATCAAAGACACCGTCTACCTTCATTTTTTCCATTTCTTTAATAGCAACCGGACTGGTAATATCATTTCCAAGCACCAAATCCAGATTTGCTTCAATTAACTGTCCTGCCTCAACCTTCTCAAGACCTGCATGGGCAGCCAGTATTTTCTGTGTCATTGTCATTCCCATGATTCTTTCCTCCTATTAATGTTTTCTTCTTCCTTTTTCTGCATGAGATATTATGATTTCAAGTTTCTGTATTCCATCTTTACTATGTCTGATTGTAACACAAACCCATCCATTTGAAAAATAGTATCTGTTCATAGTTTTCATAACTTGTAGTTATAGAAACATCGTGTTATAATTACAACAATTTATTGCAAATGTTTCTAAATAAAATAGCAGAGGATTACAAATGGGGAGTTAGATTATGGAACAAAACCTCAACCTTTATCAGATTTTTTACGAAGTAGCAGGTTGCCGTAATTTTTCGGTAGCAGCCAGAAAAATGTATATCAGCCAGCCCGCCGTCAGCAAAGCTATTTCCCACCTGGAAGAAAGTTTAGGCGTTACACTTTTCCATCGTTCTTCCAGAGGCGTTACTTTAACCAGAGAAGGGGAACTTCTATACGCACATGTGGAACAGGCACTTTCTGCCCTGCAATCCGGCGAAGACCTTTTAAAAGCATCTGTTTCCCAGAAAATCAGCCATTTATCGATTGGAGTCAGCACCACACTTTGTAAATATGTGCTGCTTCCACTTTTGAAAACTTTTATTGCTGAAAATCCTCATATCAAAATTACAATTTCCTGTCAGTCTACTTTCGATACTATTGCTGCCTTACAAAACGGCTCTATTGACATCGGGCTGGTTGGCATTCCGGCAGATGCTTCCTTTCAAGGAAACAATCCGGTCACTTATCTGCCCCTTAAAACAATCGAGGATATTTTTGTTGCAACCGATGCTTATCTTGCGCCCCTTTCCCATAAATACAAGGGCGAATTACAGGAAAAAGAAAACTTTTTTGAAGAAGCCTCTTTTATCATGCTAAACAGTGAAAATATTTCCAGAAAATACGTGGATGCCTTTTTCGTTTCACAACAGATTAAACTTCAGAATATTATCGAAGTCAATCATATGGATCTTTCCATCGAATTTGCAAAGGCAGGGCTTGGCATTGCCTGTGTAATTGAGGATTTCGTAAAAAAAGAACTGGAAGACGGTACCTTACAGGAAGTGAAATTCGGACATAAAATTCCAAGGCGCCAGATAGGATTTGCTTATCCCACCAAAACGCCTTTTACAGAATCCATGAAAACTTTTATGCAGTATTATCAGACAAGAGTCTGATAACTAAAAAAGGTCACCGGCATTTTTCATACCGATGACCTTATCTTTTTAGTTATTGATTAACTTGTCTTCGCCGTTCCAGCTGTAAAGCTTTCTGATTTCTTCACCAACAACTTCGGAAGGATGCTCGGAAGCAAGCTTTCTCATAGCTTTGAAGTGTACCTGACCTCCTGCTGAAGACATATCCAATAAGAAATCTTTTGCAAAAGTACCATCCTGAATATCGGACAGAATTTTCTTCATCGCCTTCTTGGTATCTTCTGTAATAATCTTAGGTCCTGTAATGTAATCACCATATTCTGCTGTGTTAGAGATAGAATATCTCATGCCTGCAAAACCGGACTGATAAATTAAGTCAACGATTAATTTCATTTCATGGATACATTCAAAATAAGCATTTCTTGGATCATAGCCAGCTTCTACTAAGGTTTCAAAACCAGCCTGCATAAGTGCACAAACACCACCGCATAATACAGCCTGCTCACCGAAGAGGTCTGTTTCTGTTTCGGTACGGAAGGTTGTTTCCAGAACACCTGCTCTTGCACCACCGATTGCCAGTGCGTATGCAAGTGCAATATCCTGTGCTTTGCCTGTTGCATCCTGATGTACAGCTACCAGACAAGGAACACCTTTACCTGCCTGATATTCACTTCTTACCGTATGTCCCGGTCCCTTAGGTGCAATCATGGTAACATCGACATCCTTAGGCGGTACGATACAGCCGAAATGAATATTGAAACCATGAGCGAACATCAACATATTGCCCGGCTCTAAGTTTGGTTCAATGTCTTTTTTGTACATAGCAGCCTGTAATTCATCATTGATCAGAATCATAATGATATCTGCTTTCTTTGCAGCTTCTGCAGCTGTATATACTTCAAATCCCTGTGCTTCTGCTTTTGCCCAGGATTTGGAGCCTTCATAAAGACCAATAATGACATGACATCCCGATTCTTTTGCATTCAACGCATGTGCATGTCCCTGGCTACCGTAACCAATGACTGCGATTGTCTTACCATCCAATAAGGATAAGTTACAATCTTCCTGATAAAAAATTTTAGCCATTTTTCTCTTCCTCCATTTGACTTTAAATTATTAAAAGAATATATCACTGAAAGGGTTGCCCCTCCTAGCTACAAAATAGTATTGCGTTTCGCTCCGCTTTATAAATATGTAACATTCTCAATGCCTCGTCCAAGTCCTGCAATACCGGTTCTGGCGAGTTCCAGAATTTCATAGCCATCTAACAGATTGATAAATGCCTCGATTTTATCCTGATTACCGGTCAATTCAATAATCAGACTTTCTTTGGAAACATCTACAATTTTAGCGCGGAAAATATCCGCTACCGCAATAACACCCTGGCGTTGTTCTGCCGAAGCCTTTACTTTAATCATCGCAAGTTCCCGATAAACGCTTTCGTTTGGCTTTAATTCCTTGATATCGCGTACATCTACCAGCTTCGCTACCTGCTTCTCAATCTGGTCTAAGATTTCGTCATCGCCGGATGCGACAATGGTAATGCGGGTAAACCGCGGATCAGCCGTTACGCCTGCCGTAATACTTTCAATATTATAGCCACGTCTGGAAAACAGACCGGAAATACGACTGAGTACACCGGATGTATTATCTACCAAAAGCTGAAATACTTTTTTATGCATAAGAAACTCCTACCTTTCTCTGAGCAGTGTCTGTTATAACGGACAAACACTGTCAATAATTGTAGCAACTATCAGATAAAAAGTCAACCTGTACCACTTTTTGCTAGTGATATTTTCCTACTCAGTATCTATACATTTCGGCAATGCCAATGTCCCGGTTCTTGCCACTTCCACCACACTCACCGACTGAAGCATATTGATTAACAGCTTGATTTTTTCAGGCACATCACAAATCTGAATAATCATCAGATTCTTGGACATATCTACAATATCCGCTTTCATGATTTCACAGGTTTCCATGATATCCCGACGGTTGTTTTTGTTGTATTTTACCTTGATTAACATCAGCTCTCTGCTAATGCTCGCTGTTTCATCAAAAGTCTTTACTTTGATAACATCCAACTTTTTATTTAACTGTTTTTCAATCTGTTCAATCGTTCTCTGGTCACCGCTGCTGACAATCGTCATGCAGGAAACTTCCGGATCATCCGTCTCGCCTACCGCAAGACTGTCAATATTAAAGCATCTTCTGGAAAACAACCCTGCTACTTTACAAAGTACACCGGATCTGTTCTCTACTAATACAGAATATATTTTCTTCATATCCATTATCCTTCCTATATCCGCATTTCCTATTTTACCAAATCCATCGGGTCAATGATACATTCCAAAAGCATGGATTCATCTTTTTCCAGAAATGCATCAATGGTCTCCTCTGCCTTATCCATATCAAAAAGGCGCATAAACTTCATATCATAAGCCATCGCTAGCTTCTCTAAATCCGGGCTGCCGGATAAATCCACTACGGAATAGTTATCCTTATAGGTATAATGCTGGTATTCTCTTACCATACCAAGATAATTGTTCTTTAAAACAATAATTTTTACCGTCACATCAAACTGTCGCATGGTAGCAAGCTCCATCATGGACATCTGGAAAGAACCATCCCCACATACAGCAATGACCTGTTTCTTTGGGCATGCCAGCTTTGCACCCATCGCCGCCGGAATGGAATATCCCATGGTTCCCATACCGCCGGTTGTTAAAAATCTGCCATTTTTCACAATATGATAACCGCAGGACCATATCTGATTTTGTCCCACATCCGCTACATAGACAGCATCCTCTTCCATTTTCTCGGAAAGCATACGGATAAATTCTGCCGGGTCTACATAAGCAGGATTCGGCGTTCTCTTTCGCTCCATCGTATCCCGATACTGATTCAGGGTTTCAATCCATTCTTCATGGTCGCAGGTAAACTCTTCCTTGTCAAAATCATGAAAAATATGTTTGGCATCACCGACAAGCGGAATGGAAGCACCGACGTTTTTACCGATTTCTGCCGGGTCAACATCAATATGTACAAGAATCTTATTCTCCGTAATCAAGTCAGGCTGGCTGACTGCCCGGTCTGCCACTCTGGCACCTACCATAATCAACAAATCCGATTCGTTCATGGCGCGGTTTGCGTAAGGTTTCCCGTTATTGCCCACCATACCATAATACATCGGATGCTTTGTTGGCATAACACCGATTCCCATCATGGTAGAAACAACCGGTATCCGGTATTTCTCTGCAAAAGCACGAAGTTCTTTTTCCGCATCACTTAAAAGTACACCGCCGCCTGCACAGATAATCGGCCTTTTGGCTTTGGACAGTTCCTTAACCACTTTTTTAATCTGCACAATATGTCCTTTAATGGTTGGCTTGTAAGTACGCATGCTGACTTCTTCCGGATATTTAAATTTGCCAATCACCGCATTCTGGATATCAATCGGTACATCAATCAACACCGGGCCTTTTCTGCCGGAATTAGCAATATAAAACGCTTCTTTGAAAATTCTCGGAATCTCATTTGCATCCTTTACCAGATAACTGTATTTGACAAAGGATTCCACTGCTCCGGTAATATCTGCCTCCTGAAATACATCGGAACCAAGCAATTCGCTGTTTACCTGTCCGGTAATGCAGACAAGCGGAATACTGTCCGCAAAAGCGGTTGCAATACCGGTAATCACATTGGTTGCACCCGGTCCGGAAGTAACCGCGCAAACGCCTACCTTTCCACTGACTCTGGCAAGCCCGCTTGCCGCATGGGCAGCATTCTGTTCCGTACGAATCAGAATCGTTTTGATGTCCGAATTTAAGATACTGTTATAAAACGGGCAAATGGCAACGCCGGGATATCCGAATACATATTCCACACCTTCTTCTTCCAGACATTTAACCATAGCATCTGCACCTATCATATTGTTTGTTCCTCCTATTATCCCTTTTCTTCTATCCCTGTTACTTTTCTGAATATGTTTATCATTTAAACCGGTTCATCATATTAGCAAAAGGTTCTACCACATCCTCCAAATCCTGAATGGCATTATTCAAACCTTCAAAATCAATGGAACTGATATCTTCCATAGCACTCGTCACTGTTTCGGAATTATCCAACAGGAAATTTTCCATCTCAATACTTACCGTTGTTACATTCGTACTTATTTCGGAAATATCTGCAAGTGCCGTATCCGCATTCGACAGCGTTGTCTCTGCCAGTTCCACTGCCTGATTGATTTCCGTTAAAGTAATAACCGCTTTGGGCACTACGATTACCAATGCAATCACTACCGCCACCAAAAAGCCAAGTGCCGAGAACGCCGTTACCCGGGAATAAAACAATTGTTTCTTTAACAATTTTGTCTGCTTTTCTTCTAGCTGCTCCATGACAGTTTCTTTCCTGTCAGTTTCTTTCCCATCAGTTTCCTCGATATTGTTCTTTTCCGGTTCCTGCTCTGACATATTTTCTTTATCCAGAGTATCATCCCATTCTCTTCCCATATACAGCCTCTTTTCTTCTACTTTTCTATTCCTAAAAGCCGCTTTGTCACCTTGACTGCATCTGCTGCATCCTTGGAATAGCCGTCTGCTCCGATTTCATCCGCGTAATCCTGTGTAATAACAGCACCGCCGATAATAACCTTTGCGTCCACTTGTTTTTCTTTGGCATAAGCAATCACATGCTTCATTTGCTGCATGGTCGTTGTCATAAGCGCCGAAAGTGCGATGACCTGTGCATGATGTTCCTTTGCCGCCTCAATAATTTTCTCTTTCGTCACATCCTTACCAAGATCAATGACCTTAAAACCATAATTTTTTAACATCAATGCAACCAGATTCTTACCGATATCATGAATATCACCTTCTACAGTAGCAATGACAACCGTAGGCATTTCCCCTTCCGAATTGTTTTCCATCAAAAGCGGTTCCAGATATTCAATCGATGTTTTCATGGCTTCTGCACTGGCAATCAACTGAGGCAGGAAATATTTTCCCTTGTCAAAAAGCTCACCTACTTCGTTGATGCCCGGAAGCAGTACCTCGTCTAACAGTTTTTTCGGTTCATTCCCTTCCTCAATTGCTTTTTTCGTATCTTCTACGATATTTTTCTGATTCCCTTTTAATACATCTGTACGCAGTTTATCCAGAATAGATCCACCGGTCTGCTCTACTGTTGCTTTTCCTGCAATATGGATACCGGAGGCTTTTGGTGCCGTTTCCCCAAGCGCTTCCCGCTTTTCTTTTACCGCCTCCATCAACTGAATATAGCGGATATCTGCCCCTTCTTTGTTCAACAGTAAATCCGAAGCAAACGCACAGCTTACCAGAAGCTCCTGGGATGGATTGGCAATCGCCATAGTAAGACCAGCCTGAATTGCCATCGTTAAGAAAGTCGTATTGATAAAACTTCTTTCCGGCAGACCAAAGGAAATATTAGATAATCCACAAATCGTTGCCAGTCCGTTTGCTTTACAATAACGAATGGTTTCCAACGTCTCAAGTGCAGCCGTTTTGTTTGCACCGACCGTTGTCACAAGACCATCTACAACGATGTCTTCCTTACGCATACCAAGTTCCAGTGCACGTGTCTGTATCTTCTCAATAATATCAATTTTTTCTTGTAAATTCTTCGGCAGGCCTTCATCCGAAAGCGGTAATAAAATAAACATTGCCCCGTATTTTTTTGCAATCGGCAAAAGCTGCTCGAACTTTGTCTTTTCATAAGAAATGGAATTAATCAACGCTCTGCCCGGATATCTGCGCAAAGCAGCCTCAATCACATTCACATGACTGGAATCAATGGATAACGGCAGACTCGTAAGACCACCGACTAGCTCCAGAGTCTGAAGCATCATCGCCTTTTCATCAATCCCACTCATACCCATATTGATATCCAGTACGCTGGCACCACAGGCTTCCTGTTCCTCTGCGAACTCGGAAACCAGTTCCAAAGAGCCTTCCCGTAGCTGTGCCTGCAATTTTTTCTTTCCGGTTGGATTGATACGTTCTCCGACAATAATAAAGTTATCCTCTAACCCAAAAGCAAGTGTCCTGCGTTCACTGGTCAGATAACGTGTATTCGTTGCTTTTCTGCGGCAAATCGGCATCTTGCCGACAGCCGCCTTTAAGGCTTTGATATAGGAGGGTGCCGTTCCACAGCATCCGCCGACAATCGATGCCCCTGCCTCGACAATCGTTTTCATTCCTTCTGCAAAGGCTTCTTCTTTCATATCATAAACCGTCTGCCCATCCGCATTTAAAGATGGCAGACCTGCATTTGGTTTCGCAAGTATCGGTACGGTTGTTACTTCTGCCATTGCCCGGATAATGGAAGCCATTTTGTCCGGTCCGGTGGAACAGTTGGCTCCTATCGCGTCCGCGCCAAGACTTTCCAGCACAATAGCAGCGGTTTTTGCATCGGTACCGTATAATGTTCTTCCATCGGTTTCAAAGGTCATACTGGCCATAACCGGCAAATCACAGACTTCTTTCGCTGCAATCAGTGCTGCTCTGGTTTCCTGTAAGCTCATCATGGTTTCCACCACAAGCAAATCGGCTCCGGCTTCTGCCAGATAGCTAATCTGCTCCTTATATATGGAAATCAGTTCTTCAAAATCCATTTTTCCCATCGGTGCCAGCTGTTCCCCGGTCATGGTAATGTCCCCGGCTACAAACGCTTTATCCCCGGCAGCCTCTTTGGATATGGCTACCAGTTCGTGATTGATTTCACGAATGCGGTCTTCTAAACCAAATTCTTTCAATTTGATCCGGTTTGCCGTAAAGGTAGGTGCATAAAGGATTTTGGTTCCGGCCTCTATATACTCCTTTTGCAAACCAATCAAAACTTCTTTATTTTCCAAAACCCATTTTTCCGGGCACGCACCTGCCGGCATACCTCTTTTTACCAGATTGGAACCGGTTGCCCCATCTAAAAAAATCGGACTTTCTTTGATTAATGCTGAAAATTCCTGTTTATTCATCTGTTTCTGTTATCTCCTCCGCAGGTTCTTCATTTTCGCCTGTACTTTCTTCCTCTGCATTCGCATCTTTGTTCAGATATCCCTCACCAAAAATACCACTTTCCTCAGTGTAAGTCACACCTTCACCTTCCGGAATCTCTCCATGAAGAATAGTTACAATATACTGGATACGCACATTTGCCCGCTCATAGTATTCCATGGCGGCCTGTTCTGTATTTTCGTCAAATATTTCGCCTTCATAGGCAGCATGAAATAAAGCAACCGCCTGTGTCATATTTTCACTTGCCTCATCTGCAAGACTTTCCACTGCTGAAAACTCTTTTGGTACATCTAAGCCTGCCATCCATGCCACTTCTGCATCCAGCTGGTCAAGATAACCAAGCATCTGTTCTACATATCCCTCCTGATTCACATCAATTTCATTCATATTGTTATGATATTCAGAAAGATGATTAAAGAAAGTCGCCATATTTACCTGATATTCATCCATTGCTTCATCTTTCCCACAGGCTGCAAGCATCAGGCAGCACAGCAAAGAAAAGCATAGTATTTTTATTTTTCTCACGCATTTTTCCTCCAAAGTATACTCAACTAAGAATGTATCATAATCTACTGCTTTTATCAAGCAATGGCCTGCATAATCAGTTCATAGATAATCGGTACAAACAGAGCTGGCAGCAGATTTCCTACCCGGATTTTTTTCTCCCATATCAGATTCACTCCTACCCCAAAAATAAGGGCAGATCCAACCAGAGACAAATCAGAAATCATTGCATCCGTCATATAAGGTGCTATAAACACCGCAAGAAGTGTAATAAGACCTTGATAAACACCAAGTGGTATCGCCGAAAAGAGAACACCAATCCCCATCGTCGATGCAAAAACGATGGTTATGATAAAGTCCAGTATGGATTTGGACAACAGCATACTGTAATCTCCTGTCAATCCGTCCTGAATGGAACCGACTACTGCCATTGCACCGATACAGATGACAAGCGATGCTGTTACAAAACCATCGACAAACCGGTTATCATTTTTGGCTTTTACCATCCCTTTGATTTTTTCTCCGATATCGTCTAATTTTTCTTCGATATCAATCCATTCCCCGACAAATCCTCCGATGACAAGTGAACAAATAAGTAACATAGTACCCTGTGTTTTGATTCCATCTTCGGTAACAACAAGCATATTCTGAAGCGTGCCGCTGATTCCGATAAATAATGTTGCAAGTCCGCATGCCTGTACTAAAATATTCTGTATTTTTTCCTTCATGCCGCCTTTTATCAAAATACCAAGGGAACTTCCCGCCAAAACGGCAATTACATTCAGAATTGTTCCAAGACCTTTCATATCGGTACCACACTTTCCAAAATAATTTCTATCATCCGTTATATCATACAAACGACGAAAAAGCTATATCTTTCGACATAGCTTTCTTGTTTCTTTCTTCATTTATCGTCCTTTATTTGGTTCCGAAAATCCGGTCTCCCGCATCGCCAAGTCCCGGACAAATATAAGCGTGTTCATTCAGGCAGCGGTCTAAATGCCCCACATAAATCTGAATATCCGGATGTTCCCTGCGAAGGCGCTCCAATCCTTCCGGTGCTGCGATAATGCTCATGAATTTAATATGTTTCCCACCATGCTGTTTGATGAAATCAACAGCCGCTACTGCAGAACCACCGGTTGCTAACATCGGGTCCACAACAACAATTGTTCTCTGGTCAATCGGTTCCGGCAGCTTACAATAATATTCATGTGGTTCATGGGTTTCCGGATCACGATACAAACCGATATGCCCTACTTTTGCCGTCGGCACAAGAGCCAGAATACCATTTACCATACCAAGTCCGGCTCTGAGAATTGGCACAACGGCTAATTTCTTACCGGCAATCTTAGGTGACATACAGGTTTCAATTGGTGTTTTTACCTCTACATCCTCTAACGGCAAATCCCGAAGTGCTTCGTATCCCATTAACATAGCAATCTCTTCAATGCAGTTACGAAATTCATTTGTTCCGGTTTTCTCATCGCGGATGTGTGAAATCTTATGCTGAATCAGCGGATGATCCATAATAAATACATTTTCCATTTTGTACCTTCTTCCTTTTTACGCATTGTAATCTAATTTTTCGTAAATACTATATCTAAAATACTAAAGATATTTCGTAAGTAAGTCAATACATTTCCAAAATTCCTTTCCAAAATTCCTTCCTGCTTATGAATTAGGATTCAATTCTAATTCTATTTCATATTTATGTTGCAAAAAGTACCTGTCATTTTTATAATGGATATAAAAAGTTTTTACATGATACGAAGGAGGAGATTTTTATGAGTGAAAAAAACGAAGCAATTCGTGATGCCAAAGCACTCGGCATGCCTAAAATGCTGTTGCTTGGTCTGCAGCACATGTTTGCTATGTTCGGGGCAACTATCTTAGTTCCGATTCTGGTAAACAATTATTTTCATGGAGAAGGATTATCCATTCAGGTTACTCTCTTTTTCGCCGGTATTGGAACTCTGTTTTTCCACATTTGTTCTAAATTAAAGGTTCCAGCTTTCTTAGGTTCTTCTTTTGCATTCCTTGGTGGTTTTTCTACGGTTGCAGAATTAAATACCGGGATTTTTGCCGATATGACCTATGGCGAAAAACTGCCTTATGCCTGTGGTGGTATCGTCGTTGCCGGTCTGCTTTATCTGGTGCTTGCACTGGTCATTAAGTTAGTCGGAATCAACCGCGTTATGCGCTTCTTACCACCGGTTGTAACCGGTCCGATTATTATCTGTATTGGTTTGAGCCTGGCACCGTCAGCCGTAAGCAATGCTTCTACCAACTGGTTTTTAGCTATCGTAGCTTTAGCGGTTATTATTATCTTCAACATCTGGGGAAAAGGTATGTGGAAAATCATTCCGATTCTGATGGGTGTTGTCATTTCCTATGTCGTTGCCTTAATTATGAATGCCATAGGCTTTACCAATCCGGACGGAAGTGCCATTTTAGACTTTAACGGTGTTGCCAGTGCAAGTGTGGTAGGACTTCCACCGTTTACTCTTTGTAAATTCGACCTTACGGCAATTTTGGTTATGGCACCGATTGCACTTGCGACTATGATGGAGCATATCGGTGATATTTCCGCCATTTCCGCAACAGTTGGAGAAAACTTCATTCAGGACCCGGGACTTCATCGTACCTTAATCGGTGATGGACTTGCTACTTCCATTTCTGCTATGTTTGGTGGACCTGCCAACACAACCTATGGGGAAAATACCGGTGTATTGGAACTGAGCCGCGTTTACGACCCGAAAGTTATCCGTCTGGCTGCCGTTTATGCCATCATTTTAAGCTTTATTCCAAAGATGGCCGCTGTCATCGCATCCCTTCCGGCTGCCATTATTGGTGGTGTCAGCTTCATCCTGTATGGTATGATTTCCGCTATCGGAGTTCGTAACGTAGTAGAGAACAAGGTAGATTTTACAAAATCAAGAAATCTGATTATTGCTGCCGTCATTCTGGTATCCGGACTTGGTTTTTCAAACGGACTTACCTTTACCATCGGCGGTACTTCCATTACCCTGACAGCACTTGCCATCGCTGCTATCGCAGGTATTGTATTAAATGCAATTCTGCCGGGCAATGAATATACTTTCGGAGAAAATCCATCCGGTGATATCAACCGAGGTGTTTCCTTCAATCCTCAGCCGAAAAAAGAGTCCAAATAGGCGACTCAAAATCCTGAATAATAGAATAAGAATAAAAAAGCAAAAGCGTGCCGGAAAATTTCTGACACGCTTTTTTATCCAATTTGCTTATTTTGTCAGCCCTTTTGTATTCAGTGCCCTCATGGCATTTAAAACCGCAATGACCATGACACCCACATCGGCAAAGATGGCTGACCACATATTTGCAATACCAAGTGCTCCAAGTACCAGGCAAATACCTTTTACCGCAAGGGCAAAGACAATGTTCTGGTATACAATCCGCAGACATTTTCTGGAAATACGGATTGCCAGAGCAAGCTTCGCCGGATCATCATCCATCAACACAACATCTGCCGCTTCAATGGCCGCATCGGAACCCATTGCACCCATTGCAATTCCGATATCAGCTCTTGTCAGAACCGGCGCATCGTTGATACCATCTCCGACAAAAGCAAGTTTACTCTTCCGTTTCTCCTTTTCCTTCTCTTCCAGTAGCTTTTCTACCAGAGAAACCTTGTCAGCCGGGAGAAGTTCACTGTGTATTTCATCCATTCCCAGTTTCTTGCCGACTGCTTCTGCTACCTTCTTATTATCTCCGGTCAGCATAATGGTCTTTTTTACACCGTTTTTCTTTAGAGAAGCAATCGCTTTTGGCGCATTCTGCTTGATAACATCCGCAATCAGAATGCTGCCGATATATTCATTTTCCAGGGCAACATAAACGATTGTTCCCGGTTCCGTACACTCTGCATAAGCAATTCCAAACTTATTCATCAGCTTCGCATTTCCAACAGCCGCCTTCCTGCCATCAATTAAAGCCGTTACACCATGCCCTGCTATCTCTTCTATATCCGTTACACGCCCGGTATCCAACGCCTCCCCACATGCCTCTTTTAAACTTTTGCTAATTGGATGGGAAGAATAACTTTCTGCCAAAGCTGCTATGCTTAACAGAAATTTTTCTGCCGTTTCTTCGTCCTTTTTCCACTTTGTAATCCTCTCTGTTTCCGGAAATACGGCATTTACTTTAAAAACACCCTCTGTAAGTGTACCGGTCTTGTCAAATACAACATAGGAAGTTTCTGACAAAGCTTCCAGATAATTGGAGCCTTTTACCAGAATACCGCATTTGGAAGCGCCACCGATACCACCGAAGAAACTAAGCGGAATCGATATCACAAGCGCACAGGGACAACTGATAACAAGGAAGGTCAAGGCACGAAATACCCAGTCCGTCCATGCCGGTTCCATCTGTAAAAAGAGCATCCGCACAAGCGGCGGTAACACTGCTAATGCTAGCGCACCAAAACAAACTGCCGGTGTGTATACTTTGGCAAATTTAGAAATAAAATTCTCGGAACGAGACTTTTTCATACTGGAATTCTCTACCAGATCCAGAATCTTGCTGACGGTGGATTCTCCAAAGACCTTTGTTGTCTGAATCTTCAAAAGGCCTGTCATGTTCACGCAGCCGCTGATGATTTCGTCTCCCTCGCTTACCTCTCTCGGAACACTTTCTCCGGTCAGTGCACTGGTATTTAAAGTGGAATTTCCTTCGATTACCTTACCGTCAATCGGTACCTTTTCGCCCGGTTGTACCACGATGATATTCCCTACGGCAATCTCATCCGGATCTACCTGTTCCAGCTTTCCATCCACCTCAATATTCGCATAATCCGGCCGGATATCCATCAGGGCTGAAATATTCTTGCGGCTCTTTCCCACCGCATAGCTTTGGAACAATTCTCCAATCTGGTAAAAAAGCATTACCGCAACACCTTCGGAATAATCCCCCAAACAAATGGCTCCTACCGTAGCAACCGCCATCAGAAAGTTTTCATCAAAAACTTCACCATGTACAATACCAAGCACTGCTTTACGAAGAATATCATAGCCGATAATAAAATACGGAATTAGATGGAGCACAAGCGACAGCCAGCCGGTTGCCGGAATAAATGCAAGAATTACCAGCAAAACAAACGCAATCATAATTCTGGCTAATACTTTTTTCTGCTTTTTCGTCATTTGATCTGCCTACTTTCCTATAATAATTTAGTATTATTTCTTTTTCGATTCTTTCTTAGAAATCAATCTCGCAGTCAGGCTCTACTTTTCTGCATGCTTTCAAAACACTTTTCATAACAGTCTTCTCATCGACACCTTCTGCAAATTCTACTTTCATTTTCTGAGTCATAAAGCTGACCGTTGCATTAGCAACCCCCTCTGTATTCTTTGCAGCCTCCTCCATTTTCGCCGCACAATTTGCACAATCTACCTCAATTTTATATGTCTTATTCATAATTTTCTCTCCTTTTCTTATTTTTTTACCCTACTCTTCCACATGTTCCATTCCCATACTGATAATCTCCCTGACATGTTCATCATCCAAGGAATAAAAAACGGATTTTCCATCTCTTCGGAACTTTACAAGTTTGGATGACTTCAGAATCCGAAGCTGATGACTTACCGATGACTGACTTAAATTCAGCAATCTGGCAATATCATAAACGCATAACTCCGTTTCAAACAAAGAATACAAAATTTTAATCCGGGTGGAATCCCCAAATACCTTAAAAAGCTCTGCCAGATCATATAAAATTTCATCTGCCGGCTGCTGTTCCAATACTTTTTTAACAACATCTTCTCTGGCTGCCAGAAATTCCCCTTCTACCATATCCGATTGTTTTTCATCGTTATTTGTCATTTCCTTCCTCCTTCCGCTTAGCACCTTTCCGTTCTTTCTTTTTTATACATTCTTATACATCGCTTCTTTAACATATGTTCAACTGTTCATATGTATAATATTCTATTTTTATAGAGGTGTCAACTAAAATATTGAAAAAATTTCACTGCCAAACATTTTTCACTAAAAAAGATGTGCCAGACTGACACATCTTAAAAAGTTACCTTATAATTCCTCAAACAACTCAACCTGTTCTCCTGCCGGACCATAGAAAAATGCAATTTTAATCAGATAATTCCCACCCAGATTTTTTTCGGCTGGCTCAATGAAAAAATGGTATCCAAGCGCTTTTATCTTAGCCGTTTCTGTTTCCAGGTCTTCTACCGCAAAAGCAATATGCCGGAAAGGACTCATTCCCTGCTCCTCTTTACTTCCGTTTGCAGTAATTTCCAGAATAAGCGTTCCATTGGTAAGCATACAGCCTGCATTGTCTTCTTCACCCCATTGCCGAAGCATGCGGAAAGCAAAAACATCCTGATAAAATGCAATCGTCTGCTGAAACTCCTGATATCCCTTTGTCTTTAATGAAATGTGATGAATTCCTTTTATCATAAATGAAATCCTGCTCCTTTCCTGATTTCCTGCTCCCGGAAGAGACTATCTACAATGAGCTCATATTCCCGTATTTTTTCTGCCTTACGAATTTTTTTACAATAGCTGTCCGGTTCTGTAAAAATACATCCTAAATAGGTCCATAGTTCTTTCATCTTAAATAGAACATTTTTATCGCCCGAAATTACCCGGCAATAATCTGTTAAAATCTTATCATGGAATGCACGTACTCGCTGTTTTGACTCATCATCACTATCAGATTGTTGCATAATCTGTTCCGGCAGCATTGGATTTGCAATGACACCCCTGCCAAGCATGATAGCAGGCAGCTTTGGATATTTTGCTGTTATCGAAGCAGCATTCTCCCATGTAAAGACATCGCCATTATAGCAGACCTGATTTTTGCTATTATCCAATGCTTTTCCAAACACTTCCATATTCGGCTTATTCCGGTAAAAGTCCTCCCGTATCCTGGGATGAATAATCAGTTCTTTTAATGAATACTTGTTGTAAATAGCAAGCAGCTCATCAAATTCTTCGGGATTGCTGACACCAATTCTTGTTTTGATTGAAATATCCATCGGTATCTGCTCCAGAATCTTCTCTAAAAATACATCCAGCTCTTTTGGTACCGACAAAAAACCTGCACCTTTTTTTCTGGCGGTAACCGTTCCCGAAGGACAGCCAAGATTCAGATTGATTTCTTGATACCCCATAGTCGCAAGGTCCTTTGCGGTTCTGATAAAATCCTCTGCATTGTTAGTGAGGAGCTGAGGCACAACATACATGCCCTCGTTATGCTCCGGTAAAATATCGTTTAATTCCCTTGTATTGAAGCTTCTTTTTGTATGAGTTTCGATAAAAGGCGTAAAATACTTGTCCATTGGTGTAAAATACTTATGGTAGGCATTTCGGTAAACATATCCGGTAATTCCTTCAAGCGGTGCAAGATAATACTGACTCATCTTTACCCTCTGACCTGTCCGTTTCCGACAATCGTATATTTGTAGGTTGTCAGCTCTTTTAAGCCCATCGGGCCTCTGGCATGAAGCTTCTGGGTACTGATACCGATTTCCGCACCAAAACCGAACTCAAAACCATCGGTAAACCGGGTGGATGCATTGACATAAACGCAGGCAGAATCCACACCCTGTAAAAACCGTTTAGCATGTTCCTCATTTTCCGTAATAATCGCATCGGAATGTCTGGTATTATATCGGTTAATATGTGCAATAGCTTCTTCAATACCGGAAACGGTTTTCATGGAAATAATATAATCCAGATATTCTGTTCCGAAATCTTCCTCCGAAGCGGCCTTGCAGTCTGTTAAAAATTCCCTTGCCTTTTCATCCGCACGTATCTCTACATTTTTCTCATGAAGTGCTTTTTCCAGTGCCGGAAGAACTTTATCCGCAATCTTTTCGTGAATTACCAGTGATTCACAGGAATTGCACACACCGATACGTTGTGTTTTGGCATTGATGATAATCGGAATCGCTTTCTCAATATCCGCATCTTCATCGATATAAATATGGCAGTTTCCGGTTCCCGTTTCAATAACCGGAATCGTACTGTTCTCCACTACCGTCCGAATCAGGCCTGCGCCTCCTCTTGGAATCAGCACATCCACATACTGATTCAGCTTCATAAATTCATTCGTTATCTGTCTGTCGGTATCCGTAATCAGAAGAACCGCATCTGCCGGTATTCCTTCACCTTCCAATGTTTCACGAATGATATTGGCAATAGCAATATTGGAATGAATGGCATCCTTTCCACCTTTTAAAATCACTGCGTTTCCGGATTTAAAGCATAAACCGAAAGCATCTGCGGTCACATTCGGTCTGGACTCATAAATAATGCCGATAACTCCAAGCGGCACACGCACTTTGGAAATCCGAAGTCCATTCGGCCTTTCAAATTTCTCCAATACTTCCCCAAGTGGATCCGGTAATTCGGTAATCTGAAGCAAGCCCTCAGCCATACCGGAAATTCTATCTTCTGTTAATCTAAGACGGTCAATCATTCCCAGATGCATTCCGTTTGCTTCCCCGATTTCCAAATCCTTTGCATTTGCTTCTATCATTTCCTGCTTTCTTGCTTCAAAAGCTTCAGCAACCGCTTTTAAGGCACGATTCTTTTTCTCAGTGGACAGACTTTGTAAAATATACTTTGCTGCTACTGCTTTTTGTCCGATTGTCTTTAAATTCTCCATGTAGCCTCCTCTTTTCATCAATTATTTCTAATTCTTTTCTGCTAAAAAATTTCCGTAAATATTTTCCTCGGTTATGATAATATCCGGTCGGATATCATGCGGTTCTGCCGGTATTTTTTGTACCATTTGTTTTTCATAAGCAAGCGCCGCCACAAAGATACCGATATTTTCCATCCGACTCAGATAACGGTCATAAAATCCTTTCCCGTAACCGATACGATGCCTGTCTTTATCAAATACTGCTCCCGGCATCAACATGAAAATCCGTCTGCTTTCTTCCTTGCCCAATGCGGTATACATTCGTTCTGTTTCCGGTAACGGTTCCCGGATTCCTTTGTAGCCTTCTGCAAGATCTTCCAGTCCCATAATCCGGTAAAAGTCCATCTCCATACCATCCACCCTCGGACAATAGACTTCTTTTCCATCTGTAATTGCTTTTTCAAGAATCGGTGTTGTAATTACTTCCGTCTGATAATCCACATAAGCAAAAATTACATCTGCTTTTTGATAGTCTGGCAACTGATACAATTTTTGCCGGATTTCCTCACTCTTTTCCTGCCGTTCTCTCTGCGGCATCTCGTTCCGGATTTTTAATATCTGCTTTCTCAGACATTTCTTCTTTTCCGATAAATTTACCTGTTTTTCTACATTTATCATATGAAATCAATGCGTTCCTTTGTGTCCGTATTTTTCACCTAAATCCGTTATGGAACCATCCTTTTCCACAATAGAAATGTTATTGAGCTGTCCTCTTAAATTAGTCTTTACATTGGCAATATATGCACTGCGAAGCTCTGCCTGCTCTTTTTTTTCTTCGTCCGTCAGGCCTTCTGCCTTGGATTTATGATATAGTTCGTTAATCCGCTGTACCATTTCCTCTACGGTTCCTTTTTTGGATGATTCATCCATTGTTCTAATCCTCTCTGATTTTATTTATGCATCTGCTGTACATACAGCGGCAAATCAAACTGATTGTCTTTATGTGCCAGGAACAAGGTTCCGATGTTTCTGCCGTCCAAAATACGATGGATGACTTTAATATCTCTGCTGTTGGCGATAATCATATCGACTCCGGTGCTGTTGGCAATCTTGGCCGCCTGTAGTTTGGTGTTCATGCCACCTGTTCCAACGCTGCTTCCGGTAGTAGCCTTTCCCATATTCATCAAGTCATCTGTCAATTCTTCTACGATTTCAATAAACTCCGCATTCGGATTTTTTCTCGGATCATCCGTATATAAGCCATCGATATCCGACAGCAATACCAGTAAATCCGCCCCTACCAAAGAGGCAACAATCGCAGAAAGCGTATCATTATCACCAATTTCAATTTCATAGGTTGCAACCGTATCATTTTCATTGACAATCGGAATCACACCAAGTTTAAACAATTCCGCAAAGGTATTCTGGGCATTAAAACGATTCAGATTATCTACTATCGTATTTTTGGTCATCAGAATCTGTGCTGCCACCTGATTGTATTCTGCAAAAATTTTCTGGTACGTCATCATCAGCCTAGCCTGTCCTACTGCAGCACAGGCCTGTTTAACAGCAATCGGATTGTCCTCCTTACTGTCTTTTAAATGTACTGCCTTCTTACCGACTGCTATGGCACCGGAGGTAACGAGTACCACGTCTTTTCCCTGGTTTCGTAAATCACACAGCTCCCGTACTAAGACATCCAGTTTCGTGTAATCCAGATCTCCTGTTTCTGCATGTTGTAAAGAAGAAGAACCGATTTTAATTACAATTCTCTTTTTATCCTTAATCCGTTCTCTGAAGTTCTCCATTTCCTTTTCCTCTCTATTCTGCATAATATACACTTGCAATTTTCTCTGCAATTAACATTCCGTCCATAGCTGCCGAGGTAATTCCTCCCGCATAGCCCGCTCCTTCCCCACAAGGATATAATCCGGCTATTTCCGATTGCCCCGTTTCATCTCTGGAAATACGGACAGGGGACGAGGTTCTGCTCTCAATTCCCGAAACATATGCTCCGCTGTCATCAAATCCCGGCAGTATCCTGCCAAACTGTTCCATTCCTTCCACAAAAGATTTCTGTAATGCTTCCGGTAAAATCTCATGCACCGGAGCCTGTCGGTACCTTCCTTTGATCGTCGGAACAAAAGACGGATATTTCTTTAAAATCTCCGAGGGTTTCTCCTGCTTTCCGGTAACTGCTTTTTGAAAAACACCATAGGTTTCCACCGGAACACTTCCCTGACCGATTGCATAAGCTTTTTCTTCCAGACTACGCTGAAAGGCAATCCCGGATAGAGGTGAATTATCTCCATAGTCCTCGGGTGTAACGGTAACGATAATCGCGCTGTTGCTGTTATCGCCATTTCTGCCACTGTAGCTCATACCGTTTATGGCAAGCCTCTTGTTTTCCGACGAAGCATTTACCACATAACCTCCCGGACACATACAAAAAGAATACACGCCTCTTCCATTGCTTGTCTGCGCTGTTATTTTATAGCTTGCCGCAGGAAGGTATCTGCTCTCTTCCATACCGTACTGTATCTGATTTATCATTTTCCGCGGATGTTCTACCCGTAATCCAACTGCAAAGGCTTTTGCCTCCATCGGAATCATATGTTCATACAGCATCTCAAACGTATCTCTCGCACTATGTCCGATAGCAAGCACGACAACATCCGCATCTATCTGTTCCCTGTCGTTAATAATAATTCCTTTAATTATACGCGAAGAAAGATTTGGGGGATTCTGCGGAATTTCCTCCTGAATCTTGTTTTCTATCACCAGCTTTGTTACTCTGCTTTCAAAGCGTACCTCTCCACCCCATGAAAGAATCTGCTCCCGCATATTTTTTACAACACGCATTAGTACATCCGTTCCGATATGTGGTTTGGCTTCATATAAGATTTCTTCCGGGGCTCCTGCTTCTACAAAAATTCGAAGAACCTCCTTATTTCTGCCGTATTTATCTTTTACCAACGTATTTAGTTTCCCATCGGAGAAAGTTCCCGCACCGCCTTCTCCAAACTGGACATTTGAATCTGGATTTAAAATACCTGTTTCCCAGAACGTTTCAACATCCTTCCGGCGGTTCTCCACATCCCTGCCACGCTCCAAAAGAATTGGCCGGTAACCATGTTTTGCCAGCAGATAACCGCAGAATAGCCCGGCAGGTCCGGTTCCGATAACGACCGGTCGCTTGGTAAGCGGAAGATTTCCGGGTGCAGGAAATATATATTTTTTATTCTCTGCCCTCTGAAACTGGCTGCCCTTTGCATGTTTCAGAATATATTCTTCTCGTTTTACGCTTACTTCCAACACATAAATCACATAAATTTCCGGTTTCTTTCTGGCATCAATGGATTTTTTCACAATCTGCCATGATAATATCTCTTCTTTTGCGATATGTAATGTTTTTGCGGCCTTCCCCAGTAAATCTTCCTGTGTATGGGTAAGCGGCACTTTTATCTGATTAATTCTTATCATACTTATACTTTAATGAACCTTACCTATTTTCTTCCTACTGCTGCACGTCCTGCGATATACCCGCTTGTCCATGCCCACTGCAGATTATAGCCTCCACAGATACCATCCATATCGATGATTTCTCCGGCAAAATACAAATTCGGAACAATTCTTGATTCCAGTGTATCTGCATACAATTCCCCTGCTTCAACACCTCCTGCACTGACCTGTGCCTGTTCAAATCCATTAGCCGCCTGTACCGTCACAATAAGATTACGATACAATTTTTCAATTTTTTCTCTTTGCGCTCGCTTTAAAGTAGCGGCTTTCTCTAATGGCTTACAGCCTGCTAAACGAATCACAAGCTGATTGATTTTTTTATTGGCAATGCCGGTTAAGAACTGTTCTAACGTTTCCTCAGCCTTTCCTGACTGATGTTCACATTCTTCCAGCTTTTTCCATCGATTTTGCCAGAAAAGTACATATTCTGTTTCTGTAAACTGCGACAAAAAATTGATTGCTACCGTTACTCTTCTGTTTTGTAAAAGTGCGTATGCCGCCTCTCTGCTGAATTGAAAAACCGGAATTCCGGAAATACCATAGTCAGTAAGCTGCAATTCCCCCTGCACGCAGTACTTCTCTTTTTCATCAATAAAGAGAGTCAGTTCTGCATTACTTCGTACACCGGATACACTTTTCAAAAACTCCTCTTTACAACGTAACTGTACCAATGCCGGAACAACCGGTGTCACATGATGCCCCAACTTTTTTGCCAGAATAAAGCCGTTTCCGTCCGAACCTGTCTTTGGTGCTGCTTTTCCTCCACAGGCAATTATGACGGCATGATAACATTCCGGTCTTGCATCATTCTTCTTATCCGCCACTTTTATTTGAAAACTGCCGTCTTCAAGTGGCATAATCGTTTCTACCTTTGCTTCCGTATAAATACTTACATGGCTCTGCTCCAATGCATAACGCAGAATATCCTGAACTGTGGAAGCCTGTTCCGATGCCGGGTACAGATACCCGTTACGATCTTTTATCAGCATACCTTCTTGACTAAAAAAGTCAACCGTTTCCTTAACACCAAATATCGGAAATAAAGTATCATACAAAGAAACCGCACTGCCATAATAAGCATGTACACTCATTTCTGTATTGGAAAAATTGCATTTTCCGTTTCCGGTTGCAAGCAGTTTTTTCCCTACCCTGTCATTTCTTTCATAAAGTTCTACATCTGCTCCGGCTCTGGCTGCCTGCAAGGCTGCCATCATTCCGGCTGCGCCACCGCCGATTACTGCAATTTTCTTTCTCATTATTCTCCTGATATCTTTCCTCTATCATCAAAACTACACTATTTTTTATCATAGCACTAACTGGAATAAGACTCAAGAAAATTATATAGTTCCTGCTCATTCTTCATATATTTTCCCTTCATAATTTCTTCCTGTAGTGCCGGACTTAAATTTTCCAATAAAATATCGGTATTCATATAAATTGTTTTTTTATCTTCTTTATAAACGATTACAAAATGGTCTGCTACCATCAGATAAAATCCCTCGTCCTTTTTTTCGGGACGATAATATTTACAAATAACAACTCTGTCCTTGGAAAAACCGGACAATTCAATGGTTTCAAATCCCTGTTCCAAGTCTGTCAATGCCGGGTTCTTATCATACTCTTTTAATTCTTTTATCAGACTATCTCTGTCCAGACCGATATATTTGACCGGAATAGCTTCTTCCTTTTCTTCAACAGTTCCGTCTGACAGATTTACCTTTTCTATTAAATAAACCGTATCTGCCGTAATGACCGGTGCATCATCAACAGCCGCCTCAATAATCTGTTCTTTTTCCGATTTTGTTTCTGTCATTTTTTGCTGTTGTTCATACCGTTTTGGATAAAAAAATTGTTCCAGCTTCAGCATTGTATAACTGCCGGATAGAAAAAACAATCCACCTACCACAACAAAAAGACTGATACGTTTTATAAATTTCATTTTCGATAAGCCATGCCTTTCTTTGAAAACTCTTTTATAATCAGTATCAGTCAAAAAAAACTTTTTATTCAGTTTTATCCATTATAAAACGCCTATCATCCTGCCCAATGTTATAAAAAGACTACCAAATGGGAACTTTGCGATTTCTCCCTCATTCAGTACCCGAAGCACCATAAGCAAAATCACATATAAAACAGTGCCTACAAGGCAGCTTACAAGAATCGTAAGCAATTCTCCTGCCATACCAAGCAGCAGCTTATTTAAAAGCATTACAACCAGTCCAGCCACACAAGCTGCTAAAGCCGGAAAAGCGACCGGTATAACCCACTCCTGCCGGTACTTCAGTTTCCTTGCCAGAAACAGGAAGCACAGTACAGCAAGCACTCCCGTAAAAAGAATCACAGAATATACGACTCCGTTTCCCCCTAATAATGCCTTGCGTACCAGAAGATAAACAGCAGCCAGATGAACTGCAAGCGCAATCAAACAGGAAAGGAACAATTCCTTTGTCATATGCAGCTTCAACATTAACTGCCCAAATAAATAAGCAATTCCATAAAAAATGACAATAATAGTACCTCTTCGAAGCATATCGATTGCCAGTCCATTTTCACCCTTGTATATTCCCTTAACAAACGGTTCCGCTAATACAGCAAGATAAATGGCTATCGGAAAAGCAGTTATACAAAGTTTTTTGACTGCACTGCCAATCCGGTCACGCATCATGCGATATTCTTCTTTTTCATATGCCATTGCTATTTTCCCGACATAACCATGAACCGCAAGACACACAAGTGCGCAGCCAAGACCAATCAGTACGGCAAATTTACCGTAATAAGCCCCCCACAAAGCCGTCCGCATCTCTCCCTGTCCGGTACGATTCATGCAGTAGTTAAAAAAGCGCTGATCAATCAGCATAAAAAGATTCAAAAGTACCACTATAACAGCCGCCGGAAAACCATTTCCAAACAACATTCCTATAATTTCGCCATTGGTTTCCAACCTTCTGCCACTATCCTGCATTAGCTGGCTTTTCCATGTACCGGAATAGATACCGAACACAAACAGCAGATAGATTAACGTAATCAGTTCTGCAATCATAAAGCCAAGGATAGCACCAAGTGCCCCGTAGGCATAGGCAACCATAGGGTTTTGCAAAAGCGCTGCTACCTTTTCACCATATCCATAAACCATCCCTCCACCTGCAAGCATACAGACAAGCATCGCGATTTTCTCAATATACTGGGATTGCGACACAAGAATGGCAAAACCGTTTCCATTAAAATAGCCTCTGAAAACACTAAGCATTCCCGAAAGGAGAATCACCGGAGCAGCCGCTATAACTGCTTTTCTGCTCATCGCCTCTAATACGATGATTTCTGAAAAGAATCCGGAACAGACAAACAAGACTGCCGCCAGTAGTACAGACCATAACAATGCCACCTTAAATGCCATATGAAATACTTTCTGTGCACTCTTATACTGTTCTCTCTTTATACGGTACCGGATTAAGCCGGTCATTGTCCTGGAAATACCATACGAAAAAATAAAAGTGGCCAGAAAAGACAATTCCAAAGCCGGAGCTGCTAATCCGATTCCCGCATCACCAATAACTCTGGACAATGGAATCCGGATAAAAAGACCTATCATATAGGTAATAATCCCGGCATACACCGTTACATTATTCTTCACTCTCCGGTTTCTTCCTTTTACCGAAACATCTCTTTTGTGTATTTTCATTTTAAAACCATGCCTTCCGTTTTTACTCTCTTGTAATACCAAGCTTTTTTAAAACTGCTTCCTGTTTTTGCTCCATGACCGCCGCCTCATCTTCTTCCATATGGTCATAACCGCACAAATGGAATAAGCTGTGCGCCGTCAGAAATGCAAACTCCCGCAGTTCACTGTGTCCATATTCTTTTGCCTGCTCCTCAACCTTATCCACCGAAATAATAATATCTCCCAGAATCAGTTCCCCGCTGTCCGGATCAAAACAATCCGCTTCCATCTGCTCCACTACCGAGAAATCACCTTCCTTCTCATAAGCAATGTTCGGAAAAGAAAGCACATCTGTTGCGCGGTCAATTTCGCGGTATTCCCTGTTATATGTTCGGATACCTTCATTATCGGTCAAAAGCAGATTAATGCATACTTCGTAGGGACACTGTTCCATTTCCAGTACGGTATCTGCAATTTTCTCCAGTAAATCCTGTACCGCAAACGGAAATTCTTTCTTTGTTTCATTTTCAACGTAAGAAGTCATAATATAATTTCTCCTCGATAAATATCTTTCGCATTTCCTGTAGTTGGGCAAGCGTTATCTCATTCTGCCAAAGTTCACCGTTCTCCATTTTTTTACGAAATACTGTATCTACAATCTGTTGATAATCTAACTTTGCCTTTGCATCCTTAGAAAATAAATATAAAATCGAAGAAACAATACAGTCCGAAAACAAAATCACTATAGACTCTTTTGATACCATCGGCTTTGATGGATCCACATACTCCCGCAAAATCTTTCTTGCATTCTGGGGAAAATGATACTCCTCGCAAATCGCCTCAACATTTTCCCACGTATTCTCTCCTTTTAATTGTCCGATTCTGTGATAATATCCTACGGCTTTGGCCGCTGCATCATCCAGACCCAGGCTTCTTGCTATTTTATCACTTAAATATGCCGTATGTACTGCATGATAATACTCCTCTTTAGACTTTTCCTTTAACTGGACAAGCAACGGACATTCCGGATCATTTAATTCCATATACTTATCTCTGTCTTTATGCACCACTCTGTTACTGAATATTTTCAGAATAATCAACAGCAGGATAAAAGTCAGCATCAAATTAAATGCTGCAATCAAAAGCTGCGACAGGTTGAATTTTTCCTGTTCAAACAACATTACATTTGCTCCAAGACATACCATAAGACAAATAAGGGAAATGAAAATCGGCAGTCCTACCTTAAAGTTCTCATTCAATCGGTTAAAAACCATAATTCCTGCAAGACCGCTGAAAAAAAACAGGAAAAATTCAGAATAACTCCCATCTGCTTCCAGAACAATCGAAAGCATCAGGCAGACACTTCCGGCCGCAAGACCGGATATGCTGTTGCTGAAAAGACTCAGTACAACAAAGACAACCAGATAGGGCCATCCGGCAACCGGCAAAAGTGGAAATAGTACAGCAGCAACCAGAGCAAGCAGATAAAAGAAACTAAAATTCGTATAGTTTCCTGCATTCGGATAAAAATATAGCTCGCTCATCTCACTTGCTTTTAAAGCAAATAAAACAACACCTGTCCCAAGCATTACCATAACCACATTACGAATAATCTGGTCCATTCCTCTGCCATAACAGAAGCTGCCTGTTACGGCAATAATACCGGATAAGACAAATACCAGGACAAACTCCACAACCTGTAGTTTCTTCTGTTTTTTCTTATTTTCTTCCATACTCAAAGTTCCTGCTTCTTCTCTTCTGGTCACTGTATTTCTTTTCTTTGGATTCATAATCATCATATGCTTTCACAATCTTCTGTACAAGCGGATGTCTTACCACATCCTTACTTGTCAGATTGCAGAAAGCAATATCATCTATCTTAGCCAATACTTTGGTCGCAATATCCAGTCCCGATTTGGTATCCGGTGCAAGATCCTTCTGGGAAGCATCTCCCGTTACAACAACCTTGGAGCCAAAACCGATTCTTGTTAAAAACATCTTCATCTGTGCCGGTGTAGTATTCTGAGCCTCATCCAGAATAATATAGGCATTATCCAGAGTCCTTCCTCTCATATAAGCAAGAGGGGCCACTTCAATCAGACCTTTCTCCATATTCTTTGCAAAGCTTTCCGCTCCCATAATCTGATACAATGCATCATATAGCGGTCTTAAGTACGGATCTACCTTACTTTGTAAATCACCCGGCAAAAATCCAAGCTTCTCTCCTGCCTCAATAGCAGGTCTTGTTAAAATAATACGGCTTACTGCATTGTTTTTAAAAGCGGTAATTGCCATAGCCATGGCTAAATAGGTCTTACCCGTTCCGGCAGGACCAAGACCGAATACAATCATATGGTTGCGAATCGCATCTACATACTGTTTCTGTCCCAATGTCTTTGGTTTAATAGGTTTACCGCTTATCGTATGACAGATACAGTCCTTATCGATGGTAAGAAGAACGTCTTCTTTGCTTTCTTTTCCCATCTCAATTGCATAATCTACATTCTGTTCCTGCAAAATATTTCCTCTTTCCGACAAGGCAATGAGTTCCTCTACAATTTTAGCCGCTTTCTCAACCGCTTCTTTTCTGCCGCTTATTTTAACGGCCCCGTCTCTATCCACAATCATTACCTGAAAGTCTTTTTCTATCTTTTTGATATAAGCATCACATTCCCCAAAAAGATTCTGCATATGCTCCATGGGAACGCTCATTCTGATTGTAAAGTCATCCATAGGTTATTCCGTCACTGCCTCTTCATTTTCTGTAACAGGGATTTGCTGTGTCGTATTAGCCACCTTTTTTACAGCCTCTTCTTGCAGCTGCATTCTGGCAGTCATTACCCATTTTTCCCTATTCTTTTTTATTGTAACATTTTTTCTGGTAATTTGTACCCCTTTTTCCTCTAAAGTCTGTAATATTTTATGCCATTCTTCTTCCATAATCTGCTGCATCTCTTCATCCGTATACATTTTATCTGCTACCGTATATTCTTTCGCATATTTGATGCCATAGAAAACAGGCAGATACAAATGTTCTAACAATTGTACCTGTTTCTTTTCTTCCATCACGTCATAGGCATCATAAGGAATTCTTCCAAAGGAAAAGTTCCACTCCTTATCCCCCATGCCAAACAAACAGATTCGTTTTTCCTGACCGGAATATTCCTTTTCCTGATAGGCAATCTTCTTTTCTACCGATATGGTCTTTTCATAAGAAATCAGAATATCGGCATCCGCTTCATAATATTGATATTTACGGACCGTTGCATCCTCATTATATACAGGCACCGCACCACTTACCAGAAGCTGTCCTTTTTCCACGGTATCGCCTACTGCAACCTGTGGAACTCCTTTTCTGGTAATCATATAAACAATAACACCGTCTTTGACAGCTACAATGTCCTGTTTTGACTGGCTCTCCTTTTCATAAGTTACCATATCATTTTCTTTTAGTTGAATAATCAGCGTTGTACCATCTACCTTTAAAGATGCCCACGTAATAATATCATATTCTTCCCTTAACTTCTTTTCCAATTCTTCAATCTGCAGATTTTCTTTTCTCATAGCGGTATGGACACCCTGACCTTCCAGGTATTCCAACAATACGTCCTCCGTCAGCGAATAGTTTCCTTCTATCTCAATATCCCAGATGTACTGCGCACTAATCATCCAGAACAGCATACACGCAAATAATCCAAGAACGAAAATCTTTCTTTTTTTAATTCTCTGCATAAAAAAAGGCAATCCATACCTTCGCAGGACGGATGCCCTTGTCCCTGTTTTCCGAAGAATCGTCTTAAGTGCAAAAAAGCCTTTTATACTGATCTTCATCGTATAGTAATCACCATGATTTTCAATATCCCATACCAGAATATCATGATTTCCACACAGGTTTAAAAAACGTTCCGGTGAATAGCCCCACACCTTAATGGAAACATATCCCTTCATATACTGCATCCAATGAAGCATATTTTTCTACATGCCTTTCTAATTTTTACCATGTTTCTTCCGGTACTATAGATACCGGATTAATTCTATATTACCGCTTATCTTCATATCTTCATTGGTATAATAATCAATAGACAATTCTTCTCCCTGAAAACATATCTTACAGTTTTTCCCCTGTAAAACAATCGATTCCCTGGTATATTCCAGAATTCCTTTATAATTCTCAATCAAAGCCTCTCTATTCCCTGTTACGGTCACAATCGCCGCACCAAGAAGAGAGTCCTTTGGAAGCTTTAAGGATTCTACAATCAATTCTTTTTGTCTGGCAAATGTTTTTTTTGCATTTTTTCTCATAATAAACTATATGAAACAATTCTTTGATTGATAACCGCAAAACAACATCCAAAAGACAAAATTTTCTGACTGTCCTATCGCACAATCCCTTTGATAAAAGCCGCTTTTACAACAGGTTTATCACAATAATGATAAGCCTTAACAAACCGTTCTTTTGCTGCCTCTAACTTCTGTCTGTCATTTGCATGTACTGTAGCAAGTGCCTCACCTTTTTTGACATAATCACCGACTTTTTTATGCAGCACAAGTCCTACCGATAAATCAATCTTGCTCTCTTTGGTTTCTCTGCCACCACCAAGAATCAGTGAACAGATACCTATCTCATCACAGATAATTTTTTCGATATATCCTTCTTTCTCAGAAAGGATTTCTTCCACAATGGATGCCTGCGGCAAAAGTGTCGTATCATATACTGCAGCCGGATTACCTCCCTGTGCCTCTACAAACTCTGCCAGTTTACGCAATGCCGTTCCGTCTTCTATTATCTTTGAAAGCATTTTTTCTGCCTGTTCTAAATTTTCCGCTTTTCCACCTGCCACAACCATCTGCGCACCCAGTGTCATGCAAAGCTTCACAAAATCCTCCGGGCCTCTTCCCTGTAAAGTTTCAATGGCTTCCTTTACTTCCAGTGCATTTCCCACCGCAAAGCCAAGAGGCTCATCCATATCAGAAATGACTGCAACTGTCTGTCTTCCTGCATGCTTTCCAAGTGTTACCATTTCCTTTGCCAACGCAAAAGCATCTTCTTCCTTTTTCATAAAAGCACCGCTACCGGTTTTCACATCCAAAATAATGGCATCCGCACCGGAAGCTATTTTCTTACTCATAATAGAACTGGCAATTAACGACATATTATCTACCGTTGCCGTTACATCCCGTAATGCATACAGTTTCTTATCTGCCGGAGCTAAATCCAGAGTCTGCCCCATAATAGAAATACCAATACGGTTTACCTGATTCCTGAAATGCTCCGAAGTAATACCGGTGGAAAAGCCTTCGAAGCTCTCCAGTTTATCAATCGTACCACCGGTATGTCCTAATCCTCTGCCACTCATTTTCGCAATCTTTACACCACAGGATGCTACCATAGGTCCAAGAGCAATAGATGTTTTATCTCCAACACCGCCAGTAGAATGCTTATCTACTTTGATACCGTCAATCGACGACAAATCAAGAGTTTCTCCACTATTCGCCATAGCTATGGTAAGTGCTGCCGTTTCTTCTTCATTCATTCCCCGAAAATAAATAGCCATCATCATTGCCGACATCTGATAATCCGGTATGCTGCCAGCCGTATATTCCGAAATCATAAAATCAATTTCTTCCCTGGACAACTCTCCACCATTTCTTTTTTTCATAATCAGATCATACATTCTCATATGGTTTCCCCCTATACTACAGCATACTGTTTATCGTGCAAATGCAATTCTGTTCCATATCATTTATGATACGGTTCGCCGTTTATAATGCGATAGCTGCGATAAATCTGCTCAAGAAGAATTACACGCATAAGCTGATGCGGAAATGTCATTCGTGAAAAGCTGACTGGCAAATTAGCCCGGTTACTGACCTTATTATGAAGACCAAGTGAGCCGCCGATAACAAATTGAATATGGCTGACTCCCCGGACGCTCAGCTTCTCTATTTTTTGTGCAAACTCTACCGAATTAAACGTTTGCCCGGCAATTTCCAGTGTCATAACAAAAGCATCCTCCCTGATATATTTCATAATACGGTCTGCTTCTTTTTCTTTAATCCGTAAAGTCTCTGTCAAACTTGCTTTGTCAGGTGTCTGTTCATCCTCTACTTCTATAATTTCCAGCTTACAATATCTGCTTAACCTTTTGGTATACTCTTTGATTGCATCCCTATAATATTTTTCTTTTATTTTTCCTACAACAATAATACTTATCTTCATGCTTCAAACAAATTTTGATAATAATCATCTACAAAATGATCCAAAAACTCCTCATCCAAATTCATAAATTTATCGCTTATCATCTGCTTCATTTTATCCGTACGTTTAAAGTACTTCTGTTCTTCTGCAATCACAGCTATGTCAAACAGTCCATCATCAATTTTTTCTGCACTTAGATTTTCCTGACACCATTTTGTCATTTCTGATATCAGTGAATCCTCTGATTTGGCTTTAACAGATAACACCTTAAAAGTACGCATGGAAACCATACCGAAAATAATAAAAAGAAGGAACAAAACCCCCATTACACCGCAAATTAAATACCTTGTTGTCGCTGCATTCTGATAGAGCGGGATAATGCCAAGCATGATACATACAACAATCACCAAGCCAAGCACGCCCACAATCAGGAGCGTATATGCTGAAGATTTGTTTTCCTCTGCTTTCTGGGCATTGTTCTGATATGCCCCTGTGTATTTACGGGAATTTTCGGTCAGAGAATTCTCTTCTTTTTTTTCTCCGGTTATACTTTCATCATATTCATCATTTTCTTCATATTCGTCATTTTCTTCATTTACTGCATATTCATCTGCCTCTTCTGAATTATCGGTCTTTTTCGAATCTTCTTCCAGGCTATCGACCAATTCAGCACCGCAATCAGCACACACTTTGATTCCTTCTACATATTCGTTCTTACATCTGGGACACCATGCCATAGGGATTCCCTCCTTGTGTATATGATTTTAATACTGTTATTATATACGATGCAGATGGTTGTTTCAAGTTCTGTGACCGGTCTACTATTGTTTCTTAACTGCTGTCAACAGTTCTCTGATGCCCTGATTCTTATTCTCTGCTTTATCAATGTCCATATAAACATTATGGTCATCCCGCTTCTGCCATACAGAACATTCGCCGATAGCACTCATATCACGCCACAGATCAAACACACCATTATGAGCTGTACCGCTCCATTCTTCCACATTTCCGGTATAATCCACGGTATTGGCATACAGTTCACCGTCATAAAGACCATTGGTAAAGTTTCCTACCACATTTTGCAGGATTCTTTCCCTAACTGCTAACTGTGAAGTATCAACATCATAATGTTCCGCACCTTCTCCGTTTGGCAGGTCATTTGCCCACTGTCCGGAATAGCTGTGTGCCTGATATTTTTTCTTCGTAGTTGGCTGTCCGATTGGATCAATATAAAACCGATACCATCTACCATCTCCGCTTCTGACACCATGTGACCAGGAGCCATAATAATAGGTGTTTTTCTCATAGATTGCCAGTCCGATTCCATCCGGAAGTCCTTGACTGTCTACATCACCCAGATAATAATAAGTATCTGTATTCTCCAAACCGGCAGAAAGCTTCACATATCGTTTCAGATGTGCCAAATCCCATACTGCTTCCAGGTTATTATCCTCAAAATAAGGTAGCATTTCATCCAAAATGAATTCCTTGGTGTAGGAGACATCATTTTCATCTTCTACATCTACTACAATCGCCGTCTTATCCGCTGTTTCCGAAACAAGTTCCGTATCCTCTTCTGCTTCTTCCGTTGCCTTCTCTGTCTGATTTTCTTCCTGTTTCGGCAAATCCGGAGAATCTACTATAATAGCACCTGTTTCCGGCTTTTCAACCAGGTTATCATTCTTTTTCTGTTCATGGGCATAATCCGTTATGCTTTGCTGTAGGGCATCCTGACTGTCCTGCTTATTTGTCTTTCCGCTGCGGGGCAGTAGAACCAAAAGAATCAGAATACACAGAAGTAGAATGACAATCACACCAAGAAGAACAGCCGTTAATGTATTGCTCTGATGAAACAGATTTTTCAAAACAGCAGATTCCTTTTTTTCATCATCTCTTTTAGCATCATCTTTTATAATGTCATCTTCACTCTGCAATTCCTGTTCATCTTTCCATTGTTCATCTTTCCAATCTTCTTTTTTCCCATTATTTCTTTCCAATAGATTCATACTCTCACTCCATTCTGCATATTACAGACTGATTCCTATTCCTCATAATCCAGACAAGTTCTTCCGGTTGTTACAGACTTAATAAAAGTTCCTGCTGCAACGTGAGCCGGATGTACCTGATAGGCTTTCAAAGCCTCTTCTGTTTCAAATACAGAAATCAGACCGATGTCCTTGTTGCTGGAAGTAAGCCCATCCGTTACCACTCTGAGTGAAACGGTACCGGGAACCTGTTCTTTCACTGCTTCCAGTTCTTTTTTAATACGGGTAGCTGCCTCTTTTTTCTCTGTGTCTTTTAACTCATCTTTCCAGTTCCATAAAACAATATGATTTACCATTTTTATTCCTCCATCTTGCTCTTTTTATTTTACAAACATTTCCTTAAAGAATTATTAGGGAAAATATTAAGTTTTTCTTATGATACCACATTTCCTGCTAAACAAACAGTAGTTTCCCATCACATAAAAAGAGGTACAGAAAACCTGTACCCCTAGTTAACTACTTTCCTGACAAATACTCATCGATTCCCTTTGCCGCTGCTTTACCTGCTCCCATTGCAAGGATAACAGTAGCGGCTCCTGTTACGGCATCTCCACCGGCATATACACCTTCTTTGGTTGTCTTGCCATGTTCTTCGTCCGCAACGATACATTTCCATTTATTTACTTCAAGACCTTCTGTGGTAGAAGAAATGAGTGGATTTGGAGAAGTACCAAGCGACATGATAACCGTATCTACATTCATGACAAACTCAGAACCCGGAACCTCAACCGGACGTCTTCTTCCGGAAGCATCCGGCTCGCCCAGCTCCATTTTGATACATTTCATACCACAGACCCAGCCATTCTCATCCGCAAGAATTTCCACCGGATTCGTCAATAAATCAAAGATAATTCCTTCTTCCTTTGCATGGTGTACTTCTTCCACACGTGCCGGTAACTCTTCTTCGCTTCTACGATATACGATGTGTACCTTTGCACCAAGACGAAGTGCTGTTCTTGCTGCATCCATGGCCACGTTACCACCACCGACAACAGCAACTTCCTTACCACGCATAATCGGTGTATTGGAATTTTCATCAAAAGCTTTCATCAGATTGCTTCTTGTCAGATATTCATTGGCAGAAAAAACACCATTTGCCTGTTCGCCCGGAATTCCCATGAATTTCGGAAGTCCGGCACCGGAGCCGATAAATACGGCATCGAAGCCTTCTTCTTCCATCAATTCATCTATGGTTACAGATTTTCCGACAACCACGTTGGTTTCAATTTTTACACCAAGCAATTTTACATTTTCAATTTCTTTGGCAACAACTGCCTGTTTCGGAAGACGGAATTCCGGAATACCATATACCAGTACACCGCCTGCCTCATGCAATGCTTCGAAAATCGTTACATCATAACCCATTTTTGCAAGGTCGCCTGCGCAGGTAAGACCTGCCGGACCCGAACCGATAACAGCCACCTTTTTACCCTTTTTCTCTTTGGCGCCTGCCGGTTTGATACCGTTTTCTCTTGCCCAATCCGCTACGAAACGTTCCAGTTTACCGATGGAAATCGGTTCTCCCTTGATACCGCGGATACATTTGCCTTCACACTGACTCTCCTGCGGGCACACACGTCCACAGACTGCCGGAAGTGCGGAAGACTCGCTGATAATCTGATAAGCAGCCTCAATATCCCCATCTTTTACTTTTTCAATAAAGCCCGGAATGTTAATAGAAACCGGACATCCTTTGATGCACTGTGCATTTTTACAGTTAATACATCTTTCTGCCTCGCACATGGCTTCTTCTTTGTTATAGCCAAGACAAACCTCTTCAAAATTTGTTGCACGTACTTTTGCATCCTGCTCACGAACAGGCACTTTCTTTAAAACGTCCATTAGTCATTACCTCCGCAATTTCCGCATCCGCCATGATGCGTATCCCCTTCTTTAGCTTTCAAGAAGGCTCTTCCTTCTTCTGTTTTATAAATCTGCTGACGTTTCATTGCCTGGTCAAAATCCACTTTATGTCCATCAAATTCCGGTCCGTCAACACACGCAAATTTCACTTCGCCGCCTACCGTTACACGACATGCGCCACACATACCGGTTCCGTCGACCATAATCGGATTTAAGCTGACAATCGTAGGAATATTTAATTCTTCTGTCATTTTGCAGACAAATTTCATCATAATCATTGGTCCGATTGCTACACAGACATCATATTTTTTACCTTCTTCCACAAGGTCTTTTATCGTCTGTGTTACCATACCACTTCTGCCATATGAACCATCATCGGTTGTTACATAAAGATTTCCTGCAACTGCTTCCATCTCTTTTTCAAGAATCAACAAATCCTTTGTTTTTGCACCAACGATGACATCCGCTTCAATTCCTTTTTCATGAAGCCATTTTACCTGTGGATATACCGGTGCTGTTCCGACACCACCAGCCACAAAAAGCATTTTCTTCTTTTTCAGACTTTCGATATCTTCACTGACAAATTCAGAAGGACAGCCCAAAGGTCCAACAAAATCATGGAAGAAATCACCGGCTTTTAATGCCGCCATTTTCTGTGTTGCCGCGCCAACCGTCTGGAATACTATGGTAATCGTTCCCTGCTCTCTGTCATAATCACAGATCGTAAGTGGAATTCTCTCTCCGTTTTCATCCATTCTGACAATAATAAACTGTCCCGGCTGACAGGATTTTGCAACACGTTTTGCCTCTACAACCATGAGGTAAATGTTG
Organism: Lachnospiraceae bacterium; assembly: GCA_029219245.1. Classification (GTDB taxonomy): domain Bacteria; phylum Bacillota; class Clostridia; order Lachnospirales; family Lachnospiraceae; genus UBA3282. The sequence continues at coordinate 120,418 of JAQXTA010000041.1, read as the reverse complement.
GTTGTAAGCTCCTCAGCTTTTAAAATCTTGTACATTGCTTCTAATCCTCCTCAACTAAAATATCCCTTTCACTTTATCACATTAACGCATCTTATTTATGATAAAGGAAGTCGTATTATTTTGCAATAGTTTTTTATAACGGTACGGCAATTGAAAAGTTTAGAATGTATTTATAAGGTAAGCGCGTACCTAAATACAACATAAAAACAGCTTTTCCGAACGTTTGGAAAAGCAAAAGAAAGAAAGGGTAAAAGGTATATATTGTGGTAAAAATAGAGGTGTATAAATATGGCAAACAAAACAACTGAAAACAAAAACATTTTTACTGGGGTTATGAACCCCCCAGTAGAAAAAGAAGTATATAGCGCGGAAATGTTAAAAGAATTGGAAAAGCATTCCAAAGTAATTAAAACGGCTTTATCTGCTCTTGATAAAAACATGGAAAAGATTGTGTTTAACCTTTTTTGGATTTACGAAACACATACTTTTAAAGCTATGGGATGTGACTCTATTGCTGATTACGCTTTAAAGCAGTTTGATTTTCAAAAAACATCCACTTATAACTTTATCGCTATTGCTGACCGTTTCGGCAAGCGTGACGAAAAAGGTCATCATGTAGGTGTTTTTGATGAAAAGTACAAGGATTTTTCTACTAGCAAGCTTTCACTCCTTACTGAGTTAACAGATATTGAAATTGAACAGCTTGAAATTAAGCCTACTATGTCGGTTCGCGAAATCAAGAAAATTGTAAAAAACTATCTGGATAATGCCTTGCCGGATTCATCGGAAGAAGAACCGGAAGAAGAACCAGAAGATACAGAAGAAGAACCGGAAGATACAGAAGAAGAACCGGAAGAACCGGAAATTATCGAAAATGTCCTTATCACTTGTAAGGGAGTTGAGGAATATAACGGCAAGATTGATAAGATTGATTCGCTCATCATGCGCGTATTAAAAAAGCATCCCGACTATGAGATTGTGATTTCATACAAGGGGAAAAAAGATTCTGATAATTAGGAAGAAAGGGGGAAAAAGATATGTTTATACAGGTATTAACATGGGTTATCATTGCGGTTATTGTTTGCGTAATTGGTTATGCAATCGTTAACTTTACAACACTTTCGCTTATGTCATCCATGTGGATTGTATGCGGAATTGTCTGGGGTTTGTTGATACTCTTTGTAATCGGTGCAATCGCATTTAACCGTTATCGTAACCGCGAAAAGAAAGACAAGTAAAAAGTAATCATAAACATTAAATTGAAAGAAAAAACATATTAACTATTATTTTTAAGAAAGAAAAGAGGAAAAAACTATGAAAATTCAATCCAATGCAAAATTAAACATTATCGCAAAAAATGAAAGACAGGCAACCGATGGAAAAAGCTATTACAACGTAGCTGTATTGCTTGAGGGACAAGCTGGAAACCTTAGCTGTACCGAGGATGTGTACAATGATGCTGTTGTCGGTGTTGAAAATGACGTAATTCTTGAATATAACAGCGAATACAAAAGCTTGCGACTTATCGCGGTACATCCGTTTGGTTCTGGTACTGCCGGAAAGCCTACGGAAAAGCCTACTAAATAAGGTGTTTCTTACTGTAGGGTAGATGCCCCTACGCTTTCATCTACCTTACTGTTTGAATATATATCTTTTTGGGTACTGGTTTTTTATACTATTACTTTTTCCAGTACCCTACCCTTAAAAAAGAATGAAAGGAATGTTCCAGAAATTCCGAACGTTCGGAAAACTGGAACAACTGTATGAATATAATGGACACAATAATTACAATCGCGGTTTTTGCCGTATTTGGATTTGTCGTATACACGAAAAAAATTGCTCCCTTGCTAAAGAAAAACAGGGAAGAAAAAGGAAAAGCAGAGGATGAAAAGCTACTTCCGGCTGTCAGCAACGGCAATGATGCTATAAATGATGGTAGTCGCAATCCCCATAAAAAACGCACTTATTTCGAGGTTCTTGCTTTCAATCCAAAAGAAGCGGAAAACAGCGTATTTTTTCGTGAACGAGTAGACTTGCATCTTACGTCTGCCACAAACGAATTGAATGAAAAAGGCATTGACTACGACTATCACTTTTTCCCACTTGGCGAAATGCTCGTTGTCATCCTTAGCTATCAGCTTTAGAAAGTCTGTTCCGGTATTTCCTTGTTTGCACATTCCCTAGCGTCTAGGGTGGCACAAAGCACTTAGCGAGGTAGCGCGCCCGATTATTATAGCTTTCCATACTACGGCGCGCGTATCGAGGTTAGTGCGACTGACGGGTACGGTAAATTTAGGATATATCTTTCAGTTTTTGGAGAGGTAAATTGAATTATGGAATTTGAAGATTATGAAAATGTAGAATATTTAGAAGAGTCTTTAGACTCCGGTGGAGTCTATGAAGATTCGGGAGAAGCTAGTGATTTGCAAAGCGTTAGTGAATATGATGTCGTAGCGGATGATGTAGACTCCACCGGAGTCCTAGATGAAGAAACAAGCATTCAGCTTTTGAATACGTTGAATGAGTTGTCGGAAACCTTGACTCTCACATCAAATTATGGGAGTATGTCAGATTATTATAATCAGTCGTTGGGTTTTACGGTCTTTCCGGATTATGATACCTACCAATATTTCATTGATGTTGATGCTGACGGTTCACTTTGGACAGAAGCTTCTGACGGTCATTATGTAGCGGTTGCGAATCTGGAATCTTATGAAGAGTCTATTGCTCCTGTTGAGGAAGAGGAAGAAGAAATTTTTCCAACCGAAAACGAGTTACAGACTTTGGAAACCCTTGAAAGCATCCAGGGTACGCTTGTAAGCATCAAAGCGAATGATGTCACTTTTCACGAAACAATGCTTGCCTATGAAGAAAAGCAAACACAATATCAAGAGGTAACCTGTTATACGCTTCTCGCGACTTGTTTTTTCGTGGCACTTTCTTGTGGCAATCATTATGCCAATACATTCTTTGAAAGAATGCGACTTTAGAAAAGAGGTTTTTTATGGAAAATTTACTTAACGCGGATATATTAGCCGACTATCTGCAAACATACGGTGCAATTTGTCTTAGCGGTTTTGGCATAACCGTATTGTTGCACTATGTAGCTTATGGTATTTTTGGTTCTGTTGGAATCATTAAAAATACAAAATCAATGTAACACCGGTGTTACGCGGAAAGGAGAAAAAAGACTATGTTAACTGCTGAAATGAAACAGGCTTTTAACACTGGTATCGAGTCCATTAAGGGCGATGTTGTCGATATGATGACTGTTGCACTTCCTGCCGGACTCGCAATCATGGGCATTAAGCTTGCGTTACAGTTTGGTATCAGCTTCTTCAGAAGCATTGCTTCCTAAGCTATCGCGTAACAAACAAAAAGAGGGATTGGCAAAAGCCTTTCCCTCTTTCACTACTAAGAAAGGATTCCAAACGTTTGGAAAAACAATGAAAGCATTCGATGAATTACTTATCCGCTTTACGCTGTTTCTCTTGTCGTGTAACGATAAGATACAGCATTTTAAGCACAAGTATTTGGATTTTGATAACTAAAAAGAATAAGGGTAAAAAGATATGAAAACAAAAAACAGAACGTACAATGATTTTGAACATGATTACTTCGATATGTTTGGTATCTACTTTGACATCCATTACCACAACTTAATCATGCGTGACGGATTGGAAAAGGCAGATAAACACATCAGAGAAAACGTTGATAAGCTAAACGCAAAGCTAAAACAGGAAATCTATAACGAACAACATAAATATGATTTTCAGCCAATTCCAGACGGTACACAAGTACCATTTTAAAAAGGGGGTTTAAAAAATGTGTATCCATGATATTTTGTGCATTATTTATATTATATTAGATTCTTTATTTTTGTTTTGGCTTCTTATTTATAGATATTATGACTAGGAAAGGAAAAAAATAATGACAGCAGAACAAATTTTTTTTACAATAGGTTTTTTAATTGTTTGCGACTTATTCGCATATTTGTACACGCGATTTATAATTATTCCTTCGCTAGATTCAATTTTAGATATACTTAAACATTTCTAAAACAATACCGATTCCGAACGTTCGGAAAACAAACAAAACTGAATAATTGCCAAAAACCGCAAAACTTGTTATACTCCTTATAAGGGGGTGTTGTTCATATGGAAACTAAGCTTTTTGATTTAGATTTTCAACTACTAGCTGATTCTATTTTAATGATTATTGCTACTGCTTTTCTTCTTGTAATTTTAGTTATAATTGTTTTCTTGCCAATTTTTTTATTTAAAATGATTAAGAAGCATAAAAGTAGTAATAAATAGTCATATAATGAACAATAAATTTATTTTTGTTTAGAAGTAAGAAGCAAGTTTTCTTACTTCTTTTTTTATGAAAGAAAGGTACTCTTATGAAATTCAAACTTAAAATTTTCCCTATTATTTTATCTTTTATAATTTCAGTAACTTTTATATTTCAATACTCTTTTGTTTCTTATGCAAAACCTTACTATTCATGGGATGAAGTTGCAAAGGATGCCGAAACCACTATTTATTATATGCTTTCTCAGCTTCGTTGTATGGCTAGTGGCGATTTTGTAAGTTGGTTACAGAATAAAGATTCTTGGAAAGAGTATTGGAATCAAGATAATGTTTTAATTGATGAAGAAACCGGAAATATCACATTCAGTCAAGATTTAGTGTCAGTAATTAAACAGGCTTTAATATCTTACGAAGAATCCACACAAGGTTTATCTTCCAATGATGTACGCGCTCAATGGAATGGCGATACTTATAATTACCATGCAAGTTTTTATTTTGAAGGTAACTGGGGTACTTCTAGGGTTCACAAATCTGACGATTTTACTTTATCTTCAAATACTCCTAAAGCTATTGTTTACTCCGCGGAAGATATTTATGAAAACGGTTCACTGGTTTATAGCTTTAAGATTTACCATTTTTCATATAATAGTTTTGCTGAGTGTGATTTTAATGATAATTATACTTATGATTCAAAAAGCGGTACTAAAAAAAGTTCTGGTGTATGGTATACAGTTGGCGGTAACTACTATACTGACACATTGATGACATATTCTGCCAATTTTCCCATATTTTCTAACGTAGGGGATGCGGAAACTTATCTTCGTGGTACTGGTGCAGTAACAAATGCTTTGAATTATGTATCTCAAAACAACCGTACTGTTTACTATGGCGCAAATTTTGTAAATACTGAACCACAAGCTATAACGGTAAATTACGAAGTATTAGAAGCTTTCGATACCACAAAAATAGAAAGCCTCTTGGAAGATATAAAAAATGAGATAGGCAATACTGACAGTTTGACAGAAGAAGAAATTCAACATTTGGTTGATACTGCTCTGGAAAAGTATTTTGACGAATTGAAAAATATCATTGGTCCTGGTGGGGGTTCTTCCAGTGGTTCTTCTGGGGAATCTTCCGGTGGAACAACGGAAATTATCGTAAACACTGACACCGGATTCTTTTCTGAATGGTTTCAAAAAATATTAGACAAGCTTGATGAATTGAAAAATACTCTTTCGGAAAAATTGAACGATGTCAAGCTTGCTATTGATGCTCTGCTTATCCGCGATACCATTTCGGATGTAATAGATGAAATTGATGAATCTAAGGATGATGCTATTAACAACGCTACGGATTTAGTTGGGGATATAATAGAGTCATTCGGGGATGATGATATAGAATTGGAAGAAAAAGGAAATGTGCTTGCTGGGGATATTGTCAAGGCTCTTTCCGGTACAACCGCAAAATTAAAAACGAAATTCCCCTTTTCTATTCCTTGGGATATGCTCTATCTAGTGGAATTATTGGAAGCAGAACCGGAAGCACCTATATTTAATTTACCGATTGTATTACCGCGATACGGCATTGAAGAGTACATTGTTATTGATATGTCACAATATCAGATTTTCTCTTACATTTGCCGTTCCATGCTTACAATCATGTATTGTTACGGCTTGCTTAATCTTACAATCAAAGTATTAAACATTGGAAAGGAAGTATAACTTATGATTGCACTTGTAAAAACACTTTTGTCATTTTTATATGCTATGCTCCCTAATTCCCCCATAAGGGAGTTAGTCGGGAAATTTGACTTTGATTTTTTGCATTATCTCAACTGGATTGTACCTTTTGACATTGCCGCTAACATTACGCGCGCATGGCTTTCGTGCATCCTGCTTTACTATTCATTTAACATATCGAAAAAGGTAATTTTTGATGTGGTGCTGAAAAAATTGTTCGGATAATTCCGAACGTTTGGAAAAAGAAAGGGGTAAATGATATGATAAATTTTTTCACTGGTAGACCGCGAAACGGTAAATCCTTACATATGGCTATGATTATCGACAAGGAATTAAAAAAAGGAAAAAACGTTATTGCAAATTTTGAAATTGACGAATCTATCTATGACAATTATAAGCATCCGGAAAGGCTTGGCACTTTTCTTTATGTTCCAAATCGTGCTTTGCTGAACAATTCCTACAAACAGGGTTATAATAATGGTAAAATCGTACCGCCCCCTAAGGGTAAATTTAGCTATCTTGAGGGACTCTATGGTTATGCTAATCAATTCCATAAAAGAAATCGTAGAGGACAGATTATTGAAAATCAAACTTTGTTAATTATTGACGAATGTCAAGAGTTATTCAATAGACGTTCATGGAATCGGGCAGACCGTCTTTCATGGTGTAGTTTCTTTCGGCAACATGGTAAGTTAGGCTATGATGTTTATTTAATATCACAAGATGATGGGGTTATTGATAGACAGATATGCTCTATTCTTCAATACGAATTTGAACACCGTTGTGTAAACAATTATAAAGCATTCGGCAAGCTTCTTGGTCTTATGGCGGGAGGTAAGCTGTTCGTATGTATTAAGCGCATTTACGGTATTAAGGGAAAGGGTGCTTTTTTAGAAAGCAAGTTTTTCAGTGGACAGCGGAAATACTACGAATTTTATGACAGCTATAAAATGTTCGACAGGGAAACCGCGGAGTAGCTACGGAGCGGTTAACCTGTTGAACATTTATGCGAAGCAAAATTTAGCATTAACGGGCGCGGTATTGCACGCGCCATTACTTGACAATAGCAATAAGTTTGAGTCACTTTTTCAATAAAAATATTAGGGGTACGTTATGGAAACAACATATAACTGTAGGTTGTTAGACTACCCGATAGGCTCTCATGTTACATTTTATAAGAAAACCATAACGCGAAAAAAAGATATAGAATTAAACGAAACACAAAAAGAAACACACAATTCAAATTTTACAAAATCATTCCAGAACGAAAACAGAACCGAGGAACAAGCGGAACATTGCAAAAAGGTATCACTTTCCGCAACGAAAAACAGAATATATAATATAGCACGTTCTAACAATTGGGAATGGTTTATTACGCTGACCTTTGACAGAAACAAAACGGATTCATCTGACTATAACATGACTGTTTATCGTTTACATACTTTTTTAAATAACCTACAAAAACGAAAATGTCCAAATATGAAATATTTAATTGTACCGGAATTGCATTGTGATAAAGAACACTATCACTTTCATGGGCTTCTTTCCGGTGTAGACAATTTACGCTTCTGCTTTTCCGGTCACTTTGATAAGGGTGGAAAACCTATCTACAATATCACTGATTGGACATACGGCTTTACAACCGCAACGCAAGTGCAAGATACTCAAAGGGTATCTTCTTATATCACAAAATACATTACGAAAGATACGGAACAACGCTTAAAAAACAAAAAGCGTTATCTCTGTTCCAGAAACATTGACCGGACAGAACCAACGTTTCATCTTCTGGACGAAGAAGAATTTCTGGAAATGTATAGTGATAAAATATCCTACGCAAAATCTATTGATGTAAAAGAAGCGTATCAACGAATTAACTATTATGAATTAACCGACTGATTTTTGCGGAAACAATTTACAACTAAATACAGCGCATAAACGCGACAAACTAACCTAGCAGATACATTTTTATTTGTCAAACGAAACCCACATTTACACCCTGTTTGATAAATAGAAAGGTATCTGCTAGGCTTTTTTATAAGCATTTTCCAATCGTTTGGAATATAGAAAAGGGGTAAAAGATATGGGAAAGTATTTAACAGAAATGGAACGCTATAAAATCGAAACTATGTTAAAAGATGGATTTACACCTTGTCAGATAGCAGATAGACTTGGAAAACACTTTACTACTATCTACAAGGAAATTAAAAAAGGCACTGTCACTTTCCGTAATTCAGACTGGACAGAAAGAAAAGAGTATTGTGCGGACGTTGCGCAGAGAAAAACAAATGAAAATCAGTCAAATAAAGGTCGTGACTTAAAACTAGGTAGCGATTTTGAATTGGCTGAACACATAGAACACTTGATAAAAGATTTACATTACTCTCCTTATGCGGTAGTGTGTGATATTCGCAAAAGTAAAAGATTTAAAACTGATATATGCAAAACTACGCTTTACAGCTACATAGATAAGGGTGTATTCCTCGGTATCTCTAACAAGGATTTATATAGCAAAAAGAACAGGAAAAATAACTATGAAAAAATAACAAGACCGTCTTATAAAAATAAACATGGTAAATCTATAGAAGAAAGACCAAAAGATATAAAGAAAAGAAAGTCTTACGGTCATTGGGAAATGGACACCGTATACAGTGGTAAAAATAGAAACAAAGCTTGTCTACTTGTCCTTACGGAACGAAAATTTCGGGAAGAATATATTATCAAGATGCCGGATAGAACATTTGATAGCACTCTCAAGGCTTTGGACAGCTTAGAACGTGCATTAGGTTACGACGGATTTCGGGAACGTTTTAAAACTATAACGGTTGATAATGGCTCTGAATTTTCCGGTTTTGAATTATTAGAAAGAAGCTGTATATATCCAGAACGGAAACGTACTGATATTTATTATTGTCATCCTTATTCTTCTTCTGAAAGGGGTTCTAATGAAAATGGTAATAAACTTATTAGGCATTGGATAAATAAAGGCGAGGACATAAGTAAATACACTGACGAACAAATACAATTTATTCAAGATTGGATGAACAACTACCCCCGTAAGCTTTTCGGTGGCTTATCGTCCAATGAATATAAAAATCTTTCCGTTTAATTTTCCAAACGTTCGGAAAAATCATTCTTAACTTATCAGCACCAAAAACAGGCTGTTAGGTCTGCTTCTGGTGCTTATTTTTATGCATAATATATAAAAATTATGGTATTTAACATTTTGCCTATTGTGCAAAACGTAAAAACTAATAAATTTTAGACATATTTGTTGACTTTTTCAAACGGTACGGCAATATATGCCCCATTTTCATCAAATCCGAGTCTGGCTGCCTCTCCGGTATAGACCTGAACGACAAAAACCTTATCCGTCCGGTTCAATACACCCGTTCCATCATCATAATATTCGTTAATGGTAAAATAACTTTCCCCTTCGATACTGATTACCGAGCTGAACTCATAACGATAAATAATATTCTGTTTTTCTACTTTACCGCTTTCATCTTCCAGATAGCCACACTCTATCAGTTTTTCCACCAGTTTACGGACTGCTTCATTTGTCGATATCGTATTGGCAAGTTTCAGGGTATAGGTACGCATAGTTACCTCACTGGAAACTCCTTCTTTGCTGATATTGACAAACTTAAAATTTGTCGTACCAAGCGGCATCGGAATTGGTCCGGTATATGGTACGCTGTCTCTGGTCGGTTCCGTTCCATCTGTAGTATAATAAATTTCGCATCCTTCCTGCCCCTGCACCGAAATCATCATTGGCTCATTATATTCACCGCTATAAACTGCTATTTCCGGTGCATTCGGAACCTCCAGACTAATGTGGTAGGTTTTTTTAACAACTTCACTTTCGATGCCGTAATCATTTACAAAAAAAGCACTGATTACATAATCTCCGCTTTCCAGGAAAAGCGGTGCAGTATAGATTTCACTGTTCTTATCCGGTATGGAACCGTCCATGGTATAATAAATTGTTCCCGATGTATTGGAGCTTAACTTCAGAGGAATAATTTCCGCATAGTCCCCTTCCACATAACTAAACTCCGGAGCCTTTGCCATATAGCTTTGGAACATATTGACAATCGTATCTTCCTTGCAATCCAGAAGCAGACTGTTGATTTCCTCATAACGTTCTTCTTTGGAGTAGATGGTAATCATCTTATCATAGGCTTCTTCCACATCCTCATAAGGATAAGTACCCTTATCAATAATCTGTTTCAAAGCCTGTAGGGATGATTCGTTATCAAACAGAAGATAATAATAATCTGCTTTCAAAAACAATATCTGAGCCTCCGAATCATCCTTTTCATAAGCAGTATTCAAACAGTCTATCGCCCGCTCATACTCTCCCTGCGCAGCATATTCCTTAGCCTTGTCAACCTGATACGAAACCGTACTTACATGATAAGAATACAAGATGTAAGTACACAAAATAATCAAAAACATAACGATTCCGGAAATCATTGCGGAAAATCTCCGGTTCTGATTATTTTTTTCTTCTTCCTCGCTTTCGCTATCTTCCTCTTCTTCTATATTCTGCATTCCCTGCTGTATTTCATTGTCCTGTCCATCATCCTGTAATGCTGCCAAGGTAGAGAGTGTTTCCGTTATGCTATTTTCTATTTCCGGTTCAAAGTCAGGCACTATCTGAATTTCATTCCCACATACTTCACAAATCAGATGTCCTTCTTCTATCTCTTTCCCACAATTTGGGCATTTCATAGGCAGTTTCCTTTCTAACGATTCAAAGCTGCAGACTCCACACAATTGTGCATTAACATGGCAATCGTCATTGGTCCGACTCCGCCCGGAACCGGTGTAATTGCACTGCAGACAGGAGCAACATCATCATAGTCAACATCCCCACACAATTTATTTGCCTCATTTCTGTGAATACCCACATCGATAACGACTGCACCTTCTTTGACATATTCTCTTGTTATCATTTTGGGTTTTCCAACCGCAACCACGAGAATATCTGCTCTTTTTGTCACTTCTTTTAAATCCTTCGTACGGGAATGTGCCACCGTTACCGTACCGTTCTCACGAAGCAGTAATAATGCCATCGGCTTACCGACAATGTTGCTTCTTCCAATTACGACACATTCTTTTCCTGCAATCTCAATACCGGAACGTTTTAAAAGCTGAATAATGCCTGCCGGTGTGCAGGAAACAAATCCCGGCTGTCCGATACAAAGCGTGCCCACACTTTGCGGATGGAACCCGTCCACATCCTTCTTCGGATCAATAGCTTTGATAATGGCATCTTCATCAATATGCTTCGGTACCGGAAGCTGTACCAGAATACCGTTTACATCTTTTCTGTCATTTAACTCACCAATTAATGAGAGTAATTCTTCCTGGGTAGTATCTTCCGGTAATTCATAGGAAAGCGACTCAATGCCAATATAAGCACATGCTTTTTTCTTGTTATTAACGTATACGCTTGATGCCGGGTCATTACCAACCTGAATAACCGCAAGGCAAATCGAAGTACCTTCTGCCTTTAAAGCGGCAACTTTTTCCTTCAATTCCTCTTTTATCTGTGTTGAAATCAGTTTTCCATCAATTATCTGTGGCATTTGAGTTCCTCCTAAAATAATCCTGTAATCACACCGTCTTCATTTACATCAATTCCGTAAGCGGCCGGCTTCTTCGGAAGTCCCGGCATCGTCATTACGGCTCCGGTAAGCACAACGACAAATCCGGCTCCGGCAGATACATAAGCTTCTCTTACCGTAATCTCAAAATTATCCGGTCTGCCGAGAAGTGCCGGATCATCCGATAAAGAGTATTGTGTTTTTGCCATACATACCGGCATATTACCAAAACCGAGTTCTTCCAGCTTCTTTAACTGTTTGCTTGCCGCCGGTGCATAATTCACACCATTTGCACCGTAAATTTCTTTTGCTACCGTTTCGATTTTTTCATTTAAGGAAAGTGTATCTTCATAAAGCACATGGAAATCGGATGGCTTTGTTTCCAAAGCACGCAGAACTTTGCCTGCAAGCTCCAAGCCACCTTCGCCACCTTTTTCCCAAACCTCGGAAAGTGCAAATTCACAGTTTCTGTCTTCACAGAATTTCTGTACAAAGGCAATTTCTGCTTCCGTATCGGTTACAAAAGAATTCAACGTAACAACAATCGGTACTCCATACTTTTGCAGATTCTCAATATGTTTTTCCAGATTGACAATCCCCTTCTGCAATGCCTCTAAGTTTTCCGCCGATAATTCCGTTTTGGGAACACCACCGTTGTATTTCAAAGCACGAATGGTTGCTACCAGAACAACCGCATCCGGCTTCAAGCCTGCCATACGGCATTTGATGTCGAAGAACTTCTCTGCACCAAGGTCCGCACCGAATCCTGCTTCCGTAATCACATAATCTGCCATCTTCAATGCCGTTTTGGTTGCCCGAACAGAGTTGCAGCCATGTGCAATATTGGCAAATGGTCCACCATGCACAAGTGCCGGTGTATGCTCCAGAGTCTGGATAAGATTCGGCTTCATGGCATCCTTCAACAGAGCCGCCATCGCTCCGACAGCCTGTAAATCGCCTGCTGTTACCGGTTCTCCTGCATAATTATACGCTACTACAATTTTACCAAGTCTTTCTTTTAAATCATTCATATCGGAGGCCAGACAAAGAATTGCCATAATCTCAGAGGCAACCGTAATCACAAAATGATCTTCTCTTACGACACCGTCCATCTTATTGCCAAGACCGACTACCACATTGCGCAGTACGCGGTCATTCATATCCAGACATCTTTTCCATACAATCTGTCTGGTATCGATGCCAAGTTCATTGCCCTGCTGGATATGATTGTCAAGCAGTGCTGCCAACAGATTATTTGCCGAAGTAATTGCATGAAAATCACCGGTAAAATGAAGGTTCAGATCTTCCATCGGAACTACCTGCGCATAACCACCGCCTGCCGCACCGCCTTTAATACCAAAACAGGGGCCAAGGGATGGCTCACGCAATGCCAGCATTGCCTTTTTATCCATTCTTCCGAATGCCTGTGCCAGCCCGATACTGGTTGTCGTTTTTCCTTCTCCTGCCGGAGTCGGATTGATAGCCGTTACAAGAATCAATTTGCCATCCGGCTTTGACTGAATACTTTCTATGTATTCATCCGTTATTTTAGCCTTATACTTACCGTATAATTCCAAATCATCCTCTGTCATGCCGCTTCGCTGTGCCACTCGTACAATGGGTTCCAGCACTGCTTCCTGTGCAATTTCAATGTCTGTTTTCATAATTTTCCCTCCTTATAAAATCTCCTCTACCAGTTGCTCAAACTCCTCAGCCGACATCAAAACCTTACGTGGTTTTGTGCCTTCTTCCTCTCCGACAACTCCCGCTTCACACAATTGATCCATAATTCTTGCTGCACGGTTAAAACCAATTTTAAACACTCTTTGCAGCATACCGATGGATGCCTTATCTTTATCAATAATAAATCTGCCTGCCTCGGCAAAATATTGATCATATTCCGAACCGGAATCCGTACCGCCCATACTTCCGCCTGCTCCACCGGCACTTCCCATGTTCTTAATTTTTTCTTCCACGTCTTCACTGTAAACATTGCCAATTGCCTGATTTTTCAGGAAATCCACGACATCCGAAACTTCTTTATCCGATACAAAAGCTCCCTGAATTCTTGCCGGTTTCGGATATCCCTGCGGATAAAAAAGCATATCCCCCTTACCAAGCAGCTTCTCTGCACCGTTCATATCCAGAATGGTTCTGGAATCTACACCACTGGAAACCGCAAAGGCAATGCGGCTCGGCATATTGGCTTTAATCAAACCGGTAATGACATCAACGGAGGGACGTTGTGTTGCAATGATCAGATGAATTCCGCAGGCTCTTGCAAGCTGTGCCAGACGACAGATAGCTTCTTCCACTTCGCCCGGTGCAACCATCATCAAATCTGCAAGCTCGTCCACAATAATCAGAATCTGCGGCATCTTATCCGGTGCATCCGCTGCACCTTCTGCCTTCAGGCTCTCCACCTTCTTATTATAGCCTTTCAGGTCACGCACATTAAAATCAGCAAACTTCTTATAGCGCTCCGTCATCTCTGCAACAGCCCAATGGAGTGCTGCTGCTGCCTTTTTCGGATCTGTCACGACCGGAATTAACAGATGTGGAATGCCATTGTATACACTCAGTTCGACCACCTTCGGATCAACCATAATTAACTTTACATCATCCGGGTGTGCCTTATACAAAATGCTCATGATAATTGTATTGATACAGACGGATTTACCGGAACCGGTTGCTCCTGCAATCAACATATGCGGCATCTTGGCAATATCAGTCACTACCGTCTGTCCCGCAATATCCTTACCAACCGCAAATGCAAGATTGGAGGGAAATTCCCGAAACTCCTTGGATTCCAGCAAATCGCGCAATGCTACTGCGGAATTTTCTTTATTAGGCACTTCAATACCGACTGCTGCTTTACCGGGAATCGGTGCTTCGATACGGATATCGGTAGCCGCCAGATTCAACTTAATATCATCTGCAAGCCCTACAATTTTACTGACTTTAACGCCCTGTTCCGGCTGCAATTCATACCGGGTAACAGAAGGTCCCTGACTGATATCCGTAACCGTAACCTTAACTCCAAAAGTATTTAACGTCTGTTGCAGACGCAGTGCTGTTTCTTTTAATTCTCTTGAAGAATCTCCCTTATTCTTACTGTTTCCCTTCGCCAGTCTGTTATATGGCGGAAAATGATATTGCTTCGGTACTCTGCTTTCTGCTTTTTGCATTTCCTGTGCAATACTACTATTTTCTGCTCCGGCTGTTTCTTTTCTTTCCTGTACCGGTTTTTTAGCGACCGGACGTTCCCTGTGTATTCCGGTACCGGAAGACATGGTATTTCCCATTTCTGTCGTATAGGAATCCTGTGGCTTAAGCGGTTCATAACCATCTTCTATTGTCATGTCTTCTTTATGTATAACAGGGGAAATCTCATCTAATTCATCTGACTCATTTTCAATGAAATGATAGGATTCCTGCTCTTTTGCTTCTTCCGTTTCCAAAATGCCATGAACGGTAATTTCATGCACATCATCACGTACCTTTTCTGCAACTTCCCGTTCCCTATCCTTATTCAGTGCCGTATCAATCATGACACCGGAAACCTTTTTATCCATACGGAGAATTTTCTCATTCTCCCGTTCCTCTTCCTGCTGTCTTCGGCGTTCTTCTTCCCTGGCACGACGTTCTTCCATCGCTTCCCGTCTTTCCCTTGCACGCTCTTTGCGATATGCAGCATCCTCTACCGACCGTTCATAGACCTTTCTGCCACTTTTTGTAACGCCACCGATAAAGGACTTGTCTGTCACGATTACCGCACAAATTATACCAATAACCACCAATGCAAGAACGGTTCCGACCATACCGAGTAATTTATAACATGCAAAAGCAACCGAACCGGCTATAATACCACCACCGTTTCGATTTTCGCTGCATCTTTTATAAATTTCCAGGAACTGATATGTGTCCGTTTCTGAATAAGAAACACTTATCAGTTCAAAAATCATACCGATAATAAAAAATAATACACCGCCCGCAACCAGCTTTCTGGTTGCAATATTATTGCCTACATTGGACATACCAAATGCAATGGCAAGAAAAATGATAACCGGTGCAACATATGCCAAAAGCCCGAATATACCAAACATAAAACTGCTGACTGCATTTCCGACCTTTCCTACGATTCCAAAATTACATAAAAATAAAATAACCGCCAATGCCAAAAAAACAATCAGTAATATTTCATTACGGATGGCTAAATCCATTGGTTCTCCGCGCCGTTGTTGTCTGCCTGTACTCTTTGTCCTGCCTGTATTTCTGCTGTTTGTTGTTTTTTTTCTGGAAGTACTGGAACTGCTTTTACGCGTTCTGGTTCCTCTTCCCTGATTTGCTGCCATAACTAACCTCCGTACCATATGCTTTTTTCATTCAGATTAAGCATCGTATGGCAATTTATAGTATAGCATTTTCAATTTTACTTGTCATCCCTTATTTTGTAGTCTTCTTTTTTCTTTCTACCATATCATGGAGATGACAGATTGCATCCTTAATCCCTCCTACTTCGTTAATAATCCCTTCTTCTACCGCTTCCTTTCCTACCAAGACAGTACCAACATCTTTCGTCAACATTCCGGTTTCCATCATCAGCTCTTCCAGCCGTACTTTGGATATTTTACAATGATTGCATACAAATCCGGTAATGCGGTTCTGAATCTGTTTAAAATAATCAAAGGTCTGCTGTACTCCGATTACCATCCCATTTAAACGCACCGGATGAATAACCATTGTTCCAGTCGGGACAATATAGGAGTAATCTGTACTGACTGCAATCGGTACACCAATGGAATGACTTCCGCCAAGTACAAGAGATACGGTTGGTTTGCTCAAGGAAGCTATCATTTCTGCAATTGCCAGTCCGGCTTCCACATCCCCACCCATTGTATTGAGCAAAATCAGTACTCCGTCAATATCCTTGCTGTCTTCAATCGCAGCAAGTTGGGGAAGAATATGCTCATATTTGGTCGTTTTGGAAGAACTGCCAAGATTATCATGTCCTTCAATTTCTCCGATAATCGTTATCAGGTGGATATTGTGTGCCGCCTCACTTTTATCCAAAGTTACCTGACCGGTTTCCTCAATCCGCTCATCCCGATGTTTTTCCGCATCTATTTTGCTGTTTTCTATTTTGTTATTGTCTTTTTTGCTATCGTCCTTTTTGTTATCATCCTTTCTTTTATCCTGCTTATTATTCTGTTTATTTCCCATATTTTCATCTACCTTTCTACTATTCAAATAAAAAAGAAAAGAGAACCACATTTCATGATTCTCTTTTATTCTTTGTCATATTCTCTTTTTTATTCTGTCTTTTCTAAAATATCCATCGGAGAAATCCGGTTTTATATATCGAAATCATCATTTTCTTTAATCGTAACATCAAATTTCATCTTATCCTCTGCTACCTCATATTGATAGTCCATTTCCTTCTTCTCATGCTTCTTCGGAAGTGGCAGCGGATTTTCAATAAAACGGGGTTTGGGCGGTTCTGTTTGTTCCGCTTCTATACCAGCCTTTTCCGGCTCCTCATTCTTCGGCTCCATTCCTTTGTGTTCCATATCATTTGGCTCTGTATCCTTCTGTTCATCTTTCCGCTTAACTGCATCAACAGCAAAACTCTGTCCGAACCCGATTCCTGCTAAAACGCTCCATGTAAAAATAGAAAAAACCTGATAAGGAAGTACACCCAAAACAGTTAAAGGCGTTGGTGCCAGCAGGAGCATAAGGAAAATCCATGGAGTACAGTTCTGTTCCTTTTTCCGATTCCAGAATGACATAATCAGAAATGCTGTTACCATGACCTGTATCAGACATTCTATAATGGAAAGCTCGGTCTGGTATAAAATATACCCCATCGTCAAATGTGAATGGTACAGTGTAAACCATGCTCTGGAAACTGCAGCGGTTCCGGCATTGGAAAAAGAGGCATCCAGCGCAAACATTCCCCAAAGTGTAAGTGCCCCTGTTACAACAGACAATACCAATAAAAGAACAGAGAACCATGTGGCAGGAAAATGCTCTCCTTCTTTCAAACGGCGCGTTCCGGAAAGAATCCCAACCAAAAATATCACTAATGAAACTGCAATGGCATCCAGATAAATCAGAATACCTAAAACAATTCCGGAAAGAACTGCTCCCGCAACAGCCGACACATTACGAAACTGGTTGTTCGTATAATCACATACATAACAAACGATAAGGAACATTCCTAATAGGTAGATGACAAAAAAGAACGTTTCCGGTGTCAGTGAAAAAATCTGGTGCGCATAAACAGAAGAAAATGCCATCATAAGCATAGACACACACGCCGGTACTCTTCCTGCAGACTTTCTGACAGTCAGAAAGCCAAGTAAAAGGGAAAGCATCTGCAAAACAATCTGCATCCAGACACCAGCTTCTACTTTATTTCCAAGAAAAGATAATATGAACGAAAGAAACAAAGTATAAAACCATGATGCTCCATGTGTCACAGGAGACACCATATCACTGCTTGTAACCATAGCCTGATGGTAAAATGCTGTTTCTGTAATCATTTCCGTACCTGTTTGTGCATACAGATAAAGGCGGTACCCTAACCCGCCAGCAAAAATGCAGCCCGCAGCAAAAATTTCACACCAAACAGCAATATGTTCGTTTGTCAGAACCTTCTTTGCTACCGGAAGAATCCCTTTCCGAATCAGAAAATAAATACCTATCACTGCCGCAAAAACAGCTGAAATCAGCGCAACAGTACCATAGCCTACTGTAGAATCTATGTATTTTGTCCAGAACAGTATGGTATAATTGGCCAGCATTACACCGGTAATACAGGTAAATACTGCCCACAGCACATAGCTGAACCATGTCTTCTTATACGTCATGCTTTCTATCCTTCACTCCTGCTAAATCTGGCTTAAAGCCTGATCCAGATCTGCAATAATATCTTTTACATTCTCAATGCCGACGGAAAAACGAATCAGATCCGGTGCAACTCCTGCTTCTACCAGCTGTTCATCGTTCATCTGTCTATGGGTATGGCTTGCCGGATGCAGAACACAGGTTCTTGCATCTGCAACATGCGTAACAATGGCTGCTAATTTCAGCTTATCCATCATCTCCGAAGCTGCTGCTCTTCCGCCTTTTAATCCAAAGGAAATAACCCCACAGGTACCCTTCGGCATATATTTTTGTGCCAACTCATAATATTTATTACTCTTTAATCCCGGATAATTTACCCATGCTACTTTTTCATGTGCTTCCAGATATTCCGCTACCTTCTGCGCATTATAGCAGTGTCTCTCCACACGAAGCGGTAAGGTCTCCAGACCTACATTCAACAGGAACGCATTCTGTGGTGACTGGATGGAACCCAAATCACGCATAAGCTGGCTTGTTGCTTTTGTTATGTAAGCTGCTTTACCAAATTTCTCCGTATAGGTAATTCCATGATAGGACTCATCCGGCGTACAAAGACCCGGAAATTTCTCCGGATATTTCGTCCAGTCAAAATTACCGGAATCTACAATACATCCACCAACGGACATTGCATGTCCATCCATGTATTTGGTTGTAGAATGTGTCACAATATCTGCACCCCATTCAAACGGATTACAATTAATCGGAGTTGCAAAAGTATTATCTACAATAAGCGGCACCTGATGGTCATGCGCCAGTCTTGCAAATTTCTCTATATCCAATACAACCAGTGCCGGATTAGCAATGGTTTCCGCAAACACGCACTTCGTATTTTCACGAAATGCTTTGCTGATTTCCTCTTCCGGAGCATCCGGATCAACCACTGTACATTCGATTCCCATCTTTTTCATCGTACAAGTCAAAAGATTGAAAGTACCTCCATATACCGTAGAGGATAAAACAATATGATCTCCAGCTTCACAAATATTAAAAACAGCATAATAGGTTGCTGCCTGTCCCGATGAAGTAAGCATAGCCGCCACGCCGCCTTCCAGCTCGCAGATTTTTGCAGCTACATACTCATTGGTTGGATTCTGCAGGCGGGTATAAAAGAAACCATCCTCTTCTAAATCAAACAATCTCCCCATCTGCTCCGAAGTTTCATATTTAAAAGTTGTACTCTGGTAAATCGGAAGCACACGCGGCTCTCCATTTTTCGGTTTCCACCCGGACTGGATACATATTGTTTCTTTTTCATACTGCTTACTCATCACATATCCTCCTTATGATTCGTAATGATATACTGCCTGCGGAGTTCTTCTACCATTTTTTCATACACATCTCTGCATTCTTCCGCTTTTCCAGCTTCAATCATGGCAACACAACATTTCAGGTAATGCTCCCAGAGATACCGATACTTCTCTTCCGGTGCATCCTCTTTTTCCATTCTTTTGACAATCGTCGGTGCAATATCGTAATATTCCCGGATAACTGCCTCGCCGTCATCCTGTTTTAATAAATATTCGTCCCGGTATTTTTTTAATAATTCCAGTTCATGGCACTCCTGTGTTTTATGAAGTCCCTGGCATACGGCTGTTGTAATATAGCAAAGCTTCTGCTTAAAACCACTCTTTATGGAGTCAAAATCCGCATACTGAATCGCATATTTAGGAAAAGTTTCTTTCCATCTCCTACAGATTGTTTCTGCCATTTTACCGGCATTTCCATCTTTTTGGCGATATTCCTGACATTCCAAAAGAGCAGGAAAAACATAAGATACCATATAAAGGTTGATATTAAGCTGCGTTTTTTCTCTGGTAATGCGCTTGTTCTGCATGTCCACAAGTTCTTTTGCTTTGTTTACCAAAACGTCCGCAACTGCATTCTCGGTTTCCTCATCATTGGTTTCTTCCCGGAACAATTGGCGGAAACTGTTCCATAACTCTCTATTTTCTGCTAAATATTCTTCAAACGAAGCAGCATACGTGTCCCTTCCAAACTCCTGAATCCACTTTTCTTCCTGTTCCAGCAATGCTGCTACTGCACCCAAATCAATTTTTTCCATCATTTACTCATCCCAGTTGTGGTAAACCGCCTGAACATCATCATCTTCTTCCAGTAAATCCAATGTTCTCTGCAGATTCTTGATGGCTGTCTCATCCGTTAATTCCACCCAGTTCTGCGGTATCATGGTAACTTCAGAAGAAATCATCGGAATTCCTGCATCTGTCAACGCTTTGTTTACCGCATCCCAGTCATCCGGAGCGGTATAGATTTCATAGCTGTCTTCTTCCTCTGCAAAATCTTCTGCTCCTGCATCCAGTGCAGTCATCATCAAATCGTCTGATTCCATCTCACATTCTTCTTTGTCCACGATGATAAGACCTTTTTTATCAAACATAAAGGATACACAGCCCTGTGTTCCGATACTTCCCTGTCCTTTTGTAAAAGCACTTCTTACATTTGCCGCAGTTCTGTTGGTATTGTCTGTCAATGCATCTACAATAATAGCAATGCCGTTTGGTCCATAGCCTTCATAAGTAACATATTTGTAAGTAACGTTTCCGTTATCTCCGGCCGCTTTCTTAATACCTCTTTCAATCGTATCATTCGGCATATTATTTGCCTTTGCTTTAGCAATTACCTGTGCCAGTTTAAAATTATTGTTCGGATCCGGACCTCCTTCTTTTACCGCTACCGCAATTTCTCTTCCGATAATGGTAAAAATCTTACCCTTTGCAGCATCATTTTTTTCTTTCTTATGCTTAATATTTGCAAATTTTGAATGTCCTGACATTTTTAATACTCTCCTTTGTTTTTTATCTCTTTATCTTATCATTTTTCTTCTGTTTCTTCAACTGTCTGGATATTTTTTTCTTCATCCGCCTCTTCCGTTTCCGGAATTTTGGATGCCATAACGCTCTGTACCATACGGTCTTTTGCTTCCAGCATACGAAACAAATAACCCTGGTATGTAAACTCAAACTCTTCTCCATCTTCCGGAATATGTTCCAGTCTGGAAATCACGAAACCGTTTACCGTATCGAAATTTTCTTCTTCCAGAGAAATACCAAGCTTCTCTTCCAGCTCATCAAGCGGCATCATACCATCAATAATATATTCATTCTGTCCACTTTCTTCAATATAGTTTTCCTCTTCGTCGTATTCGTCCTGAATATTACCTACAATCTCTTCCAGAATATCTTCCAACGCAAGTAATCCCGCGGTCTGTCCGTATTCATCAATTACAATGGCCATCTGAATTTTTTCGGCCTGCATTTTCCTTAACAAATCATTCAGTTTCTTTGTTTCGGTAATAAAGAGCGGCTCCCTGAGCAGTCCTCTTACCTTTCCAATCGGCTTATTCAGCATTTTTTCATTCATCTGCATCCGCATAACATCCTTCAGGTGCAGAATACCTACGATATGGTCAATGGTTCCATCATAAACCGGGAAACGGCTGTTATGCTCACCGATAATAAACGCAGCTGCTTCCTGCAGAGTGGTATTTGCATCAATCGCAATCATGTTGTTACGATTTACCATGACATCCTTGGCTTCCTTTTCCCCATATTCAAAGATGTTGGTAAGCATTTCCGCTTCACTCGCCATTAAAACCCCCTGTTCGTGCCCTACATTAATCATAGAAAGAATTTCCTCCTCAGTCACATCCGCAGATTCATCCAATCCCTTGATTCCGAACAATGACAGAATTCTTTTGGCTGAAATCGAGATAAATACCGTAAAGGGCATCATAATCCGTACATAATAGTAAATGGGAGTAATGCAGAAAGAAATCCATTTTTCCGGATACCGGGATGCTGCTTTTTTCGGAATCAGCACACCGAAGGTCAATACTATGTACAACAGACAGATTGTAACAACCATAGCTGTTAATACCGAAAAACCTTGCAGCTGCCATGTTTCTAATCTGCCCATATATTCTGTGGTAAGCTGATGGACACTGTTTCGGAAATAACTGTTTAAACGATATAGATAAAGTGCACCAAACAGCATATTTATGGCTACAATACCAAGCTGTATTGCATTCATATACCGGGCCGGATATTCCTTGATATATGCAAGTCTTTCCGTTTTTTTATCCGGCTCCTTCTCGACTTCCTCCTGTTCCTTATCATGTAAGTTCTGCATTGCCGAGCTGAAACCATACAGTACCATTTCCAAAAACAAAAGTACCAGAAATAATAAGATGATACTACTACTCAATTCACTCTCTTCCTTTCTCGTCAGTATTCCTGTACAATTCTTATGTACCAAGTTCAAGACTGACCATTAAACCTGTATTAACTTCCTTCATAATTTCATTATCCAGATGGCATACTCTGTCTTTCAGACGCTTCTTGTCAATGGTACGAAGCTGTTCTAATAAAATGACAGAATCCTTTACCATGTCATATTTGCTTGCATTCAATTCGATATGCGTAGGCAGTTTTGCCTTATTCATTTTCGAAGTTATTGCTGCGCATATAACCGTCGGGCTATGTTTATTCCCAATATCATTCTGAATAATCAGTACCGGTCTGACACCTCCCTGTTCCGAACCGATAACAGGTCTTAAATCAGCATAATAAATATCTCCTCGTTTCATATCTCACACTTCCTTCAATCAATCTAGCAATCTAACTGACAGCAATAGTATTGCCAATTTCTCTGAAGGTATACGCACAAAATTATCTGTAATCTTCAAAATAATCTTTTGTGCTGATAATCTGATTGTTTTTGATATAAACTCTCGGAATTCTTTTGCCTAAGTCACAGGCAAGTTCATAATTAAATCTACCGGATAGAGTTCCAAGCTGCTCCATAGTAATGTTTTCTTCCCCATCCCTGCCAATCAGGGTTACTATATCTCCCTCTTTCGCTTCCGGTATATCATCTACACTGACCATAAACTGGTCCATACAAATTCTTCCCAGAACCGGTGCTTTTTTTCCATGAATCAGGACATACCCCTTATTGGATAATCCTCTCGGATAGCCGTCACCATAACCGACCGGAATTGTTGCTATCCGCATTTTTTTCTCTGTTACATAAGTTCCGCCATAGCTGACCGGAACTCCTGCCTCCACTTCTTTCAGATAGACGATATGGCTTTTCAGTTCCAGTACCGGGTGCAAGGAAATAATGTCCTTTCTGACCTCATCGGATGGCCACAAACCATATAAGGTAATGCCGGCACGCACCACATCCATATTCGCTTCAGCAAGCTCAATGATTCCTGCACTGTTAGAACAATGCTTTACCGGAATTTTATAATGCAGTTCCTGTTCTATCCGGTTCATAAACTGACTAATTCGGTCAAGTTGTTTATAAGCTGCCTTTTTATCGGTTTCATCCGCTCTTGCAAAATGGGTAAAGACGCCTTCAATCTCCAATCCATCGTATGACAATGCTTTTTCTACAAAAGCAAGCCCGGTATCATCCGGACGTATCCCCACTCTGGTCATTCCGGTATCTACTTTGATATGAATTTTTGCCTTTCGCCCAAGCCGCTTAGCACATGCTGCCAGTTCTTCCAAGGTATCTTCCCGAAAAACTGCAGGTCTTATTTCTTTCTGAATCAGTTCTTCATAGCAGTAGGGAAAGGTGTAACCCAGAATCAGAATCGGTTTTTGCAGACCTGCTTCCCG
Source organism: Lachnospiraceae bacterium (assembly GCA_029219245.1). Classification (GTDB taxonomy): domain Bacteria; phylum Bacillota; class Clostridia; order Lachnospirales; family Lachnospiraceae; genus UBA3282. The sequence goes on along the minus strand of JAQXTA010000041.1, from coordinate 96,197 downwards.
TAAAATAAAAGCCTCTTCCGCAGTTGCAACCGCATAACCGAATACATAATCCAGCGTTTCCAATTCCCGGCCAATCGGTACTGCGCCATGTCCATAGCCATCGGTCTTAATCACACCGATTATTTTTGTCTGTGGAGCAATATTTCCCTTCATCTGCTCCATATTATAATGGATGGCATCCAGATTTACCGTAGCATAAACTCTTTGGTAATTTTTTTTCATCGCTCTCTCCCCTTCCCATTTTTCTAAGGAACCCTTTATCAGACGTTTTTCAGTAATTCTGTTATCTGTTCAATGATATCCGTAGCCATCATACTTCGTTCGCCCAACATCCCGGCGGCTCTGTCACCCGCCATACTATGCAGGCAAACGCCTGTGACAGCCGCCTTATCTGCTTCCATCCCCTGTGCTAAGAATCCGGTAATCACACCGGCTAACACATCGCCGGAACCGGCAGTTGCCATACCGGAATTTCCAAAGGTATTCACATACAGCTCCTGTTTATCCGGCATTGCTACAACAGTTCTTGCATCTTTACATACCACAGTTCCGTTTATTTTATCGGCAAGCTGTTTCGGATAACTTAAAAGCATTTCTTTTGCTTCGCCGATACTGCATCCGTAAAGTCTGGAAAATTCCCCAAGATGCGGCGTTAAAATTACTCTATGACCGGCAAGCATCTCTGACAGATACTCCTCTTTCTCCTCTGCAAGCAGATTCAGTCCATCCGCATCAATTACCATAGGAAGTGTACTCTTTTGCAGACAATTATGCAACAGCCACTTTGCCGTTACGGAAGTTCCTATGCCGGGACCAATCAAAATGCAGTCTGCCCAGCTTAATGCTTTTTTTAATTCTTCAGCAAAAGCATCATCCGGTGTTTCATCCATCCACCTCGTAGAATCATAAATCGTGAGCATTGCTTCCGGCAATGTCTTCTGGATGCTTTCCCGGTTTGCCAAATCCGTTATAATCCTTACCATACCGGCTCCCACACGAAAAACACTTTTTGCTGCCATAATGGCAGCCCCACACATCGTCTTACTGCCGGCAATAACTAACACCTTGCCAAAAGTACCTTTGTTACCATCCTTTTTCCTCTCCGGCAGCTTCATATCCTGTAAGGATACATAAGTATAACATTTGGGGAAATTCCCAAGAAAGCTTTTCTCATCGATTCCCATCTGGCCGCATACCAATTTACCACAGTAATCCGCTCCGGGATAAAAATACTGTCCTGTTTTACAAAATCCGTAAGTAACCGTTAAGTCTGCTTTAACGGCGCAACCAAGAATGTGTCCGGAATCCGCCTGTATACCGGAAGGAATATCAATGGCACAGACATAGCTGTTTCGTCGGTTAATTTCTAAAATAGCATCCTGATAGATTCCCTCTATTTCTCTGGATAAACCGATACCAAAAATAGCATCGATTATTATATCATATTCGGCTTCCGGAATTTGGTCATATAAGACACACCCATATTGTTTCGCTATAGCAAGCTGCAATGCCGTTTCTTTACTGCATTTTTCCCGGCTTCCAAGTAATACTGCATCCACCTCACATCCTTGCTGTTTTAGAAGCCTTCCAACGGCCAATCCGTCCCCTCCATGATTACCGCAGCCTGCCACAACCAGTACCCGGAAATTGCCATTTCCCTTTTCTTTCCGCAGTGTTTCCACCGTTACAAGCGCCGCACGCTCCATTAGAACAATGGACGGTACTCCAAAAAATTCTATTGTATTTTTATCGTATTGCTGCATTTCCTTCTGTGATACCAGATATTTCATTCTTACTTCCCCTTTATGAAAAAGCGCCAAAATCCTATGATTCCGGCGCGCCATTGTCCTTGTTTTTTTTCTGATATTTCATATCAAAAATCTCAATTACATCCGGTCCGAAAATATCATGCATATATGCATACAATTCATTATTCAATGCTTCCTTTTCCTGTTTCCGGACCATTTTTTTCTTTAATTCCCGGCGTATTTGTTTTACCCACAAGGTAATCGCCGCTATTTCCTTTGTATTATTCCGTATTTTTTTGTAACAGCTTTCCATCGTCGCTAACATCAATTCCCTGTTCGTCCTGTCAATTTCTCTGGGCAGCTCTAACAACTCTTCTTCATAAGCATCCAGCTTTTCATTACACTCATCAACCAGCCGTTTATGGTCATCCATATCCTTCGCAAGCTTTTTGCTGTCAGGATCCTGTACCAGACTATCGGCAAGCACGACAATTTCACTCATCAGCTTTGATTTGATTTTTCGGATTTCCTTACTTTCCGTATTAGCTTTTCCCTGCCGTTTCACAAGTTCGTTCAGCTTGCTTTCCAACATCCGGATTTGCGGTGTCGTATCTGCCTGTGTAAAAAGCTGATGCCATTTATGATCCAAGGTTAACAGCGGGATTTTTTTATCCGCCAAAGCTTTCCGAAATACTTCATCTTCTTTTGTCATTCGGATTCATAGCCCCCTCTAATTCGTATCATGTGAAGCAAGGTTATAAGACAGCTTCATCAGACTGTCCGACAGATGTACATTTTCTACCTGAATTTCCTTCGGCACATTTAGATCCACATGTGCAAAATTCCAGATTGCTTTAATTCCATACGATACCAGTTGCTCCGCTACAGCCGTCGCACTGCTCTTTGGTATCGTAAGAACTGCTATATCAATATCATTTTCCTTCACAAAGGCTTCCATATTCTCCATCGGCTGTACGGCAAGTTCCCGTATCTTCATACCATGAATGGCAGGATTACTGTCAAAAACACCTCGGAAAATAAAACCTCTTCTCTCAAAATTCATATAATTCACAAGTGCCTGCCCTAAATGCCCTGCACCAACAATAATCAGATTATGCTCTTTATCCAGACCAAGTATTTTGCCGATTTCTTCATAAAGATATCCCACATTATAACCATATCCCTGCTGTCCAAAACCACCGAAATTGTTGAAATCCTGACGAATCTGAGATGCCGTTACCTGCATGATATCACTTAATTCCTGTGAAGATATCCTTTCGATTCCTTCATCTTTCAAATCTCCAAGATATCGGAAATACCTCGGCAAACGGCTAATTACAGCCTGTGAAATTTCCTTTTCTTCCACTGATGCTGCCTCCTGTGTTTTATAAAATAGCATCTTATATTATAGCGGAGTGTTAAAAATATGTCAATGAACCTGCCGCCTACTTACCATCTCCTTGGACATTCCATTTGACACAATTTAGTTTGCCTTGTAAACTGTAAAATGATGTAAAGTTCAAAACATACGAAACATACATTTAAGGAGCATTTACCATGATTCTTTCTGTTAGTAATATACATAAATCCTTTAACGAAGTGCCTGTTTTGCAAAATATCTCTTTTCATATTGAAGACTACGACAAGGCTGCCATTGTGGGAATCAACGGAGCCGGCAAAACCACACTGCTTCGCATTATTATGGGGGAACTTTCTGCGGATGAAGGTATCGTAACACTCTCCAAAGATAAAACCGTTGGGTATCTGTCCCAGCATCAGGCCGTTTCCAGTGAAAACACTATCTATGACGAACTGCTCTCCGTCAAACAGGATATTATCGAATTAGAGCACAAAATCCGCTCCATCGAACTACAGATGAAAACAGCCTCTGACGAGAAGCTGTCACAGCTTATGGATACCTATTCCAATTTGACCCACGCTTTTGAATCAGCAAACGGTTATGCCTACAAAAGTGAACTTGTCGGTGTTTTAAAAGGTCTTGGCTTTGCAGAAAATGATTTCTCCAAATCCGTTTCTACCCTCTCCGGCGGTCAGAAAACCCGTGTGGCGCTTGGCAAGCTGCTATTGCAAAATCCAAGCCTGATTATTCTGGATGAGCCGACAAACCATTTGGATATGTCTTCCATTACCTGGTTGGAAACTTATCTTCTCAATTACAAGGGTGCCGTTGTTATCGTTTCCCATGACCGCTATTTTCTGGACCGCATTGCCAATAAAGTAATTGAAATTGACCATTCCAGAGCAACCGTTTTTACCGGAAACTATTCTGCCTATGCAGCCAAAAAAGAACAGCTTCGTATTGCTGAATACAATGCCTATATGAATCAGCAGCGTGAAATCAAACACCAGGAAGAAGTCATTGAAAAATTAAGATCCTTCAACCGGGAAAAATCTATTAAACGTGCCGAAAGCCGCGAAAAAATGCTGAACAAAATCGAAGTGCTGGAAAAGCCATCTGAGACCCGCTCCGATATGCACCTGCGCTTAGAGCCAAAATTTCTCAGCGGAAATGATGTTCTTCATGTGGAAAATCTCTCGAAATCCTTCGGAGAACTCCATCTTTTTGAACATCTTTCTTTTGATATCCGGCGTGGAGAACACGTTGCTATTATCGGCGATAACGGAACCGGCAAAACAACGATTTTAAAAATCATCAATGAACTTTTACCTCCCGATGAAGGCAGCATTCGCTTAGGTGCCAATGTTCAGATTGGCTACTATGACCAGGAGCATCACGTATTGCATCCGGACAAAACCTTATTTGAAGAAATTTCCGATGATTATCCAACCCTTACCAATACCGAAATTCGAAATACACTTGCTGCTTTTCTTTTTACCGGTGATGATGTGTTCAAACAGATTAAATCCTTAAGCGGTGGAGAACGCGGACGTGTATCACTTGCCAAACTCATGCTGTCTGAATCCAATTTTCTGATTCTGGATGAGCCGACAAACCATCTGGATATTATGTCCAAAGAAATTCTGGAGGATGCCCTAAACGGCTATACCGGAACCGTATTATACGTTTCCCATGACCGTTATTTTATCAACAAAACCGCTACCCGGATTCTGGATTTGCGCCAGAAACAACTGACCGAATATCTTGGCAATTATGAATATTATCTGGAGAAAAAACAGGAAACGGTATTATCTTCTCCATCCAGTTCTCCAAGTCTTAATGCCACTGCTTCCTCCGGACAAATACCTTCTGAGAACAAGCAGGACTGGAAAAATCAGAAAGAACTACAGGCTGCCAGACGGAAAAAAGAAAATGATTTAAAAAAATGCGAAGAACGAATTGAACAGTTAGAAACCCGGAATACGGAAATTGATGACCTGATGGCTTCACCCGATGTCTGCACCAATGTTGCAAAGCTGCAGGAACTAAGCAGCGAAAAGGGAGAAAACGAAGCCGAATTGGAAACGCTGTATGAAAAATGGGAAAACCTTTCTGAAGACTAAAAGATTAAATAAAAAGGGGAACAAGCAACAAACGAGGTTCCGATGCATCAATGATATACAGATAAAATGGTCGAAATAAACAAAATGTCCCATTTTGTTTATTCGACCATTTTGATATATTATGCATACATTTTACATCTTCTCGAATGTTTCCCGGATTGCCTTGATAAAGTTCTCACTGTTTAATACAGTTACATCTTTCAAAGAAGTAATCAGTGCAAGGTCTTTGGTCATTTTTCCTTCTTCGATGGTCTGAATGGTTGCTTTCTCCAATTTATCGGCAAATGCCATCAGTTCCTTGTTACCGTCCAGTTCTCCACGTTTTCTGAGCGCGCCTGTCCATGCAAAAATCGTTGCAACGGAGTTTGTAGAGGTTTCCTCCCCTTTCAGATGCTTGTAATAATGTCTTTGAACGGTTCCATGGGCTGCCTCATATTCGTAAACGCCTGACGGTGAAACAAGTACGGAGGTCATCATGGCCAGAGAACCGAAGGCAGAAGATACCATATCGCTCATAACATCTCCATCATAGTTCTTACAAGCCCAGATAAAGCCGCCTTTTGCTTTCATAACACGGGCAACCGCATCATCAATCAATGTATAGAAATATTCAATACCGGCTTCTTCAAACTTCTTTGCATATTCTTTTTCATAGATTTCCTGGAAAATATCTTTAAAATTATGGTCATATTTTTTGGAAATCGTGTCTTTCGTTGCAAACCACAAATCCTGTTTCGTATCCAATGCATAGTTGAAGCATGCTTTTGCAAAGCTTGTAATGGACTTATCGGTATTATGAATTCCCTGAAGAATACCAGGTCCGGTAAAATTATGTATGGTTTCCCGGATTTCCGTTCCATCTTCCGCCGTAAATACTAATTCCGCCTTTCCGGCTCCCGGCACTTTGATTTCTGTATTTTTATACACATCACCATAAGCATGACGTGCCAGAGTAATCGGTTTTTCCCAGTTTTTCACACAAGGTTCGATGCCCTTAACAATAATCGGTGCACGAAATACAGTTCCGTCTAAAGCTGCACGTATCGTACCATTTGGACTCTTCCACATTTCCTTCAGATTGTATTCTGTCATTCTGGCTGCATTCGGTGTGATGGTTGCACATTTAACCGCAACTCCATATTTCTTGGTTGCCTCAGCAGAGTCTATCGTAACCTGATCGTTTGTTTCGTTACGATGCTCTAATCCCAAATCGTAATATTCAGTTTTTAAGTCAATGTACGGTAACAACAATTCATCCTTAATCATTTTCCAAAGGATTCTTGTCATTTCATCTCCATCCATCTCAACTAAGGGAGTTGTCATTTTAATCTTGTCCATAAATAGCCTGTCTCCTTTTCTTATTCTTCTAATGTTGTATCTCCATAAATCTCATACAAACCATTTTTTACCATATTATCATATGCATTTATCATATGCTGGTTGGCAAGCTTCTCTGCGCGGTCTGCATCCTTTGCCTTAATTGCCTCCATTATCTGTTTGTGTTCATTATTGGAAGCAGTACCTCTGCTGTTCGTAGACAGGGTCTTCTGTCTGACACGCAGCACATATTGGTGAAAGTCTTTTAACAGATGTTCTAACATTTTGGAATCACATGCTTCATATAGAATATCATGGAAACGGTTGTCTAACTCTGCCATCTGATCCATATGTCCCTTGCTTGCATGAAACTCTGCCAGATATATGTTTTCTTCCATTTCTTCCATCTGTTCTTTTGTTATTTTTTCGGTGGCCATTCTGGCACATAAACCTTCCAGCAAAGAACGTATCATATAAATATCCTTCACATCCTTTGCCGTAATACCCGTTACATAGGCACCTTTATTTGGAATAATCTGAATTAATCCTTCCAGTTCGAGTTGTCTGAATGCCTCTCTGACCGGAGTGCGGCTGACACCCAGTTCTTCCCCAATAGCAACTTCTTTTAACTCCTCATTTTCCTTATATTTCCCGCTTAGTATATCTTCCCTGATTTTCTGAAATACTCTACCCCGCAAAGAATATTTGTCATTTACCGCATGTTTGATATCATAACTGCTCATTTCTTACCATGCCTTTCCACATACCCTCTTTTTATCTTACTTTTCTTCTTTTTTTAATGTAATATTAAGCTTCTTGCAAGTCTTATCAATCTGTGTAACCAGCTCTTCATCCGTCAATACGGTAACACGACCTGCAGCATACTCTTCGTCAACCCACACCTTAAGTTCTTTTACAAGCTCACAGTTTTTGTCCAGCATCTCATCATCCTTAAGCTTATAATAAGTATTAATCCAATGTGCAATGCCGGCCAATCCGGATGTATTGGAAACTGCACATAGCACAGGTCTGTTTAAGAATTTTTCGGTATCAAAAATATTATAAATCTCCTCATTTTTCAAAAGACCATCCGCATGGATGCCCGCTCTTGTCACATTAAAATTCTTACCAACAAAAGGCGTTCTTGGTGGAATTTCATAACCAATTTCCTTCTCGTAATATTCTGCGAGTTCGGTAATAACTGTCGTATCCATACCGTTCAAATCGCCTTTTAACTGTGCATATTCAAATACCATGGCTTCAAGCGGCGTATTGCCCGTTCTCTCACCGATACCGAACAAAGAAGTATTGACTCCCGAACAGCCATAAATCCATGCCGTAGTCGAGTTCGATACAGCTTTATAGAAGTCATTATGTCCATGCCATTCAATCAAAGAATGCGGTACCCCTGCATGGGTGTGCAGTGCATAAATAATGCCCTGAACGCTACGTGGAATAACAGCACCCGGATAATTGACACCGTATCCCATCGTATCGCACGCACGTATTTTAATCGGTATCTTATATTCCTCCATTAATTTCATAAGTTCCATACAAAACGGCACCACATAACCGTATATATCCGCTCTTGTAATATCCTCCAGATGACATCTCGGACTGATTCCCTCTTCCAGGCAATCCCGTATGACACTCAGGTAATGATCCATTGCCTGCCGTCTCGTCATTTTCAGCTTCAGGAAAATATGATAATCTGAGCAGCTTACCAGAATACCGGTTTCTTTCATACCAATATCTTTGACCAGTTTAAAATCTTCCTTGCTGGCACGAATCCAGCTTGTAACCTCCGGGAACTGATAACCGCGCTCCATACATTTATAAACAGCATCCCGGTCCTTCTTACTATACAGGAAAAATTCGCTGGCACGAATCATGCCATTCGGGCCGCCCAATTTATGAAGATAGTCATAAATAGTTACAATCTGTTCCGTTGTATAGGGCGCTCTCGACTGCTGTCCATCACGAAAAGTCGTATCCGTAATCCAGATTTCCTTTGGCATATTATGCGGTACGATTCTATCATTAAACGGTATTTTCGGTATTTCCGAATATGGGAACATATTTCGAAATACATTTGGCTTCTCTACATCATCCAGAATGTACATATGCTCCTCTATTTCCAATAAGTTGTTCTTCTCGTTCATTGTTACCGGACGATTCATAAAAGTTTTATCATTATCTCTCATGGTTTATCTCCTCCCAACTATCTCGTATAATTGTATACAATCATACTATTTATGTCAATATCAATCCAGTAATTTTTCGATATCAAGCATTCCCCATCCCTGTTTATTCCAGGAATCACCTAAATCTTTCGCGCTATATATCATTTTTCGTTTTACCTGCTCATTATTCAGATAAGGATATTTCTGCAATAGCAATGCCGCTGCTCCGGATACAATCGGAGTTGCCATGGATGTTCCGCTTTTTTTCACATAGCCGTTTCCCTTATTATTACAGGAGATAATATCCGTTCCCGGTGCTACAATATCCGGTTTACGAAACGGTTCCTTTTCATCTCCTCTGCCAGAATAATTTTCGCACAAATTCTCTCTGTTTCCAAAATAACCGCCCTCATGGCAGCCGACCGTAATTACTTTCCGGCTTTTGCCAAGTGGTGATATTGTTCCATTTTCCGGTCCCGCATTTCCTGCTGCACAAATAACAACAATACCGGAATCCCAGACCGCTTCCAGAAGCCCAACCACTTCTTCCAACCTCTTGCGTTCTCCGTTTTGTCCAATTCCAACCGAAATATTCAAAATACGTATATGATAATGCAGCCGGTTCTGTATCACCCAGAGCAGACCATGATACATGCTTTCTATAGAGCCTTCCCCTTCCCGATCCAGAACCTTTCCGACACAGAAAAGACTCTGCGGAGCAATTCCCTTATATTTCCCGCCGGAGGATAACCCACTGCCGCCAATACATCCTGTTACATGTGTCCCATGTCCACTATCATCATATATCATACTTTTATAATTCACAAAATCCTGAAATCCTACAATTCTGCCTTTCAAATCCGGATGAAGATATATTCCTGTATCAAGCACTGCAACCGTTATCGGACTGCCTTTGCAGGATTGCTGCATGCTATCACTGCAGCCAAGCTGTTTTCTGACACGATACATAAAAAACTCCCGGCTTTTTCTTATTTTATGCCGAGAGTTTTCCTGCGGTTCCTATTGTCTGCTTTTCCTTTTACCTCTATAAAATATAAGTGCCAGTCCGGTAAATAGAAGTCCTGCTCCGAAAAACCATTTCGGATGGATACTGTGATCGCCGGTATCCGGCGAAGCATCTTTGTTGCCGGATAGACTGGTAAAAACTGCCTGCCCATTGTTTACCACTGACATATTACCGGAAACATAATTATATATCCCATATGCGGAAAAATGACTTGCATTGAAAGTAATGCAGTCTGTACCGTCAACCGATGAAATCCTGCTGTCCACCTCTTCAAGCTGTCCATTTGCATCCAGACAGACAACATGCAGGTTTTCTTCCCCAATTCCCTGTGGCATAGGTATCGTTATCTCCATCTTCTGCCTGCCCAAAGCGGTAATCGGAATGGAGGTATCTGCATCCTGCAAAGTAATCTCAAATGCCTGTAGATTTTTCGGAACGGTATCTCCATAATATTTGCGATATACATCCTTAATCGCACTGGCAGCACTACTGCTGTCTATAATTTTCAGAATATAGCCACCCTCTGCACCATCCAGGACAGCACTTGCCGTTCCGTCTTCTCCTATAACATCACTGCTAATACGGACCAAAACGCCTTCCTGTGTATTGTCAGAATTCTCCGCCTGCATATTGCTTTGTTCCGCGGCAAGGTCTTCCTTTGTTATATGAACTTTATCAATGGCATACATTTTACCACCAATATTCACTTCATCCGGATAATGTGCCAAGGACTCTCCATCTGTCTGTATTTTCTTAATCTTTAAAATGGACTCTTCCGTTTCGGAATCTCCGGTTTTTTCCATCTCAATACTACAGATAATTCCTCGGAAGCCTAACAACTCCTCATCCAGAATCGTATTGTCAAAAGTATCTATTTTTTGGGAAACAACCGCAATCTGTACACCGTCAAAGGCTAAGTCTCTGTCATCCTCATTATATAACTTGGTGGAAGATTCTTCGTAAGATAACGTTGGTAAAATATCTCCCTTAAAAATAACCACATTATCCATTTCCGAAGCAGTCGATTCCGTTACATCAAATGCACGAAGCCCAATTTTCTCTACGGACGATGGTATTTTAATATTCTGCATCGGGCAACCTGCAAAGGCTCTGTCTTTAATCTGCTTCAACCCCTGTCCGCCTTCCAGACTTGTCAGATTACTGCAGCCTGCAAAAGCATTTTCTCCAATAACCTCTACGCTGTCCGGTATCACTACCTTTGTAATTCCAACATGATCAGCAAAAGCATCCGGTCCGATTTTTTTTACACCATCCGGAATCGTAACCATGCTGTTACTTCCCCGATATGCCAGTAAAATACCATCACCTACTATAAGAAATTCGCCGTTTCCATTTTCCTTCCAATTCTGAAGCCATGCTGTTTTATCAAAAGCATATGGCGCAATTTCGTTTACCGTTTCCGGAATTTTCACATCACTTAAGCTATCACAATGATAAAAAGCAGCATATCCTATCTGCGATACCCCATCCAGTATCTGTATTTTCTGAATACCGGATCGTGCAAAAGCAAAGTCACCAATCCCAGTAATTGTATCCGGCAAATCAATTTCTTCCCTATCATCCCCATAGTATGCCTGATTGGCTACAATCGTTTCATCGATAATCGTATACTTAGGGAACAAATTTCCTTTTTTATCTGCATTTCCCAAAATACTTGCGATTTTCTCATCCTCTGACACTGCAGTTGCTTCTACTGTCGTTTCCGGTTCGCCGGAATTTACGGTAGCACTTGCATTATCAATAAATACAAATGCCTGATTACCGATAATTTTTGTCTTACCTTTTACCGAAGCATCTTCTTCTGTTTCCAAAGCATTGATATGGGTTACCTCATGATAATAATCAACAGAAGCTGATTTTGTACCATCTTCTTCCGTATTTTCTGTTTTCTCCGCAGTATCACTCATGGAGTCAGCTGAAGTATCCTCATATTCTGTAATATCAATATCTTCCAGCACCAGATTATCCGCAAACTTTTTCGCTACACTGCCTTCCTCTGCTATAATCTCCAATCTGGTACAGCCATCAAACGCTGTACTGTGGATGGTTGCTACGGAAGCCGGAATCTCAATTTTACGAAGTCTGATACAATCCTCGAAAGCCTTCATATCAATATTTTTTACAGAATATGGAATCTGTACCTCGGTCAGATTGGCACAATTGGAAAACATATAAGCCGCTATTTCTGCCACATTACTACTGATAGAAACATTTTTCAGGTTCTTATTGCCCCAGAAAGCATATGGCTGTACTTTTTCCACTGTGGAAGGCATGATATAACTTTCCTTCGTTCTGCCCGCAAGCAATGCATACAGAATATCTTTCTCTTTTTTACTATAAATCGCACCATCCTCACAGACAAACTTTGCGTTTCCACTTCCAAATTTCACATTGGCAAGACTGGTATCTCCTGCAAAAGCACCATTGCCAAGAGATGTAAGTCCATTTCCGATTTCTACTGTTGTTAAAGATGGACAGTCCGCAAATGCCGCCTGCTCAATGGTTTCTACCGAATCCGGAATCATCACCTTCTGCAACTGGTCGCATCCCTCAAAAGCACTTGCACCAATTATCTCAACACTGCTTCCAATGAAAACATTCTTAATCGTATCATTATCTGCAAATGCTTCCGCTTCTATCTTTTCAACAGAACCAGAAACAGACACGTCCTCCGACGTGCCGTTGTATTTTACTAATGTAGTTCCATCCATTTGAAAATCAGATGCGGAAGCAGTATCAACCGCCTCCACATCTGATGCCGGTATCTGTGTCACAGCAATTGCTATTGCTATCAACAGAGCCCCTATTGCTTTTCTAATCTTTTTTCCCATCAGGAATCTCCCAGGATTCTTAAACTATGCTCTTTTCACTTTTCCTACATTCTTATCCTTCTTCATAAACAGAATAATAGATAAACATGCAAGTCCAAGTGATAAGAACCACTTCGGATGAATCGGGTCACCAGTCTTCGGTGTCACATCAAGCATACCTTCTGTCAGATTTCCCGTATCCACATAAACAGTATATGGTGAGAAGTGTGTGGCCATAAAAGTAACACATGGCACACCATTAATCGTTGTAAACTTCTCGCTCAAATCCTCCAGTTGTGCATTCTCTACCGGATTATAGTTTATAACTGCACCTGCCATATTGTTACCGCCATAGCTTACAAGTGCATCCGGAATCGGAATCGTAATATCCACAGAAAGTCCCGTTGTGTCGGTAAGCTTTGTGGTACCGGTAGAATCATACAAACTGATATCCATTGCATAGTACAGAATATTTTCCAGACTTCCGTACTTATTTGTCAAGGCTGCTGCTACCGCTGCCGTTACATCTGTATTCTCCGAAATCTTAATAACAAAGTTATCAGACGAACCATTTACATTGGCAGTTGCCAAGTCCTTATTGCTGATACCCGGTTTGGTAATATCCACTCTCGTATTACCATTCTGTGTACCGGTATTATTTGTATTGTTATTTGCCGTAGCAGTACCATTTACGCTGTTAGCCGCTGGTGTTGCTGTACCGTCGGTATATTCTGCCGTAATCGTTACATTATTGGCAGGCATTACAAAGGTTGTCGGTGTCGTACTTACACTGGCAAGTGTTACACCCTGGGATTCCGTTGTCCATTTACTGAATACTTTGCCGGCTGCCGGTGTATTCGCTATAATCTGAACCGTTGCCCCCTGTGCATAAGTTCCGCTTCCACTTCCCCCGATAACCGTTACCACATACTGACCCGTTGCCGCCGCTGTTGTAGAAGTCGCCGATGTCGATGATGACGAAGTTGACGACGAAGTATTGGACGTAGACGAAGTCGATGTAGATGTCGTCTTACCGGAAGTTGTACTGCCGGAAGTCGTTGTTGTTCCTCCCGAAGTTGTCGTACTGCCACCGCTTGTTGTACCGGTTCCGGAACCACTGTACATTGCCATAATGGTTAAATTCTTCTGAACATTGGTGTACTCTTCACTGCTCCATTTTAAGAAGGAGTATCCAGTATGTACCGGTGCCTGTGGTGCGATAGCTGCTTGACCGGGCTCTACATACTGTGTTGTCCCAATCTGGGTTCCATCCACCTGATCATAAAATGCTACCGAATATTTACCATTTACCATACCATTGTCAGAATATCCCTGTGCCACAAAAGTCGTATCTGAAGTAATCCTGTCAGTTACCTCTGTATTATTGGTTCCAAGCCACTTTTCAAAAGTCCAATTTGCTTTCGCCGGGCATTCCGGTACATTAGAAATATAGGTATTGTTTTCAACATACTGTGCATCACCAACCTGATTTAAATCAGAATCTAAGAAAACAACACGCCATTCATCCTGTTTCTGCTCATAGGTAAGCTTGTAGGTATCCTTATAGGTATCCGCATATCTACGCGCCGATGAATTTTCATAGGTAAGCACCGTTGTCCATGCTTTGTCTGCATTTTCCTCAAATGCCCTTGCCGAAATAAATACTTCCGTACCCGGAATCGTAAGTTCCACTAATTTAAGGTCATTGACAAATGCACCTTCTTCGATATTATTAACAGTTCTCGGTAAAGAAAGTCGTGTCAAATCACTGCAGTTTTTGAAACAATCCTTCGGAATATCTGTTAATCCTGCTGTATCATTTAAATCAACAAGATTGATATACTTACACTCTTCAAAAGCACCTTCCCGTATTGCACTGACATTACCCAGATTTGCATCCGTAGAAAGGCTAATCTGTGAGCCGCCAACCAGATTACCTCTTGCCGGAAGACATTCTTCTATCGTATACGAACCATCAGTATTTACAGAATATACAATACCATTATCTGTCTTGTAGTAATCGTTATCCCCTACTGTTGTCAGTGAATAACATCCCCTGAACGGTGCCGTACCGATATCTTCACAATCCGGCCCCAGGATTACATACTGCAAGCGCTCACAACTGTCAAATGCGTAATCCGGTAAATATTTAACGCTATTTAAAGTTACCGATTCGATACGGTCATTACCACGTTTATACTGCTCATAATTAGCACTACTTGATACATATTTATCATTATAAAAACCACTAAATAATCCGGGTGTAATATCCGTAACCGTATTTTCATCGGTTTTCGATTTATTATTGTACATATTATAGGAATCAGTTCCTATCCTATCCCTGTCAAGATAAATTCTGGCATTGTTTTTGTTCTTAGCAACATTACTGCCTTCTCCATTACTAAATCCATAAGCATCAATCGACTCTACACCAGTTGGAACAACAATATTTTTTGTTGCTTCTAACAATGCACGTTCCTCTTCAGTTAGTGCCCGATATATATTTCCGGACTCTGCATTCTGTACTACATCATATGGATAGGTAGTATAAAATGGAGCAGGATTATCTGCCGCTTCCACAACAAGCGGCTCGAAAAGCATATCTGCCAATGCTGTAAGTATTGTCTGTTCTTCCGTTTCATTCGATGCAGTTAATACAGATTGCCAATCTGCACAAAAAGCTGCATTTACCCATGGACCATAGTCATTTGATTCATATGCTGCTTTCTTGGCTGCTTCTACATCTTCAGTATTTTCCAGAGCACTTTTCCAGGTTTCCGCAAACGCTTTACGGTACGAGTCATATTCGGAAGCTTTATACATTTGGTAATACTTGTCTTCCATCATTTTTTCATAGGATGTATAACCGCCACTTGCTATCTCAATACTATGGGCATCTTTCAGTACCTTACTAATCTGGTCATATTTCGGATAATCAAGTAACGTAACAAGTTCTGTATTGGCATCATACATAACAGTAAGATATGTCGGTGTCAAGCTCTTGTAACATACTCTGATACCATCTGTTGCATTAATTAGATTATCCTTATCCATTGCCCATTCAAACGGTGCATATCCTTCCACGATATCGCCATGGAAAGTCAGTTCCGGTCCAACCGTTTTAAATGCATCTGTTCCTATCACAAAAGAATCATGCCCGTTTACAGGTGTATTAAATGTAACGTCAATTAAACTTTCACAGCCTTCAAATGCACTGGAACCAATCGAAGTTACTGAATTACCAATATAAACTTGCTGAAGTTTCTTCCAGTTCTTAAATACCCCATCACTGATAATAGAAATAGAATTATCTTCTATCGTTAAAGTTCTGACTCTTTGATTCATGGCATCATTGCTGAAACAACCAGATGCAATAGCCGTTACTTTGGTATTACCTACTTTTTCCGGTATTACTAAATCAATCGGATCACTTCTGTCAGGGTCTACTGGTGTACAAGAGGTTAAAACCCCCTTATTATCAATAGACAAAAGGTAATCCCCGTCACTTACTTCATAATACTCCAAGCCATTTTTTATATATAAATATGGTACATTAGCCTTTTTATCTCCCGCCTCATTTAATGGCGCAACTGCGGTCTTGGCTTCCCATGTTGTCCTACGAGGCGTAGCGATACTCTTTGTTCGATCCAATTCCGGACCTTTTACATAGAAATCTGCATTATTAACTGATGCAAACAATTTGTCGGCATTATAACTTGCCAAACCGCATGAGCCACTGCCATCATCAGGGAATTCAACGCATGCTAAATTATAACAATTAAAAAATGTGTTTGCCGGTACTACTGCTCCGGTACTTCTACCAAAATCAGCCGGCATAACAACTGTTTGCAAGTTTGTTCTTCCTGCTAATACACAATCACCTAGTCCAGTCCCCCCACTATAAACCTTGCTGATTTTCGATGGGAAAGTAAAACTTGTCATGGAACCAACTACACCAGAGTAAACAGCAAATGCTCCATCCCCAATAGTATCAATATTAACCGTTACATTCGGCGAACTAGCTTTCATAACATTTACTTCATTTAATGCTATCGCATTATAAAATGCATATTCATCAATCTTAGCCGGACTGGTTGTAATTTTCGATAAATCAATCTTCTGTAATGATTCACAATATGCAAATGCACCCGGTCCGATTTCTTCAATGGACTGTGGAAATTCCACACTGGTTAATCCGGCACCATAAAATGCTTCCGTTCCAATCAGCGTAGTCCCTTCACCCATATTAACCTTTGTTAACTGGGAACAGTTTTTAAAAGCATAATCACTGATATGTTCAACATTGTAAAAGGCAATTTCTTTAATAAAAGAATCCTGAAACGCACTAATACCTATAAATTTTATTTCTTTTGGTACCGTTAAATAGTATACATTCTTTGTTCCCTTGAATGCCTCATCGCCAATACCAATAATACTACTCTTATTAACAACCAAAAATCCTTGATCATCTGTTTCTTCTGAAACATTACCCTTAGGAATATATACAATTTTATTAACTCCGACAGAATGCTCAGAATCAATAACTTTCGCCAGCTTATAGTCTGGCATAGAATTTTGTTCACAATAATACTTTAATTTTTGGTCAACACTTAACTCGCCAACTGTTTTTATTAATTCTGGTGCAGATGGTGCAGTGCCTACACTTCCGTCTCTGATATACTGCTCCAATTTTTTCTCATAGTCAGCATAATCCGCTACATATTTCTGATAGGCCTCCGAAAAATATTCGCTTAAAAAGATGTCATTTTTATTGGTAGAATCGGGAGATCCGTCAACTTTATACTCCACAACGTTTTTACCAGGATTTGTTCCATCGCCCTCATACCATTTATCATAATTTTCCTCTGTAATGCTCTCATATTCGTAAATAACATTAGGATTCAGAACTACCGTATCTTGCTGGTAAGTACTGTTGTATTGACAAATAATTCCTTTTTGGCTGCCAGAAACATTTTTCAGGAAAAATTTAAACTGCCAGTCAAGTTGATAGCTTCCATCACTTAATGGTGTAATAATTTTGGCCGAATAAATTGTTGCATCGCTTGCCGGTTTATATGACTCTTGACAGATTTTATTGGGTGAACTGGGATATTTATATGCAGTCGGTTCTACAATTGTTGTACTATTTGAACCACCCGAACTGCTTGGATCACCCTCCGCATAGTTCTCCGGTACCGGAACCGCAGCAATACCAATAGCCGTAATCATAAGTACGGCTGCAATACTACGTCTGATACTCCTTTTTAATTTTCTGTTGGTTTTCTTAACCGGTGTTTTCTTTGACATGTCTCTCTCCTTCTGTCAGTAACACATATTTATCTGATTGACATACGTTTACTCTATTCTTTTGGCGACAACTACAAACCGCCCATCCTCTTCGGAATTATCACAGGTCGACAACGTAAGAAATTCATCTCCGTAGCTTGCCGTTACGCCTGTATTATACAATGATAAAGCTGCCATTTCCTGCATATTGGAATTAAATTCCTTCTCGGAAGCGGCATCAATAAACTGATAATATTTAAAAACAATCTCGTCCTCATTATAGATTCTGGAACGGAATACATACATAACCTGATAAGTACCTTTTTCATAAATGGTATCAAAATGGATAATGGAATGTTCTTTATAGTAGCTTTCACTGCTGTATTTATTCAGATTGCCGAACATCTTCCCCGATTTCATATGATGCCCATATATGATTAGGTTGGTACTCCTATGTACGACATCACAATCCTTGTCCAGAAAAAGACTGCCGTTTTTGTCATATTCCTGATTGTAGTTATGATCCAGATAATATTCATTGTTAGCTGTCTGCATAACAGGGTAATCTATATTTGTATCGTCAATTTTGAGCCATCCGATTAGGCTTTTATTTTTATTATATAAAGTTTCGTATTCTTTTAATACATTTAACTCTATGTCCTCTTCTTCGGTATAATGGATGATAACGCTCTGGTTTCCGGTTGCATAATTGCTGTTTTTCAAGTCAGAAAGCTGCTCATAGTCCATCTGTGTCCGATCCGCAAAATAGTAGTAAACACCATAATAACCAAAACAGGCAACCGCCACAACTGCACAAAGAACAACCATAAGCTTTCTTCGCTTTTCTTTTTGTCTGAGAACGGTTTTAATTTCCTGTTGCATCCGCTCATCATAGTCATCCAAAGATACCTGCGTTTTTTGCTTCTGGTTATTTTTCTTCTCTGCTTTCTTCTCTATTTTCTTTTGATTTCTTTTTTTCTTTGAAATATTGACCCGGCTGTCTTTCGTATATCCCTGTTTCTTGTATTGCTCTGCCAATTCATATATTTCATCATCAAAATCATTTCCAACCATTGTTGTAAAATGATATTTCCCAGCTTGTATGTCTGCCGAAAGACAAATCACTTCTCCCGGCTGTTCCATGTTCACTTTTGCCTTAATCGCATCTATCTGTGCCTGATCCTGCAATGCTGCATTGTAATCTGCCTGTGTCCGGAACTGTCTTCCCGCAACGCTAAAACCAGCCATGCTTAGAACAACCCCTTCATTCTATTATTCTGCCACCATGCAAAATAACCCAATTTTCCTTTTAACATATATTTCTATTTTACTATATCTGAAAAATTATGCAAGTTGTTCTTCACATCTAAACATAGTAGCTTTTCGATTAAGAGTTTTCCTCCTGTATGTCTGCTTCCAGTGCGGCTTTCGCTCGTTCATAGACTTCCACCTCTACATCAAGTATATTGCACGCCTGTTCTAAATTGATGTTAAGCTTTTCCATAGCCGATTCAACATTTTTTAGAAGCATTCTGCGTTGACCCAAATCATATCCTTCTACTTTGCCATCTTCATATCCTGCGGCTTTGCCACTCTCATATCCATCCTCATACAGAGTTTTCCTCACATATTCTTCATTGCATTCATAAATTGACATAGCGATTACCTCCGCTTTCTGCTCCAGCAGGAAATCCTATAACACATTTCCGTAACGCTTCTCATATTCTCTTTTCTCATATTCTCTTTTCTCCTTTCGTATACGGGTGCAGGGAACGCTGCATGTATCAAAAGGTCTGTTTCGCTTCCCTGCTGTTGGTTGGTTGGATTGTTAGCAAGGATTCTAAAACAGATAAAATACCATTCCGGTACTCCATAGAAAAAAAAGATTTTTCAGACGAATTTCCGTTAGAATTTCATTGCTATAAGAGTATGATAACAATAATGTAAAAAAACGTCAAGAATATTTTATTTGTTTTTTATTATACCGGAAACATGGACCTGCCCTGCACATAAGATAAACCATAAAACAAATATAAAACATGGAGGCTCAATCATGAGTGACTTATCAGCAACAAATTGCGGATGTTCTAACAATTGTAACAACAACGGATGTTGTTCTATAATCTGGCTTATTATCCTGCTTTCTATCTGCGGCAATAATGATGACTGCGGTTGTGGAAGAGGTTTTGGTCTTTTTAACAACAATTCCGATTGCGGTTGCGGTTCCTGGATTTGGATTATTATCCTTCTCTTCTTCTGCTGCGGAAATAACTCCTGCTGTTAATTTTCATCCACATCTTGCATGCATATCTGAAAAATAGGCTCTTTCTACGAGCCTATTTTTCTCTTATCATGCATATACTTTGATAAAGTCATTGACGGGCATCGAAAGGCTTGTGAAACTATGAAAGAAGAATCTTCCGGCGTTATGGCATTTGATGCCTTATATACAAACAACCAAATACAAAAACTGAAAGTTCTCCTGCCATACATAGAGCCTTCTATGCAAAAGCACATGGCAATTTACATCAAATATATGGAGCTGAACTATACCATTAATTTATTTAAGAAACATCCTTTTCAAATTTGTTCCACCAACAAAGCAGAAAAGCCTGACCTTGGAAAGTTATGTCGGGAATTAAAGCCTTATTGTACGGAAGGGGAAGCAAAGCAATTAGATCAGATGTCATCCATCTTCCAGACAATGGAAATGTATCAGGAAATGAGTCAGACCATGAGCAGCATGCAGGAATTATTTCCCAATATGGGAGCGGACATGGGGAATAATGGTTCCTCTTCTTCCATGGAAAGTCTTCTGATGGGCATGCTCTCACCGGAACAGAAAGCCATGTTTGAGGCTTTCAGCAATCAGGAACCAACAAATCAAGCAAATAAAGAAACTTAGAGAAAAAACGCATAACATAAAGGAGGAATTTTTATGGCAAATTGGCTGGATGACCCTGCCGTAGCACATATTGATAAAACCAAGCTGGATTTTCTGCAAATGCTTGTCTTTGAAAGCAACGGCTTATCAAAAGAACAGATGCTGCCCTTTTTAATGGCAGTTGCCAAGCGAAGTAAAGAAAGTAATATTTCTTTCACCGAAGAAGAAATGAATACAATTATAGACACCCTGCGGAAATATTCTTCTCCGGAAGAAATTGATAAAATGAATAAGATGATAAATATTTTCCGTAACCGCCGTTGACCAAAATGTGCGAAAAAATCATATCAGGGAGAATTGCCATGCAATTCCATGGACAAAAAAGAAGTTCTAAGATATCGTATTTTGATATCCTAGAACTTCTTTTGCCTGCTTTAAGGACGTCTTTATGTTTTTCTTACTATTTTTGTACGATATTCACAATTCTGCCCGGTACATAGATTTCTTTTACAATGGTTCCTGTCAGTTTGTCCGCTATCGTTTCTTTGGCTTTTGCAATAACATCCTCTTTGGCATCCTCTTTACCGATTACGAGGGTTGCCTTAGTCTTACCGTTTATCTGGACAGCAATCTCTACGGTTGCTTCTACCGTCTTTGCTTCATCATAGTCCGGCCAGGTAGTCTGGTATACTCTGCCTTCAAAGCCTGCCGTCTGCCACAATTCCTCCGTAATATGAGGAGCCACCGGATTAAGAAGGGTCAACAGTGTCTTAAATTCACCCTTGGTTACTTCATTCTTTTTATAGAAATCATTAATCAATGCCATCATGGCTGCAATAGCGGTATTATATTTCAGATTTTCAAAATCGTTGCTGACTTTTTTAATCGTCTGATGCATCTTGGTTTCCATATCTTTGGAATAGCCTATCTCATCGGTCATAATATCCTGCAATTTCCATACTCTTTCCAGAAAACGACGGCAACCTTTTACACCATCCTCTGACCAGGATGCCGACAAATCAAAAGCACCGATGAACATTTCATATGCTCTTAAAGTATCTGCACCGTAATCTCTTACGATATCATCCGGATTGACAACATTCCCACGGGATTTACTCATCTTTTCCCCGTTGGAGCCAAGAATCATACCATGAGATGTTCTCTTTAAATACGGTTCCGGACATGGAACTACCTTTTCATCATATAAAAATCTGTGCCAGAATCGGGAATACAGAAGGTGCAGTGTAGTATGCTCCATACCACCATTGTACCAGTCTACCGGCATCCAATACTCTAATGCCTCCTTGCTTGCCAGTGCTTCTGTATTGTTCGGATCTGTATAACGAAGGAAATACCATGAAGAACCTGCCCACTGAGGCATGGTATCTGTTTCTCTCTTTGCAGGACCTCCACAGCAGGGACAGGTGGTATTTACCCAGTCCGTCATGGCAGCAAGCGGAGATTCTCCGTTATCGGTCGGCATATAGCTTTCTACTTCCGGAAGTTCTAACGGAAGTTCGCTTTCATCAAGCGGTACATAACCACATTTTTCACAATATACAATCGGAATCGGCTCGCCCCAGTAACGCTGTCTGGAGAACACCCAGTCTCTTAATTTATAGTTTGTCTTAGCAGAGCCAATTCCTTTTTCTTCCAGGAAATGAATCATTTTCTCTTTGGCTTCTGCCACGCTTAAACCATCTAAGAAGCCGGAATTGCACAACGTACCCGTTGCCACATCGGTATATACTTCTTCCTGTACATCCTTGCCGCCTGCAACAACTTCAATAATCGGCAAGTCAAATTTCTTAGCAAAATCCCAGTCTCTCTCGTCATGTGCAGGCACCGCCATAATGGCACCGGTACCGTAGCTCATAAGAACATAATCAGAAATAAAAATCGGGATTTCTTTTTCATTCACCGGGTTAATGGCAGTCATGCCGTCAATCTTTACACCCGTCTTTTCTTTTGCAAGCTCCGCACGCTCAAAGTCAGACTTCCTGGCAGCCTGTTCTCTATAAGAACAGATTTCATCCCAGTTCTTTATTTCATCTTTGTATTTATCAATGATTGGATGTTCCGGAGAAACAACCATATAAGTAACACCAAATAAGGTGTCACATCTGGTTGTATAAATACGCAACTTATCCTCTTTTCCTTTGATAGAAAAATCTACTTCCGCACCGGTGGATTTACCAATCCAGTTTTTCTGGGAAACCTTAACTTTCTCAATATAGTCAACGCTGTCTAAGCCTTCTATCAGCTTATCAGCATACTCTGTAATCTTTAACATCCACTGGCTCTTAACTTTACGGACAACCTCGGAACCGCATCGCTCACAGACACCGTTTACCACTTCTTCATTTGCAAGACCGACTTTACAGGAAGTACACCAGTTAATCGGCATTTCTGATTTATACGCAAGTCCTGCTTTAAATAATTTTAAGAAAATCCACTGTGTCCATTTATAATAATTCGGATCGGTTGTATTAACTTCTCTATCCCAGTCAAAAGAGTACCCAAGAGAATGTAACTGTCCTTTAAAACGTGCCACATTATTCTGGGTAACAATTCTTGGATGAATGTGGTTTTTAATTGCATAGTTTTCGGTCGGAAGACCAAATGCATCCCATCCCATCGGATAAAGAACATTATAACCCTGCATTCTTCTCTTTCTTGCAACAATGTCCAACGCCGTATACGGTCTCGGATGTCCTACATGAAGTCCCTGTCCAGACGGATACGGGAATTCCACCAGCGCATAATATTTCGGCTTGGAATAATCATCAGAAGTCTTAAATGCCTTCTCATCATCCCATATCTTCTGCCATTTTGTTTCCACTTCTCTGTGGTTATATACCTCTGCCATCTTCATCATTCCTCTCATCTATCATTATAGGCAATGGCTATTTACTGCTTGCACATTTACCCAATATTACATTTCAAAAATCTTTTAACTTAGATTTATCATCCTGTCATAAACATTATAATTTTACTATACTCGATTAATTTGTCAACCGAAAAACAGAAAAATGGCATAAACAAAAACAGGATGCTGTATTCCCCAATACATCTGCATCCTGTTTTTCCTTCCCCAAAAGGATTTATATAGCCTAAAGGCAACCGCCTTTTACACACTATGCCTCTTCGTTGTTTGCAGCCACCTTACCTGCTCTTGCTGCAACCTCTTTCTCCTGTACATCACTCGGAGCCTGTTCATATCTGGCAAACTGATATTCATATGTACCTCTGCCTCCTGTCATGGAACGCAAATCGGTACAATAACCATACAGACATGACATCGGAATATCGGCTTCAATAATCTGCTTACCATCAGAAGTCGGTGTCATACCAAGTACGCGTCCTCTTCGTTTATTTAAATCGCCCATAATATCGCCGGTATAGGAATCCGGTACAGTTACTTTCAACGATGCGATTGGCTCAAGCAGAATCGGTTTTGCCTCCATGAAGCCCTTCTTAAAGGCCTGAATCGTCGCCATCTTAAACGCCATCTCCGAAGAATCTACCGGATGATAGGAACCATCATAAAGAATCGCTTTCACACCTACTACCGGATAAGCTGCAAGCGGTCCGCTGAGAACCGATTCCTGCAAGCCTTTTTCCACTGCCGGGAAGAAGTTCTTAGGCACAGCGCCACCTACTACCATCTGTTCAAATACATAAGGTTCTTCCAAAGAACCGGAAGGTTCAAATTTCATCTTAACGTGACCATACTGTCCATGTCCACCCGACTGTTTCTTATATTTATATTCCACATCCGAGGTTTTCTGAATTGTTTCTCGATAAGCAACCTTTGGTTTTGAAAGCTTAATATCTACCTTATATTCGCTTAACAATCTGCTGGTAACAACTTCCAGATGTAAATCTCCCATACCATACAGCAGCGTCTGTCGGTTTTCCGCATCATTTACAACCTTCAGTGTCTGATCTTCATGTGTCATTTTCTGAAGAGACTGCGATATTTTATCAATATCAGCCTTGTTCTGTGCCTGATAACGCATTACTGTATACGGTGTGGAGATTTCTGCCTTGCCATAGCGAATGGTATTTGCTTTGGTCGATAAGGTATTTCCGGTCCTTGCTGCCGTCAATTTGGCAATGGCTCCGATATCTCCGGCATGCAGTTCTTTTACCTCAAGCGGTTTGCTTCCCTGCATGACATACAACTTGCTTACTTTCTCTTCAATATCTTTCTCTTCGTTATAAATCAAATCATCTGCCTTAACAACACCGGAGCAGACCTTAATCAATGAATATTTACCGATAAACGGATCCACAATGGTTTTGAATATGTACGCAGATTTTGGTTTCGCAAAATCGTAATTTGCGGTAAAGATTTCATTGGTCTTCAGATTAATACCTGCAATTTCCCTGTTTTCCGGGCTTGGCAAATATTTTACGATATCATCCAATAAGGTATAAATGCCCTGACAGAGCACGTTGGAACCCATGGACATCGGGACAATACTGCCTTCCATGACATTGTTACGAAGAGCTGCTCTGATTTCCGCTTCGGAGAAAGTATCGCCGCTGAAATAACGTTCCATAAACTCTTCACTGGTTTCCGCTACTGCTTCCATTAAGGTATCCCGGCAAAGCTGTAAATTAGGCTTACTGTATTCCGGCATTTCACATTCCAGAACCTCTTTATTCTTCCAACGATATGCCTGTTCGGTAATAACATTGATATAACCTACAAACTTTTCATTCTCACGAACCGGCAGATGGAACGGTGCCATTTTCTTGCCGTATTTATTCGTCATATCTTCCACCACCTGACGGAAAGATGCATTATCAATATCCATATCCGTTACAAAGACAAACCGTGGAAGTTTGTATTTATCGCAAAGCTCCCATGCCTTCTCCGTTCCGACTTCCACACCCGCTTTACCGGAAACAACAATAATCGCTGCATCTGCTGCACTGACAGCTTCCTCTACCTCGCCTACAAAATCGAAGAATCCAGGTGTATCCAATAAGTTAATTTTCACGCCTTCCCACTCAATCGGCACAACGGAAGTGGTAATGGATATCTGTCTTTTCTGTTCTTCCTTACCATAATCGCTGATTGTGTTGCCATCTGTCACTTTACCCATACGGGAAGTAACACCGGCAAGATATGCCATTGCTTCCACCAGACTGGTCTTACCGCAACCGCCATGACCTAAAAGCACTACATTACGAATTTTGTCAGTTGTGTAAACATTCATATCTTATCCTCCAATTCCGTTATTTTGGTATATGGCAAATAGTCACAATAGATATTCGCACCCCAATTGATATGATGTGTATATTTTACTAAATATTTTTGCAAAATGCAATATTTTTTGAATATTTTGCACATAAAATATGCTTTCATTGATTTTCTCTCTACAAAATGGTATATTATATTATTATTTACAGTTGATTTTCATTTTATCTTTTCAAAGGAGTATCATATATGGCTGCTTTTACTTGCGGATTTATCGGACTCGGACTCATTGGCGGTTCACTTGCCAAAGCCATTCACAGCAAAATACCGGACACTGTTCTGATTGCTTACGATACCAATACTGCTTCCTTGACACTTGCCAAAGAAGAAGGTGTTATCCAGAAAATCTGTCCCTGCATTAACGAATCTTTCGGACACTGCGACTATATATTTTTATGCGCACCGGTATCCCATAATGATGAAAACCTGCTTTCCCTAAAAAAATATTTATCTCCGGAAACCATTCTGACGGATGTCGGCAGCGTTAAAACAGGTATTCATGAACACATTACTGCTATGGGACTGGAAAGTCAGTTTATCGGTGGGCATCCGATGACTGGTTCAGAGCGTTTCGGCTATCCCAATTCCAAAGCATCCCTTTTTGAAAATGCCTATTATATCCTGACACCTACCCAGGAAATTGGCGCTGAGAAAATAGCCGCTTATCAGACACTTGTTCAGAATATTGGTGCCATTCCTCTCGTGCTCTCTTATGAACAGCACGACTATGTAACCGGAGCCATTTCCCATCTGCCCCATGTGATTGCGGCATCTTTGGTTAATCTGGTAAAAAATGCAGATTCCAAAGAAGGGATTATGAAGATGATTGCTGCAGGCGGTTTTAAAGACATAACGCGAATTGCTTCTTCTTCGCCTACCATGTGGCAGCAGATTTGTCTGACAAATACCGGAAATATTTCAACTCTCTTAGCGCAATACATACAAGATTTAAATGATTTTAAACAGATTTTAGACCGGAAAGACAATGAAGCACTCTATCATTTTTTTGACTCTGCCAGATCCTACCGCGAATCCTTCATCAATACTTCCAGCGGACCGATTAAGACCGAATATGTCCTTACTGTTGATATTGCGGATAAACCGGGGGCTATTGCAGCAATTGCTTCCCTGCTTGCCATGCATGATGTCAGTATCAAAAACATCGGTATCAACCATAACAGGGAACTGGCAGAAGGTGCTCTGCGTATTGAATTCTATACAGCAGATGCCATGCTGAAAGCAGATAAAATTTTAACCGAACATGGTTATAGCATTCACAAGAAATCATAAGGAGTGAAAGAAAAATAAAATGGGTTTACATGGAGAAGTAACAATACCGGGAGACAAATCAATTTCACACAGAGCCGTTATGTTTGGCTCCCTCGCCAAAGGTACTACTGAAGTCACAAATTTTCTACAGGGTGCGGACTGTCTGTCTACTATTGGCTGTTTCCGCAAACTGGGAATTTCTATTGAAAATACACCGGAAAGAATTTTAATACATGGGAAAGGACTGCATGGTCTTTCCGCACCGGATTCAACTCTGGATGCCGGCAACAGTGGCACTACTACCCGACTGATTTCCGGTATCCTGGCTGCACAACCTTTTGAAACAACCTTAACAGGCGATGCCTCCATTCAAAAGCGCCCGATGCGCCGGATTATGGAGCCTCTATCCATGATGGGAGCCAATATCACAAGCATAAACGGAAATGACTGTGCCCCGCTGCATATTAAAGGTGCTCCGCTGCATGCCATTCATTATCATTCCAAAGTGGCTTCAGCACAGGTAAAATCAGCCATTCTACTTGCCGGTATGTATGCTGACGAAGAAACCAAAGTAACTGAACCTACCATCAGCCGGAATCATTCTGAAATTATGCTGCGTACTTTCGGAGCGGATGTCCGTACGGAAGGAACGACTGCCATCATCAAACCGCAGCCGGTTTTAACAGCACAGAAAATAAACGTTCCCGGTGACATCTCCTCTGCAGCTTATTTTATTGCTGCCGGACTCTGTGTACCGGATTCCGAAATTCTGATTAAAAATGTAGGCATCAATCCTACCAGAGATGGCATTTTAAGAGTGGCTCTTGCCATGGGTGGAAATATTACTCTCCTTAATGAAAATCACGATGGGGAACCGACTGCCGATTTACTGGTAAAATCCAGCGAATTGCATGGTATTACCATAGAGGGCGATATCATTCCGACCTTAATTGATGAGATTCCGATTATCAACATTATGGCCGCTGTTGCCAAGGGCACTACTGTAATTAAGGATGCTGCCGAACTCAAAGTCAAAGAGTCAAACCGCATTGATGTTATGGTAAAGAACTTAAGTGCCATGGGTGCTAAGATTACCGGAACGGATGACGGTATGATTATTGAAGGTGGCAGTCCTCTTCATGGCGCTTACATTCAGACCCATATGGACCACCGGATTGCCATGAGCTTCGCAATCGCTGCTCTGTTTGCCGAAGGTGAAACCCATATAGAGGATAGAGAGCTTGCCAATATCAGCTTTCCAACCTTCTATCAAGATCTGGAGAAATTACAACAATAATGTCACAAAACAAAAGGTTCGCCACAAACAGCGAACCTTTCTTTTTTATGAAGATAATTTTACTAATAAACGATTCATGAAGTAAGAAATAATCATACAGGCAATGCCAGCCACGCTTCCATACCAATTCAATGCCACATCTGTCATCTGAAAATGTCTGCCCTCCACAAACTGCTTGTAATACTCCGTATAATAAGCCAGTATGTAACACAATACGCCGGAGCCAAACACTCCCAGAATCCGGTAATATCTTCTGAAAATCACCATACTGACAAAAGTTGTCACAAGACCTACCACAAAAAACAGACCAAGATGCGCTCCATAGCGTATCATTAAACTAACTGCCTTAATTTCTGTTTCGGTTGGATTTTCATAAATCCTTTGTGCAATGATTACCGCAATGCTCATCGTTTCACTGGTAGACCTTGCACCATCCTGAAACGACAAAATCATGACAAAGTACACCAAAAGCATTAATCCGATAACCGATGCAAAGATGACTGCAACCTCTAACAGAAGATTATGATTTCGCTTCTTCCTCATTCTTTATTCTGTCTCCATTGTTTCTATGGTTTGATATACTTCAATTCTCTTGGAATCGATTTCTGACATACCAATGAAAATCGCTCCATAACTGTACTCATCCTTTTCAAGTTTCTCAATTCTGACAATTTCCAGAAAAACATGCAGCACTTCTTTGGTCCAGATAGTCAGATCCGCTTCATAGACCGCTCCGATATTAAGCGGATTTGTACAAATAAAACCAATGCCGGTTTTGGATACATCGATGATTTCAATAGAAACCTCACTGTCTGCCTCTCCGTTCAATCCTTTTAACAGCAAAGCTGCAGTCAGTTCCATCCTTCTGTTTTTTCTTCTTTCTTCCATGCTTATCCCCTTACCTTTCTCCTAAATTACTTATCTTTTATCTTACCTTATTCTGTAACCTTTGTAAAGGAATCTGTCAGAAACATGGCATCTCCGAAACTGAAGAAACGATATTTTTCCTGTATGGCAACCTCATAAGCATGTAGCACATTTTCTCTTCCGGCAAGTGCGGAAACAAGCATCACAAGCGTAGATTCCGGTAAATGGAAATTTGTAATCAAAGCATCTAACACCTTGAAGCGATAGCCCGGATAAATAAAGATTTCCGTATTATCACAGCACTCTTCCAGTCTTCCGTTTTCATCTGCGGCACTTTCTACCGTACGGCAGCTTGTCGTACCCACACAGATAACTCTATGACCATTTTCCTTTGCCCGATTGATTTTATCCGCCGCTTCTTTGGATACCTGGTAATATTCGGAATGCATATGATGTTCCAGAATATTATCCACTTTTACAGGGCGAAAGGTGCCAAGTCCGACATGAAGTGTCACATAGGCGATATCGACTCCTTTGGCCTCTATTTTAGATAAAAGCTCCTTTGTAAAATGAAGTCCGGCAGTCGGAGCAGCCGCAGAGCCTTCATATTTGGCATAAACCGTCTGATAACGGTTTTTATCCTGCAATTTATGAGTAATATAAGGTGGAAGCGGCATCTCACCAAGTTTATCCAGAACCTCTTCAAAAATACCATCGTACCGGAACTGAATCAAGCGGTTTCCTTCTTCCACTACTTCTAATACTTCCGCCTTCAAAAGTCCGTCACCGAAGGACAGCTTTGCTCCCGGTTTTGCTTTTTTACCGGGTTTAACCAACGTTTCCCATATATCATTTTCTCTGCGCTTTAGTAAAAGCACTTCTATCGTTGCCCCGGTATCTTCCTTGACTCCCATAAGCCTTGCCGGAATGACTTTGGTATTATTTAACACCAGACAGTCACCCGGATGCAGATAGTCCGTTATCTCACGAAAAATATGGTGTTCTATCTCCCCGGTATTCTTATTCAATAGAAGCAGTCTGGAACTGGAACGGTCTTCTAATGGGTCCTGTGCAATCAGTTCCTCCGGTAAATCAAAATAAAAGTCTGATTTCTTTAATTCTGTTTTTTCCATTAAGCCGCATGGCTCCCTTCTCTACAAATCTGCATTTTCCAGAAATGCCACATAGCCTCTCTTTGTTTCGTATACATCAGCCTTGCTGGTTGCCTCCCAGGGTGCATGCATATTCATAACTGCCACCCCGCTGTCGATGACATTCATACCGTACAGAGCCAGAATATAAGCGATTGTTCCGCCTCCTCCCAGATCAACCTTACCAAGCTCAGCCGTCTGGAAGTTTACTTTTTCTTTTTCAAAGATGGCACGAATATGGGCAAGATACTCTGCATTGGCATCATTAGAACCGGATTTTCCTCTGGAACCGGTAAATTTATTAAAGACCATACCGCCACCCAGGAAAGCGACATTTTTCTTATCAAAGCTTGCTGCATAGCTTGGATCAAATGCACTGCTCACATCAGAGGAAAGCATACAGGAATGCGCCAGACATCTTCTCACATTCAGTTCGCTGTATTCTCCGGTCAGGTTCATCACTTCCGCAACAGCATTTTCGAAAAATTTAGACTGCATACCGGTTGCGCCGACACTGCCGATTTCCTCTTTATCCACCAAAATACAGCAGGCAGTTCTATCCGTCTTGCCGATTTCCAGCATAGCTTTCAAGGAAGAAAATGCACATACCCTGTCATCCTGTCCGTATGCCAGAATCATGCTTCTGTCAAAACCGGCTTCTCTTGCTTTTCCGGCAGGAACCACTTCTAACTCTGCGGAAATGAAATCTTCTTCTTCGATATCATATGCTTCTTTCAAAATCGCAAGAATACCCTTCTTTACGGCATCTTTCTCTGCCTTTGCTTCGTCTTTGCTGTCCTCTTTTCCTTTTTTATCCGCTTTTTCCAGCTTTTTATCAATAATAAGCGGTTTGTTACCGATAACAATATCCAAAGCCTCTCCTTCAATCACTTTGGATGCTTTTTTCTCAAGCTGCTCCTGTGCCAGATGAATCAGTAAATCGGAAATAAAAAATACCGGGTCATCTTCGTTTTCACCAATATTGATTTCAACGGTAGTGCCGTCCTTTTTCACAACAACTCCATGAATGGCAAGCGGAATCGTTACCCACTGGTATTTCTTCACACCGCCGTAATAATGCGTATCCAGATAAGCGAAACCACCATCTTCATATAAGGGATTCTGCTTGACGTCCAGACGGGGCGAATCGATATGCGCCCCTAAAATGTTCATACCTTCTGCCAATGCTTTTTCTCCTATCTGAAACATAACGATGGATTTATTCATCCATACGGAATATACCTTATCACCACATTTTAAAGGCACATTTTTCTTAGCAAGAGTTTCTAACTCCTGATACCCTGCTTTTTCAATGCGATTTACAATGGTATCAATACATTCTCTCTCGGTTTTGCCATCATTTAAAAAATCCATATAATCCTGTGCAAAGGTATCCACTTCTTTTAACTGCTTTGCACTGTAAGTTTCCCAGGTATTTTTATGTTCCATTCTGACACGCTTCCTTTCTAAAGTTCTCTGCATTCTGTTCTATCAAATACCAACATCATTAGCTTCTAAGTTCAATTCCCATGCTCTCTAATCCATTTAATATCTTCTTCATTACACCGGTCACATCTGCCTCTTCCAGCGTTCTGTCCTTTGCCCGGAAGGTAATGGAATAAGCTACGGATTTGAAGCCTTCCTTAATCTGGCTGCCTTCGTAAATATCAAACAGCTTATAATCCTCCAGAATCTTGCCGCCTCTCTGTTGTATCATAGCTTCAATCTGACCTACCATGATTTCCTTCGGAACTACCATACTGATATCTCTTGATACCGCAGGGTATTTTGCTACACCCTCATATTTTCTATCGAAGGTTGCAAACGGCAGAATCTCCGGCATGTCAAGCACCGCAATATATGCTTTGGTCTTCATATCGTAATTGTCGCATACCTCCGGATGTACTTCTCCCAGATAACCGACTACTTTGCCATCATAGATAATGTTGGCCTGACGTCCCGGATGCAGGAAGTTTTTGCCCGCATGTGGATTATAAACAACCTTTTTGTCCATACCGATGCTATCGAAGAACTCTTCCACGACTCCTTTCATCGTAAAGAAATCGCCATCCCCATACATACCAAGGGTAAACTGCATTCTTTCATCTGGAAGTTCACTAAGCGGCAGACTCTTTGGCAGATAAATATTTCCTAATTCATAAAGGCGTACATCTTTGTTTCTCCGGTTATAGTTGGTGGCAAGACTGGTTAACATACCATTTAAGGAAATGGTTCGCATAATGGAGAAATCCTCTCCTAACGGATTGGCAATGGTAATGGCATTCCGCAGTACATCGTCACTGTCTAACAGTAGCTTATCAAATACCTTCGGGCTTTCAAAAGAATAGCACATTCCCTGTGAAAAACCGCAGAATTCCGCAATGTCTCTGGCCTTCTGTTCAATCCGTAATTTAAATGGCAGCTTACCGGTAGTTGCTTCCCCACTTGGCAATGTCATCGGAATCTTATCATAGCCATAGAAACGTGCCACTTCTTCTGCAATATCCGCAATACCTTCCAAATCCTGGCGGAAAGAAGGAATCACCAATACTCTTGTACCATCACTCTCGGTTTCCATCGCAAGCTCCAACCGTTCAAAAATTTCTTCCATTTCTTTCTCGGAAACATCGGTTCCCAGAAGGTCGTTGATACGTCTGCTGTCGAATTTAATTCTCCGAAGCTCTGCTAAAGGCTCACAGACATCTACGGTACCGCTTACCACTTCACCGCAGCCAAGTTCTTCAATCAACTGACAGGCTCTGTCAATCGCTGCTTTGGCATTCCGTGGGTCTAAGCCCTTTTCAAAAATGCCGGAAGCATCGGTACGAAGACCTAATCTCTTGGCAGATTTACGAATATTGGCACCATTGAAGGTAGCTGCTTCAAACAGAACCGTTTTTACATTATCGGTAATCTTGGAGTTTTCACCACCCATAATACCGGCAATACCAATCTGTTTTTCGGCATCACAGATCATCAGCATCTCACTATCCAGATTCCGCATCTGTCCATCCAGTGTCTGGAACACGTCACCATCTTTTGCGCGGCGCACGATAATTTTGTGACCGGCTACGGTGTCTAAGTCAAAAGCATGCATCGGCTGACCGTATTCTTCCATAACATAGTTGGTAATATCAACCAGATTATTGATTGGACGGATGCCGCTTGCTGCCAGTCTTCTCTGCATCCATTTCGGAGAAGGACCGATTTTAATATTGGTGCAGACTCTTGCACAATAGCGGGAGCACAAATCCT
This sequence comes from Lachnospiraceae bacterium, assembly GCA_029219245.1. Lineage (GTDB taxonomy): Bacteria > Bacillota > Clostridia > Lachnospirales > Lachnospiraceae > UBA3282. The sequence goes on along the minus strand of JAQXTA010000041.1, from coordinate 62,327 downwards.
TATCGATAACTTCCACGCTTACATAGTCTTCTACTTTTTCCTGATTCTCCTTTACTTCTACTTTCGGTGCGATAAAGGGCTTTTTGAAAGTTGCTGCCGCTTCTCTTGCCACACCAAGTACACTATAACAGTCTACCCTGTTGGAAGTAATCTCATACTCAAATACGGTATCACGAAGTCCCAGTGCTTCTGCTGCATCTGCTCCTACTTCGGCATCCTCCGGGAAAATATAAATTCCGAATTCCGGTGCCTCCGGATACATATCGCGATTGGAACCGAGTTCCTCGATGGAACACATCATACCGTTAGATGGAACGCCGCGCAGCTTGCCTGCTTTGATGGCAATGCCTTCTTCCGGCAGCGGACCGCCGTCATGGCCGCCTGCTACTTTTCCGCCATCTAAAACAACCGGAACCTTATCGCCTTCTTTTACATTCGGCGCACCGGTTACAATCTGAATCACTTCGGAGCCAATATTGACCTGACAGATAATCAGTTTATCCGCATCCGGATGTTTCTCAATTTTTTCAATCTGACCAATTACAATTTTCTCTAAGTTTTTATCTAATCTCTCAAATGTTTCTACTTTTGTTCCTGTTAATGTCATGGCATCCGTATATTCCTGGTCTGTACAGGAAAGCTCCGGTACATATGCCTTAATCCATGATAATGCTGTATTCATAATGTTCTTCCTTTCTCCTTTAAAATTGTTTCAAGAAACGCACATCGTTTTCATAAAGAAGCCTCATATCGTCAATTTCATATTTTAATAAGGCAATTCTTTCCAGTCCGATACCGAATGCAAAACCGGAATATTCTTCCGGATCAATTTTGCTCATGCGCAAAACATTCGGATGAACCATACCACAGCCCAAAATTTCAATCCAGCCGGAGCCTTTACAGAAACGGCATCCGCTTCCACCACATTTAAAGCAGCTTACGTCCATTTCAGCACTCGGCTCTGTGAAGTTAAAATGATGCGGTCTGAATTTTACTTTGGTATCTTCTCCAAACAGCTCTTTGGCAAACTCAGCCAGTGTGCCCTTTAAATCAGCAAACGTAATGTGCTTGTCAATGACAAGGCCTTCAATCTGATGGAAAGAAGGAGAATGGGTTGCATCTACTTCATCGGAGCGGAATACCCTACCCGGTGCCAGCATACGGATAGGCAGCTTGCCCTTTTCCATCTCATGCACCTGGGTGCCGGAGGTCTGGGTACGAAGCAGGAAATCTCCGTTGATGTAGAAAGTATCCTGCTCATCCTTTGCCGGATGATCCGCCGGAATGTTCAGCGCTTCAAAGTTATAATAGTCTGTTTCAATTTCCGGACCTTCTACCACTTCGTATCCCATGCCTATAAAAATACGTTCTACTTCTTCCATGGCAATCGTATTCGGATGACGATGTCCTACATTGTTCTTCTTTGCAGGCAGCGTAACGTCGATTACTTCCGCTTTCATCTGTGCTTCTCTCGCTGCCCGCTCCATTTTGGTAATTGCCTGTGCAAGTATCTTTTCTATTTCTTCTCTTGTCTCATTTACCATCTGGCCTACCTTGGGCCGATCCTCCGGAGCAACGTCCTTCATACTTTTTAACACGCTTGTCAATTCTCCTTTTTTTCCGAGAAAATTAACGCGTACTTCATTCAGTTTTTCCAAAGCATCACTTCCTTCAATCTGTCGTAATGCTTCCGCTTTAATCTGCTCTAACTTTTCTTTCATTCTTTCTTTCCTTCCTTCTTATTTTTCCTATGTCTTTTTCCTGCACATCAGGAGTTTCTATCCATTTTTCCACAAAAATAATCCCATGTGCGTAAACACATGGGACGAACTTTATCCGCGGTACCACCCAGTTTCCTGTTCTTTTACAAAAACAGGCTCTCATTTATGCGTAACGTGCTTCTACGTCTCAAACTACTCAACCATCCGGTTTTTCCTTCAAGCAGCTCCGGTGGGAAATTCAAGCTACTGTCTGAACCCGAGGAAGCTTACAGCCGATGACTCCCTCTCTCTGCTGGAAAACAATGCCCTACTGACACCATCTATGCCTTTTTCTATCCTATGTCAGTCTGCTTTCAACTGACTGCTACTTGTCATTTTAGTGAGTTTTGCCGGACTTGTCAAGCCATCCAAACAGGAATTTATAGACCGGCCCAAAATAACGGTTAATATGCGCACCTATCAGGAGAATATACATCAGGATATAAAACCAGATCATCATAATGACAACGGTTGTCAGACTTCCATAAGCGCCAAATCCATTAAAGTGATCTACATAAACCGAAAATGCATAGGATGCAATACTCCACACAACAGCTGCAAAAGCTGCACCCGGAAGCTGCTTTTTGTATCGTAATTTTATCCCCGGTACAAAAGCGTAAATAAGGCCAAAAGCCAATGTCAGAATTACCCATGAAAAAAGGAAACGAAAATGCATAATTAACTTTCCTATCACATGAAGCTGCGGGAAATCACTGAGTGCAATATTGATAATAACGTTACCGAACACCATAATAAATAAGGATATCAGCATGGTAATTAAAATAACAACGGTATAAAAACAGGCAATTGTACGAAGCATAAAATAATTTCTTTTTTCTTCAAAATCATTTACCTCATTTAATCCCTGTATCAAAGCTAACATAGCTTTTCCTGCTGACCAGATTGTTACAATCGCATAAATAGTAATGGTTCCTGCCGACTTTGCGTACGCATCATATACTACCTGCTCCACCAATCCATTCATGGCGTTCGGTGTTACCTGTGTGATAGCCATAATCAGGTTTTCTGCCGTAAGCGGCGTAAAGGGAAGAATGGCACAAAGTGCCATCAAAAGCGGAACCATTGATAAAAAAAGGAAGAAAGCAGCACTTGCCGCAAAGGAATTGATATTCTTCCTTGTCATCTGTGTGGAAAAATCCCTGAATATGTAATATAGTCTTACCATCGTTCTCATTTTCGTACCTCACAGTCTGCAAAAAATGTTCCAAGTATTTCCCGGTAATTATAGCCCAGACTGCCCATTGCTTTTGCTCCGTTCTGCGACATACCGACTCCATGCCCGTAGCCGCCTCCGGTCAACGTATATCCTACCACATCCTCACCCTTTTTTCCAGTTTCTATGATAAAAAAACCACTCGGCAAAAGTGTACCCGGTACAACCCTGCTTCCATCCTGCTTGATAACCTCACTCTTCCCATCGCATAAAATACTCCGGATATTGTATTCTGAGATTATTTTGACAACTGTCTTGCTACCGATAATAACCAGTTCATCTGCTACTCCGCCAGCTCCTCTTTTGATTACCCTGATATCCTTTATGGAACCAATTTCAGCAATTGGTTCTGAGATATAATAAGTGTTTTCTCCCTCTCCGGTCTTTTGCAGAATAAGACTTGGATTGGCACGATACCGGCTTTGTATTCGGGCAAGCAGCTTCTCTGTATCCATCTCTTCCACCTCATAAGTCCATCGATACCAGGCCTCGTCTTTCTCAAAATCTGTTTCATCTACTGTCGTAATAAATGCCGCAAAATTATCTTCCTGCATCATATCCTCTGCCGACAGCCTTTCCGAACCTTCATCCTTCCCTGCATATTTTCCGGCGCAGATATAAGAGGTATCCTGTCCATTCTCGCTTTTCCATACCTTCGTGTCAGTTCCATAACCGCAGGAGGTTGAATAATAATAATTTTCCGCAAGTTTTCCCTGATAATACAGCATTTCCCCTGTTGTTTCTTTTACCGCCGTTGTGGACGTGGCATTCTCCACGATATTATGATACACCTGAAATGCGGTTGTATCATCCAGATGGGCTCCATACTCCCCCAATCCGGCGTGCAGAATATAGCGATATGCATAACTTCTGGCACAGACCGCCTGTGCCTTCAGAGCCTCTATCGGATAGGATGCCGGCATTTCACTGGGTACCACTGCATAAAGATATTCTTCTAACGGCAGCTCATTGATAATTACCATCCCCTGTTCTGTTTTACCAAACTCCAATTTCCCCCGAAAAGCGTTATCTGCCTTTTTTACATCCTCTGTCAGCAAAGAAACTTTATCCGTCAATGCTTTTGTCTGTAAAGTAATTCTCTCGCCGTTTTTCAAATCCTGTGCCCTAATCTGCTTTTCTTCCCCATCTATCCAAACAGTAGCTTCTTCAAAAAAATAACTGCCATCCGTCGAATTGGTAAGCAGCACCCGTATATGGTCAAGTTCTCCTTCCCTGGATACCAAAGCAGCACAAATTCTTCCTTTCCACATAACAAAATCCGTATAGTCATATCCAATCATTAAGTCTGTTTTTTTCTGTGTTTCCAAAATACCATACAGCTTATAGATTTCCAGATTTTCATCCATTTCATAAGTTCCGCAGCCTTCTATTTCTATTTTATTTTCCGACACACTTAGCAGCTTTCCATGAAGCTTCTCCTGCTTTTCCTGTGCCTTTCGCAGTTTCCCATCTTCAAATGTCAAATCCGCAATTTGCTCCCGCTCTACCGGCTTTTCAGTATTTACCGTAAAATTTACCTGATGATAAAAGCATTCCATATTGCCATTTGTTGATTCCATAACCCATACATTTTCCAGAATGGTTTTTTCATCCAGTTCTTTGATACTTGTCAAAAGCATATTTCCCTTAACAAATACTTCTTCTTTGCAAAAAACAGAAGCATCGAAAGAAGATGACAAGTAATCATACTCACTGTTTTGCGTATATACTTTCTTTTCCTGTGTATCAACTTTTAGAATGAATATCGTTGTCTTCCAGATTGAGGAATCCTTATCCAGATAAGCAAGCATAAGAGCGTATGCTTCATACCAGTCTTCCTTCAATAACGCATAATGTTCCTCATATTTATTCCCAAAATCCGGAATTCCTTTTCCTGCACCGTCAATCAGTTCATAAAGCCTTTTATACTGCCTGTATGTAAAATAAGTTTCTGCCTGCTTCTCATGCGCCTCCACATTTTTCGCTGTATTTTTTTCCAGAATAGCATCCAAATCCAAAGTCGTTTCCAAAGCCTCTAATAAAATCTGTACATCTTCCGTTGTTATTTTTTCTCCTTCCGGTACTTCTTTCTGTCTCTCCTGCTGATACAGCCATAAACAAAAAAGAAATACCAGCCCTGCCAGAATACAAAACAGCTTACCGATATTTTTCAGATTTTCCTGCATGTAATTTTCTCCCTGTTTTTATTTAAGAGAAAAGAAAAAGCAGCCAAAACTGACTGCTTTTTCTTTCGTATATCCCCAAAATGCCGGATCTTGTATTTTGACTCCTAGCTATAGCTAGGTGGGTAACCGCAACCATATTTCTGCCTTCCACTGCACAAAGCTCAAAGAGCCGGAGGCTTGACATCCACATGGAAATATAAGAATCCCGTTTAAAGTAACTGTAGGTTCAAAATAACAAGAATTATCGTGCATTCCAGGTTACTTATATTATATCCGAATATAGTCCGAAATACAACTGGGAAATTTTTTACTTTTGTTCTCCTATAACCGAAGGTGGCAGATACCAGTTCAGCATCTGTTCCAGTTTCGGTACAGAAATCGGCTTCTCAATAAAATCATGAAATCCCATGTTAACATACCGTTCTCTTGCTCCGGACATAACATTTGCCGTAAGAGCAATTACCGGTAAATCATTGTATTTTTTTCCCAATTGCTTGATTCGTGACAGCGTTTCTATACCATCCATGCCGGGCATAAGATGATCCAGCAAAACAATATCAAAGTCCTCCTGCTGCAGAATTTCCAGACATTCCTGACCACTCTGTACGCACTTGACTTTTGCACCTGTTCTTTTCAATAAACCTTTGATAACCACCAGATTTACTCTATTGTCATCTACTGCCAGAATCCTGGCATTCGGAATATAAAGACTTGTTTGCTGTTCTTCTTTTTCATGATTCCGCAAATCCTTCGCCTGCTCACACAAAGGTGTCTTATCCACAACTTCCTGTGGTAATACAAAAGAAAAAACAGAACCCTGACCATAAACACTTTCTACTTCCAGCCGACTATTCATCTGCTCCAATAACCGAACAACGATGCTCATGCCAAGACCAGTACCTTCTACTTTCCGGTTACGCTGAACATCCAATCTGGCAAACTCAGAAAACAGATTTTTCATATCTTCCTGTTTCATGCCTATTCCGGTATCTTCTACACGAACCATCAAACCAATCGTTCTATCCTCCAAAGGACGGTAATCAACCCGAAGCGTTACTTCTCCCCTTTCCGTATACTTGACTGCATTGGTCAGTAAATTTATCATAATCTGCTTAATGCGAACTTCATCTCCCCAAAGGACACCTGGAATCTTATCGTTTACTACAATATTAAACTTTAAATTTTTTTCTTTTGCCTTGATGGATATCATATTGTTGATATCTGAAATAACTGTCCCAATCTGATAAGATACATTAATAATTTCCATCTTACCGGCCTCGATTTTTGAATAATCAAGAATATCATTGATGATACTAAGAAGCATTTTTCCTGCATTCCTGATATCATATGCATAAGAACGAATCACATCATCATCCGTTTCTCGGATAATCATCTCATCCATTCCAAGGACCGCATTAATAGGCGTTCTAATCTCATGCGACATATTGGAAATAAACAGACTCTTAGCCTTATTGATACTATCCAGTTTCTTATTTTTTTCTTCCACTGCTGCAATAATATTTTCCTGCTGAAGAAGTCTTGTCATATCTTCATGAATGTCCTGCACAGTATATACAAAAACCGGATAATCTTTGGAAAATCCTTTCATGCGGGTAAACATCAATCTGCACCAGATATACTTTCCCTGCATATTTACCATCTGAATCTCAAATTTATACTGTTGCTCTTTTTCCAACCTCTCCATGATATATTCCGGATCTGACATGGACAGAAACATCAGTCTGTCATCAGGCAGAAACATATTGGAAATCTTATTTCTCCACTGCAAATAATCCATATTTAGATAATCTTGCCTAGAAGAACTAATCTCTGTTGTATTTGAATTCGTACATGTATTATCCTTTAAATTAACAATCATGGAAAACAGATAGTTCTCCTGAATCGTATCCATTTTTAATCGTTCAAAATGATTCCAGCGGACACTTATATCATCTTCAACAAGTAACAATACACTATCCTGCTCCGAAACGCTGACAATACGATATTCATATTCTCTTTCTACATTGTCAATTTTAAGCATCAAATTCCCATGATAACTATCTTGTAAAAATAAGTTTTCATTATTGAATATTTCATATTTACCCTTACTCTTACTCATATTCATTTTATTCAATGAAAACAACTGTGAATACAGCATTATAAAAGAACCTGTTTCATCAGTCAAGCTTGCAAACACGTCATCAACTTGTAAAGTTTCATATGTTCTTTCCGTTTTATGAAGCAAATACATTGCCGCATACTTTTTTATTATCTGGCTATATATATCAAGCAATCGTTTCTCTTTATCCATTCTGTTTTCCTTCATTAATTGGTTTCTTTTTCCATGTCAGATAGTCGACTGCCACACAAGGATTCCTGTCATGCTTCCTATCGGATATGTCTTGTACTATACCTTAAAGTATTACAATATATTTCATTTTATCATTACCATATCCCCTGTCAAGACTAATGCTTAATTCCTCTTCCCCCTTCATCTTCTCCCTTCCCATCTCAGATTTTCTATTATGACCAGACAGTTTTAAAAAGCCCGCTCTGCACCATCATCCCTACGTGTCTGACTGGGTGTAATCCCATGAAAATGATAAAGTGCCTTGGAAAAACTCATCTTTCATCAATGCCACACCAGACTGACTGCACACAGCGCAAGCAGCGACGCCATTACGATATCAATTGTCCTACGATAATTAGCAAACAGCTTTTGCAGCGAGGCTCCTGCAAACAGCCACACCAAATTGGCTATCGGGCCGGTAAAGGGCAAAAACAGTCCAACAACTAAAAGTGTCCAAAAAGAATGCGTATACGGCAATACAAAAGAAGATAATGCAGTAAGACAGAATACGATAATCTTTACATTAGTCAATTGTACCAGAAGTCCTGTTTTAAAGCTTGGCTGTGCCACTTCATCATCCGCTTCTGCTCCGGCAGAACGCAGCGTATGCCATGCCAGCCACATAATATATGCGGCACCTATCCAGGATAATATGCCTACATATTGATTCAACACCGTACCTAGCAGATAAGTTATCAATACGGCTGCCATCGAAACAAGAAAAAAGCCTGTAAACAGCCCTCTCCACTGGCGCAGGGCGGGTTTTCTTCCATACCGCAGAGCCGCCGAAAGAGAACACAAATTAGCCGGTCCCGGTGTAATTCCATTTATATAGCAATAAAGCAAAAATGAAGGTATCATTGTATATGGCATTTGGTTTACCATCCTTTTTAATAAGTTACTCTTTCTTTTTTAGTTCTCTTTCTATCAGATAGTTTCCTTATTTTATTTCAAAATTTTATACAGAAAAAGGGATATATGAAACCATATATCCCTCTCTATACTTACATTAACAAAGAGTTAATTAGTTAAGTGCGTTAACCAGTTTCTCCAATGCTGCTAATGCTTCATCAGGAAGCTTGTCATAGCCTTCTTTCTTTTCAGCAAAGCCTTTCACTGCATCTACACGAGTCTGCATAGCTGCTTTTAACTGAGCCTTGTAATCAGCATCGTTTAAGTCAGGTGTGAAGTCACCTGTCTTACCGGACCAGTCGTTCATGATTTCGATATCCTCGAAAGGTCCCCACTGCTCGAATTTAGCTTTGCCTTCTACGATTGTCTCTAAGATACCAAGTGTATCTTCCTTCTGACACTTGTGACCCATGAAATCACCTGTGTTAACAATATAGCAAGCTACGTTCTTCTCTTCTACTAACTTTTTGAACTTCTCATAGTCGTTAACCAGAGGATAAGTTCTGAATGGGTTAGCATAAGGAACGATACGGATTGCATTTAAGTCAGTACCTGCTGCAACACGTTCTGCGGAAGATGTCTTGGTAGCAAGGGTTGCACCCATAACTGCTGCAAGAGCAGATCCTTTCAGCTTAACAATCGGCGGAATGGTAGGATCTTTCATAATCCAGAAGATTGCATTTACAGGAGCTTCAATTTTATCTACACGATTAGGAGACCATAATTTGGACTTAATAGCACGTCCGTTACCATTTCTGATATCTTCTGTTACTAACTGAATCTTGCCCTCGGAATCCATTGTACAAGAACAGTTCTGAGCAGATAACAGATACTCATTATCAGGACATCCTGTAGGGTAATCTGCTGTCTTATCAAAATAAGTAGGCTCCAATGCGATGGAGGAACATGTATCGGTATTGATAATGAACGCATCATCATGAAGTACCTTGATTGCCGGATACTTATTACCATGCTTAGCATGTGTTAAAGTAGATTTACCGGAACCTGACAGACCATATACAGATGCAACGAATTTGGAACCATCTGCTAATGTATACTCTTTCTGACCACCATGGCAGGAAGCGTAACCATTTCTGTTAGCCAGTGCCCATGCCATTGTCAGAGTACCTTTCTTATGCTCACCGAAGTATTTCATACCAAGGATAGCTGCACAGTTTTCGTTGGTATCAAAATAGCACAATGTCAGAGGGTCGCTTAAGCAGCTGTAATCTACATCAGGAGCTTCATGAGGTGCCCACTGAGGATCGGAGAAGATGTAGATATCTGGCTCTTTACCATCAGCAATCAGCTTGGAGTTCTTGTACATCTTAACATATTCGTCAGACATATACTGGAAGTTAATCATCCAGTTGTATAATAAGTTCTCTTCTCCTTCCGGAATAAGAAGGTGTGCTTTAACCATGAATTCAGGATCAAGACCTACAAAGCACTCTGCATGATACATTGTTTTCCAACGAGTTTCGTAGATAGCATCCATAACAACTTTATCAAGTTTAGCAGAGTCAACACCGGGCTCGCCTTTGATACGACGTGCTGCTGCATAACGGCCTGTTACGGCACCATCGTTGAATAACAGAACCTTAGCATCTGCAGGAAGACCGAAAGTCTCACCATCTTTAATCGGCATATCTGTTACAACAGTACCCGGAGAATTCTTAGCTAATTCATAAGCTTCTCTTAATGTGTTTACCTTTACTACGTTGTTTCCGTAAAATGCTGCTTCAATAATAGAACGGGTTTTGGAAAAACCTACTTTACCAGCACCAATTTCGGAAATGGGATAATACGCTTTTGTTGCCATATTATGTTTTCCTCCTTAAAATTGTATTGTTTAACGGAGAATCTGTGATTATCCGTTACATGCTTACTATGTGCGGCACTCGCCTACACACCGCCTATATTATCTCAAACAAGCCCTTAAAAGTCAATATAAAAGCTAGAAATTTTAGGAAACCGGTCTGGTTACCTCTGCCAGCCATTCCCGCTCCTCTTCCTCTAAAAGCGGAGAAATTTTCTCATAAACTGCCTTATGATAAACATTCAGTCTTTCTATATCCTTTGGCTGCATATAAGCTGTATCAATTGCATCCAAATCAATCGGTACATAGGTCAGTGTATCAAAATGCATAAACTGCCCGTCACCATTCTTCTCGCCCTTTCGTACCACGATAACGTTTTCGGTCCGGATACCATGGCTTCCTTCTATATAAACACCGGGTTCATCTGACAGTATCATTCCTTCTTCCAATACCGCTTCTTTAGCATCTTCTGAATAACGCCATCGGATATTCTGCGGTCCCTCATGAACATTCAGGATATACCCGATTCCATGACCGGTTCCGCATTTATAATCAATCCCCTTGTTCCAGAGTGGCTCTCTTGCCAGAATATCCAGATTTCTTCCGGTACAGCCGTATAAAAAGTGTGCATTGGACAAGTTCAGCATTCCGACTGCCACTGCGGTAAAATGTTCCTTTACTTCCTGACTGATTTCGCCAAGTACAATCGTTCTTGTCACATCCGTTGTACCACCCACATATTGTCCGCCGGAATCCACCAGAAGCATTCCTTCCGGTTTCAGTTCCTTGTGGTCTTTTGCCGTTGCTTCATAATGCATCATGGCAGCATTTTCTTTATACCCGCTTATGGTCGGAAAAGATAAATCCAGAAATCCTTCCATTTCCTTTCGCAGATTATCCAGATACATTGCCGCAGAATATTCCGTTATTTCCATTTTTCCAATATTCTTTTTTAACCAGTAAATAAATTTGGTTACTGCCGCACTGTCCTTCAAATATATTTCCTGCATCTGTGCAAGTTCCACCGGATTTTTCTTTGCCTTGAGTTTCTCCGTTGGATTTTCTTTGTTTACAAGTTCTGCTTTTTCCTGCAGAATACGGTATAAGGAATAATTTACATTTTTATCATCAAACAGAATGTGTATTTTCTGTTCGTTTCCGGTATTCCTGCTCTGATAATCCATATAAGGAAACTCTTGTAGGAAGTTCTCTATTTCATTATAGTCCATCAATGTAATGCCATATTCTTCCGCATACTTCCTTAATTCTTCACTCACAGCTTCTTTCTGCAAAAACAAATAACATTCTGTCATGGTAAAGAATCCATAAGAAAGTGCTACCGGATTACATTCCACATCGCCGCCGCGGATATTAAAAAGCCACATCAAATCATCCAGCTTGCTTACAATATGTGCCTGACAGTTTTCCTGTTCCATAGTCTCCCGAACCTGTGCAAGTTTCTCCTTTACACTCTGGCCACAAATATTCTCCGGCAGAATCATAACCGGATGCGCAGGGATAGCCGGTCTGTCCATCCATAGACTGTCTGCAAGGTCTTTCTTATAGCAGAATTTAATGTTTTTTGTTTTCAGTGCCTGTTCCAGTTTTTTCCCATATGCACTATTTACTACTCTGCCATCAAACCCCAGTGTCTGTCCTTCTCTCATCTGCTTTTCCAGATATTCCTGAATCGTAGGAACCCCTTCTTCCAACATCCGGAACAAGATAATACCGCTTCCTTCCAGTTCTTTTTCCGCCTGAATGAAATAACGCCCATCGGTCCAAAGGCCTGCTTCTTTCTGACTAATAACAAGACTCCCGTTAGAGCCGGTAAAGCCGGAAAGAAATTCGCGGACTTTAAAATAGTCACTGACATATTCCGAATTATGATAATCTGCAGTGGGTATCAGATAATAATCAATCTGTTCTGCCTTCATCCTCTCCCGCAGTAATTCCATTCTTTTCTTTATGCTGCTCATAAAGTCCTCCCGGTTTTTCTTTACTTTGCATCCTTTAACAAGCCTACTGCTCTGGATGTACCGATTCGGTCACACCCTTCTGCCAGAAAAGCTTCCAACTCTTCCAACGTGGTAATACCCCCGGCCGCTTTGATTTTAACATCCGGTCCAATGTGTTTTTTAAACAACCGGATATCTTCTATCGTTGCACCACCTGTTCCAAAGCCGGTTGATGTTTTGATATAATCTGCCTTTGCATTTGTCACCGCTTTGCACATGGCAATTTTTTCTTCTTCGGTCAGGTAACAGGTTTCAATAATGACCTTTAGAACATTCCCCTGACACGCCTCTTTGATTGTCTTGATTTCCTCTTCCACCTTATCATAAAGACCGTTTTTCACATCCGCTATATTGATAACCATATCAATTTCTTTTGCTCCGTCTTTAACTGCCTGTACAGTTTCCGCTACCTTAGATTCCGTTACACTGTAACCAAGTGGGAACCCGATAACCGTACATATATTTACTTTATCTCCATAGGTATCATGAATTCTTTTAATATAAGCAGGCGGCACACAGATAGATGCTGTCTGAAAGGTAATTGCTTCCTCACATAAAGTTTTAATATCATCCCATGTTGCATAAGCTTTTAACTGGGTATGATCTACATGGCTTAACATTTCCTGTCTTGTCATATTTCCTCCATCTTCTCCATTCCAATCACTTGGCTTTCCGGAATGGCATATTTCATATTGTCGTATTCCTTTCCTATTCTAATACCTTTCTTTTCCCTTCGCAAGAAAAAGCCGTCAATTTACCAAATTATACAATATGTACAATATGTTAAAACTTTCTAAACTTTATCATATTTTCTTGTCTTGCCCGTTTTTTTCATGTTATGATTAAAAAGACTCGCAACATTTGAAAGGAGGCAAACTTTTATGGATCATAACAGTTTTTCAGAAATTACACCCGAAATTGTCCGGCTTGCCAATATGAGCATGCAGGCAGATATAATAGATACGGAGTTGTTTACCAAATATGATGTAAAACGCGGACTCAGAGATTTGAACGGAAAAGGTGTTCTTGCCGGTCTGACTCACATTTCTGATGTACGTGCCAACAAAATCGTAGATGGTGTTCAAGTACCGACTCATGGACAGCTCTTTTATCGTGGCTATAATGTGCAGGACCTCGTAAATGGTTTTCCGGCAGATACCTGCTTTGGTTATGAGGAGGTTACTTACCTGTTGCTATTTGATAAACTCCCGGACGCTCAAGAGTTAGAAAATTTCAAAACTCTTTTGGCTGGTTATCGCTCTTTACCTACCAGCTTTGTACGTGATATTATCATGAAGGCTCCGAGCAATGATATGATGAATACGTTGGCAAGAAGTGTTCTTACCCTGTATTCTTATGATGACAGAGCGGATGATACTTCTTTACCGAATGTATTAAGACAATGTCTGCAGCTTATCAGCCTATTCCCGCTACTTTCCATTTATGGATATCAGGCATACAGTCATTATCATGATGGAAAAAGCCTGTTTATCCATCAGCCACAGCCGGAATTGTCTACCGCTGAAAATATTTTACATATTCTTCGCCCGGACAGTAAATACACCCCTCTGGAAGCTAAAATTCTTGATATTGCACTGGTTCTTCATATGGAACATGGCGGTGGTAATAACTCCACCTTTACAACCCATGTTGTCAGCTCTTCTTTAACGGATACCTATTCTGTCATTGCCGCTGCAATCGGCTCTCTGAAAGGTCCGAGACATGGTGGTGCCAATATTAAAGTTGTGAAAATGTTTGAAGAAATGAAACAGGAGGTTTCGGATTGGACAAATGAAGGTCAGGTAGCAGATTATCTTGCCAGATTACTGCACAAGGATGCTTTTGACCACGCAGGACTCATTTACGGTGTCGGTCATGCCGTATACTCCAAATCCGATCCACGTGCTGTTATCTTCAAATCCTTCGTGGAAAAACTATCGGAGGAAAAAGGTCTGCATGACGAATTTACGCTCTACTCCCTGGTAGAAAGGCTTGCTCCCGAAGTAATTGCCAAAGAACGCCAGATGTATAAAGGTGTCAGCATAAATGTAGACTTCTATTCCGGTTTCGTTTATCATATGTTAAATCTTCCTTTAGAGCTTTACACTCCGATTTTTGCCATTGCCAGAATTGTAGGTTGGAGTGCACATCGTATGGAAGAACTTGCAAACAACGGCAAAATTATCCGTCCTGCCTATAAACCAATTGGTGAAGACAGAGAATATCTTCCTATTGATAAAAGATAACATTCTTTTCCGAAACAAAAAGCAGGGATATCATTAACCGATATTCCTGCTTCTTTTATGCGTTTTGAAATTACTTATCTTTTGTACTATTTATTTCATAAATTTTCTCATAGCCTTATTGGTTACCACTCCGTAGCCGACAAGTGCTGCCGCAAAAACACAACACACAATTGTCGTAACCATATCCGGCCCTGCCAGATAACTGTTAAGGAAGTTGGCAATGCCTCCCAGCATAATTACAATCCCAAAAAACAATATTTTACCAAAAAGGAACTGTATAAAACCTTCCTTATCTTTGATATTCGATTCATCCGTTCCCTTCTTCAACATGACATTTCCGATAATCCTTCCTTGTTTTTTCATGACAATGGCTGCATAAACAAGGTACGCACCACTAAGGATACATAAAATATCAATTAAGTCATTCATGCTTTTTATCTCCTTATGCATCATGCGCCAGTGCTCTTTCAATGCTGTCAATCAGAACCACCGGCAAAAAGGGCTTTCTAATGAAATCAACGGCACCCAATTCTCTGCCTTTCATTTCACTTTTTACGTCAGCCTCTCCCGTCAGAAAAATAACCGGAATATTCGTTCCACCCATGATTGCCTGAATCTTCTCCATAAGTTCAAATCCATTCATTTCCGGCATACAGATATCCAACAAAATCAGATCCGGATTGTTTTCCTTCATCAAAGCAAGTGCATCCTCTCCCGACTTTGCTGCCAAAAGTTGATACCTGTCTTGTAATATTTTACTGACGCATATTAAATTTGTGGAAACATCATCCACTAATAAAATTTTTTTCATATATTACGCAATTCCCAAAAAGTCTTTTACAACCTTTTTCATTTCACTCTTATCACAAACAGTATCATGTAAAACCGGAGCCGTTCTGATTTCTTCAATCGCATTCGGTACTGCTACATTGGCAATTTTCGACAACTCATCTACCAGCTCAAAATCCGTCATACTGTCATACTTCTCATCAATTGCATTCATAACGCTTCTGGTAAACTTAAACGGACTTGCCGTGGATGCAATAACGGTTTTCGCATCATCTCCGGTTTCTTTTTTATATTTTTCATAAACAGCACTTGCCACAGCCGTATGGGTGTCAATCACATAGCCGGTCTGCTCGTATAATGCTTTAATTCTGTCAGCCGTTTCCTTCTCACTTGCATAATTACCGTAGAAATCCTTCAACTGTGCTCTCATCTCGTCTGTTATCTGATATTTTCCATCCTTCGATAAGGATGCCATAAATTCCGCATTCTTTTTTGCATTATTTCCGGCAATACGATAAATCAATCGTTCCAGGTTACTGGAAATCAGAATATCCATAGACGGAGAGCTTGTCAGCATAAACTCACGATTTCTATCATAACTTCCTGTTTCAAAGAAATCGTATAATACTTTATTCTCATTGGAAGCACAAATAAGTTTGGCAATCGGAACTCCCATATTCTTCGCATAAAATGCAGCCAGAATATTTCCAAAATTTCCGGTCGGAACGACTACGTTTATGGCTTCACCGTCTGTAATTTTTTCCTCTTTTAATAATTTTGCATAGGCATATACATAATAAACAATCTGCGGCACAAGGCGTCCAATGTTAATGGAGTTTGCCGAAGAGAATTGAAAACCGTTCTCTGTCATTTCCTTCTCCAATTCCTTGTCCGCAAAAATCTGCTTCACACCGGTCTGTGCATCATCAAAATTACCATGTATACCAACAACAAATGTATTATCCCCTTTCTGGGTTACCATCTGCTTCTCCTGAATCGGACTAACACCGTTTTTGGGATAAAATACAATGATTTTTGTTCCTTCCACACCTGCAAAACCCGCTAATGCTGCTTTACCGGTATCACCGGAGGTTGCGGTCAGAATAACAATTTCATTCTCAACTTTGTTCTTTCTGGCAGAAGTAATCATCAAATGCGGCAGGATAGATAATGCCATATCCTTAAATGCAATGGTTGCTCCATGAAAAAGTTCCAGATAATATGTATGATCAGCTTCTACAAGCGGCGCAATGACTTCCGTATCAAATTTGGAATCATATGCCCTTTCAATACAGTTTTTCAGTTCTTCTTCCGTAAAATCCGTCAGATATAATTTCATTACTTCATAAGCAATTTCCTTATATTCCATTTCAGACAGCTCTTTTAACGATTTTTCCAATGCAGGAATATGGTCCGGTACAAACAGACCGCCGTCATCGGACAAGCCTTTCAAAATAGCCTGCGAAGCCTGTATTTTTTTCTCATCATTTCTTGTACTGCTGTATAATACTTCCATTTTTTTAATCCTTTCTCTCCTGTGCAGATTTCACAGCAAATTATAACACAAAGTATTTTATTGCGCAACTTACCGTTTTCTCCCTTTTCTGTTCCGTTTTAAAAGAAGAATTCATGGTTCCCGTAAGAAAAAAGCTTGGTCAGTTTCTGATCAAACCATTGCATTTTCCCCGAATCAGCCTTTTCTCTGGCACAGAAATACAAAGCTCCTTTTGAAATATCTTCTCCGTAAAGCGCCCGTTGCACCGCTTCATAGGTATCTTCACTGACCGTCACACTCTGAAAACGCCCGTCCACCGTTGGACTGAATTGTGCTACCCCATCTTCTCTCTGCATTACAACCTCTGTTACCGTATCCGGAAACTTGTCACTATTGACGCGGTTTAAAACCACATTGGCTACAAGCAGCTTACCATCCGCATCTTCACCGCCCGCTTCCGCTTCTACAATACGCAGCAGCGTATCATAATCCTGCGCTGATAACTGATATTTCATTTCCATTTCCAGCACTTCATAATCTACTACTCTTTGCCCGGATGAAACGCACTCCACTACTTCCAGAAAACTTTTCTTTTCTTCCGCTGCACTGGCACCCAGAAACTCCATCCGAAACGCCTGTGTACATGCCACCCGATTAATACGCAGTTCTTTCACGCACAACCAGCATGAAACCAACATCATATTCATTAAAAGCAACATCGTAATATATTTTTTGTACATAATATCTCCTCATTCTGAAGTAAACACCCTTTGTCCTTGTAATACTTCTGTAATATTTTATACAGAACTTTGAGAAAATATGTTATACTAGTACCAATATTAAGAAATGTTTCTATGAAATGGAGATTATGCGATGCCGCAATTACCCGGAGTTTATACGGCAAAAAAGAAAAATGGAGCCCTTTATTTTCGCGCATCCTTAACTTATCGCGGAAAGCATATCAGTCTGGGCAGCTATGATGATGAGCAAAAAGCTCACTCTGCTTATATGATCGGCAACCAGATTCTGCAAAATACTTCTGTCATGATTTCCGAATTTCCATCCGACTGCGTTTTACTGTTTGAAAAATGGGTGTCATTAATTAACTTCCGGGATAATGGAATATATATTGCTACCCCAATCTATATCCGTCCTAAATTTTTTTATTACTATTTTTCCCCATCTCACTTTTTCATTTTTGACCGGGATGATTTGTTCTATTATTCCTCCCATAAAATTTCCAGAAGAGGCGGACATTATTTTGTTGCGGATTATGGAATGCAGGTGAATATTATGAGCCGTTATGGCATCAAGAATTATGCTGTTTTAGATAAAGATTACCGTTTCATCAATGGCAATCCGAATGATTTTCGTTATGAAAATATTGAAATATTAAATGCTTATCATGGTGTTTCTTCTTTTTTCCGTAAAGGTAAGCTGTATTACAAAGCCAGAATACACTTGAAGGGAAATTATACCATTGGAATATATGAAAGCGAAACGGAAGCCGCAATCGCCTATAACAAAGCAATTGATTGCCTAAAAAAAGCCGGCGTCAACAAAGCCTATATCCCCAACTATATGGAGGGAATTTCTCCGCTTGTTTACGCCGACATTTACTCTTCCATTAAAATTTCACCCAAAATTGAACATTACCGGTCTGAATAGCTGACAAAACATAGATTCAGGTTTGCATCGCCTTTCACTCCATTCAGCACACCGGTCGTCGTATACTGCCACATAGTAAACTGATATGGATAATCCGGAATTCCCTGCTCTTGTGAAAGCCATACGTCATAATTTTGCAATTTGGTCAAATCCACACTTTTTATCAACCATTCTTTGTTTCCATAAAGCATCGGTATATAACCGGCTGCCTGAATACTGCTTAAAAAAGTATCCGCAATTGTTGTTCTGTCATCTCTGGAAAGTGTATCTGTTCTTGCCTGGTCATTTGCTACTTTCTCCATGTCAAATGCCACCGGGTATTTCACATGTGCCCGATACGGCTCCAGATTCTGCACAAGAAAATTGACTTCCTGGGAAGTTTCCTCCTGACTGATTGCCTGTGAATAAAAATAGATACCAATATCCAGTCCTGCCTCAATTGCTGCTTCAATATTTTCGACAAAATTCTCATCCAGGGTAATCTGACCTGTGCCATATCCTCTTGCACCCAATCGAATCATAACAAAGTCCACTCCGGCAGCTTTCATACTGTTAAAGTTTACTTCACCATCATGCTTGGAAACATCTGCACCCACATAGGAAATTTTCTTTCCGTTTTCTGTATATTTGCGTAAATTTGCCGATTCTGACAGATTCGTAAAGTCATATGTATTTTTCGCAAGATAGGGATTAATCAATACCCATTCCTCCGTTCCGTCAGAAGCCTTTACCAGTGTATGCTTCCCATCGGAAGAAGGATCCTCCTGTACCGTTTCTTCTTTTTTCTGTTTGGAATCACTTGTCTTACCATCCGATTTGTTATCCGTTTCCGTATCATCTGTTTGAGAGGCATTTGCTGTCTTACTTGTACTACCGCTCCCATCCGTATCTTCCACCGGATACATATCCCAGAAATCCAAGTCCTCTGCCCGCAGTTTCTTTTCCGTAGTTTCTTCTGTTTCCGTCTCCTTCGCTTCCTGTTCGGCAGCCACCTTTTCCTGTTGTTCCTTCATGGCGTTCTGTACATATTCACTTCCACCATTGTCCTTATTATTGCTTTTCATTACAACGAGAAGCATAATCAATACAAAGACAGACACTCCAATAACGGTATATATAATGGAAAAACCCATTGGTCTTTGTTCTTCTTCACCCGGTAATTTCATGCTTTTCTCCATTCTGTCATTCCATGACTTACATCTTACTGTGTAACATGTTATAATATAACACGAATTACCGGAATTGACAACTTTACGCCTTGTAACGACATTTATAGACAACCGCTATTCTACTACAGCAATAGCAAAAAACAGACTCAAAGTAAACATAGGACATTCAAAACTATGAAAAAAATAAATTCCATTTTCTTTTATCAAAAAACTCCGGCACGCCCACTCCGGCTTTTGCCGTTGCTGCTTTTATGCCTAATATTGCTTTTAACAGGATGTTCCGCTGCTTCTGCCCCGCTTTCCAAAACCGGGCTTTATTTTGATACGGTAATTACGGTTACTATTTACGACAAAGAAAAGGAAACCTGTCTGGAAAACTGTTTTGCTCTGGCAGAAAAATATGAAACCATGCTCAGTCCGACGATAGAAGGCTCCGATATCTGGAACATCAATCATAGCGATGGAAAACCGGTTGTTGTTTCCGACGAAACAGCCTATTTGCTGGAAACAGCACTCTCTTATTGTGAATTGACGGATGGACGGATTGATCTGACCATCGAACCGGTCAGTGAACTATGGGATTTTCACGAGTTCTTATCCTCAAATGCCACATTAAGTCAAGAACCCCAAAGCCGTATTCCGGACAACAATTCTCTCGCGGAAGCTGTCAGACATGTCGATTATCACAACCTGCTTATCGACGGAAATACCGTTACCTTAACCGATAGAAATGCTTCCGTCAGCCTCGGTTTTATTGCCAAAGGCTACATCGCAGATAAAATGAAAGAATATCTGGTTTCACAAAATATAAAAAGTGCCATCATCAATCTGGGCGGCAACCTTCTGGCTGTCGGCTCCAAACCGGACGGCACTTCCTTTCAATTCGGTATTCAAAAACCATTTGAAGAACAGGGGACTCCTGTTACCACCGTATCCGTCTGTGATAAATCCCTTGTTTCTTCCGGTGTATACGAACGCTATTTTTACGAAGATGACGTTCTGTATCATCATATCTTAAATCCCAAGACCGGATATCCGGTACGGAATGAACTTCTTAGTGTTACGATTCTTTCCGATTCCTCCATGATCGGAGATGCCCTGTCCACAACCTGTTTTGTACTGGGTCTGGAAGAAGGCATGGCTCTTATTGAGGATCTGGATAATGTGGAAGCCATTTTTATTTCAAACGATGGCACCCTGCATAATTCAACCGGATTAAAACCTTAACTTCCTCTCAGGATACCGATACCCTTCCTGCCAGAACATTTTTGTAATCCTCCAGATTCCGCTGTAACAGTGCCGGTGTATCCAGTCCATAGGGGCATTTGCTCTTGCACTGATTGCAATGGATGCAGTTTTCGATTTTCATCATTTTATCCTGTCCTTCCTTACTCAAATGGGAAGCGGATGGAGATCGCCGTAGCAACAGAGACATTCTTGCACAGTTATTGATTTCAATGCCTGCCGGACATGGCATACAGTAACCACAGCCCCGGCAGAATTCTCCCAATAATTCTTCTCTGTCTTTGGCAATCAGCGCACTGATTTCTTCGTTCATAACCGGCGGATTGATAATGTAGGAAAGGAACTCATCCAATTCCTTTTCCCTCTGGACACCCCAGATAGGAAGCACATTATCATACTGTGCCAGATAAGCATAGGCGGCAGCCGAATTGGTAATCAGACCACCTGATAACGCCTTCATCGCAATAAATCCCATATCTGCCTTTTTGCATTTTTCGACGAGCTCAATATCTTTATCCGTTGCCAGATAACAGAATGGGAACTGCAATGTTTCATACAAACCACTGTCAATTGCCTCATTGGCTACTGCCAGCCTGTGATTCGTAATACCGATATGCCGGATTTTCCCCTGCTCTTTTGCTTTCAAAGCCGCATCATAAAGTCCGCTTTCGTCACCCGGTTTCGGGCAAAATCCCGGATTATGGAACTGATAAATATCAATATAATCTGTCTGTAAATTGGCCAGGCTGGTTTCCAAATCTTTCCAGAACCCTTCCGCATTCTGTGCACCGGTTTTGGTTGCTAAGAAAATTTTATCCCGCATTCCCGCAAAAGCAAGCCCTACCTTATGCTCACTGTCGGTATACATTCTTGCCGTATCAAAGAAGGTAATGCCGTTATCATAGGCCTTACGCAGCAGATATACGGCATCCTCATCGGAGATTCTCTGAATCGGAAGTGCCCCAAAACCGTTTTTATTTGTTACTATTCCTGTTTTTCCAAGTTTTACTGTTTCCATCGCAATAAATCCTTACCTTTATCTCTTACTTAATGGGAAACGATTGCTTTCTTAGGACATTTTTCCTTACAGGTACCGCAGCCGGTACATTTCTCCTGATCAATCGTTGCATTAAACTCTTCAATGGTAATTGCATCTGCCGGACAGTTCTTCTTACAAAGCTGACAGCCGATACAGCCTACTTCACAGGCTTTCATGGTAACCGGTCCCTTATCTTTGGAACTGCAGGCAACCACATTTTTGGCCTCATAAGGAATCAGTGAAATCAGATTTTTCGGACAAACTGCAATACATTTACCGCATGCCTTACATTTTTCCTTATCTACCACTGCCACACCATTCACTACATGAATCGCATCAAAAGGACATACCTTCACACAGCTTCCGAATCCAAGGCAACCATAATTACAAGATTTCGGGCCGCCATTTGGTACAAAAGAAAGCATTCTACAGTCTTCAATACCGCTATAATCATAATCCAATTTAACTTTATCGCAGTCTCCCTGACACTGTACAAATGCCACCTGTCTGATACTGTCACCGGCTTCCACTCCCATAATTTCCGCAATCTGCTTGCCAACCTTCTCGCCGCCAACCGGGCACGCATTAACCGGGGCCTCTCCTTTGGCAATTGCCGCAGCCAGATTTGAGCATCCGGCATAACCGCAGCCACCACAGTTATTTCCCGGCAGTGCAGCAAGCACTGCCTCTTCTTTTTCATCAACTTCTACTTTAAACTTAATTGCCGCAGCACCTAAGAACAGACCTACAAAAAGTCCGACTGCTCCTACAATCAGTGTTGCTACCAAAATTCCCGTTATATTCATATTGGATAGCCGCTCCTTTCTATAACAATCCGGAGAAGCCACAGAAGGCAATCGCCATCAGTCCTGCAGTAACTAGAACAATCGGCATGCCCTTGAAGGATTCCGGTATGTCATTATATTCCATTTTTTCGCGGATACCCGCCAAAATAATAATGGAAATAGTAAAACCAACGGCTGTTGCAAATCCGTTTACAATACCAGCCAGAATACCATAATTCTTCTGTACATTCGTAAGTGCTACACCAAGTACCGCACAGTTTGTTGTAATTAACGGCAGATACACGCCAAGCGATTCATACAAGGATGGCATGAATTTCTTTAAAAACATTTCCACAAACTGTACCAATGCCGCAATCACCAGAATAAAGACAATCGTCTGCAAATAAGTAATGTCTAACGGAACAAGCACATATTTGTAAATAACGCCCGCTACTGCAGATGCCAGTGTGATAACAAAAATAACCGCTACCCCCATGCCGCTTGCCGTATTGGTTTTCTTAGAAACACCAAGGAATGGACACAGCCCCAAAAACTGACTCAATACTACGTTACTCACAAGAGAGGAACTAATCAGAATAATCAATAAATCTTTAATCATTTACTTTCTCCTCCTCTCCTGTCTTTACAGCCTGCTTCCGAACAATTCAGGCAGTCACTGCCGCAGCCGGACTGAATTTTAGACATATCCTTTCCTTTCTTTTCTCCTGCTATTTTAATTTTATTCTGAATTGCGGTTAAAGCTGCCAGCACAAAAAATGCTCCGGGTGCCATAATAAAAATACTACAGGGTACATAGCTTTCCGGCATGACATGCACACCAAACAGAGTACCTGCACCAATCAATTCCCTGACCGCACCGATGCAGGTCAGTGCAAAGGAGAATCCAAGTCCCATGCCAATACCATCAAAAAGAGACGGAATCACCGGATTCTTAGATGCATATGCTTCTGCTCTTCCAAGAATAATACAGTTAACCACAATCAAAGGAATGTAAATTCCAAGCGCATCATATAAGGCCGGAATAAAACCTTCTAACAGCAATTCCACAATCGTAACAAACGATGCAATAATAACAATAAAAGCCGGAATACGGACTTTATCCGGAATAATGTTCCGAAGCAGTGAAATGAAGGCATTGCTCAACGCTAAAACTACCATTGTCGTGAGTCCCATACCAAGACCATTTATTGCTGATGTGGTAACCGCCAGTGTCGGACACATACCAAGCATCAGTACAAAGGTTGGATTTTCCTTAATCAATCCGTTTACAAGACGTTCTTTTATACTATTCATTTGCACTACCTCCCTTCAATTCTGTCTGGAAATAGTATAAGCCGGCATTTACACCATTGGTCACTGCATTGGTTGTAATTGTGGCACCGGAAATAGCATCAATCTGGGAGTCAGAAGTTGCACCGGATTTGGTATATTCAAACTTTTCTACTGCTTTATCTGCAAACTGCGGTTTTAAAACTTCCTCCGCACGCATGCCAAGACCTGCCGTTTCAGCAATCTCCAAAATGGATATGCCATTTACCGTTCCATCTTCCCGAATACCAACGGTAAAGTGGATATCACCACCATATCCTTCTTTCGTTGTAACCGTAATAACATAGCCTAATGTTTCACCGGCATCATTCTGGGCTGCCATCACTTCATCAATGGTTTCGTCTGCATAACCTGCTTCTGCCCATGCCTTTTCCTCTGGTAATACTACTTCTACCGTCTGGAACGATTTTGCATCCGCAAAAACCTCTTTACAAGCTTCCTGTTTTGCTTTCTCCTGCTGCGCCGCAATCGGTTCTTTCGTAATCTGATAGACCAACCCGAGAAGCAGACCGGCAATCAGCGTTATCGCAAATAAAATTCCGGTATCCTTTAACATTTTACTCATGCTTTTGCTCCTCCTTTCCCAAATGCTTTTGGAAGAGTTGCTTTCTCAATTAACGGTACCAAAAGATTACCGATAATAATTGCATAGGAAACACCTTCTGCGGAAGCACCAAAAATACGGAAAATCCCGGTTAAAATACCAAGCAGAATTCCGTATAGATACTGTCCTTTCACCGTAATCGGTCTGGTCACATAATCCGTTGCCATAAAGAAAGCACCAAGCATCAGTCCGCCACCTGCCAGGTGTGCAGAAATAAAGGAAGCATCCAGTCCATGTCCACCAAATATGCTGATAAAGAGAACAAAGCTTACTATGTAGCTTCCCGGAATTCGCAAATCAATCACACCTACAAGAATCAGGAAACAGGCACCGATAACAATCGCTATCATCGAAGTTTCACCAATGGTTCCGGCTGTTTTACCGACTACCATATTGAAAATATCGACTGCTTTACCACTTTTCAACTCTGCAAGAGGTGTCGCTCCGGTATAGGCATCACAGTCAAAGTTTGTCATAATCGATGTAAAGGAAATCAGGAGAAAACATCTCGCACCTAATGCCGGGTTCATGAAGTTCTGTCCCAATCCTCCAAACAACATCTTAACAACTAAAATCGCAAACACACCACCGATTACGCCAATCCACCAGGGTGCTTTCGGTGGTAGATTGAGTGCCAGTAAAAGACCGGTAACTACCGCCGAGTAATCTCCTATCGTAATTTTCTTACCAAGGATTTTTTCAAAAATATATTCCGTTAAAACGGTTGATAGAACTGTCACCAGAATAAGAACCAGTGCATTCAGTCCAAAATTATAAATACCAAATCCCGCAGCTGGAAGTAATGCAATCACAACTGCCAGCATAATACTGCTCGTCGATGTTTTTGACCGAATATGGGGATTGGATGATACTTTCATCAAATCACTCATCCTGCTTACCTCCTACTTTTTCTTCTTTGCAAGCTGCATTTTACGCATCGACTTAATGGTCTGTGTCAATGGTCTTTTTGCAGGACATACATAACTACAGCAACCGCATTCGCAACATTCCATGCCATCATGGGCAAGGAATGCCTCTTCGTTGTAATTTTCCGCATAATCTGCCAACAATCTCGGTACAACACGTCCCGGACACGCTTCGACACATCGTCCGCAATTGATACAGGCACTCGGCTCCATAGCAGAAACATCATCTTCGGTCAGGCAAAGCAACGCCGATGCCGTCTTCGTCGTTGGCACATCCAGATCAAAAATACCAAAGCCCATCATCGGTCCACCGGAAATAATTTTTACCGGATCTTGTTTAAACCCTCCTGCTTCCTCAATCAGTTCATGATAATTCGTACCGATTCTGACAATAAAGTTCCTCGGATCGGCGATTGCATCACCGGTTACCGTAACAATACGATGCATTAACGGCTTTCCTTCGATTACTGCATGGTAAATTGCTACAACGGTATCCACATTGTTTACAACACAGCCTGCATCTGCCGGAAGCATGGAAGAATTGATTTTACGCCCCGTTGTTGCATAAATAAGCTGCCTTTCTGCTCCCTGCGGATATTTTGTTTTAAGAGCCTTTACACTGATTCTCGGCTCATCCTTCGTAAGCTTTTTCAAAATTTCAATACAATCCGGTTTGTTATCCTCCACTGCAAGGATCCCTCTCGCGTTGTCAAAAAGCTTCAGAGAAACCTTTAGTCCCTGCACAAGCTTCTCCGGTTCCTCCAACATTCTCCGATAGTCGGACGTCAGATAGGGTTCACATTCCGCGCAGTTTGCAATGACATATTCTATTTTCTCCGGTTCTTTTGGAGAAAGCTTGATAAAGGTTGGAAAGCCCGCGCCACCCATACCTACGATACCTGCTTCTTTTACCCTTTCAATAATTTCTTCTTTCGTCATTTCCTCAAGCGGTTTCACTGCAGGATATTCCACTTCTTCATACAATCCGTCATTCTCAATAACAATGCTCATAACACTGTCCCCGGTTACCACCCGCCTTGGTTCAATCGTTTTTACTGTACCGGAAACGGTTGCATAAATCGGTGCAGACACAAAACCTCCTGCCTCTGCAATTTTCTGCCCCGTCAATACATGATCACCCTTGGCCACAATCGGTTTTGCCGGTGCCCCGATATGCTGCGATAGTGGATACACCAAATCGCCCTTCGGCAATACTGCTTTAATGGGTTTGTCTTTGGATAATTCTTTTCCATCATAGGGATGAATTCCGCCCACAAATGTTAATTTTGCCATTCGCTGCCCTTCTTTCTTTATAAAATCAAACGAGAACCCGTCCAATTCTCATTTGCAAAAACCTACATAGTAAATATACTATTTTTCGACGGAAAATACTACTGTTTCTTAAAAAAATATGTTATGATATTGCTGTAGTCATACAGAATGGTGTCTCTACATAATAGAAAACTTTCGAAAAAGAACAGGAATGATAAGCAATGCGTACTGAAAAAATAAAATTGGAAGATTTTACCACAGGTTATCCCCTGGAGCAGATTGCTTCTCCGGAAACTATCCTTTTCGTAGATATTGAAACCACTGGCTTTACCGCCAAAAATTCCTATCTCTATTTGATAGGTACCGCTTATTTTGAAGATGGTTTTTGGTATGTAAAACAATGGTTTTGTGAAAAATACGAAGAAGAGAAAGCGATATTAGAAGCCTTCTTTTCTTTCGCTTCTTCCTATAAATACCTGATTCATTTTAATGGTAATAATTTTGATTTACCCTATTTAATGCAGAAATGTGCGCAGTATCAGCTTCCTTATTCTTTTGATACCTATGAAGGCATCGATTTATACAAAAGAATCTCTCCTTATAAATTCTTTTTAAATGTACCAAATTGCAAACAGAAAACACTGGAAGCCTTTATGGGAATTAACCGTCAGGATACCTATAACGGCGGAGAACTTATCAGTATCTACCATTGCTATGTAAAGAATCCGGATGAACGTAATTATCAGCTTCTGCTTTTGCATAACAGCGATGACATGAAGGGGATGCTGCAACTGCTTCCTCTTTTAGCTTACTATGATTTATTTAATGAACCGCTCCGCGCCAAAAAGGTACAGGCAAATTCCTATCAGGATTATCATGGCAACAACCGTCATGAACTCCTAATGAAACTCGAATTACCGTCTTCTCTGCCGAAACCAGTCTCGACCTTTTCAAACGGATGTTACTTTAACGCAGAAGACAAGGACGGTATTTTGAAGGTGCCACTTTATGATGAGGAAATGAAATATTTTTATTCCAATTATAAGGATTATTATTATCTTCCGGTGGAAGATGTTGCTATCCATAAATCCGTTGCCACTTTTGTAGACAAAGCACATCGTACACAGGCATCTGCCGCCAACTGCTATACCCGGAAATTTTCCACCTATCTTCCACAATGGGATATTCTGGTAGAACCATTTTTCAAACGTGATTACAAAAGTAAGGAACTTTTCTTTGAACTGACAGATGAGAGAAAACAAGACCGCGAGCTCTTTGCCCGCTATGCAAGTTATATTTTAAACAAAATGGCTAATACTTATTAAAGAAAAAGGCAACCATAATGCATGGCTGCCTTTTTGTTTAAGGTTTTGCATAAAAGAAAGAATTTCTTCTTTCAAATCCTATTTCTTTATAATTGATAATCTGTTCTGTGCTTCCGATAAACAGGAAACCGCCTGACTTAATACTTCTCTGAAACTTACGGAACACTTCATCCTTCGCTTCTTCCGTAAAATAAATTAATACATTACGGCAGACAATCAAATGATAGTCTGTAGGATAAGTATCCTTCAACAAATTATGTTCCTTAAATTCTACCCTTGCCTTAACCTCTTCCGAAATCTGATAGGAAGGTCCGATTTTGGTAAAGAATTTCTTCTTTAAATCTTCCGGTACATTGGCAATACTCTTTTCTGCATATAAACCTGCTTTTGCTTTCGCAATAACCTGCTTATCCAAATCGGTTGCATAAATCTTAATCTGATTTAACGGCAGATGCCTTGATAATGCCATAACGAGAGAATACGGTTCATCTCCCGTAGAGCAGGCTGCACTCCATATTTTCAAATTTTTACCGAATTTCTGAATCAATTCAGGAAAAATCTCCTTGTCCAAAATCTGCCACTGATCTGTATTCCGGTAAAACTCAGAAACATTGATGGTAAGGTAATTAACAAACTCCTCAAACATCTTTTTGTCTGTTTTAAGTGCCGAAACATAATTGTCATAGCCAACAATCTTGTTCTTGGCAATTAAAGTATCAATACGGCGTTTCATCTGTTTTTCTTTATAAGCATTCAAATCAATCTTGGTCAAATCATAAACCGCTTTTTTGAAATACTCATAATCATATGCCATACGCTGTTCCCACTCTCATAATATTGGCTACTTACGCCTCTTCTTCACTCTCGTTTGCAATAACAGCATCAATATCTACGGATACAACATCTGCATCATCTTCTGCTGCTGTTTCCTCTTCTTTTGGTTCCGGAGCAAGCATTGCTTTGATACTCAGGCTGATTTTCTTTTCATCTTCATTGAAATCAACTACTTTTGCAGTTACTTCTTCACCAACCTTCAAAACGTCTGCCGGTTTCTCAATGTGTTCTTTGGAAATTTGAGAAACATGAAGCAGGGCATCAATACCAGGTTCCAGTTCAACAAATGCACCAAAATCTGTCATGCGTGCAACCTTACCTGTTACTACATTGCCAACAGCATACTTGCTTGCAGCATCCTTCCATGGGTTTGCATCATCAAACTTTAAGCTGAGCGCAATCTTGTTTCCGGAGATTTCTTTAATAAGAACTTTTACTTTGTCACCGACCTTGAATACTTTCTTAGGATTCTCTACTCTGCCCCAGGACATTTCTGAGATATGAAGCAGACCGTCAGCACCACCCAAATCAATAAATGCACCAAAATCGGTTACATTCTTAACAGTACCTTCAACAGTATCGCCTTCCTTAATGCTTTCCAGCAATTTTTTCTGTAATTCAGCTTTCTCAGCTACTAATAACTGTTTGCGGTCACCGATATATCTTCTTCTCTTCGGATTATACTCGCTGATAACAAACTGGATTTCCTGTCCTGCATATTTTGTCAGGTCCTTTTCGTAGGTATCTGATACAAGGCTTGCCGGAATGAATATTCTGACTTCTTCTACGACAACGCTTAAACCGCCTTCTAATACCTGTGCAACTTTTGCGGTCAGGACTTCCTGATTATTGAATGCTTCTTCAATTCTCTTATTGCCTCTGTCGGCAGCAAGACGTTTGTAAGTAAGAAGTACCTGTCCCTCTCCATCATTTACTTTCAGGACCTTTACTTCCATTGTGTCACCAGGTTTTACAACAGTTGTTAAATCTACATTAGGTTCATTTGTATATTCATTTCTGGTAAGAATACCATCAGACTTATATCCGATATTGAGAACAATCTCTTCTGGCTTCACATCAATGACTGTACCTTCAACAACCTCTCCTGTGTGTATTGTCTTTAAAGACTCTTCTAACATTTGTTCAAAAGTTAATTCTGACATAATTTTGAACCTCCTCGATAATATTATTTGGGGTAGATGCCCCTGCTGTAATACCCACCAGGCGGACAGATTTAGGTAACTCTAAATGCAAGTCTTCCAGTGTCTGTATAAAATAAGTGTGTTCACACTCCTGCAGACAAATCTCATACAACTTCCGCGTATTAGAACTATGATTTCCACCTATTACTATCATTACATCGACCTGAGCCGCTATCTTCCTAGCTTCAGTTTGTCTTTCTTCCGTAGCGTTACATATAGTATTCACAACACTAACATTGTAACCTTTTTGTTCAAAAATTTCAACTATATCTTGAAATTTATTGTAGTTATATGTCGTCTGAGAAACAATACAGATTTCTTTTCCACCTTCATAACAAAATTCTTCCGCTTCTTTCAAGGATTCTACAACGATAGCTTCACCGATACACCAGCCCATAATCCCTTCAACTTCCGGGTGTCCTGCATTGCCGATAATCACAACCTGCTTTCCGGCTTGGCTCTCTTTCTCCACAATATTATGAATTCTTTTTACAAAGGGACAGGTGGCATCCACACATTTTAATCCCCGTTTTTCAATCTGTTCATATATTTCCCGGGAGACACCATGCGAACGGATAACAACCGTACCTTCCTTTATTTTCGCAAGTTCCTCTGTGCTCTCAATGACAGTAACTCCTTTTTTTTCCAGATCCTTAACGACTTCTTCATTATGAATAATCGGTCCGTAAGTATAAATTTTTCCGCCAGCTTCTGCCTGCTCATAGACGGTATCCACTGCTCTTTTCACTCCGAAACAAAAGCCCGCCTTTTCGGCTAGTATAACTTCCATAGCTATCTCCTACTTTCTGCCTTTATTACCAATACATTTATTTTCAAACTCTGCTTATCTTTTCTGCCCTGCCAATTCCATAATTTGCACTGCCACCTCATCAATCGTCATATCCGAGGAATCTATAAGCACCGCATCTTCTGCCTGTCTGAGCGGGGATATTTCCCTTGTCATATCCTGATGGTCTCTTTCGATAATATCCTTCTCTATTACGTTGATGTCACATACTTCGCCTTTTGCCGTCAGTTCATCATATCTTCTTTTCGCACGCACTCGGCTGCTTGCTGTCAGATAAACCTTCACTTCCGCATCCGGCAATACACAGGTCCCGATATCCCTGCCATCCATAACAACATCGGCTCCTGCCGCCAGCTTCTGCTGCAGTTCCACCAACTTTTTGCGCACATTCGGATTAGCACTCGTTACCGATGCCATATTGCCAACCTGTTCCGTACGCAAGTAAGCATTAACATTTTCTCCATTTAAGTATACAACCTGTTCCCCGTTTTCATAGCGGATGGTAATATCTGCTTCCCTGCATTTTTCATTTACAGCTTCCGTATCCTTTGGCTCAACCTTTTCCTTTAGCAGAAAAAGCGCCATCGCCCGGTACATAGCTCCGGTATCTACATAAATATAGCCAAGCTGTTTTGCCACCTTTTTCGCTATCGTGCTTTTACCGGCTCCTGCCGGACCATCTATTGCAATATTGAATCCCATTGATTTACTCTCCTGTTCTCTCATTTATGATTCATAAATATTTGTTACTTCTTATCTGACACTAGCACCCGCAAGATACCCGGTAGACCAGGCTATCTGTAAGTTAAAGCCGCCGGTCAGGGCATCTAAATCCAGTACTTCTCCGGCAAAATAAAGCCCTTCTACCAGTTTGGATTCCATCGTGGAAGGATTTACCTCCTTCACATGAATACCCCCTCTTGTAATGATGGCTTCGTTAAAATCCCTTGTGCCCTTTACCTGCATGGTAAGATGCTTGGTTAAATACACCAGATTTTTTCTTTCTTCTTTCGTAATTTCATTGACCTTCTTCTCCGGTTCAATACCGGAAAGAGATATGATAACCGGCACAAATTTGGCCGGGAACAATCCGTTCAATGCATTTTTAAACTGTTTATTCTGGACCTCTTCAAAATCACGCAGTACCCTTTTATCCAACTGTTCTTCGCTCAGTGCCGGTTTCAAATCCAGCACCAGTGTCACTGCTTCTTTTTTCTTACATTTTCCATAAAAGCTGCTGGAGCTCAGCACAAGCGGGCCACTTACCCCAAAATGCGTGAAAAGCATCTCACCAAATCCCTGATAAACCTCTTTCTTCCCATCATACATAGACAAATTTATATTTTTCAAAGACAGTCCCTGTAATTCCTTACACCAGCCTTCTGCCGTTTCAAAAGGTACCAGAGCGGGACTGCATTCCTTAATTGTATGTCCTGCCTCCTCTGCCATCCGGTAGCCGTCACCGGTAGAACCGGTTGTCGGATAAGACAATCCCCCGGTCGCAAGAATGACCGCATCTGCCTCTTCCCTCTGACCGGTGTTTAAAACAGCTCCCCGAATATGGCCTTCTTTTATGCAGAGTGTTTTTACCTTCGTATGAAACCGGATTTCCACCTGTCTTTTCTTTAATTCACGCTGCAATGCTGCTATTACATCTGATGAATGATCTGATACCGGACAAACGCGTTCTCCCCTTTCTATTTTCAACGGACAACCCGCCTCTTCCAACAATCCCATCATCTGTTGATTATCAAAACTATAAAAAGCACTATATAAAAATTTGGGATTGCTTATCACATTTTCAAAAAGTTTCTCTACCTCACAGGCATTGGTTACATTGCATCTTCCTTTTCCGGTAATAAAAAGCTTCTTTCCAAGCTTTTCATTCTGCTCAAGCAACACTACTTTATGTCCATTCTTAGCGGCTGCAATCGCCGCCATCATGCCGGCAGCACCACCGCCGATTACAATTACCTTGCTCATGCTTTTTCTTTCCGCAGGGGATAATTCAACATGGGTTCCTCATCAATGAAATTGATTTCATCATTTAAGTATACCTGATAATTATTCCATGCATTTTCCAAATTTTTTAAATTCTGTTTCACATCTTCCGGTCGTTTCAGACACATGGCAACCACCAGTGCATTGATAAGACTCAGCGGTGCTACCAGAGAATCTACAATAGAAACCATATCACTTCTGGCAAGCAGATTGCAGGAAGAATATAAATTCATCGGCGAATGTACCGTATCGGTAATGGTAATTACCTTCGCATTCCTGTCATTGGCAAATTCCATTGCTTTCAAAGTACGCATGGAATAACGTGGAAAGCTGATGCCGATAATGGCATCATTTTTATTAATCCGAATCATCTGTTCAAAGGTTTCCGAAACACTGGTTGTCCGAAGTAACGTCACATTGCCCCGGATCATATTCAGATAAAAATGTAAAAAATCTGCCAGTGGCTCGCAGCTTCTTACACCCATCACATAAACATTTTGGGCATTCAGAATAATATCCACTGCTGTTTCAAACGCAACCGAATCCAGATTGTCTATCGTATCCTTGATTTTCTCAATATCCGCATTCAACACAGAGGTCAATATTTCCGACTGGGTACTCTGACCATATTTGGCTCCGATTTTCTGCACCGAATTTATTTTATTCTGCACCCATTCTTCCAAATCCTTCTGGAATTCCGGATAGCCATTATAGCCAATGAAAGAAGCAAACCTTACAACGGTAGATTCACTGACTCCTACCGTTTCCCCAAGCTTCGCTGCTGTCATAAAAACTGCTTTATCATAATGGTCAGAAATAAAGGATGCAATTGCTTTCTGGCTTTTGCTCATTTTTCCATAATGTTCATTGATTCTTGTAATAATGTCGTAACGATTCTCCATCAGAACCCTCCATCCTTTCCTGCTTTGTTTTTCTCCTTTATTCTGCACTATGATGATAATGTCGCAAGAAATGAATGATAGGATTCCTCTAAAAGTGTCCCTGTTTCTTCCTCGTTTAAATCATAATCTCCTGTTAATGACATACAGGCTGCTCCATGGATAAAAATCCACATTTTCATAAACATCGCACTTGGATTCGTACAACCATAGAATTTGGCATTGTTTATCTCCTTTACCATAACTCCATCCGTACCATTTAAAATATCATAAAGAGTCTTGCCATGTCTGTTCTCGGATACAAACAAAAGCTGAAACAATTTTGGATTATCCTGTGCAAAACGAATATATGCAAGTCCAAGATTAACAAAGGGTGTATCATTCTTACGCGGAAACTTTGCATAATATGCTTCAAAATAAGCTACTACCTGCGCAAATAATTCCTCTCCCAGTTCCTCCATATTTTTATAAATACGGAAAATTGGCTGTGTTGAACATCCGGCCTTCGCCGCCAGATTCCTTGCCGTTATACGTTCTACCCCCTCTTCGCTTGCCATTTCAAAAGCAGCATTCAAAAGATCCATTTTGGTAATCGTTTCTTTTCTTGCCATAATATGCTTCCTTCTCTTTCTGTTTTCGTCCTAAACTAAGAACCCCATTCATTTACATTTTCTATAATATATTTTTATAACATATGTTATTATAATATATTATGTAACCCACGTCAACAGCGCTTTCCAAATAAAAAAAGTCCCTAGGGACTTTTTTTCTCAAGAACACTCTCTTTTTCGATTAAATAACCATCTACAATATGTAATCCTTTATGATGATGTACTCCTTCTAACTTATGAATCATAACTTCAACCCCTTTGGCTGCCATATGTTCCATATTTACACCATATGACGTAACCCCTACGTTGCATGCTCCCGGATAAAGATAATCATCAAAGCCGACCACCGAAATATCCTCAGGAACACGATAACCTGCTTCCTGCAATTTTTTTATCAACGTGCTGGCTGTTAAATCGCAGTTACATACAAAGGCTGTAGGCATTTCATCCGGCAAAGTAATTTCTCCACGCGTTTCTCTCTCACTCTCTCTGTCCGGAATAATCCATTCCTGCTTAATTCGTTCTCCATGTTCCATCATTGCCTTTTCATATCCTAAAAATCTGTCCGTAATACTTTTGGTGCTGAATAAAGTACCTACAAAAGCAATTTCTCGATGTCCCTTCTGGAATAAATAATTAGTTATCTGATAAGTTCCGTAAAAATTGTTGGAAATAATGCTGTCCTCATGAATACTGTCATCATAAAAATCCATATAAACAATCGGCAGAGCAACCTTTTCATTGAGCATCTTCAGATAGCTGCTTTCAATTCCTCCAAGTACCAAAAGCCCATCTATCTTGTTTTCACATACCAGTTTCGGTATCGTCAGATTCTTTTCATCTTCGCTGTTTAAAATTTCCAACATTACAAAACAATTCTGTTTTACTGCAGTCATATTAATGTTCTGATATAATTTCCAATAAAAGGTAATATATTTTTCTGTATAATACTCGGCAAGCAGCACGCCAATATTATAGCTTTTCTTTTCGCTGTTCTTATCCACTCTCGGAAACACATATCCCATTTCCATTGCAAGAGCTTTAATTCTTTCCCGCAGCGATTCACTAACTCCCGGTTTTCCTGATAATGCCTTAGAAACCGTCATGGTACTGATATGCAGTCTTTCTGCAATATCCTTCATTTTTACTTCTTTTGCCATTCTTCACCTCAATCAGCCGCCTGTGAAATACCTCTCATCAGACCATCTATAATCAAAGGATACTTCCACTCATAGCTTTCTCTGTCAATCAATCCAAACAATTCTCCATCCCCTTCGAAAGCACCATTGTCCCACCAGATGCATGGCACACCTATCTTCGCTGCTTCACGGACATAATACTCTGCCCATTGTGCACGCTCTTCTTCATTTCCTTCTACCTCTTTATACATTGCTCCGAATTCGCCGATAACCACAGGAATCCCTTTCGATATAAAAAGAGTATCCAGCGAATTCATAATGTTATCTATATTGGAGGTATCCTGATTCCATGTACCTCTCCCCTGTTTATTCAGGGCAAAATCATATGGTTCATAAGCATGTACCGATACAATAATTTTGTCATCCTCCGGTACCTCAAGATGTTTGATTCCTTCCCAGCAGTTTGCAGCATAGCCGGGAATCATTAAAATTCTATAAGGATTATTGCCACCACTCTCTCTAATCGTCTGAACAAATGTTGCATTGAGAGAGTTAACTACATCCCAGCCTTCCTGATCCCCGCCGGTCCATTCCACACTGGTACCTATTTTTCTGGGTTCATTCAATCCTTCAAAAATAAGATGTTCGTCATAGTCCTGAAAACGCTCCGCAATCTGTGTCCACACTGCAGCAAGTACTTCTTTGGAATGTTCCTCTTTATCATAATAGGTTTCATACCAGCTCTCATGATGCGTATTTAATATGACATAAACTCCCTGATCATACGCATAATCTACAATTTCCTGTACTCTGTCAAGCCAGCCCTCTTCGATTTCATAATTACCCGAAACAAGAATATGATCGTTCCAGCTTACCGGAATTCTAATTATATTAAACCCCTCTCCAATCACTGTGTCAATTAGTTTTTGGGTTGTAACAGGGTTTCCCCATGCGGTTTCCCATGTTTCTGCAGGCATCGTCTTCAGTGCCGAAGAATTGATGCTGTCCATAGTATTCCCCAGATTCCATCCGATTTTCATCTCACTTACAACATCATTTGCTGTTATTTTTTCCATCTCTGAATTCCCCTCAGAAATATTTTCTGAATTTTTCTCTGAATCATTCTTTTTCTCTGAATCATACTTTTCCTCTGAATCATTCTTTTCCTCTGAATCATTCTTTTCCACGATCATTTCTTCCGTTTTCTCCGTTTCTGTAACGAAATTCTCTTCCTGTTTCCCGCATCCGGAAAATAACAATGCAAGCACCGTCATGGTCAACATAATTTTTCTTTTACTGCCCCTTGTTATTGATAATACCATTTTTTTGCTTCCTCGCTTTCTTCTTCTACCTTCGGCATCAGTCTTCTTAAAATCTTTTCCATCGGAAAAGACAGAAAAAACATATAAATTCCGGGAATAACCAGAAGTGCCCATGGCATCAGATAAATTCCGATACAGCATAATAATGCAACAGTCAGAATGCAGATGGTTATCGGCAGGAACTTAAACATTACAAACGCAGCCGTTTTTATCAAATCCATATTGTTTTTTTCAAATCTTGATAATAAAGGAAAAATATAAATTACAATTCCCAGCACCAAAAATAATACCAGAATTAACACCATAAAAATAGCACTGTTTACTTTATTATCATTCGTCCATACATACCAAATATCAACCGAAAGAACTGCCAATACCATCCAGAAGATTATCGTTAATGGAATGGTCTGTTTCATATTACATTTAAAGGAATGCCAGAATTCTTTAAAAACATAACCGGTTTTGTATCTGACCGTCTTTGACATGGCATAATATGCTGCTGTTGTTGCCGCCCCTGCTGTTACCACCGGTATGGAAAACAGCAGCCATAAAACGTCAATACATATAATATCAAACAGTACATTCATAAAACGACTAAATAAATTATCGCTGCGAAACATAAAATCTCCTACTTCCATGTAAACGTACACTGCTAAGTACATCAAGAAAATACACCCGTACCCATAAGGATACGGGTGTATTATCAATCCATATTATTCCTTGTCGCCTGTTGGCACCATGTTATTTATAAAATGCATCCAGTGCATCCTGCACATTCTGCTTGTATGTTTCCTGGAACTGTGCTGCGGTCATTTCGCCATTCAAGAGCTGTGCCCAATCCCACTCAAGTCCAAGGGAATTCCAAAGGTCAAAAGCACCTCTTTGTCCCATATATTCCATAACAGCGTAGTTTTCTTCTGTAATAGCACAGTCTTCCCACCATGTAAGGTCACCATCACGAAGATCAGTGTCTCCATGGTACCAGTTCTGCCAATCATAGAATACATTATAGACGAATTCAGGATCTTCCACACCAGCCGGAATCATCCATGCATTACCGGAAGAAACATTTTTAAACTTATTAGTAGATTCATCACCACTTGGTCCGATAGGCCATGGACACCAAACAACATCAAATTCAAGGTTTGCATCTTCATTTGCGGAAGAAATCCATGCAGCATCAATCCAGAATGCAACCCTGCCATCCATGTAGCAGTTCTGATTATAATCAAAGTCATCCGAATTCCATGGATTCGCTACATGATCTACATTATACATATTGTAAATAAAATCAAGTACTTCTGTTACTTCCGGAGCGGATAAGTTTTCTGTGCTGCTTGATGCAATGGATGTACCGTTGCTCATTAACAGGTTATACACAAGGAAATCCCAACGGGAACCATAACCATAAACATCCGTTACACCATCACCATCTGTATCTTGTGTAAGGGTCAACATATACTCTCTCCACTTATCCCATGTCCATTCGCCTCTTTCATAGAGTGCATTCGGATCTTCAAGACCTGCTTCATCAAGCATCTGCTTATTATAAGCAAGCATATAAGTATTGGCAAGTACCATCTCTGCACTGTTCGACTGGAACAGATATACTCCCTCATCCAGTCCGATATCTACCTGTGAGAATACCATCTGATCATTGAAAATATCCTGATCTTCCGGAAGCACTTCTTCCAAATTCGTTGCATATCCATTTAAGGCAGCTCCAATACCAAAACTTAAGTCAACCTCATAAATATCACAGTCAGGCTGGCCTGCCAGAATAGAAGTATTGATAGATTCCTGAATACCGGTATAGGTCAGGTTAACAAATTCAATTTCAACATTATACTTATCTTCTACTTCTTTGACAACATCAAAATGTGCCTGTGCCAGTTCTTCATCCGAAACACTTGGGTCATCATGAATATCCGTATTGGTACTGTCATAATAATGATCATACCATGTACCAATCCTGATTTTTCTTGTTTCGCCATTATTTGCAGAGGCTACCGTGTTATCTGTTCCTTCCTCTGCAGCTGTTTCGTTTCCTGCACTGCCGGACTCTGCTGTACTACCGGATTCTGCTGTACTGCCACACGCTGTTAACCCTGCAACCATGGCTACACTTAATCCCATAGCAAGTAATTTTTTATACATCTTCATGTTTAAATTCCTCCTGATTTATTTCTTTTCTTTTTTTCTTTTCACTTATTCAGCTGCTGTACCAACCGCTACACTGTAAACTTCCCATGCACCGGAAGCTTCACATTGCATGGTTGTTCCCCAGGTAGATACATCATCACTGCAAAGCTCTGCAATCTGTTCAAAAGTAACCTGACAGGTATTTCCATTAAA
The DNA here is from genome assembly GCA_029219245.1 of Lachnospiraceae bacterium. Taxonomy (GTDB): domain Bacteria; phylum Bacillota; class Clostridia; order Lachnospirales; family Lachnospiraceae; genus UBA3282. Next base: position 22,963 of record JAQXTA010000041.1, on the reverse strand, counting down.
TACTGCAGAATCACTACCACTTCCATCTGCATTACCCTGTCCGACTCTCATCCAGCCTGCTGCTGCTTCATTCATGACAATCCATAAATCTCCATTGTCACTACTATAAGAAATCGTTACAACAGACCCGGGAACAAGCGCATCCAGAATTTCCTGTGGCATTGTTGCACCAGCCTGTGCCCATCCGTCTCCACTGGCAGAAAAATCAGTAAATTCAACAAGATTATTCAACATTTTAAACTCTTTTGCGGTTCCAACCTTAACACTGTACACTTCCCATGCGCCATCTGACTCACACTGCATTCTTGCACCCCATGTAGATACATCATCACCACATACTGCTGCAATCTGCTCATAGGTAATATAACTCTTGCTGCCATCACTGACTGCACTGTCACTACCGCTTCCATCCGCGTTACCCTGTCCGACTCTCATCCAGCCTGCTGTGGCATCCGGCATTACAATCCACATATTTCCCGTTTCAGAGCTATATGTAATTTCTACTGCACTTCCCGGAACTAATGCATCCAAAATTTCCTGTGGCATATCAAAACCGTTCTGTGCCCATGCATCCCCTGTACATGCAAAATCCGCAAACTCAACAGCATCTGCCAAAGCATAAGAAGGAGCTTTTGTTCCTACCTTAACAGCCTGTACTTCCCATGCACCATCTGATTCACACTGCATTCTTGCGCCCCATGTAGATACATCATCACCACATACTGCTGCAATCTGCTCATAGGTAATCTGGCAGATATTACCGGAATTATTGATGTATGCAGAATCACTTCCGCTTCCATCAGCATTTCCCTGTGCAACTCTCATCCAGCCTGCTGCTGCATCCGGCATTACAATCCACATATTTCCGGTTTCAGAACTAAAGGTAATTTCTACTACAGAGCCGGGAACAAGTGCATCCAGAATCTCCTGCGGCATATCAAAACCATTCTGTGCCCATGCATCGCCTGTACATGCGAAATCAGCAAATTCAACAGCATCTTTCAGGGAACATAAATTAGATCTGTCAACCCCTGTGCTGGCTGCAACATATTCTGCACTGCTGTCAGCTGCAAGTACGTTGCCGGAAGCATCCTTAAATACAATATTATCAAGATACATGTTCGCCTGTGTAGCACCTTTGTCTTTTCCGGTATCTGTTTCCAGAGATATTATGATACTATTACCTTCCGCAAATGACTGGTCATCCGGAAGTGTATAGCTTATTGTCTTTGGATTTGCGTCCTCTAAATATACGGACCATCCTTGATTATACTTTGCATTATCTGCACCAAGAAGTGCATAAATATTACCGGAAGTTGCACAGAACTCTCCATCCGGATTTTCTGTTCCAATTGTCAATTCAATCGACTTAAGACTGGAAGCCTTATCCCCAAGCAATGCATCTACCTGAATTCCGACATAAGGCATCTTACCCTGCGGTGTTACTTTTAACGCTTTTGATCCGTTGTAATCTTCTACGGAAAAAAGGGAATCATCCGATGCGGAATTTACGGCTTTGTCATTTCCTACGAAACCAAATAAGCCATCTTCAAAGTCCAGACTCACCTCGCCTGTAGCCTCTACGGCACTATCCGCAGCTTCCTCCTGTGTAGTTTCCTCACTTTCTTCCGGCTGAGTTTCCGTTTCTTCACTAGCAGTTTCTGTTGTTGCATTACTGCCACAGCCAATCATGCTAAATGTCATTGCGGCCGTAAGGCATAATGCCATAATTTTTTTAGCCTTCAACTTTTCCATCCTCCTTTGTTTTATTTAGTTGAATTGTTTTAAGTAAAGCAGCGTTTCATCTATCCGACAATACCGCTTCTCTCTACTCCCTCTATAAAGTATTTCTGAAGAGCGACATAAATAATGATAATTGGTATCGTAATCAATACAACTCCAGCATCCAGATACAATTCCTGTATGTTTGGATCATAAATCTTCTCAACATTGGAAATAGTCGCCTGAATTGTGGAAATCTTTTTACTGATTACAATATCATCGCTAATCAAAAATAACCTTGCATAAAATGTATCATTATACTGCCATACCATGGAGAAAATAGCCACCGTAATGACAGAAGGAATTGCATTTACCAGCATAATGCGAAAATAAGTATACCAGGTTCCTGCTCCATCCACAAATGCAGCTTCTTCAATTTCTTTCGGAAGTCCGCGAAAGAACTGGTTAAAAATATAAATATAAAGTCCCGACCGGAGTCCACAGCCAAACAATGTCATGATATACATCGGTATTGGTGTCGACAAAAGATTGACCTCTGAACCTCTGATCAGTTTTATAATGCCCAGAACATCAAATTTCGCAAATGTCATGTAAAGCGGCAGCATGATAGTATGGGTAGGAATGACAATCATTATCACTACACATGCAAACAGTAGATTTTTAAAAGGAAATGTATATCTTGCAAATCCATAACCTACCATGGAACAGACAAATACCTGTATCAGCATCAATGTAACAGAATACAGTAAAGAAGCGGTTACCGTCTGTCCATAATTCAAATACTTAATTGCCAGCTTATATCTTTCCAACGTAGGAGCCTGAGGAATCAGATATACCATAGTATTATAATTATCTGCATCCGAGAAAAAAGAGCTGCTGATAATACCAATAACCGGTCCTAAAATTGCATAACAGATTCCCACGATAATAACCAGCCTGAATAATCCCAGGACAAACTTTTTGATGTTGGATAGCCAGCGTTTCCTGTCATTGGCAAACTGCGTATCTTCTTTTATTTCCCGGTACTTATCCTGTATACTTTTCCAGGAAAGCTTTTGTTTTTGTTCTGCCTTTTCCATCTTTTTTCTCCTTTCCTAATTATAATAAAACGTTCGTTTCTGTATAAACCGACAGATGAGAACAAGAATCAGACAGGTAATCACCGTAGAGGTCAAGCTCATTACAGAACTAAGTCCGTAATTGTTGTTCGTAAATGCCGTATCATAAGCAAGCTCTACAACCTCTGAATCTGCGAAACTGTCCACCACCGTATATACCACATTCGTAATAATGTGTGGCAGTACCATTGGAAAGGTTACCTTCCAGAAGGTTTCATAAGCGGTTGCTCCTTCAATTCTTGCAACTTCATACATAGAACCCGGAATGGATTGGAGCGCTGCAATAAAAATAATAATCTGCACACCGGAAGCATTGATAATATCACTGATTCGCCCTACTGCTCCTGCTATATATTCAATGATGGAATCAGGAAGCCCCAGTGTGGCAAACATCTGAATATAATACTGTATGCTGATACCGCTTCCGGATGCTGCCGATGCCATTTCTGCACTGGCACTCGAGATACCGCCGCTCATCATCGTTCTGGCAAGTTCCATCGCATCTAAGATTGCCCCGGAGTTTAAGATAACCGGCAGGAAAAAGATGGCTCTTACCAAAGTTCTGCCCTTAAATTTCCGATTCAGCAAAATTGCCATAAATAAGCTGAAAAAGGTAATCAATGGAACATCTATCAGCATATTGCCGACAGAGGTTGTCAATATCTGTTTAAACGTACCATGTACCCGAAAAGCATAAATATAGTTGTCAAGTCCGGTAAAATCCAGTGTATAACCACCACCCGGATTAACCGTCAGATTACACAGTGAAAATTGTACCGACATAAACAGGCTTCTGGCATAAAACCAGATAAAGCCAATCAGCCATGGAAAAATAAACAAAAGTCCTGTTATACTTCTTTTGGTTGTGAGAGACATTCTTTTTTTATTTCTTTTCATTTTCAGACTCCCCCTATTCCATAGCTTCTTGCAGGTACCGATACTCCGTTTATCGTCTGATCTGCATTTGTTGTATTTACATAAATAGTTATTCCATTGCTATAGGTTATTGCACGTACACCATTCTCTAAAATCTCATGATTCGTAATTGCTTCGCCGTTCACATACTTTAACGCACCGTTTACTTCTTCATAAATAGCTAGTGCATCTTCTTTCCAGTTCAAATACGTTGTTGCATAGAACCGGTTAAGACCAGTGTTTTTAATCTCATTCGCATTTCCCCAGGAAAACATGAAATGTGGGGATGCTCCATTTTCAACCAGATTCAATACAACATCTGTCTTGTCATAAGTATCACTTAAGTTAATTGCCGAACCGGAATAATCTATATATCCATGAATTATCATCTCATAGAAAGGAACGGTTTCATCTACAATATAATAATCATTATCTGTTAAAGGTGCATTGATGATATCATCTGCATAAGCAAAAGCATAATCGTTACAGTCATTTAACATGATGTTTTTACCGGTCTCTTCCATATTAGAAAGTCTTGCCTCTACGACATCAAGCGCTTTCTCTCTGTCGATAACATTCGTTCTTCTCTTATCCGAATGCAACTCATCACCTAAGTCTCTCAAAGAGATACCCTGAATATCAAAGTTCTGTACCTTATCCGCAAATTTATCCGCATATCTTACCAGGAATTTGGGTGATATCAGCATATAAATATTTTCTTCATAACCAAGTCCCGATGTCTTACGGAGATTCGCCGGATTTACCAGTCCGAAATCTGCTATGTACCCTGCATAATATCTTGAGGTTTCATTAGATGCGGAATATCTTTTACTGATTAACGTTACTTTCTGAAGTGCCACATCTCCATAGAACGAACCGCCGTTGGAGTCCACTGTATTGCTCAAAGCTTCCAAATCAGACTTGCCTCCCAGTGCCCTCGGAACCTTAATCTTATCCGTAACATCATGATAATAGCCCCGGTTCATCCATCCTTGGAAATTCATAACCTGATTGCTTACTCCGCTTGCTGCAAGGTCATTGGAAATTTCGGCAGCTTCATCAAAAGTAGTCATAGCATACAAACCGTCATACTGAATTCCCATAAAGAACTTCGTCATGGTTACTCCACCAAGTACGTCATAATAAAACTTAATATCCTCTTCTGTTTTCTCTTTTGCTGACAATACTCCTTCTTCTGCCAGCCTTTCTCTGTAATAGTTGGCAGCTCCGGCATATCCTGAATGTTCTTCATCCAGCATACTGTAACGTACCGTCAGATTAGCATCGTACAAATCCGATTCAACAATAGGGAGTTCCGCTTCATTACCTGTAGAACCAAACATTGCAAGCTTATCATTTCCTCTCAAAACAAAAGTGGGATAAACATAATTGTATTCATTTATTTTTCCCGCTACACCTGCCGTCAGATAACTGAAGGAAGCACCATCTTCAATCGTTGCAAAGACACTACTGTTTTCTCTGAAAATACCAAACAATGCCATTTTTATATTTTCTGTATTTTCCATTACTGTGTATTCTGCAGCAAGAGGATCAATCCCGTATACATATTCGGAGTAAGCAGATGCTGTCGTTTTGCCATTGTTAAAGCGAATCAAGGAACCGGAACCATTCGGCACCAGCATATAGCCTTCTTCCTCTGTCCCTGCGGTTCCAAAATATCTTAACAACTGAATACGGAAGATAGAACCGCCTCCATATTCTTCCACACCACTCATCGGTATGGATACATCTACGGAATCTCCATCCAGACGATACTCTAACGGAATCAGAAAAGAAATAGGAATCGCATCTTCCACACCGGAGTTTTCCATCTCTCGTATATAATCCTCATAAGTAAAACCTGCTTCTTCAAAATATTTATTTAACTTACGAAGCTGGGAAGCACCTTTTACCGTAGACTCCAGCATTTCCATATATCCGTCTGCCACATCACTTTCCACAAACTTCTTTTGGGAAAATTTCATTCCCTCCGGAGACATTGCAAGAAGCACATTGTTTAATGTTTCCTTGCTGATATATTGCGGAACAATACCTGTCTGACTCGTCAAATCTCCCATGTTATAAAGGAAACGGATTCCATTCTCAATCGATTCCGCTTCTACCTGTCCTCTTTCCGTACAGTAGCTATAGGAATCAAAGGTTCCTTCTGTTCTGGAAGCATTAAAATAATCTACAATAATCTGCGATTTCAAATAATTCTTATTGGTTTCTGTGGCAATCGCATCCTCGTCAGCATTCACCGGATTGGAACGGACAATCTCCCCATTCCTTTTATCATATATTGCTACCTCTGCGGTTTCTGCATTAACATATAGCTTTAGCTTGTCATTTTCGGTTGCAAGCACCATACCATCCACATCGCTCTTTGACTCGTTAATAGGACGAAATTCTGTACCTTTTTCATATTCATAAGAAGATAAATCATCTTTATAGTTATCATAACAATAAAAGTGAATCAGATAATATGCCAGCCAGGTAAGGACAACCAGCAGGATGAGCCCTGATACGCTTAGTAAAACTTTTTTACTTTTTCTCATTCTCATCCGCCTCCTATGCTCTGAATATCAGTTCCTGATATATGCTATAAAAGAAACTGTATACCTGATTAATCAAATCCACAAACAACAATACAATAAAAATTATAATGAACATGGCAATAAAGGTCAGAAAAATCGTAACCAAGGTTTTGCCCAACGTATAATTATGTACCTGCATGATTCCAATCAGCATCATAAAAAGTCCATAAGCAATACCAATACCAAGAATCATCCAATAAAACGCCTCTTCATTCTGTGCTACAAACTGACTGACAGCCGTTCCAAGATTAAAGCATACAATCATAGGAATCATTGCATAGCCAATTGCAATCGAAATATCCTTAAATCTCCCCTCTCCTTCCATCAGACAGGTAATGGACCAATTTCCTACGCAGAATAATCCATAAAGCAAAAGTACTGATAATAATTCTGTAAATGCATTGACATCAAGCGGATCCACGTCATTCACAATAAAACTTGCCATAATTCTGTTAATGGAAAAGCTGAAAGAAAATAAAACGACAAGCAAACAGGCAATTGGTACACTTCCACGTTCCCGGTGTCTTATTTCATAATAGCCATCGACAGGATGACTTACCGTATAAAATGCATATTTCCACTTATCCTTGGAAAATAATTGTTTCATCACGAAAGTCCTCCCTTCTTTTCTGCAAGCTTTGCTTTTATCTGTTGCTTAAAAAACTTTTTATATATAATTGACAAGGCAATCAGAATTACTATTACCGTCATGATGACATTCATATTTTTTGTAAGAATCTCATTTCGATATCGTTTCCATGCTACGGAATAGTACTTTCGATTCATTCCAAGCTTCAAATACTTCATGGCCTTCTCATTATCGCCTGCCGTCAGATATGCCTTGCCAATACCGGAATTTGCAAGCTCATTGTTTTCATCCAGTTTCAAAACCTTCTGCCATATATTAATTGCCTGCGTTTCATCACCGTCGTAGCGAAGTCCTACCGCCTCATTTATCAGACTTCCATATTCGGTTTCACCAAACTTAAGTATGGCACCATAATAGGAATCCAGTACAATAAGCTGGTCATCAATTGCTTCAATGGCAACCGGTGTTGTAAAAGTTCCTTCCTGACTTCCAAGTCCACCGAAGATATACAAAAGGTTTCCCTCTTTATCATAAGTAAAGATACGTCCTCTCTTTCGATCCAGCAGAGAATAAATACCTTTTCCCCGGTAAACGACATCCGTTATTTCACTGGGACCACTGTAATCGCCATAGGTATAAACACGAAGGTCGCCACCTACATTTTCATTTTCTCCCTTCTGGATAACATCCTTTCCCTGGGGATTTAAACGTCTTACAGCCTGCACACCGTCCGAGTCAATATTGGTCGCATAAATAAAGCCGTCACTGTCCACATCCATACCGGTAAATTCGGTAGGAATATAGAGCTGTTGCTTGGAACGTTCTTCTTTGGTTGCTAGCTTTCTCCAGAATTTTTCCCAGAGGGTAATTTTAACATCGATGGTTCCAAAGTATCCGGTAAAGCTTCCGTCACTTTCAAAAACAAGGATTCCTTCAAAAGCATTTCTGGAAATGACATACACTCTGTCTGCATAATCAACCGTTACCTTAATCGGTATGAAATCAAAACCTTCCTCTAAAATTTCCGACTGAGGATTATCAATAATATTGACGAATTCTCCTTCAGGTGTTAAAACCACAATTCTCTTATTCATAGAATCCGCAACATACAAATAACCGCTTTCCGAAACACAGACTCCATATGGCTGATTAAAGGTATCTGAATTACCCTCTCTTTCAAACCCTTCGATAGTACGGACAACATCTGTCATCGTTTCATTCAATACAACAATTCTGTTATTCTGTGTATCTGCAACATAAACCAGACCATCCGGTGCCACACACAAATCCTGTGGTTCTTTAAAATCTGTCGTTCCCACTGATAGTCCGGTAACCGAACCGTTTGGTACGTAAGCTGCAGGTGTCATAACTATATTTTTGCGATAGTCATAATTGTAAGTATCATAAGGCTGCTCTTCCGCTTGAACCGTCTGTTCAAAAGTAACAGCAATGATGACAGCTGCAAACAAAGAAGCAGTTAGTTTTTTTAACAAATTATGTTTTCTCATCCTGCCCCTCCTATCAATCCTTCATACCGGAAGTTGTCATGGTTTCCAGTACGTTGCTCTGGCATGCCAGGAAAAAGATAATCGGCACCGCCGCAATAATAAAAGTAACTGCCGCTGCTGCACCGGCTCTTGCAGTACCACCAGCCGAAATTTGCTGCAATGCAAACTGCAGAGGCTTTAACTGTTCATCTCTTAGGAACATACTTCCTGTATTACCCCACATTTGCTGAAACTGGAAGATAGCCAGTGTCAACCATGCCGGTTTTACATTCGGCATAACAATCTTCCAAAAAATCTGATATTCCGAAGCACCATCCAGCCTTGCTGACTCCATCAATGAAGTCGGAAGCTGCTCCATAAACTGTTTCATCAAATAAAGCCCCATACCATAGGAACATGCCGGCAATATCAGTGCTAAATAAGTATTATTGATTCCAAGCCAGCTAATAATCATATAGTTTGGAATCTGTGTTACTGTCCAGGAAAACATCATGGACAATACAACCATATTAAACAAAAGCTTTTTTCCCGGAAATTCATGTTTCGCCAATGGATAGGCGGCCAGAGAGGCTAAAATTACATGTCCGACCGTACCAAACCCGGTTATGATAATGGTATTTAATATGTATCGCGAAAAAGGTACCCAGGAATCACTCATGATCGTAAACAGATCTGTGAAATTCTCCAAAGTAGGATTCCTGACCAAAATTCTGGGAGGATATTGATAAATTTCATCCAGAGGTTTTAAGCAGTTGTTCACTATCATAATAAGCGGAAGTGCCATAAAGAATCCGCAAATCGCCATGATAAAGAACAGCAGTCCATTTCCTGCAAGGGAACGATTCAGCTTCTTTTCTCTGGGTTTCAAAAAGCGATATTTTTTCTTATTAGCTGTCTTTGCCACTTACTCTCCCACCCTTCCTAAAATTTTCTGAACCAGTTTATTCGTACCTACCATTAACAGGAATAACACCGTCGCAATTGCCGATGCATAACCCATATCAAATCTGGTTGAACCATAATCCAGAAGGTGCGTAACAACGGTTGCTCCTGCATAGTTAACAGAAGGATTACCTGCTAACTGAATGGAAATATCTGCCACCGCAAAGGATTGTGTAATCTGCATAACCGCACCAAACATAAGCTGAGGCTTCATTGATGGTAAGGTTATATACCAAAGCTCCTGCCAGCGGTTCTTAACACCGTCAAGGGCTGCCGCCTCATATAAGCTTTTATCTACAGTCTGAAGACCGGCAATAAAAGAAAGAAAACCGGTTCCCAGTGATAACCATAACTGCACTACAATCAGACAAGGCAGAATATACTTTGCATCCTGCATCCACAGTTTCTGTTCATTGATAATTCCAAGCTTAATTAAAATACCATTCAAGTATCCATATCGGTCACTGGAAAGAATCAGACTCCATACCATATAAGCATTACCGCAGATAGACGGTGCATAAAAAATCAAGGTAAGAAGTGTCCTTATTTTGCTTGAAAACTCATTAATAATCCATGCAAACAAAAGACACAGCAGATAACTGATTGGTCCTGTTACAACCGCAAAAATCAAAGTATTTTTCAATGATATAAGGAAAATATCATCCTCTAAAAACAGTTTGATATAATTATTCCATCCATTGAAAGTAGGCCATTCCAACATATTAAAATAAGTAAAGCTTAACGCCATGGAGGTTAATACCGGCAGCACCGTAAATAAGAAAAAAAAGATGAAATAGGGTGCCATCATAATATAGCAGGCTTTATTCTTTTTAATCTGATAGCTAAGCTTACTCTGTTTCTTTGCTATAGCCATTGCTTCGTTTGATGCCATTTACTTTCCCTCCTCTTCCAGATCATCCAATGTCGGCAGACCAAATTCTTTTCGTTTATAAGTAATCTCATCATTGATGTAAAGTACTTTATCCATCAGTTCCTCTCTGGGCGATGCAGTATCGGTTTCCGTCGTTACCGTATAGAATGCATTGTTTACATTTCTCCAAGAATAGTATCCGCCCGGTACCTGTGGAATTCCTTTTACCCATGTAAACGCTTCTGCTAATGCCTCATAGGTATCAACAGACCATGGAATATTTTCAAAAGCTTCCTGATTGGCCGTTGCCACTCTCGCTGCAGACCCCATCAGCGATTCCATTTCCCTGTCAAATAAGGTCTGTACATCTGCCGATGTCCACCATTTCAAGAATTCCCAACAAGCTTCCGGTTCATCCGTATCTGCCATAATCATGCTTGCAAGTCCCGTACAGCCTACCGAATGATCAACAGTGCCATCCTCCTGTACCGTTCCGGGTACCACAGTAAAGTTCCAAAGTCCAGCAATATCCGGTGCCGACACTTCCAGGTTATTGTATACGGTATAGTCTGCAATAATGATAGGACATTCACCTGTACGGAAACGTTCCTCAACACTGGTCCATCTGTCAAGACCATAATCGGTATAATATTCGCAATATTCCTTGAAGGTATTTACCGCTATATCAGAATCCAGGGCAGAAGAAATACCGCCTTCGTTATAGTACTCTCCTCCGTTCTGATACAACAACATTGCATAAATCTGTTCCGAAGGCAACATACCGAATTCCATCTGATTCTTGGCAAGCACCGACATGGTAACCTTTACCTCTTCCCATGTGGTTGGCACATCAATTCCAAGCTCTGATAGAATATCCTGTCGGTAGAACATAACCGGAAAAGTCTGTGTTTCAGGAAGTGCATATACCGCTCCATCAAATCCAAAGGCAGTCAATGCACTCGGATAAAACCGTTCCGAAACCTCTTCATAATCTGCAAACTGGGTTAAATCAAGTACCGCATTTCTAAGTCCATAGTTAACAGGTGTATCATTACCTGTATTTAATACCGCACCTGCAATACCATTGGTATTTGCAACCTGGATTGCCACGTCCGGTCCCTCTCCTGCAAGCTCTGCCCGCAGCAAAGTGTTCATATCTACCAATTGGACATTTACATTGACTCCATAAACGTTGGTAAAAGATTCATCAATCAAAGACCTTATGACATTTGCCTGGTCACGTCCTGTTCCAATCCATAATGTAATCGTCTTATTTTCATCGTCCTCTGTGTCTGTCGCTCCCAATGAATTATAGTCAATTACAAAGGAATAATATAATCTCTTTGCTTCATAGAGGGCTTTGTCAAAGAAAGAATTCGAATCTACTTCAACAACTTCATCCGGCGAATAAATATTTAACCGGTCAATTTGCAATGGCTGATCAATTACCTGTGTAATCCAGGTACCACATGCTCTTACATTCTGTTTATAGGTTGAAACGACCTTAACAAATCTTTCTTCATCCTCAATCAGATAATCAAGCTGATCTCTCATGGTAATCAGTACTGTTTCTTTATCGGAAGTACGTCCTGCCGCTGCTCTCAAATCTTCAATGGAATCATTCAGTTGATCCCTTACCACTACCATTTCTTCATTCAAATCCGGAAGAGAAGCTTCAATCTGATAATCTCGATAGGTATCCGGATTTACACCGGTAATTCGGATCACTTTACGGTAGATAGCATTTAACTGGGATACGCAATCCTGTACATTTGCAATTACCTCTGAGAATTCTCCAAGTACCACTTCCATTCTGATGGTATGAATTCCTTTTTCCAGATAGATACAATATGCATTCTCCTCCTCATCCTGAAGTACATCTGTTCTCCATGAAGAATCATAAGTAAATCCATAATCCTCCAGTTCACTGAAAGGAACCTCTCCGTCAATGGAAATTTTACGTGATACATAAATACCCCTCATGAAACTTTGCTTATCAAATAAAGAAATATTATAGTATCCGGTTTCCGGCACTTCAAATTCCCATTCAATCCACTGTCCGGCATCTCCCCAGCTTTCACCGCCAATTGTATTATTCAAAAGTTCTTTGGCACTTGCCGGATACACCGCAGGAGATGACTGATCCTGCTTTGGATAAAGCATCTGGGATGAAGTTCTGGTTGCATTCTCTCCCTGAATCACAATATTAACACCTGTGGTATTCTGACCGCCCGCTGCATCCCATTGTTTTTTTACCTCTTCATAACTTTTTACATCTTCTTTGTTTGTTAAAAGTAATCTGCGAAGCAACATAGGTTCTCTTTGTGCATTCATGGAAATCGTATGTTTTCCTTTTGCCAAATAGATGCAAAGAGGTTCTGTAATATATCCATTATTGTCATACAAATCCGACACAATCCATTCCGGGATTTCTACCGCCGTCGGTTTCATATCATTTCCCTGATTATCCTTGTTCCAGACTACATCATATACACCATTGGAAAAACTTGCCTGTGCCACATCTGTTGACCAGATACGTGGAAACTCAATCAAAGACAATTCTCCATATGGCAGTTCTCCGTCAACAAAAAAGCTTCTCTGAATTTCTGAATTTTTACCCTCAATAGGATAATATTCGAGTTCCAGCTGATAAAAACCGGGTTCCGACACTTCTACCTCAAATTCAATATAACTGGTTTCCGATGTCAGAATGCTCTCCCCCTGCATCCCCTCATAATTCGTATAGATTTCAGGTTCCACTTCTCTGTCATTTTCCATATATACAGTATAATCCGCTGCATTTATCTCCATTGTTACATCCGGATAATCTGCATCTTTATGATTTTCCAGATAATCCAGATAACCCGGAATCGAATCTATGGCAGAATATGTACTTACAATTTCTCTGGCTTCCTCCTGCGTTAATGAACCATTTGATGCATTAACAGGAAGTGTACAAATCTGTAGAGTCATAACCGTTTGTGTCAAAACCATACATAACGCTACCAGTTTTTTCTTCATTTTCCCCAGTTTCATCTTCATAACCATACCTTTCTCAATACCTGAAATATTGTACTCTATTCGTAGTACCACGCATCTTCATTTCCATCGGATGCAGGCATATATTTTCGTAATGCTTTTTCTATCATAAAGGTACACACATAGCACCATGTCCCCGGCAAAAACAAAATAACCGGTATTGGCAGATAAAAAAAACTCAACCAAAAAAGCAACGCTGTACCTGCCAATATCAATATGGTATACCCTATAAACCTGACTGCCATAACAAATGCCAGTTTAACCATATCTGTCATACTCATGGTAAATCTTGACAGAACCGGAAAAAGGTAAATCAGTATTGCCGCCGTTACAACCATCAGTGCCACATACAATTTGTTCAGGAAAATGCCGTTTTCCCCTTGAACAGTAACTGCTATCGTCTGGAGATGATACAATAACAACAGCCAAATTCCTGAAACAACTGTAAAAATGCTTCCCCTCACAAATGTCCGTTTAAAAGATGCAAAGTACTCTACCAGCGGATAGCTTCGATTCCTTCGGATATTTTTCATCATTGCATAATACAAAGATGTTATTGCAGTGCCAATTGTAAAAATCGGTATACATGTTAAAAGCCATACCAGATTCAATATAATGATCTGACCTGCCTTAGTCAGAATATACATGAATTTTCCGTCAGGGCTTAATATTTTTTCATGTTTTTTCTGGTCAGCCATCTACTCAAAAGCCTCCCGTATCGGATAGGATTTTAAATCCGGTAAATCTTCCAGCGTAATAACATCTTCATCCTCATATGCCTTTTTTAACATACTTTCTTCCGTATATTTTTCGCTCAAAGAAAAAATTGCCATATCTTTTGCCACAAAATCTCCCTGCCATGTACAAAACATTCCCCACATGGCTCCATCCCTTTTGGCAAGCTCTGGATCAAAAACGCATCCGTTTTCCGTCATATATACAAGTTTGGTCTCTGTAGCGTAATTCTGTGCTGCATTCAAATAAGCGGATATCTGGGAAGCATAAACCCGTTCTCCCGGATAAATATCCTCTCCGATGATATCTACATATTCATCCCCCGGATACCAGTCAGCATCCTGACCATTCCATACCCAGATAATATTATTTAGTCCATATTCTTTTGTTAATTTATCATACATGGCAATATACAATTTTTTGTATGCTTCCGGGCCTGCAGTTCCCCACCAGAACCATCCTCCCGAAGCCTCATGCAGCGGTCTGAACAGCACAGGAACCTTTGCTTCCTGTAAGACTTTGAGTTGCTGCGCAATGACATCAATATCACTCATCAAAAGTTCATACCCCTCTTTATCTTCCCCATTCATAATTTTGGCAAGATCAATATTGGTATTATCCTTGTAAAAGCTGCCTGCCCAGTCGCCCGTTATGTATTTCTGGGGTACCGTCCAATGCCAGTGAAAAGCCACAATTCCACCATTATTCCAAAAATCAATCGCATACTCAGTAGTATGTCCTTGTGTACCATTCGCGGCTCTGGAAGGAGAATAATCCATAAAATCCATAGCCAGTACCGCCGGTGTCTTACCAGTGGTCTTTTTAATTACCTGTATTTCTTTCCCATATGGTCCCTGGTCACAGGTCTGTCCGGAAAGAATCTTCGTTCCATAAATATCACACAGGTAACTATAAAGTTTCTTTGCCTCTTCGGAAGCTTCCGGATTACAGAGCGGTGCTGTAACTTCATAAATAGAAGCATCAAGCGGTGCTGAATCTGTAATTTCCAATTTATCCAAATAAATCCACCCCCAATATTTTCTTATGATAATTTCATGAATTCCTTCCGTTAAATAAACACGTTGTAAAACAGAATCCGAATAATTTGTTTCTTCTATATAAACGGTACCTGTTTCTTCACCATCAACACTTATATAGTTATATTTTTCGCCGCCAGCACTGGCACTGACAAAATTCAAATCATAAAAATTTGTTTCTGGGATTTCTACATTGAAAATACAGGCATCTGTGTCTTCTTCAAAGCCATCAACATATCCGGTACCTGTACAACCCGAAAGGGTATCATCATTTTTCACAGCCTTCACATTACCTGTAAACACTGCTTCTTCTGCTTGATAGATTAGAGAAATTGAAGGTGTAAATTGTGCTTCATCTGCCTGAGCCTGATCATCCACCTCATTGTTATTTGTGTTGCTTTCACAGCCTGCAAGCAGAATACCTGCTATACAAGCTGTCGTACAGATAGCTTTTAACTTCCTATTCATCCCCCATTAACCTTTCGTAACTCATTTATAAGCTTTAACGATGATTTAATTATACTATTGCTTTTCTATTGCAACATCATCCTTTCTTGCATTTTATATTTCTTTGTTGTCCTTTTTTGTCATTTTTGTAAATGCATACAATTTATATATTACTATTTTGTGCAAAATACACATATTCTTTTCCTTTTTAATAAAAAAGAAAGGTTAACAAATGAACCTCTCAAGTTCATTTGTTAACCTTTTATTAACTCTCACTCTTTAATTTAAACAGGATATGCTGCATTCTTAGTGTCAGCCTGTGTCATATCAACCTTCTCCTGTTGTGCCTGACGATATTTGAAGAAATCAATTGCTACCTGTGGGAACAATGCATAGGACAATACATCTTCATCCTGTTGTTTCCATTCTTTCATCTCCGACTCTAACTTATCCAATTCATTTGGAAGCAGGTCAGCCGGACGACATGTGATTACTTCTGCATCACCAATAACTTTCTTCTGAACTTCCGGATTGAACGGTTTAACCGTTGCACCATATTTACCGCTTAATAAGTCTTTGGTCTGACCGGTTGCCATCTTATATGGTTCACCCATAAGTACATTCATAACTGCCTGTGTACCAACAATCTGAGAAGAAGGAGTAACAAGCGGTGGTTCACCAAAGTCTTTACGAACTCTAGGAATCTCTTTTAATACCTCTTCATACTTATCTTCTGCATTCTGTTCTTTTAACTGGCTAACCATATTGGATAACATACCACCCGGTACCTGATATAACAGAGTCTTGATGTTAACGCCCATAACCTTCGGATTAAGAAGTCCGTTAGCAAGGCACTCTTCTCGGTATGGTCTGAAGTAATCAGCGATTTCAGCCAATAAGTTCTGATCATAACCGGTATCGTAAGGAGTTCCTTTGAAAGTTTCAACCATAACTTCTGTTGCCGGCTGTGAAGTACCCATAGAGAATGGTGACATCGCACAGTCAATTACATCAACACCAGCTTCTACTGCTTTTAAGTATGTCATGCTGGCAACACCGGAAGTATAATGAGTGTGCAACTGAATCGGGAGATCCGTAGCACTCTTTAATGCTCTAATCAATTTATCCGCTTTATACGGAACCAAAAGACCTGCCATATCCTTGATACAGATGGAATGTGCACCCATATCTTCAATTCTCTTAGCAATGTCCATCCAGTACTCATCCGTATATGCATCGCCTAAAGTATAGGAAAGAGCGATCTGTGCATGTCCGCCTTCTTTGTTGCAGGCATCTACAGATGATTTTAAATTACGAAGGTCATTCAGACAGTCAAAAATACGAATAATATCAATACCGTTTGCAATAGATTTCTGTACAAAATATGCAACTACATCATCTGCATAATGACGGTAACCAAGTACGTTCTGTCCACGAAGTAACATCTGTAATTTTGTATTTTTGAAGCCATCCTTTAACTTTCTAAGTCTATCCCATGGATCTTCCTTTAAGAAACGAAGAGATGCATCAAAGGTCGCACCACCCCAGCACTCTACAGAGTGATAACCAACCTTATCCATCTTGTCTACGATGGGAAGCATCAATTCGGTAGGCATTCTGGTGGCAATCAGGGACTGATGTGCATCACGCAGAATGGTTTCCGTAATTTTAATTGGTTTTTGTACAATTTCTGCCATTTTATTTTCCTCCTAATATTTGTAACGTCATGCATTCTTTTCCAGATTGCATAACAGGTTATATCATATAACTTAGAATACACCGAATACTGCCATAAAAGTACCGGCTGCCACTGCAGTACCAATAACACCTGCTACGTTAGGACCCATAGCATGCATCAACAGGAAGTTTGTGGGATCTGCTTCCGCACCAACCTTCTGGGATACTCTGGCTGCCATTGGAACGGCAGATACACCTGCGGAACCAATCAAGGGGTTAACCGCACCTTTTGTAATAATACACATCAATTTACCAAACAATACACCTGCTGCGGTACCAAAGCAGAATGCAACCAGACCAAGTACAACGATTTTCAAAGTACTTGCATTCAAGAACGCCTCTGCACTCGTTGTTGCACCTACGGAAGTACCGAGGATAATAACGACAATATACATCAACGCATTGGAAGCTGTATCCGTCAACTGTCTTACAACACCGGATTCTCTGAACAAGTTACCAAGCATCAGCATACCGATAAGCGGAGCTGTTGTAGGAAGAATCAGAGAAACAACAATTGTAACAACGATAGGGAAAAGAATCTTCTCTAATTTGCTGACAGGACGAAGCTGTGCCATTTTGATTTTTCTTTCCTTCTCTGTTGTCAAAAGCTTCATAATCGGCGGCTGGATAATCGGCACCAGTGACATATAGGAATATGCTGCTACCGCAATCGGACCAAGCAAAGATGTCTGCTGCAATTTTCCGGCAAGGAAAATGGAAGTAGGACCATCTGCACCACCAATAATAGAAATAGCTGCTGCTGCTTTATCATTGAAGCCCATTGCAATGGCTCCGAAATAAGCTGCAAAAATACCAAACTGTGCTGCTGCACCAAGTAAAAAGCTCTTTGGATTGGCAATCAATGGACCAAAATCGGTCATCGCACCTACACCCATGAAAATAAGGGAAGGTAAAATTGCCCATTCATCCAGTTTATAGAAATAATACAGTAAACCGCCGCCGGCACCGCCTTCACCATAAGGTGCCATAATATCCGGATAGATATTAACCAGCAGCATACCGAAAGCTATCGGTACTAAGAGAAGCGGTTCAAATTCATGTCTGATAGCCAGATATAGGAATACCAAAGCTACCGCAATCATGATATAATTTCCAACTGTTAAGTTGAAAAATGCCGTCTGATGAATCAGATTGGATAGCGTATTTGCTATGTAATCCATTTTATTAACCTCCTGTAGTAATCAATAGAAATTTGTGCCTGTGCTTTACCACTCACAGACGTTGAACGAAACCTAGTTCATTGTTGCCAGTAATGCACCTGCTTCAACCGGGTCACCAACGGAAACATTGATGCTTGCTACGGTACCGTCCTGTGGAGCAACTACAGGAATTTCCATCTTCATCGCTTCCAGAATTACAACAGCGTCACCTTTTTTCACTGCCTGTCCTACGCTTGCTTCTACTTTAAATACTTTACCTGCTGCACCAGCTTCAATTTTTACACTTCCTGCCGCACCACTTGCTGCCGGAGCCGCTGCAGGTGCAGGAGCTGCTTTCGGTGCTGCCTTTGGCGCTGCAGGAGCTGCTGCTACCGGTGCACCACTTGTTGCACCTTCTTCTACTACTACATCATATACGTTTCCATTTACGGTAATGGTATAATTTTTCATTTTATAATCCTCCTATGACTGTTAGGCATTCTGCCATTTACTCTTATTTGCTTTTCTAATGGATCTTACAACAAAACCATCGGTAGAACCAGAACCTTCATATGCTGCAATCGCTGCTGAAATAACAGCCACTAACTCCAAGTCATCAGAAAGTTCTTCTTTTTCCATAATCTGTGCGACTACATTGTCCACCTTTTCTGCTTTCGTTTCTTCCGGTTTCTTCTTAGAACCCTGTACTTTGGAAATCAAACCGAATGCAGAGATAATTAAACTAATCAGGATTAAGACAACGAATACAGTTCCCATACCAAGTAAGGTATTTAAAGCTGCCTTCTGCATCTTCTCCCCTAATGAATATGTTACATTGGTTGCAATGCTTGTACATTCTGATGCATCGCCGTTTAACATGATTTCTACAACAGCATTATGCTTTGAACCAAGGACATTGATATTGATAATGATTTCATCATCATTGAATATTACACTGCCACCATTTGTTCCCTGATAATCACCTATATCTTCCAACGCGCTCTTGTATCCGGTAAGACCAGTATAAATGACATCATCATTCACATACTGTTCCTCTGCTCCCAGATTCACAATCTGCTGCATACTTGCAACAGTCTGCTCGCAGGATTGTATTAACTGTTCTTCACTGACAGGAGTAGACGTTGTTTCCTTGGAAGAACCACAAGCGGTCAGTCCGATCATACAGGTGATCATACCTAATATTGCTAATAATTTTTTCATATTAAGTATCATCCTTTCTAAACTGTACCGTGTTTTTTCTCCGGACGGCCTTCACTTTTTGTTGCTAACATTTCAAATGCACCTATGACATACTTTCTTGTGTCAACAGGCTCTACAATCTGATCAACATAGCCTCTCTTTGCTGCACTGACTACATTATTCTGAAGTGCTGCATATTCTTTTGCACATGCATCAATTGCATCAGCACCCTGTCCATCACAGATAATCTTGGCTGCCAGATTAGCATCCATAGCACCGATTTCTGCATTTGGCCATGCAATTGTAATGTCCGCACCGATTGCCTTGGAGTTCATGGCAACATAAGCACTTCCGTATGCCTTGCCAATGACAACGTTTACTTTCGGAACGGTTGCATTTGCAAATGCGTATGTAAGTTTTGCAACAGCTTTTGCCATTTTCTTTTCAGCACATTTGGTAGCAGCAAAACCTTTTACATTCGTAAGGGACAATACCGGAATATCAAAAGCATCACAGAAATTAATAAAGTCTGCTGCTTTTTCAGCGCCTCTTGCAGATAATACTGCATCAAATTTCTCTGTTACTTCGCCTTCGTCATTATATACTTCAGTACGGTTTGCAACCGCACCAACAGTTGCGCCATTTAATTTGATAAATCCTGCAACCATATCTTTTGCATAATTCTGTTTTACTTCTACAAAAATGCCGTTATCAGCAATCTGGGATAATGCGATAGATGTATCACCGACACAATTAGCAATTTCAGCACAGCCTCTGTTCAAATCATCGGTACATTCATCCAATGCAATCTCTGCATTGTTTGCCGGAAGAACGGATACAAGCTGTCTGATCTGCGCAAGAATAGAAGCTTCATCTGCAACCACATCTACAATACCTGCTTCCTCACTCTGGAATGTTGCAGCAGAGGTATCACATTTGGAGATTTCGTTTCCGTCAATTGCATTTGGAGAATTTACAAATAATTTCGCCTTGTCTGCTTCCATGAAAGTGAAATCTGTTAAAGTAGGAATCACAGCAAGTCCGCCACCACAGGTTCCAAAAATTGCTGTAATCTGCGGAATTACACCGGAAGCTAATGTCTGTTTCATATAAATTTCACCAAATCCATTCAGCGCATCTGTTGCTTCCTGTAATCTAAGACCGGCAGAATCGATTAAACCGATAACAGGTGCTCCTGTCTTCATTGCCAAATCATAGAGGTTTGCAATTTTCTTTGCATGCATTTCACCAATCGTTCCATTTAATACGGAAGCATCCTGACTGTATACATACACAAGATTGCCGTCAATTACTCCATATCCGGTAATAACACCGTCAGAAGGAGTTTCTGTCTGTTTCAGGTTGAAGTCTGTTGCTCTTGCTGTAACAAGACCGCCAATTTCAACGAAACTGTTTTCATCGAGCAAAGCATTGATTCTTTGACTCGCTTGAGAAGTAGTACTCATTTTTTCAGCCCTCCATTTATAATAATAAATAATAAAAACTTTTTTTCCGCGATTCGCAGAGATGCAATCCGCGGTGTGCATAGCACACGATTGTAGTATATCATAGATTATTCAAATCGACTAGCTAAAATTTCAAAAAATATGTAAAAAATAAAGTTGTATGATATATTGTAAAATCCATGGAAAATTCCTTTTCTCCACCTCTTTCGTTGTGATAACCGGATACTCTTTTATCAGTTCCCCATTCAGGAAATAGGATACCTGCCCCACTTTTTCACCTTCGGCAACCGGAGCCTCCAATTCCTTTGCAATACTCGTTTTGACTTCTACTACATCTTCTTCACACAATAAATAAGGAAGACTTTCTTCCTCCGGCTGTTCAAAAGTTACAGTCATATATGCTTCTTCATAGGGTGTTGCATCTTCTCCCGCAATTCCATTTGCCACCGGAATTACATCAAATTGCTGCTTTTCATAAATATCACGATAAGAGTAATTCTCCATCCCATATGCAACCAGTTTCTTCATATCGCTCCACTTATATGTTTTGTGATTGGGCCAGCCGCAGGCAAGAAGCGCCACCGTAAACTTTCGTCCCTCACTCTCTACTGCCCCCACATAACAATAACCTGCCTGATTAGTAAAGCCGGTTTTGCCGGAAACAGCTTCCTGCATCATATTTAAAAAGCTGTTATGATTGCTGCAATGAAAATTCCGACTACCACTTAGGTCACAAAAGCTATACTCCATTGTCTGTGTAATTTCCAGGAACTGTTCCCTGGTAGGCGATTCATTGATACAATATGCCATAATTTTTGCCAGATCCTCTGCCGTTGTAGAATGTTTCTTGCCCGTATCGTTTACAACCGCATCCAGTCCATTCGGGGTAATAAAATAGGTATCAAAACATCCGATATCTCTCGCTTTCTGATTCATCATAACTGCAAAAGCTTCTACACTTCCCCCAACCGCTTCCGCGATTGCAATTGCAGAATCGTTATGTGACTCTAACATAAGAGAATACAATAAATCCTCGAGACGATACTTTTCTCCCGGTTTCATATACAATTTCACTTTGGGCATACTGGCAGCATAGGCAGAAACCTCAACCTCTTTGTCCGGATTACCATACTCCAGTGCAAGAATACAGGTCATTATTTTGGTAGTACTGGCCATCGGCAATACTTCTTTTTCATTTTTTCCATATAAAACGCGCCCGGTATCCGCATCCATAAGCACCGCTGCCTGTGCATATAGTTGTAACTCGTCTCCTTTTTCTTCTGCATATGTACAAATGCTATTTTGAAAAAAACAAAAACAGGAGAGCCAGACTAATAAAAGCAGGCTTCCTGTTTTTATGAAATGTTTATGATGGGTAAAAAAGAACAGCATAAGAATATCCTTGAGTTTCTTCGTTAATATATATGCCACAATCCGATATGTATGACTAATAATGATGGCTTACTGTTGTATCGCTCTCTTCTATCTTTATATAGTTTATTACCGCTTAGTTTTCTTGCCAGTACTTCTCAACCAGTTTGACCGCACTTTCTGCATAGTCCGGATATTTCTCCCGCACTTTGGCAACTACTGTTTCTTTGCTGTCAGTAAATTCCCGAAGCGTCTCTATAAATACTTTAATCGTTTCCTCTCTGACTCGTTTTTCTGTTTCCTCTCTGATTTCTTCTACGACTGCCTCTCTGATTTCCTCTTCCATCTCATCCATCCAGTCTCCAACCGTCATATATCCAGCCTCCACTTCTGGCAGACTCTTTACCTTTCTGACATAGGTATCTATCATTCTGGTTGCATCATCTACCGCATTTTTGCTATCACTATTTTGAAAATATGTTAACATA
>JAQXTA010000040.1 GCA_029219245.1 Lachnospiraceae bacterium | reverse complement strand
TTGAAATACTTCAATGCTTGCTTCGAGATTTCCCGTAAACTGGGTAATGTCGGTAGCATTTTGGTCGCTGTACATGGGGTGCCCGGCCAGATAATCATAGCCGTCGTACAGGATGGCAATTACATCTACGGTACTAAAATCGATGGAATACAGAGTGTCTACGGCGAGCTTTGCGTCCGGAGGTATATTTTCTCCCAGTGCGGTTTCGGCTTCCTCAAGCATCCAATCATTTCCGGCACGGATGGCAACCAGAGACATCCAGTAGAGCGTGTATGCATCCAAGGGCTGTCCGGCGGCGATAAAGGACGGCAATTCCGCGGCCAGATAGCTTTCTCCTACAGAACAGTTGTAAACTTCGGCACCTGTCATTTCGGCGATTATGTTGACCAGATTGTCCTCGGAATCCCGGTCGTCAGCTAAAGGTGAATTGCCGAAAAACACGATGGAGAGCCCATCCTCGGTATTCAGCGGAATAATTTCACCGTCTTCGTCCGTAAGAGGTACAATTAAGTCTAATTCGTTTTTATAGGTGCCTTCAATATTGTTTCTGATTTCTTCCTGACTGATAAATTGCCCCCAGTTTTTAAAACGGAAGAAAATAGCGCCAAAGACAATCAGAACCATAGCGAGCAACACCATATGAATATTGATGCGAAATCCCTTTTTGTGCGGAACATCCCCGGAAGCATCCGGCTCATCACAATCCGGCTCATCACAATCCGGTTCATCGCAATCAGATGTAACATCCGTGTCTGAATCAGAAGTCTTGGTATTTAATTCGTCACTTCCCTCCAAATCGATAACATGAATATCGGGTATGCCATGGTCTTGACTCACCGGTGGCTGCTGTATGGAGTTGTTTTCTTTTTCCATTTTGTTCTCCGTTTCTGTTTTTGTTTCGGTAGGTTTATTTTACTATTATGTTTCGGGAAAGTCCACTTTATTAATCAGATTTAAAAAGATTTAAGAAATTATGAATAAATCTTTTAAGAACTTGAAGTGTGCCTCATGCAATGCTATAATGTTACAGAATTGTTAAATTGAGAGTATTGCGGCTATGTGCCGATGAAGGTAATCGGAAAGGATAAAGTTATTATGAAGAAACTGTTCAATCATACAAAGCGCCCTGTGAATGGCTGGGAAGAAAGCGACTATGACTGGGATAGCGAAGTAGATCCGGAGGAAGGCTACACTGAAGAAGGGGAGTACTATGCCGACGGCGAGGAAGGCTACACTGAAGAAGGAGAGTACTATGCCGACGGCGAGGAAAGCTACATTGAAGAAGGGGAATACTATGCCGACGGCGAGGAAGGCTACGCTGAAGAAGGAGAGTACTATGCCGACGGCGAGGAAGTCTATGCCGAAGAAGGGGAGTACTATGCCGATGGAGAGGAAGGCTACACCGAAGAAGGGGAGTACTATGTCGACGGTGAAGAAGGCTACACCGAAGAAGGGGAGTACTATGCCGATGGCGAGGAAGGTTATGTCGGAGACGGCACAGTTTATTATGAGGATGATGATGCATATAATGCAGAATACAGAGGCGATGATGACTCTGCCGATGAGGATAAGCAGAAGGAAAAGAGAGGCGGCTTCCTTGCAGCACTTCGGAATATGTCGCTGATGGACCGGGTAATCGCCGGGACCGGTGCAGCAGTTTTGATTCTTGCACTGGTGACAGGGGGTGCATTTATCAGCTCTAAAATTGTGCAGAGTCAGGTTTCTGATTTTGTCAGTGTGGGAGCACAATTGCAAAATATTTCCGTGATTGGTGAATCCGGACTGCTTGCCGTTGCGGATGCGCAACTGGCAAAATTGCAGGCAGCTGCTATGGTTGAGGATGAGAAGGATACGGATTTTGATTATGAGGAGACGGACTATTCTCGTCAGGTCACCGTAACACTGAATATGACTTCCATCCAGAAGGATTTGAAGATTAAGTTTACGAATGAGAAGACGGGAAAGTTGGTGGCAAATGTGCCTTTTTCCGTGACGGTAACCACTCCCGACGGCAAGTCCGGTATTTGGTCTGACGATGACATGGACGGTATCATATATAAAAAAGATATTACGCCGGGAACCTACAAGGTAGCAATGGAAGAGCTGACTGATGAGAGGTATGCGGATTACATTATTTCTACAGCACAAAAATCCGTGGAGGTTAAAAAGGATATCGAATATAAGAAGGTTGACGTAGCCAACGAGGTGAAATCCGAGAGTGAAATTGACGCGAAGAAGGAGGACACCGCGAAAAATGAAGTCACCGTGGAATCTTCACTGCAGGATACTGTTGCATGGGTGGAAAGTAAGGTGATTTCCGCTACATACAGCGAGGTCGCTAAGAGCACAATACCCGATCCGTTGACTTATGCTTCCGTGCCCAAAAACTTTATGCGGATGACAACAAATGCAGTGGTTTCACCGGCGACCCTTGAACTTGAGGTTGGGAAGACGGGACAGTTGACAGCACAGAAACCTGTTCCGCCTGTGCAGTCGGGCTATGTTCAGGTTGGCGAAGCACAGATAATCCCCGAGAGTATAAAATGGGAAAGTTCGGATGCCGGGAAGGCGAGTGTGGAGGCAAATGGAATGGTTACCGCTGTGGCTGAAGGAACAGCAACCATATCATATAGTGCTACGATGTCCTATACGGTACAGAAAGAAAGCAGTACAGGTGAGGAGGGTACGGTTTCGGGAGGAGATCCGAACGCAGAACCAACCCCCACCACTGAACCAAAGACAGAAGAGATTACGGGAAGCTGTGTTGTTACGGTAAAAGCGGCTACACCTGCATTAGCCAAAGGTACGCTGACAGTGGATAAGGAAGCGCTTTCCGTTGTTGTTAACGGAACGGCGAATGTCCAGGCATCAGTCAAGGACTTTACCGCGGATAAGGCAATCGGTTATACGGCTGCTTCCGATAATACTGCTGTTGCGACAGTTGCAATAGATGATACCGGAAAGCTGACTGTTACCGGTGTTGCGGCAGGAACGGCTAAAATTACGGTTACCGCAGATTATAAAGAGGGCGGAAGCGATGCTACGGCAGCAACCGCAACAATTACCGTAACTGTGGGGGCTAATAAAGTAATCACACTTGACAGGCAGACCTGCACGGCATATGTGAAGAACCCGTTTATTTTGAATCTGACTGTTTCCAATGTGGCGACCGATAAGCCCGAAGTGACTGTGGAGTCCTCGGACACTACGGTGATGAAGGCCGTGGTTGGAACTCTGAAGCTGGAAAAGGGTGTTGTTACAGTACCTGTCACGCTGGAACTGCTCAAGGAAGGAAGCGCGACCCTTACCGTCAAATGCAAGGAAAACGGTGAGGAAGTAAAGACAACCTGTGTTGTGACGGTGAAGCCTAATCCCAAGGAGGATGTGACAACCAAACTGAAGGATAATCTGGGCAATGAGATTTATGTCTTTGAGAATAATGCTTACAGAGCGGCTACCTATGCGGATTACTATAAGTTCGATAAATTCTTTGTGTCGAGTGGCAAAAAGTATACAGGCTGGCAGACTATCGACGGAAAAGTGTATTACTTTAATGCAGAAGGGAAAAAGGTAACCGGGGAGCAGGTGATTCAGGGCGCAAAATATGCTTTTGCCAGTGACGGTTCTCTCGTGACGGGAAGCGGAGCGCTGGGCATCGATGTGTCTAAGTGGAACGGAACCATAGACTGGAATGCCGTGAAGAACTCGGGAATCAATTATGTAATTATCCGCTGTGGGTACAGAGGCTCCTCTCAGGGTACACTGATTGAAGATCCGAAGTTTACCACGAATATCAAGGGAGCAACAGCGGCGGGACTGAAGGTTGGCGTCTATTTCTTCACCCAGGCAGTGGATGAGAGAGAAGCGGTGGAAGAAGCATCCATGGTGATAGGACAGATTAAGAATTACAAGATTTCTTATCCTGTTTTCCTGGATGTGGAGGCCAGCGGCGGACGTGCGGACTCCATCAGCAAGGAGACCCGGACGGCGGTGTGTAAGGCATTCTGCCAGACCATTCAGAATGCGGGTTATACGGCAGGTATTTATGCAAACAAGACATGGCTTGAGAATAAGATTGATGCCAGTGCACTGAGTGCCTATAAGATTTGGCTGGCGCAGTATGCATCGACCCCTACCTATACCGGAAGATATGATTTATGGCAGTACAGATCCACCGGAAAGGTGACCGGCATCAGCGGGGATGTGGATATGAATTTGAGCTATATGGGCTATTGATTCATAAAATCCCAAAACATTCTTAAGAATAAAAGCGTTTGGAAATATGTGTAGAATGTGTTATGATGTATTTATCCCGAGATGGGATGGAAGGGATGACATATTTTATGAGAACATATCTTGTGACCGGGGGCGCCGGTTTTATCGGCTCCAACTATATTCACTACATGTTTAAAAAGTACGGCGATGAGATTCGCATTATCAATGTAGATGTACTGACTTATGCCGGCAATCTGGAGAACCTGAAGGATATTGAGAACAGGGAGAATTATACCTTTGTCAAAGCGGATATCTGCGACAAGGAAGCAATTACAAAAATTTTTGCGGAGAACGACATTGACAGAGTGGTACATTTCGCGGCAGAAAGTCATGTGGACAGAAGCATCCGAAACCCTGAGGTTTTTGTGCAGACCAATGTGCTGGGAACAGCCGTGATGCTGAATTGTGCAAAAGCAGCCTGGGAATTACCGGACGGAAGTTTCAAGGAAGGAAAGAAATTCCTACATGTGTCTACGGATGAGGTGTACGGCTCTCTTCCCGATGATGACAATGCTTTCTTCTATGAGACAACGCCCTACGATCCTCACAGTCCTTATTCAGCCAGCAAGGCTAGTTCGGACATGCTGGTAAAGGCATATATGGATACTTATCACTTCCCGGCGAACATTACAAACTGTTCCAACAATTACGGACCTTATCAGTTCCCGGAAAAGTTGATTCCCCTGATTATCAACAATGCGCTACAGGGAAAGAAGTTGCCTGTTTACGGAGACGGAAAGAATGTCCGTGACTGGCTGTATGTGGAGGATCATGCAAAGGCCATCGACATGGTGCAGGAGAAGGGAAGATTATTCCAGACCTACAACATCGGCGGACACAACGAAAAACAGAATATAGAGATTATTCATATTATTCTGGAAACTTTGCAGGAGATGCTTCCTGAGGGCGACCCGAGAAAGGCTTATGTAAATGAGAACCTGATTACCTATGTGGAGGATCGAAAGGGGCATGACAGGAGATATGCCATTGCACCCGACAAGATTAAGGCAGAAATCGGATGGGAGCCAGAAACCATGTTTAAGGAAGGCATCCGACGGACAATCCAGTGGTTCTTTGAACATGAGGAATGGATGAAAAATGTAACAAGCGGTGATTATCAGAAATATTATGAAGATATGTATCAGGATAAATAAGGCATAAATAGACACCAGAAGTATGTCCGTTATGGAGATGCTTTTGGTGTTTGTTTGTGTTTTCACAAGATAGAGTGCAAGAAAAGGAAAAACTATGAAAAGAATCGTAATTTCCGGTCCGACCGGGGCAATCGGCATGGCATTGATTGCGAAGTGCATTGAAGAAAAAACGCAGGTTCTTGCTATCTGCCATAGAGGATCGGCAAGGATAAAAAATATTCCGGTTTCTCCCTATGTTACTGTTCTGGAGGCTGATTTGTCTGAATACAGAAGCTTATTCTGCAACAATCAAAAAGCAGAAAAGTATGATGCTTTCTATCATTTTGCCTGGAACGGAACGGTGGGTGATGCCAGAAATGACATGCACCTGCAGACAGACAATATCGCCTATACCATGGATGCGGTAGAACTGGCGGAGCGATTAGGATGTCATACCTTTGTTGGAGCCGGCTCACAGGCAGAGTATGGGAGATCAGAAGGAAGACTGACGGCTGAATTGCCGACAAAACCGGAAAATGGCTATGGCATGGCAAAACTTTGTGCAGGACAGATGAGCCGTATTGTGTGTGAGAAAAAGCAGATAAAGCATATCTGGACAAGAATCCTGAGTGTTTACGGACCTTATGATGGAGCCGGCAGTATGGTTATGAGTGCCATTCGGAAATTCTGGAACGGAGAATCTCCGGCGTTTACGCCGGGAGGTCAACTGTGGGATTATCTGTACAGCAGGGATGCCGCAAACATTTTTTATGCACTCGGAGAGAAAGGTGTGCATGGTGCGGTTTATTGTGTAGGAAGCGGACAGGCAAGAGAACTGAAAAGCTATATCCGGGATATTTACAGTGTCATAAAAGAATATCAGGGAGAAAAAATCGAAGCGGACGGAGAAGAACTGGATAGGATACTGGGAATCGGACTGGTGCCGTATGGGGAAAAGCAGGTTATGCATCTGTGCGCCGATACCGCTTTATTAGAGCAGCATATCGGCAAGGTAAAACATACGGATTTTAAACAGGGCATCCGCAGTATTCTTGAAACAAATAAAGAGATTCTGGGACTTTTATAGGATAGTAGATTCTTGTTTGCTTATGCGAGGTTTTGTGGTAGAATAAGTATGTATTTTTATGTCTTGACAGCATTTCGCTTTTTGAATGCTATAGAATGGAGGAACATATGAAAGGAATTATTCTTGCAGGCGGTTCAGGAACCCGTTTGTATCCGTTAACTAAGGCAATTTCCAAACAGATTATGCCTGTATATGATAAACCAATGATTTATTATCCATTATCCACATTGATGTTAGCGGGTATCCGGGATATTTTAATTATTTCAACGCCAAGAGATTTGCCGGTATTTGAAGAACTGTTCGGGACAGGAGAGCAGCTTGGGCTGCGTATGTCCTATGCGGTGCAGGAAACACCAAGAGGACTTGCGGATGCGTTTATTATTGGTGCAGACTTTATCGGCAATGACAGTGTTGCCTTGGTTTTGGGTGATAATATTTTTTATGGACAGAGTTTTTCCAAGGTGCTTCGCGAGGTAGCAATGAGAGAAAAAGGAGCAACTATTTTTGGTTACTATGTCAGGGATCCGAGAGAATATGGCGTAGTGGAATTTGATGAGAATGGTGTTGCGCTTTCCATTGAGGAAAAACCAGAGCATCCAAAAAGTAATTATGCAGTGCCTGGACTTTATTTTTATGATAATGACGTTGTGGAGATTGCCGCAAACGTGAAGCCTTCAGCTCGAGGTGAAATTGAAATTACAAGCATCAATAATGAATATTTAAGACGTGGAACACTTCGTGTAGAAACATTGGGAAGAGGATTCGCATGGTTAGATACCGGGAATCATGACTCCTTGTTAGATGCGGCGGACTTTGTGGCAGCGTTCCAGAAACGGCAGGGATTATATATTTCCTGTATTGAAGAAATTGCATACAAACGAGGATTTATTGATAAAGAACAGCTTTTGAAACTGGCGGAACCGTTACTTAAGACAAATTATGGGCAATATCTGATAGAGGTTGCAAATGGACTCTAAAAAACTGCGAAGAACATTGTTTGCGGTCGTTATGGTTTTTCTCATGATAACCGTAATTGTTTTTATGATGAACTGGGAGTTAGTCGAAAAAAAACTTGGCTGGAAGCAGAACATTCAGGAAGTAGATATGGAAATCGAAGAAAGCCCTTCCGATGAGAAACAGGTCGGAAATGATTTGTCGGCTTTTCTACAGGATGAAACTTTTTTTGATGCGGAAAATAAGTATAAAAGCATTGAAACTTACTCCGGCAAATCGGTCAGCTTCCTTATGAGCTCTGTTGCCAAGGATTTGCGCATTATGTTTGTGGACAGCAGCGGAGAGCTTATAACTGGCGCTCCTTTTTCCGTAAATATTCAGGGACTTGGTGAATATACGGATGATGACGAAGATGGAATTATTTATATTGATAAACTTCGAGCCGGCGAATATAGTGTATCCATGAAGGAAATGGAAGGCTACAGGGTGCCGAACACCGTAACTTCCATTAAGGTAAAACAGGATATTGAATATCGGGTTCTGGATAGCGTAGAATATCTGATGCTGACAGAAAAAGAGATTGATGTATCCAAAGAAGATACCGAAGAAAGAAGTGCCGGACAGGATGCAGACGGAACGGAAACGACAGAACTAGTTCCGTCCGGACGTGACAGCACTACCGGTATTGATGTTTCCAAATGGAATGAAACGATTGATTGGGAAGCGGTTGCACAGGAAGGTGTGGATTTTGCGATTATCCGATGTGGCTATCGGGGAGCGAAGAGTGGTGCCTTGATTATTGACCCCTTGTACCAGGAGAATATGGAGGGCGCCATTGAAGCCGGAATTCCGGTCGGCGTTTATTTTTTCACGCAGGCAGTAAATGAGGTAGAAGCAGTTGAAGAAGCCAGTATGGTTATTGAACTGATTAAGAAATATGATGTGGATTATCCGGTTTTTTTGGACAGCGAAAGCGCAGGCGGTAATGGACGTGCAGATGATCTGGAAACAGAGGAACGGACGAAAATTCACAAAGCCTTTTTGCAAACGATAGCCTCGGCAGGTTACGAAGCAGGTATTTATGGTTCAGCAAACTGGTTGGACAAGAAGGTGGATACAGGGAAGCTTTCTGATTACCGCATCTGGCTTGCGGAATATGCTGAAGTACCTTCTTATAAGGATTATTACCAAATGTGGCAGTACACTTCCAAAGGAACGATTGATGGTATTTCAACGAATGTAGATTTGAATATATGTTACATGAAGATTGATACATCAATAGACCATTCCGACAGTGCAGGCGGTTATTCCGGTGTGGTAAGCGGTGATACCGGCAATGTACCGACTAACGAATAAATGTGGAATGGCAGAATGGTAAAATGGAGAACCGGAATTCGAAACAGAAAAAGAACAGAAAAGACAGGTGGAGGTCGAAATGGGAAAAATAACAGTGGAAACATGTGAAATAGAAGGGTTGAAGGTTATTACACCAACCGTATTTGGTGATGCACGAGGCTATTTCATGGAAACCTATCATTATGAGGACTATAAGGCAGCAGGAATTGATCAGGTGTTTGTACAGGATAATCAGTCGGCATCGGTAAAAGGTGTTCTGCGGGGATTGCATTTCCAGATTCATTATCCACAGGATAAGCTGGTGCGTGTATTGCAGGGAGAAGTCTTTGATGTAGCGGTTGACTTACGTCAGGGTTCAGCAACTTATGGGAAATGGTACGGCGTGTTGCTTTCCGGAGAAAATAAGAAACAGTTTTTTATTCCGAAAAATTTTGCACATGGTTTTGTAGTATTGTCCGATTATGCGGAATTTGCTTATAAATGTACAGACTTTTATCATCCGAATGACGAAGGAGGAATTATCTGGAATGATCCCGATATTGGGGTGAAATGGCCAATTCCGGAAGGAATGGAGTTAATTCAGTCGGAAAAGGATACCAAATGGGGCGGTATTAAAGAGTTTACGGAAAAATATCGGAAATAAAGGTAAGGATTTCGCAGTAAAATGAGTGTAAACGAAACAAATACAAAAGAGAATACGATAAAGAAAAAGAAAGTTTTTCCAAAGCCTGCAGCAATAGCTATTTTCTGGGGGCTTGGTCTGCTTTTGGCAATTGTACTGGTAACACATCATAATCCGCTGGCCGATCAGGTTACGGAAAATATGAAAAAATTCAGCGGATGCGTACTGATAACATTTACCTGTATTATATTTGCTTTGTTTTATGATGGGTTGACAACGATTCCAATCGAATTATTCCAGAGCCGGAAACTGATCTGGAAACTGTCTAAAAATGATTTTAAGAAACGTTATGCCGGTTCCTACCTTGGAATTTTATGGGCAATGGCGCAACCGGTAGTAACGGTACTTATGTACTGGATTGTATTTGACCGGGTATTCGATACGAGAAGCCAGCTTGTGGCAAGCGGTGTGGAAGTACCGTATGTTTTGTATCTTACAGCGGGACTGGTGCCATGGTTTTATTTTTCAGAGGCAATTACGCAGGGAACGATGGCACTTTTGGAGTACACTTATCTGGTTAAACAGGTCGTGTTCAATATCAGTATTTTGCCGATTATCAAGGTAGTTGCAGCAACTTTTATTCATATCTTTTTCGTAGGACTTCTGTTGCTTGTATCAATTGGTTATGGATATTATCCAAGTGTATATACCCTGCAGATATTCTATTACAGCTTCTGTCTGTTCCTGCTGGTGCTTGGGCTAAGCTATTTTACCTGCGCCATTGTTGTGTTTTTCAGGGATCTGCAACAGGTTATCAATATAGCTTTGCAGATAGGAATGTGGGCAACACCGATTTTATGGGATATTTCTATGTTGACGGATTCAATGAAAACCCTCTTTAAATTAAATCCTCTTGTATACATTGTAAATGGATACCGGAGTGCAATTTATGAGCAGGTATGGTTTTGGGAGCATTTTTATTCTTCTACTTATTTCTGGATTTTTACCATTAGCTTATTCTGCATCGGAACGCTTGTATTTAAGAAGATGCGGGTACATTTTGCGGATGTTTTATAGAAAAGAAAAAGGGTATTGGATGGAGACGGAAAATGGAAGATGCAAAGATAGCAATTCAGATAAAGGATTTGGAAAAGGTTTATAAGTTATATGACAAACCTTCGGACAGGCTGAAAGAAACACTTGGTTTTGGGCGAAAAAAACGCCATACGGAACATCATGCCCTAAAAGGCGTGAATATGACAGTGAGACAGGGAGAAACAGTCGGTATTATCGGTACAAATGGTTCCGGAAAGTCCACGATTCTGAAAATTATTACCGGCGTATTAAGTCCTACCAGAGGGGAAGTAAAGGTTAATGGCCGTATTTCTGCGCTGTTAGAGCTTGGTGCAGGCTTTAATATGGAATACAACGGAATCGAAAACATCTATTTGAATGGTACGATGATGGGCTTTTCGGAGAAGGAAATCAATGAGAAAATGGATGCCATACTGGAATTTGCGGATATTGGGGAATATGTCCATCAGCCGGTTAAAACCTATTCCAGTGGTATGTTCGTACGTCTGGCCTTTGCGGTAGCAATCAATATTGAGCCGGAAATCCTGATTGTTGATGAAGCTTTATCCGTAGGCGATGTTTTCTTTCAGGCAAAATGCTATCACAAATTTGAAGAATTTAAGGAGATGGGCAAGACCATCCTCTTTGTCAGCCATGATTTGAGCAGTATCAGCAAATATTGTGACAGGGTTGTATTGTTAAATCAAGGCGTTAAATTGGGAGAAGGAAATCCCAAAGAAATGATTGATGCCTATAAGCAGGTGCTTGTAGGGCAATATCCGCTAGCGGAATCCGGTGAGGAAAATCTTTTAAATGACGAACAGTTAAAAGAAGCGGCAGCTAAGCGGGCAGATGAAGCAGGAGAGCGGGATGCTAATGTCAATCCGGATTTGCTGGAATATGGCTCGAAAAAAGCCCTTATTACAGAATACTATATTACGGATGAAAAAGGAGTAAAATCATCTGCAATTATCAAGGGAAGCAGTTTTCATATCCATATGAAAGTAGAGATGATAGAGGATATTGCAGCACCTATTTTTGCGTTTACCATAAAAAACATAAAGGGGACTGAGATTACCGGGACGAATACAATGTTTGAAAAGTCATTTTTAGAACCGGTAAAGGCAGGAGACGTAAAGGAAATCATTTTTACACAGGAGATGAACCTTCAGGGCGGGGAATATTTACTTTCGCTTGGTGTTACAGGATATGAAGAAGATGATTTTACGGTATATCACCGCCTGTATGATGTGCTTAATGTGACGGTTATTTCCGATAAAAATACAGTAGGATTTTATGATATGAATTCTAGTATTCAGGTAATCGATGGTTAAAAAGGTGGAGAAATTGGATAAGTTGGATAAGATAGAAGAAATCGGAAAAATTAAATTGAATTTAAACCATTATCCGGGAGAAGACTTTTATTGTGATGGCGATATTGAGGATGAACTTCTTACGATTGCACGGGATTATTCCAAGGTAGAATACCCACGCATAATCGAGGAAAAAAAGAGCTGGCCGATTCTTTATCATTTGTCTTCCTTACGGGAAAATATTGTGGAGTGGCTTCCGATTGATAAGACGATGAAAGTATTGGAGGTTGGTTCCGGATGCGGAGCAATTACCGGTGCTTTGGCAAAAAAGGCAAAAGAAGTTACCTGCATCGATTTATCAAAAAAAAGAAGTATGATTAATGCTTACCGGCATATGGAATGTGATAATGTTACCATTCATGTCGGTAATTTTCAGGATATAGAGCCGGATTTGCCATGTGACTATGACTATATCTGTCTGATTGGGGTTTTTGAATATGCGCAGGCCTATATCGGCTCTGAAACACCCTATGAAGATTTTCTTCGCATTATAGAAAAACATCGTAAAAAAGATGGAAGTATTGCCATAGCAATAGAAAATAAATTTGGACTTAAATATTGGGCGGGATGTAAAGAAGACCATCTTGGGACCTGGTTCAGCGGCTTGGAGGACTATCCGGAAGGCGGTGTTGTCAGAACTTTTACCAGAGATGGACTCCTGAAAATCGTGAAAAAATGCGGATACACAGATGCCCATATGTATTATCCCTATCCGGATTACAAATTTATGACAAGCCTTTATTCGGATGACTATCTGCCGAAACGGGGCGAATTGTCTTTGAATCAGAGAAACTTTGACAGAGAAAGACTGCAGCTGTTTGATGAAAAACTGGTATTTGACACTATCATAAAAGAAGAACAGTTTCCGATGTTTTCTAATTCCTACATGATGATTCTGGGACCGGAGCCGAAAGTAAAATATGCAAAGTATTCTAATGACAGAGCAGATGCTTATCAGATAAAAACAGTCTATCGGAATGGGGAAATAGAAAAACATCCGTTATCAAAAGAAGCAGAGAAGCATATTGAGAAAATTTATGATGCATATAGGAAATTAACAGAACGATTTGATGGAAGTGAGTTACTGATTAACCAATGTGAACTGCATCAGGAAGGAACAGAGGTATATGCTTCTTTCGAGTATCTGGAAGGAAGAACGTTAGAAGAACTTCTGGACGAATGCCTTGAAAAAGAGAAAATTGATGAATTTCACATGTTATTTAATGAATATCTGAAGCGGATTTCTTATCATGAGGAGATGCCGGTGTGTGATTACGACCTGATATTTGCCAATATTCTGATTACACCGGATGGTAAGTGGCATGTGATTGATTATGAATGGACTTTTGAGAAAGAAGTAGACACGAAAGAGATTGCATTTCGGGCAATCTATTGTTATGTCCTTGAAAATGAAAAAA
Source organism: Lachnospiraceae bacterium (assembly GCA_029219245.1). Lineage (GTDB taxonomy): Bacteria > Bacillota > Clostridia > Lachnospirales > Lachnospiraceae > UBA3282. The sequence goes on along the minus strand of JAQXTA010000040.1, from coordinate 84,392 downwards.
GAAATAAATTAAATTTGGATTTAATACTACAAAAGCTGGAAATTACGGAATCGGATGCCAGCCGATACAGACAACAGGAAATGAAATTCCAAAAGTATGTAACAGGCAAACGAATGTCTATGGGGGAAATTGGCGAAGCAATCGGACAGCCGGTTTATACACTTAATGATTTGTCAGCGGTTTCCCGGGATGAAAAATTGAAAAATAAAGTACAGATATATGAGGATATGGGAACAGGCTTTTCAGAAGAAAACTCCTATTTCCTGGATGAAAAAGAGTTTGAACTTACGATAGCGGCGGGAAGGAAAATGCTTCGTATTGATCCATGCAGCGATTATTGCGTTGTGTGGATAAAGGAACTGAAATGGAACGGCACGGTCATTCCGGTTAAAAGCAGATTCGTTTCCTGCAATGGCTTCCGGGTTGGAGAGAACACTTATGCATTTGCTACACAGGATCCGAATATTACCCTTTCGACAGCTGAGTTGGAACAGAAGCAGGAAAACCTGTTAGCAGTATCGATGCAGATAACTGCGGTACCGTTAGAAACTATAAATCATATGCAAAAAAGAGGATTGTTTTAAACAATGGATAAAAAAGCATCTTCCTATGACTGGGCGGCTTATTATCGCGCGGCTTATAGAAACGAGTCAAAAGAAAACAATATACTTGCAGAGAAACTGGCAGATACAGAAGCCCAAGAGGCCGAATTGACAGCGCGGATTAACCGTATCCAGAACAATGTATTCTGGAGAGTGTCGGTGCCCATTAGAAAATACTATCATGCTCTTTTCAAAGGAAGAAGTGCTTCTGAAAAAGAAGGAAAAGAGGAGATAAACGAGGCTCCAAAGAAAGAAAATGCGGTTGCTTTAAATGAGAAAGCAATGAAATGGATGCATGCTTACGAGCAAGAGACATACCGGCAAAAACATCCGTATCTTCAGATGACAGACAAAATAAATAACAATAGTTATGATGAAAAATGTGATAAATGTGGCATTTCTGTAGATGGATGGACGAGAATCGATATAGAGAATACCGATTTGGTGATTCTTATATGCGGTACCGGATTTGTAGATAACAGCATAAGAGAAAAAGTTAAATCATGGTTTGATGAAAGAAAATGCTGCTTTTTTGCGTATTCGGATGAGGATTATTATTGGGAAGACCCCCAAAATCGTATGCACCCGTGGTTTAAGCCGGATTGGTCTCCGGATACACTTTTGTCCTTCTGCTATATAGGACATCTTTTGGTGGTACGAAGCACTTTTGCCGGTGCTTTGTTAGAGCATATTCCACAAGAAAACACTGATTATAAAGCTTTCTATGATTTGTGCCTGCGCTTGGAGGAAAAAGCCGACGAATTGGAACAGAAAGATAATGTATGCCGGATTGGACATATAGAAGAAATCCTGTTTCATAACCGGTATGATCCGGATGAGGCAGGAAAGGTGGCAATGGAACAAACCAAAGCGATGGGTGGAGACGTTTTGGAAGCGGTAGAAAAACTTTTGCAGGAAGAACTGGAGCATGGAAAGGATATGAATGGTGCCAATGCTTCTTTTTGCACTGTACGGGAAGATGCACTGAAAAGACGTGGAATCAAAGCTCATCTGGAAACCGGTCCGGTGCCGGATATTTACCATATCGTTTACGATTTGCAGACGAAGCCGGAAGCTACTTCTGCAGATTGCAGCTATAAGACCCCTTTTGTTTCGGTTATTATACCATCAAAGGATCATCCGGCGGTGCTGGAGCAATGTTTATCCTCTTTTTGTGAGAAAACGGAGTTTGAAACAGGGCAATATGAATTTATTGTGGTAGATAATGGCAGTAACCCGGAAAACAAAAAGCATATGGAAGAGTTACAGAAACAATATGATTTTCAGTATCTGTATCAACCGATGGAGTTTAATTTTTCAAAGATGTGTAATCTGGGTGTGGCACATGCAAAGGGAGATTATATTCTTCTTTTAAATGATGATATTGAAATTATTGAGAAAGATTGGCTGCGGATTATGACGGGGCAGGCCATGCAGCCCCATGTGGGTGCCGTTGGAGCAAAGCTCTGGTATGCAGGCAGTGAGAATATCCAGCATGCCGGAATTACCAATCTGGATATCGGCCCTTCTCATAAGTTAATTACTTTTCCAGATGACAGAAATTATTATTATGGACATAATCAGGTTACTTACGATATGATTGGTGTGACTGCGGCCTGCCTCATGGTAAAACGCAGTAAGTATGAAGAAGTGGGCGGTCTGGACGAATCCATGAAGGTAGCTTATAATGATGTGGATTTCTGTTTTAAACTACTGGAAGCAGGCTATCTGAATGTTCTGCGTAACGATGCGGTTTTATATCATCATGAATCCTTAAGCAGAGGATTGGACGAAGAAGATGAGGGAAAATGGGAGAGACTGTTACAAGAGAAAGAAAAGCTATATAAAAGACATCCGCAGATGGAAAACAAAGATGTTTTTTATCATAAAAATTTAATAGACAATGCATCAAATTACACCTGTAATTTTAAATTTGATTATGAAAACAAATTAAAAACAACGAAATTTTGCGTTGAAAATGCAGGACAACTTGCGGAAATGCATCAGGGAGTTTTACAACTTACAGTGGACAGAGCCGAAAAACAGCACAAAATTCACCGGGAAGAGCCGGATATTATGTACCTTATGGGGTGGAGTTATGTTCCGGGAGCCGATAACGCGAGATTCCAAAGAAGTATTGTTTTACAGCGGGAAAACGATACTTTTTACAAAGTGGAACCATTTCCCTGGTTTCGAAAAGATGTAGAAGCCATTCTTCCGGAAGAAAACAATATTTCGTTAGCCGGATTTGTTGTCCGTATTAAGAAGGAAAACTTGCAAAACGGAATCTGGCACATAGGTATGATGGCAATTGATTTGGCGACCGGGGAACAGCTTCTTGCATGGTCGGACAAAGTGATGGAAGTATAATAAAATGAATAAATGCAAAAATCAAAACAGGATTTTATTTTTATGATTCTTCAAAATGGAGGAAAAAATGGATTCAAACCAGAAACAGGAAGATTTGCAATTTTATAAGGAAGCTTATAGGAGAGAACAACAAAAAAGCCGTATGCTTGCCGGAAAACTGGCAGACGCAGAGGTTCGTGTGGCAGATTTGGAACAAAATCTGAACCGTATTAAGGGCAGCTTTTTTTGGCGTTTGTCGAAACCGTTCCGTTCCATAATACATTGGATGCAGCGGACCAAGGAGCGGATTGGCTATTATGGGAATGTGAAAGGAATTCTACGGAAGTTAGAAACCAAGCGAATTGAGAAAAAGGCAAAGACACAGCATGGTACAGCCAGTTTTCCTTCCGCGGAGGAAGCGAAGAGGCAGCGGGAAACTGTTTTTCCAAAAAAAATTAAAATTTCGATTCTTGTACCACTATATAATACGCCGAAGAACTTTCTGATACAGGCGATTGATTCCGTTGAGGCACAGACTTATGAAAATTGGGAACTTTGTCTGGCAGACGGATCTGATGCAGAGCATGCTTATGTGGAGCAGCTCTGCCAGGAATATAGGAAACGCGACAGTCGTATTGTCTATAAAAAACTGGAAAAAAATACCGGTATTTCCGGAAACACGAATGAGTGTCTGGCTATGGCAACCGGGGAATATATTGGTCTTTTTGACCACGACGATATTTTGCATCCGAGTGTTTTGTACGAGTATATGAAGGCAATCTGTGAACAGGATGCAGACTATATTTATTGTGATGAAACGACGTTTCATGGCAATAGCATTGACAATATGATTACGCTTCATTTTAAGCCGGATTTCGCAATTGATAACCTGCGTGCCAATAATTATATCTGTCATTTCAGTGTCTTTGACCGGAAACTTCTGGAGGGGACGGAGTTGTTCCGTTCACAGTTTGATGGCAGCCAGGATCATGACATGATTCTCCGATTGACCGCAAAAGCAAAGAATGTGGTACATATTCCGAAGCTTTTGTATTATTGGCGTTCTCATAAAGGGAGCGTTGCATCGGATATCAATGCCAAAAGCTATGCGATTGATGCGGCGAAAGGTGCAGTGAGAGAACATTTAAAAAGTCTTGGTTTCCGAAATTTTGAGATATCTTCGACAAAGGCTTTTGAAACAATTTTCCGGATTAAATATGAAATAGAAGGAAATCCTAAAATATCGATTGTAATTCCAAACAAGGATCACTGCGAGGACTTGCGTCGATGCGTTTCTTCTATCTTGGAAAAGAGCACCTATGATAATTTTGAAATTATTATCGTAGAAAACAACAGTACGTCAGATGAGATTTTTAAGTATTATGAGGAGCTTCGCCAGAATTCCCTGATTCAAATTGTAGAATATCGGGGAGAGTTTAACTATTCCCGTATCAATAATCTGGGGGTATCAAGAGCAACCGGTGATTATATTCTTCTGTTAAATAATGATACCCAGGTGATTACGATAGACTGGATGGAAGAACTTTTGATGTATGCGCAAAGGAAAGATGTAGGTGCAGTCGGTGCGAAATTGTACTATGAAGATAAGACAATCCAACATGCGGGTGTGGTGATTGGTCTAGGAGCACACCGGACAGCGGGGCACACCCATTACCGGGTAAGCAGCAATAACCTTGGTTATATGGGAAGACTTTGTTATGCACAGAATGTGACAGCCGTTACCGGAGCCTGTCTTATGGTAAAAAAGGAGATTTATGACAAGGTAGGAGGCCTGGATGAAACCTTTGCCGTATCACTGAATGATGTGGACTTCTGTCTGAAGCTAAGGAAAGCAGGATATCTGAATGTCTTTACCCCTTTTGCAGAGCTGTACCATTTTGAATCGATTTCCAGAGGTTTGGATGACAAGGGTGAGAAAGCAAAACGATACAATGAAGAATCGGAACGTTTCCGCGAAAAATGGAAAAAAGAGCTGGAAAACGGTGATCCTTATTATAATATAAATTTCTCTCTGGATCGAAGTGACTTTGCTTTGAAAATTAACAGATAGTATGATAGAATATAGAAGTGAATTGCTACAGAGAACAATAGAAAAATGAGAATAAATGGAGGAAAAAAGAATGGGCTACAAAGAACAGTATGAATTCTGGCTGGAAGATTCCTATTTTGATGCAGACACCAAGCAGGAACTTCAGGCAATTAAAGGCGATGAGAAGGAAATTGAAGACCGCTTTTATAAGGATCTTGCATTTGGTACGGGCGGCTTACGAGGTGTTATCGGTGCCGGAACAAACCGTATGAATATTTACACTGTTCGTAAGGCAACACAAGGTCTTGCCAATTACATTAAGAAACAGGGCGGAGAAGCAAAAGGTGTTGCAATTGCATATGACTCCAGAAGAAAATCACCTGAATTTGCAGAAGAAGCAGCACTTTGTCTGGCAGCAAACGGGATTAAAGCATTTGTGTTTGATGCATTAAGACCAACACCGGAATTATCCTTTGCGTTGCGTGAACTTGGCTGTATTTCCGGTATTGTTATTACGGCAAGCCACAATCCGCCGGAGTATAACGGATATAAATGCTACTGGGAAGATGGTGCTCAGGTTACTGCACCGAGAGATAAAGAGATTATCACCGAAGTAAATAATGTAACCGATTATCATACCGTTAAAACTATGGCAAAAGAAGAGGCTGTGAAAGCAGGCTTATATCAGGTTATCGGCGCAGAAATCGATGATAAGTACATGGCTGAATTGAAAAAACAGATTATTCATCCGGAAATCATCAAAGAAGTAGCGGATGATATCAAGATTGTATATTCTCCTTTTAATGGAACAGGAAATGTGCCGGTCAGAAGAATATTAAAAGAACTTGGATTTAAGAACGTGTATGTTGTGCCGGAACAGGAAATGCCGGATCCAAACTTTACCACATTGGAATATCCGAATCCGGAAGATCCGAAAGCTTTCACACTGGCATTGAAACTGGCAAAAGAGAAAAATGCGGATATCGTACTTGCTACGGACCCGGATGCAGACAGACTCGGTATTTATGCACTGGATACGAAGAGTGGTGAATATGTTCCGTTTACCGGAAATATGTCCGGTATGCTGATTGCGGAATACATTTTAAGAGAAAGAACAGCAACCGGTAAAATGCCGGAGAATCCTGCACTTGTTACAACCATTGTTACAACCAACATGGCAGGCGTTATTGCTGCGGATTACAACGTAAAATGCATCGAAGTATTAACCGGTTTCAAATATATTGGTGAACAGATTAAGTTCTTTGAGCAGACAGGTTCCAATAATTATGTTTTCGGTCTCGAAGAAAGCTATGGATGCCTCGCCGGTACCCATGCAAGAGATAAAGATGCGATTGTAGCAGTTATGTGTCTGTGTGAAATGGCAGCATGGTGCAAAAAGAATAACAAAACCGTATGGGATCAGATGATTACCTTATACGAAAAGTACGGTTATTTCAAAGAAAGCCAGTATGCAATTACCATGAAAGGTATTGATGGTGCTAAACAGATTGAAGAGATTATGAACAAACTGCGCAGCAATCCGCCGAAGAATTTTGGAGAGTTGAAAGTAAAAGAATTCAGGGATTATGATACCGGTAAGACATTAAATCTGGAGACCGGAGAGGAAGGAAAGACAAATCTTCCACAGTCGAATGTATTATACTTTGATTTAACAAATGATTCATGGTGCTGTGCGCGTCCATCTGGTACCGAACCAAAGATTAAGTTCTATATGGGTGTGAAAGGAACCAGCTTGGAAGATGCAGAGGCTAGATTGAATCAATTAACAGAAGATTTGAAAACATATTTATAAACAGAGTTTTTATTTGGAATCGCCCTGGTGATACAGGGCGATTCTATAGTATTGGGGATAAATCGGAGGAAAATGGGAAAACGTATTTTTAAAATCAGTAACATAAGGAAAACCTTTCATTACTTGAAAAAAAATGGTATCAGGCATGCTTTTTATGCAGCAAAAGAGCGCATCGAGGAAGAAAAGAAAGCGGATTATGTCTATCTGGAGCCGAAAGCAGAGATTCTGGCAATGCAAAGGAAAGAAACAAAACATTTACCATATCGTTTCAGCCTTGTGGTACCGGCCTATGAAACGAAGGAAAGCTTCCTAAAAGAAATGATAAATTCGGTTATCGAACAAAGCTACGAAAACTGGGAACTGATTCTTGCGGATGCCAGTGCCGGGGACAGTGTCCGTAAAGTAGTAGAACAATATATAATCGATGAAACAAAAAGAGTAACAGAGAGTGATGGGACGACCGACTGGCAGGGAAGGATTCGGTACATTCATTTGTCAGAAAACAGAGGCATTTCGGAAAATACCAATGTCGGAATAAAAGAAGCGACCGGTGATTACATCGGCTTCCTCGATCATGATGATTTTTTGGCACCGGATGCATTGTATGAAATGGCAAAAGCACTGGAAATAGCAGAGAACATGGGGAAAAATCCGGTTCTGCTCTACTCGGATGAAGATAAATTTGAAAATAACACATGTGACTATATACAGCCAAATAAAAAATATGATTTTAATTTAGATTTAATTTTATCAAATAACTATATTTGCCACCTGATGTTTGTGAAAAAGGATATGGCAAAACAGCTCATGTTGCGGAAGGAATATGATGGTGCACAAGATTATGATCTGGTCTTACGTGTAGTTGAGAAGGTTATAGAAGATATCGGAGCAGTGAATTTGAGAGAAAATATCATTCATATTCCCAAAGTACTGTACCACTGGCGTTGCCATGAAGATTCTACAGCAGAAAATACAGCCAGCAAAAATTATGCCTATGAGGCAGGAAAGGCAGCTTTGGAGGATTTCTGTATCCGGAAAGGATGGCAGACCAAAGTCAGTCATTCCCTGCACTTGGGCTTTTATCACATCGCATATGAACCGGACATCTTTACGTTGCGCCGGGAAGTTGGGATTATTGGCGGCCGAATTTTGGACAGGCATAATAAAATAACATCTGGTATATATAACTGGAACGGAAGGAAACTTTATCAGGGTATCCATAAGGAATACAGTGGGGGAAGTACACATCGGGCGGTTCTGCTTCAGGACTGTATGGCAGTTGATATCCGTTGTATGCGTGTTCGAAAAGAGCTGCAGCCCCTTTTTGAACAGATTACGGGGATTCCGTATCGGGAAAACGCCAAACAGAAATTGGCAGATATATCCGGTATTTCCTGTGATGAGGAAGGTTATCGCAAACTGAGTCTGGAGCTTGGCAGAGCAGCGTATGAGAGGGGCTATCTGGTAGTCTGGAATCCCGAACTGACGATAAAGATACGATAAATTAGCGAAACAATATTAAATTAAATTTGGATTTAATGGAGATAAACAGATGAAATCCACGATTGTGATACCAAATTATAATGGCATACGCTATCTGGAAAACTGCCTCCGGTCTTTACAGACGGAAGCAGCATATGTAATTGTTGTTGATAATGGTTCTTCGGACGGAAGCTATGAATTGATAGAAGAAAAATTTCCTCAAATAGAAACGATTCGCTTTGAAGAAAATACCGGATTCTGCAAGGCAGTCAATGCCGGAATCAGGGCATCGAAAACAACATATGTTATTTTATTGAACAATGATACTATAGTTGAACCGGGATTTGTACAGATATTGGAGAATGCTATGGAAAAAGAGGAGAAGGTTTTTTCTGCTTCTGCCAAAATGATTTCCATGCAGGATAAAGAAAAACTGGATGATGCCGGAGATTTGTACTGTGCATTGGGCTGGGCATATGCTATTGGAAAGGGAAAGCCGGAGAAACGGTATCAGAGAGGGTATCCAATCTTTTCGTCTTGTGGTGGAGCATCGATTTTTCGCAAGAGTATTCTGGAAGAAATTGGGTTGTTTGACGAAAATCATTTTGCTTATCTGGAAGATGTGGATTTGGGATATCGGGCGCAGATATATGGATATCGGAATATTTTTGTGCCGGATGCCAGAATTTTTCATGCCGGAAGTGCTTCATCCGGCTCACGATACAATAAATTTAAAGTAGATTTAACATCGAAAAACAGCGTTTATCTAATTTATAAAAACATGCCTTTTCTGCAGATTCTTCTGAATCTGCCCTTTTTCCTGATTGGTTTTTCCATAAAAGCCCTTTTCTTTTTCCAAAAAGGGTTTGGCAAGGCCTATGTAACAGGTCTTTTTCATGGAATCTGTTTGTGTGCATCAAAACAGGGAAAAGAGAATAAAGTGGCATTTCAACGTGACCATTTTGGGAACTATTGCAAAATACAACTTGCATTATGGATCAACATGGTCAGACGTCTTTTCTTATGAGTTCCTTTTCAGGACAATGGCGGCTTAGTTGACAAGTATTTGAACGATATTGTACTATTAAGCTATTAAGAAAAAAGATTGAAAGACAGCGGAATCAATATCGATTTAGCAGTTGGAGTGTGAGGCAACAATGATAAAAGATAATCAGAAGTACTTTAACCGCATACATCTTGTAGTAGATGGGATTGTGGTTGCTCTGTCCTATATGCTGGCTTGGTATTTAAAATTTGAAAGCCCGTTTTCTAATATTGATCCTTCTATAGGTGTGTTATCCAGACAGACCTATTTTCAGGCATTGTATGTTATTGTGCCCGGATATGTTCTGCTTTATTATTATTTCAATTTATATACACCAAAGCGGGCAACAGTCCATAAATATGCCATTTTTAATATTATTCAGGCCAATACGGTGGGACTGCTTCTTTTGATAGTATGTCTGTATGTAGTGGAGCAGATTAACTTCTCACGAAGCATGATTGCACTGTTCTATGTTCTTAATATTGCGCTGACAACTATTTCCCGGTCACTAATCCGGGTAATTCTTCAATTTTTCCGTAAAAAAGGATATAACCTGAAATATATTCTGTTGGTGGGGTATTCCAGAGCAGCAGAAGAATACATTAACCGTATCAATGCCAACCCGCAGTGGGGGTATGTGGTACGAGGAATTTTGGATGATTCTGTCCCCAGCGGAACCATATACAAAGGAGTTAAGGTAGTAGGAACCATTGGAAACCTTCTCTATATTCTGCCCGAAAATAAACTGGATGAGATTGCCATTACATTGTCCTTAAAGGATTATGACCAACTGGAAAATATTGTGGATTTGTGCGAGAAATCCGGTGTGCATACAAAGTTTATACCGGATTATAACAGCCTTTTCCCAAGCAGACCATATACGGAAGATCTGATGGGACTCGCTGTTGTGAATATTCGGTATGTACCGCTTACCAATACGTTAAACTGGGTTGCCAAGAGAATTGTGGATGTTGTAGTTGCACTGATTGGACTTGTGGTTGCTTCTCCGATTATGATTGTATCTGCGATTGCGATTAAATGCAGCAGTAAGGGTCCGGTCATTTTCAAGCAGGAGCGGATTGGTCTCCATAATAAGCCATTTCTGATGTATAAGTTCCGTACGATGGAGGTACAGAAGCCGGGAACAGAGAAAAAAGGATGGACTGTCAAAGATGATCCTCGAGTGACAAAAGTCGGCAAACTGCTCCGTCGGACAAGTATGGATGAGTTACCACAGCTATTCAATATCTTAAAAGGAGATATGAGTGTCGTTGGACCGAGACCGGAAAGACCCCAGTTTGTAGAGAAATTTAAAGAAGAAATTCCAAGATATATGGTAAAACATCAGGTCAGACCGGGACTTACCGGCTGGGCGCAGATTAACGGTTACCGGGGGGATACCTCTATTAAAAAAAGAATCGAATACGATATTTTTTACATTGAAAACTGGACCATGTCTTTTGATATAAAAATTATGTTTCTGACGATATTTAAAGGATTTATAAATAAAAATGCTTATTAAAGTCATACTATTTAAAACAGAAGAAAATATTAAGAAATCATAAAGACTTACTAAATGTGGATTAAGAATCTTGCAATTATTACAAGATGTAGTATAATTTTATATAATGCCTGCGTTATTTTGTGAAGCAGGAGAAAGAGCATAAGAAAAATCCCATGAGGGGAATTTAGAACAGGAAACAAGGGAGTACATGGTATGACGAAATATAACGAAGATGCATATGAAGAAGAAAGAAGACCGGTGAAGAAATCTTCCGGCAGTAAGTCTTCAAGCAGCAAGTCCACTGGGAAGAAGTCTTCCGGCAAGAAAACATCCGGCAGCAAAAAAACAACAGGAAAGAAGCCTTCCGGTAAGAAGAACAGCCGCAGGGAGCAGGAAAAGAAGAAACGAAGAAGAATTATTCTATTTATTCTGGAAATCGTTGTCCTGTTAATTATGGTAGTCGTTTTATATGGAGTCCTGACCGGAGAAAAAGCAGGCAAAGTAGAACTGAAAGAAGAAGATATTATCATTAACGATACAGTAAAAGAAGCAGAAGAAACAACCATGAAGGGTTATCGTAACATAGCACTTTTTGGTGTGGACTCTACAACCGGTGCGTTAACAAAGAATACACGAAGCGATACCATTATGATTGCTTCTGTCAATCAGGATACCGGAGAGTGTAAACTTGTGTCTGTATATCGAGACACTTACCTGAATTTGAGCAATGATTCATATAATAAATGTAACTCAGCATATGCTAAGGGTGGCCCGGAAATGGCAATCAGTATGTTAAATATGAATCTGGATATGAATATTACAGATTTCGTAACAGTAGGTTTTGCAGGACTGGCCGATACCATTGATGCACTTGGTGGCGTTTATATTGATGTAGACGAAGCGGAGATATCACATTTAAATAATTATCAGCTATGTATTGCGGAAGATTTGAAGCGTTCCTATACACCGGTTACCTCTACAGGCTATCAGCTTTTGGATGGTTTGCAGGCTACAGGCTATTGTCGAATCCGTTATACGGCAGGAGATGACTTTAAACGTGCGGAACGTCAGAGAGAGGTGTTAACTGCAGTAGCAGACCAGGCCAAGAAAGCTTCACCGACACAGCTCATCAATACAGCAAACTCTGTGTTTGAAGAAGTATATACATCTCTGGATTTATCGGAAATCGTGGAACTGCTTGGAGATATCAGCAAGTATTCTATCTCTGAAACAGCCGGATTCCCGACGGAAGAGCACAGAGCAACTGGCACAATTGGTTCCAAAGGCTCCTGCGTTATTCCGACGAATCTGGAGGAAAATGTAATATGGCTGCATGATTTCCTCTTTGAAGCGGAGGCTTACGAGCCATCTGACATGGTAAAAGAGTGCAGCGCACAAATTGAAGCGGATACAGCAAATTATTTGAAATAGAAAAACAATGAAAAAGCAAAGGGGCCTTTTTGCGGGCCCTTTCATGCTATTTGGGGGAAGATACCTGTGGAAAAAGTTGATGTTATCATCCCGACCTATAAGCCGGAGCAGAAATTTCTGGAATTAATTGACAGACTGGAGAATCAGACGATTCCGATTCATGAGATTATTATTATGAATACGGAACAGAAATATTTTGACCGATTATTTTATGGAACTTCTTTTCTGAAACAATATAAAAATATTACAGTCAAACATCTTTCTAAGAGAGAATTTGACCATGGACGTACCAGAAACAGAGGAGTCAGGTATTCAGAGGCGGATATTTTTGTGATGATGACAGATGATGCAATGCCGGCAGATGAATATATGGTGGAAGAACTTCTGAAGGGATTGCAGCAGGAAAAGGTAGCGGTCGCCTACGGCAGACAACTTGCCTATGATTCGGATAGTGAAGTCGAAAAATTTACAAGAGATTTTAACTATCCATGTCAGGCGAGGATAAAAACGGAAAAAGATATTGGTGCATTGGGAATAAAAACTTTTTTCTGTTCCAATGTCTGTGCTGCCTATAAAAGAGAAGTTTTTGATTCCTTAGGCGGATTTATCAAGCATACCATTTTTAATGAAGATATGATATATGCAGCAAAAGCGGTGAAAGCAGGTTATGGGATTGCCTATGTACCGGAAGCGAAAGTATATCATTCTCATCATTATACCAATATGGAACAATTTAGAAGAAATTTTGATCTTGGGGTGTCGCAGGCGGACCATCCGGAGGTTTTTGAAGGTGTTCCGTCAGAGTCGGAGGGTATCAAGTTCGTTAAACAGATGATATCTTACCTACATAAGAAAAAGAGAAATGTCTTAATTCCGGGATTTATAATACAAAGCTGCTTTAAATATGCAGGCTATCTGCTTGGTAAAAAATATAATAAGCTGCCCAAAATACTGGTAGTAAAATGCTCCATGAATAAGGAATACTGGTCGTGAAGACAGGATAATTCATTGTATCGGCAAAGAAAAAAGAGAGAAAGGTTAAGGGTAAAAAAGAATGTGTGGAATTGTAGGATATATTGGAACCAAACAGGCAGCCCCTATAATTCTTGACGGATTGGCAAAGCTGGAATATAGAGGCTATGATTCGGCAGGAATGGCAATTTTTGATGGGGAAAAAATTAATATTCAAAAATCGGTCGGCAGACTTAAAGTGTTAGAGAATCAGACACATGGTGGAGAAAGTATGCCGGGTATGTGTGGCATCGGTCATACCAGATGGGCGACCCATGGAGTACCCAGTGATACGAATGCCCATCCGCATTTTAATAAGGATAAAACGATTGCAGTAGTGCACAATGGTATTATTGAAAATTATTTGCAGCTGCGCAAGAAAATGACAGAAAAGGGCTATCAGTTTGTATCCGAAACCGATACGGAGGTATTGGCTCATTTACTGGACTATTATTACAAGGGAAATCCACTTGAGGCAGTAACGAAAGTGCTTCATCGTGTAGAAGGTTCTTATGCACTTGGTATTATGTTTGCCGATTGTCCAGATCAGATTTTTGCAGCCAGAAAGGACAGTCCGTTGATTGTAGGACAGAATGAAGAAGGATGTTTTATGGCATCCGATGTTCCGGCAATCTTAAAGTATACAAGAAAAGTATATTATGTGGATAATCAGGAAGTTGTCAGACTTCGTGCGGACCATATGCATTTTTATACGGTAGACGAAGAAGAAATTAAGAAGGAGCCGGTTACGATTGAATGGGATGCCAACGCTGCCGAAAAAGCAGGCTATGAGCATTTCATGTTAAAGGAAATGTACGAGCAGCCTAAAACAGTTGCTGATACCTTGAATCCAAGAATTAAGGACAATGATATTGTGATTGAAGAACTGAATATGACAGATGATGATATCAAGGCAATCCGAAAAATTCATATTGTTGCCTGTGGTTCCGCGTATCATGCAGGAGTAACCGGCAAATATGTGATTGAAGGTCTTGCGAGAATACCGGTTGAGGTGGATCTGGCATCTGAATTCCGCTATCGTGATCCGATTCTGGAAGAGGGGGCGATGGTTGTTGTTATCAGCCAGTCCGGCGAAACAGCAGATACGTTGGCGGCGCTCAGGGAATCCAAGGCAAGAGGCTTTAAGGTACTTGGTATTGTCAATGTTGTTGGAAGCTCCATTGCGAGAGAAGCAGATAATGTCATGTATACCTGGGCAGGTCCGGAAATCGCAGTGGCAACAACGAAAGCGTATAGTGCACAGTTGATAGCTTTGTATCTGTTAGCTATGAAATTTGGAAAAGTCAGAGGAAAAATTGAGGACGAGAAGTTTACAGAGTTGCTTGCAGACTTACGTTGCCTTCCGGATCAGATTGAACTGTTGCTGAACAATAAACTGAAAATCCAGAAATTTGCGAACCGTTATATCGGTGCAAAAGATGTATTTTTTATCGGACGTGGAATTGATTATGCCATCTCTTTAGAAGGTTCCTTAAAACTGAAGGAAATTTCCTATATCCATTCCGAGGCATATGCGGCAGGCGAATTAAAGCATGGTACCATTTCCCTGATTGAAGAGGGAACCTTAGTAGCAGCTGTTTCCACCCAGCCTGATTTATATGCGAAAACAATCAGCAATATGGTAGAGGTAAAAGCCAGGGGAGCTTTTGTACTGGCGGTTACCTGTGAAGAAAATAAGGAGATTGAGAAAGCAGCTGATTACGTTGTTTATATTCCGGAAACCAACCCGTATTTTGCCAATTCACTGGCGATTATTCCGTTACAGCTTTTTGGCTATTATGTAGCGGTAGGAAAAGGCTGTGATGTAGATAAACCACGAAATCTGGCAAAATCCGTTACTGTGGAATAAAGCGCAGTGTATGGATTGTGATGGAGATTTAAGTGCAGGGAGATTTTCTCTGCACTTTTTTGCTAAAAAATATAAAAAACACAAAAAGGAAAAATATTTATCACAATTTGTACACAATTGGAGGATATACTGTGTTCACAGTTAAGGAAGAAAGGAGTTTTCAATATGTACGACAATAATTATCCTAATTCATATAATCAAAATGACAGTACGCAGAATGGCAGCAATGGGGGAATCCCTCAGAATGCATATGGCTATCAGTCAGATGCATACCGGAATGCGTCTTATGGACAAAATGCGGGACAGTATCAATATGGCAATACTTATTTAAACAATCATGAGCAGAAGAAAGAGGAGAAGAAGAAAGAAAGAAAGGAAGGAAATGGAAACAGCTATTTAAAGAAAGCTTTGGTATGTGTTTCTTTGGGGTTATTCTTTGGTATTTGCGCCGGACTTGGTTTTTATGCTGTCAGTGCAACCACCGGAATGCTTGATCAGAATACTGCCCAGACGAAAGAGGTGGAAGCGATTAGCCAGGATGCGGAAAAAGCAGGAACGACGGAAGAAAATGTAGTGGAAGGAAATGCAGAAACATCCGAAACAGCACAGGCTGCTACAGAAAAAACGGATATCCAGCAGACAAAAACAACATCTGCCGTAGTAGCGGATGTTTCCGATGTTGTTTCAGCCGTTATGCCGGCCGTTGTATCCATTAGTAATACTTATACAGAGACTATGTCTTATTTCGGACAGGCGATGACGAGTGAAGCTGTGGCCAGTGGTTCCGGTATCATTGTTGGGAAGAATGACTCAGAACTTTTGATTGTTACCAATTATCATGTTGTTGAAGGTGCAGAAAAATTAAGTGTCCAATTTGTAGAAGGCTCTGAGGCAGAGGCCAGCGTAAAAGGTACGGATGCCGATATGGATCTTGCAGTGATTGCAGTACCATTGGAAAATATTCTGAATTCCACTCTCAATGAGATTGCGATTGCTACTCTGGGTGATTCAGACAGCCTGACAGTGGGAGAACCGGCAATTGCAATTGGTAATTCACTTGGCTATGGACAGTCTGTAACAACCGGTGTAATCAGTGCCCTGAACAGAGAAATTGAGCTTTCCGGCGGTAGCAACGGAACTTTTATTCAAACAGATGCAGCTATTAATCCGGGTAACTCCGGCGGTGCACTTCTAAATCTAAAAGGGGAAGTAATTGGTATCAATTCTAATAAAATCGGTGGCAGTGTCGTGGAAGGCATGGGATATGCGATTCCTATTTCCGCCGCAAAACCGATTATTGCGGATCTGATGATGAAGGAGACCAAAACCAAAGTAGCAGAGGAAGAAAGAGGATTTCTGGGTATTTCGGGTATCAGTGTAACCGAAGAGGTTTCTTCTGCTTATGGAATGCCGGAAGGTGTTTATGTTGCCCAGGTCTATGAAGGAACCGCAGCATCGCAGGCCGGTTTGAAGAAGGGTGATATTATTGTTTCATTTGATGGTGAAGAGATTGATTCCATGGAGGAATTGCAGAAGCTTTTGGAATATTATGCCAAAGGAGATACGGTAGAAATGAAAATTATGACACTGGGAAGCGGTGGTTATCATAATAAGACCATATCAATTACACTTGGAAACAAAGTGGAACAATAGAGATATATCCATAATTGTTCCGAGCCTTACAGAAAAGAACTCCACACATGCTATTTTGAGTATGTGTCGGAGTTTTTTTCGTGATAGGAAAATGCTCGTATACAGAAAGCCGCCAACCTTTCTTACTTTAGAAAATGTTAACTTGTGGAGCGGCTGATTTTATACTATGATAATAGCAACAGATTATTTTTGAATGGAAGGGTATGGATAGGATTATGAACGATGATGAGAGAATCGATCAGGATAAAAAGAAAGATGAGGAATGGGATTTCAGAGAGTTGGAAGACGTCACTACGCTGAAAGAGGAAATGAAGCAGGAACATAAAACAGAAGAAGACACGCAGGATGACTATGAAGAAGTCTGCTTTATCTGCAGAAGGCCGGAGAGTAAGGCAGGAAAAATGTTTAAACTGCCGAATCATATCTGTGTCTGCAATGATTGTATGCATAAGACAATGGATACAGTAAGTCAGTTTGATTATCAGGGAATGCTAAATTATCCTGGGAATCCAAATGATGATAAAGCGGATTTCAATACTGGGAAAGGATTTCCGAATATCAGTTTTGTAAATCTGGCTGATTTACAGGGAGATGGCGGTATTCCGAATAAGCAGAAAATCAAAAAGAAAAAATCAAAGGAAAACACTCCTGTGATTGATATTAAGAATATTATGCCACCTCACAAAATTAAAGCAAAACTGGATGAATATGTAGTCGGACAGGAACATGCCAAAAAGGTTATGTCGGTAGCGGTGTATAATCATTACAAAAGAGTTGCTACGGGAACGATGGATGAAATTGAAATCGAAAAGTCCAATATGCTGATGATTGGACCGACAGGCTGCGGCAAAACCTATCTGGTGAAAACATTAGCTCGTCTTCTTGACGTACCGCTTGCTATTACGGATGCCACCTCGTTAACCGAAGCAGGATATATTGGAGATGATATTGAAAGCGTGGTTTCCAAGCTTCTTGCGGCAGCGGATAATGATGTGGAGCGGGCAGAGCAGGGTATTATTTTTATTGATGAAATTGATAAGATTGCAAAAAAGAAAAATACGAACTCCAGAGATGTCAGTGGGGAATCGGTACAGCAGGGTATGTTAAAGCTGTTAGAAGGCGCTGAGGTGGAGGTACCGGTAGGTGCTAATTCCAAGAATGCCATGGTACCGCTTGCTACTGTAAATACCAGAAATATCCTTTTCATCTGCGGTGGTGCTTTCCCGGATTTGGAGGATATTATCAAACAACGTTTAAACAAGAGAACCTCCATTGGTTATAATGCGGAGTTAAAGGATAAATATGACAAAGAGAAAAATATTTTAAATCGGGTAACCGTAGAGGATATTAAAAAATTCGGTATGATTCCGGAATTTATTGGTCGTTTACCGATTATCTTTACGCTGGAGGGCTTGAGCAAAGAAATGATGGTTAAAATCTTAAGCGAGCCACGCAATGCTATTTTAAAGCAGTATCAGAAGCTGTTGGAGCTAGATGAAGTGAAGTTGGAATTTGATAAAGGAGCATTGGAAGCGATTGCAGAAAAGGCAATGGAAAAGGATACGGGAGCAAGAGCTTTACGGGCGATTATTGAAGAATTTATGCTGGATATTATGTATGAAATTCCGAAGGATGACAATATCGGGAGAGTTATCATTACAAGAGAGTACATTGAGGGAACCGGAGGGCCTGTTATTGATATCCGGAGCAACAGCATGGAAAATCCGGACCATTTAAAGCAGATAGAAGGGTAAACGGCATAGAATGAGATGCATATCATAGGATAAACAGTTTTTAAAAAAGGCAGATTTGATATGACTTGTAAAGAACGTATTTTATCCAATGCATATGCGGATGTTATTCTTGACTATAATATAGAGAGTGAACTCTTAAATCTGGAAGTGCCTGATTATTGTTACTATGGGCTGGATGATGAATACAGAATTGCTCATGTAGAGCGACAGGCCGGAGCAGGAGTGACGATAGGAACCTACGGTTATTCCTCCATTCCCAATTTATACGGACTAATGCAGACGTTTTATGCCGGAAACCTGACGGATATGGGAAATCTGCGTATTCAGGAACCACCCCTGTCTTTACAGGGAAAAGGAGTTATTATTGGCTTTGTCGATACCGGTATCCGCTATCAGTTAGATGCTTTCCGGGATGAGGAGGGCAATAGCAGAATTCTTTCTATCTGGGATCAGACAATACAGGATGGAGAACCGCCGGAAGGTTTTTTATACGGAACAGAATATAGAAGAGAAGACATTAATCAGGCATTGCGGTCGGATAGGCCGTTGGATATCGTGCCCGTAACGGATGAAAACGGGCATGGGACGGCTATGGCATCTGCGGCAGCAGGAAGTATTCTTGATCAGGGATTGACCTTTCGGGGAGCAGCTCCGCAGGCCGATATCGTGATGGTGAAATTGAAAGAAGCGAAACCATATCTGCGGGAATATTATCTGGTTGCGGAAGATGCGGTGGCATATCAGGAAAATGATATTATGGAAGCCGTCAAATATCTGGAGCGTATGGCAATTGCCTTTGTCAGACCGGTAGTGATAGTCCTGGGAATCGGAACCAATCTGGGAAATCATACGGGAAGTTCTCCGTTGGGAGAATATCTGAATAAGGTTTCGGTCAGAAGAAGCCGTGCAGTTGTGGTATGTGGCGGAAACGAAGGCGATAAAGAACATCATTATATGGGAACGGTGCCTGATCAGGTAGAAATCCGGGTAGAGGAAAATACAAAAGGATTTTGCATGGAACTCTGGAATGACACGTCAGATGCATATCGGGTATCCATACGGTCTCCCGGTGGTGAAATGACATCATTTATTGATTTTCAGAATGGAATTGACCGCTGGTTTTCGTTTATATTTGATAAAACTAGAATTTATGTGGCAGTTTTGTTAGTTGAGGTAAAATCGGGAGAGGGACTTTTTTTCTTTCGGTTTGAAAACCCCTCTGCCGGTGTCTGGAGTATTTCTGTATCACCGTTGGAAAGGGCAGTTATACAGGGAACGGGTCGTTTCCATATTTGGCTTCCGATTACGGAGTTTGTGGAAGGAAGGGTACATTTTCTGGCACCGGATCCGGAAGTGACATTGACAGAGCCGTCCAATGCAAGTGAGGTAATTACGATTTCTGCATATAATGGTATTACGGAAAGCTGGTATGCACAGTCGGGTAGAGGATTTGCCAAGAATAATATGATAAAGCCGGATTTTGCGGCACCGGGCGTACAGGTTTCTACGGCGATAGGAGAAAGAACCGGTTCCAGCCTGGCAGCCTCGTTGGCAGCAGGCTGCGTTGCCCAATTTATGGAATGGGCGATTGTGGAGCAAAATGCGGTTTTGGTGGAAAGCCGGACAATCAAAAGTTATTTTATCAAAGGTGCTGTAAGAGAAGATAATATTGTATATCCGGATACCCGTTGGGGATATGGTAAAATCAATGTCAGCGGAACTTTTGAAACGTTGGCAAGGACATGAAAAATGGGAAAGTGTCAGAAAGAACAAAAATGTTTACAGATGGAGGAACATGAAAAATGAAATATGCGCTGTTATCTGCTTCTGTTTTTTCTCTCGACTGGTTGATTAAAAACCGGATAGAGCAGGACGGAAAGGAAGGCGAGGAGAAAAAAATATGCAGCGGTATGCTGCTGCTTAGAAAATATCATAACAAGGGTGCTTTTTTAAATGCAGGAGAAAAGAAAAGTAAATTCGTGGCTGTTCTTTCTGTTCTTTTGACACTGGGGCTGACTGTTTTGTTTCTGGTGACCTTTACCATGAAAGGAAACAGTCTTTTAAAAACTGGACTTTCACTGCTGCTTGGTGGTGCTTACAGTAATACTTATGACAGACTGCGGCGGAAATATGTTGTAGACTATGTGAGCTTTCCGGTAAAAAACAAAGCCATAAGACGCATCGTGTTCAATCTATCCGATTTCTGTATTATGATAGGAGCCCTGTGCATGGTAATCGGAAGCTTGAAATAAAGAAAGTTTGAAACAGAGATAAAGAAGCAGGTACATAGGTTACCTACAAAGGGATGTGAAAGAAACCTCTCAGGATAACCTATATGCCTGCTTCATTTTTTGTCATATATTATACTTTTGCTAATTCATCGTGATAATCGTTCCGTTCTTGCCTTTAATGGCATCAGAAACAGCATCCAGAGAAGTAATCAATACACTTCCGGTTGGATTGTTTTCCAGATAGGAAATAGCGGCTTCGATTTTGGGAAGCATGGTGCCTGCCTCAAATTCACCTTTCGCTACCAAATCTTTCGCATCGGAAACATTCATCTGATTGATGGGAGCCTGATTTTTGCTGCCAAAATCTTTATATACACAAGGGACGCTTGTCAGAATAATCAGTTCATTTACGTTCAGCTCGCTGGCTAACTTTCCGGCAATGGAGTCTTTTTCAATAACAGCGGAAGCACCTTTTAAGAGATGATTCTGTTCAATGACCGGAATACCACCACCACCACAGGCAATAACAACCTGATCGGCATCCGCAAGGGTGCGTATAGCATCAATTTCTACGATATCAATCGGTTTGGGTGCTGCAACTACGCGGCGGAACCCTTTGCCCGGTTCTTCTTTGACATAATTTCCTTTTTTCACTTCTATCTCAGCATCTTCTTTGGACATATATCTTCCGATTACTTTCGTTGGCTCATAAAAAGCTTCATCGTAAGGATCAACTGTTACCTGTGTCAGAATAGTGCTGACAGGTTTGGAAATCCCTCGGCTAAGAAGCTCTGAACGAAGTGCATTCTGAATGTCATATCCGACATATCCCTGGCTCATAGCAGAACATACACACATAGGGGCCGGTGTATAATCGATATAAACGCGGCGCAGTTCGGTCATTGCCTTGTGAATCATGCTGACCTGGGGACCGTTACTATGGGTAATGGTTAACTGATAATCTGCTTCTACAAGATCAGCAAGTGCTTTGGCAGTCTTTTTTACTGCGTCCCACTGTTCCAGCGTTGTATAGCCTAATGCTTCGTGTCCAAGAGATACAACAACTTTCTTTTTACTCATGATAATTCCCTTCTTTTTTGTTCTTTGTTCTTAAAGTATACCAAAAAGGGCAGATTTTGTATAGAATGAATTTGTGTATAATTTTGTTATAATTGAATAAAAATTTTTGTAAAATTTACATCGCATATGCAAAAGTTCGCAAAATTCCCATTGACAGCTGTCAAGTAGATTTGTAAAATTAAGGTATATTACAATGGTAAAGAAGGATGTGCAATGAAAGAACAGGGAATTAGGCAAAGAATATCGTTGGAAGAAATTATAGAAGTTCTTGAGATTATCCAGAAGGCATCGGATTCTTATTTTTATGTTTTGGATTTGAGCTATGATATAATGATGGTTTCACAGTCAGCAGTAAGACGTTTTGCCTTTCCGTCTGTTCATGTGGAAAATTGCAGTGCTGTATTGAAAGAGATTGTACATCCGGATGATTACGATGAACTGTCGAAAGATATAGAGCGGTGCGCAAGCGGCAAACAGACGCTTCATAATATGGAATACCGCTGGTGCAGTCGGGACAAACAGGTTGTATGGATTGAATGCCGCGGCACCGTTGTGATTTCCGATGATAATCACTATCTGCTGGTAGGAAGAGTGAGGGAAATCGGGAAGAAGGCGAAGGCGGACAATGTTACTGGTCTTAGGAAAGAAGTGCGTTTCCGCGAGGATATTGACCGGATTCTTACCAAAAATCCGCAGGCCATTAAGTATTGTATGCGCATCGGTATTGATAATTTTAAAGAAATCAATGAGAAAGACGGACTGGATGCGGGGGATAACATTTTACATGAACTGGCAGACTGCATTATCGAGACCGTTCATTCGGGAGTGGACATTTACCGTCTGGTAGCGGATGAATTTATGATTGTGGATGCCTGTCCAGAATCAACGGACAAGGCAGCGGACATTTATCAATGCATTAAGCGTAAGGTCGCCGAAATGGTACGGAAGAAGGAATATACAGGATTTTACACCGTTTCCGCAGGCGTTTTGGAACAGGAAGAGGAATTTGTCGGCAAGAAGAGTGAAGATATCTTGCGTTTAACGGAGTTCGCATTAAATGAGGCAAAGAGAAACGGCAGAAACCAGATGGCTCTGTTCGACCGGAATGCCTATAATGAATATTTGAAGCGTTTAAGTATTCGAAAAGCAATCCGGCTGGATATTGCAAACGATTTTCATGGTTTTCAGGTATTTTACCAGCCGATTGTGGATGCCAATACCTATAAGCTCATTGGGGCGGAGGCATTGCTTCGCTGGAAGGATGAGAAGTATGGAAATGTTTCTCCGGCTGTTTTTATTCCGATTATGGAAGAAAGTGGTTTGATTATTCCGGTAGGAAGATATGTACTTTGGGAAGCCGCCAGAACCTGTAAGAAATGGCAAAAAACGATACCGGATTTTCATGTGAATGTCAATTTGTCTTATGTACAGATTCGGAAGAGTGATTTAATGCACGATGTAGACCGGTGTATCAAGGAGGTTGGAATTGAGCCGAATAGTCTGGTACTGGAATTGACGGAAAGCGGTTATATTGAAACGGACAGCCGTATTATGGATTTGTTTCAGGAGCTGAAAGAGAAAAACATCAGCCTTGCCATAGATGATTTTGGAACCGGATATTCCAATATGCGTTATCTGGAGGATATTTCAGCAAAGACAGTTAAGATTGACCGGAGTTTTGTATTACAGGCACTTGAAAACGAATATGACTATACCGTAATTCGATATATCATCGATATGGTGCATAGCATCGGTTCATCGGTTTGTATGGAAGGCATTGAATACGAGCATGAATTGGAAAAAATGAAAAGAGCCAACCCGGATATGATTCAGGGTTATCTTTTTGGAAAACCTTGCTCCGCAGAGGAATTTGAGGAAAAATACCTCAAAGATTCTCTTTGATACGGATGTCAACATCCACATAATTGTACTCTGATTGAGGAGATTCTCCCGTAGTCAGATTTGCAAACAGAATATCAAGAGGCTTAGAGCCTTGTAACAAGGGCTGTTGGCAGATGGTTGCTGCTATCAGTCCTTGTTTTATCATTTTTTGTGTAGTTTCTACCATGTCATAGGTAATGATTTTAATATCATACTGTCTGCCGGAGGCAACTACAGCGCGACAACCACCGTAGACACCGCCTGCGGCAAAGTATAGGGCATTGATTTCGGGATGTGCCTTTAACAGTCGGGAAGTCAGCTCGTAGCTTTCAAAATCATCATCCTGATTCATGATAGTGGCGGAAATATGCATATTTTCATAGTTGTCTATTACGCTGTGAAAACCGGCAATACGTTCGGTATGACAGAGAATATTCTGGGAACCTGAGACGATGCCGATATAAACCTGTCCGGAGGTCACAAGATGCATTAGACCACCGGCAGTTTGACCGGAAAGATAATAATTGCTGCCAACATAAGCAATTCGTTTGGAATTTTCAATATCAGTATTCAATGTAACAACCGGAATACCTTTTTCGTATAATTCATCAATTTTACAACGGATAGCATTGGCATTATAAGGAGACAGAGCGAGTCCGTTGATACCTTCGGAAACAAGTTCATCAATGGCAAGGAGCTGTTCTTCCAGATTGTAATCGGTTTGGCGGATTACGACAGTGCAGTTGTAGCTTTCTAATTCGGTGGCTTTTTCCATGATGCTGCGAAGGACATCGTCATAAAAAGGATTGTTCTGACCAAGCAGCACAACACCAATTTTCAGCCTGCGTTTCTGGGCAGCAAGAACGATACCGGCTTTGTTGGGTTTATAATCTAGAGCTTGTGCAATTTCCAGTATCTTTTCGGCTGTCTGAGGATTCACTGCACCGCGGTGATTCAGAACACGGTCTACAGTGCCGCGTGATACGCCTGCAAGTGCTGCAATTTCTTTAATCGTTGCCATAGCTTCTCCTTGTGTAAATAATACGTTTCTGATAAATTCCTATCGCAAAATGTTTCATTTTATGAATTTAAGTTACCATACAGCCACAGGCAAGTCAAATAAAAAATGTGAACGTGAACAATATCGTTATTATGACCAAAAACGTAAGGCGTAGATGTTATGAAAATGGCTGTGTTTTGTACATTTCTCCAAAAATTTTTCAAATGGTTGATTTTCTGGAAAAGAAGGTTTATTATAAAATAAACGTGCGCGAGCACGCAAAGAAAAAACGGGAGGTTTGTGATGCTGTACATAGGTGTAGATTTAGGAACATCAGCAGTAAAATTGCTTCTGATGGATGGAGAAGGTAAAATTTTGAATATTGTTTCCAGAGAATATCCGTTGTATTTCCCGCATCCGGGCTGGTCAGAACAGAAACCGGAGGACTGGTATGAGCAGACGATGGCAGGAATTGAGGAATTACTCAAAGATGCTGACAGAAGCCAGGTGGCAGGAATCAGCTTTGGTGGGCAGATGCATGGTCTGGTTATTCTGGATGAAAAGGATGAAGTAATCCGGCCGGCTATTTTGTGGAATGACGGCAGAACTTATGAAGAATGTGATTATCTGAACAATGTAATTGGGAAAGAAAAGCTTTCCGAATATACGGCAAATATTTCCTTTACCGGATTTACAGCACCTAAGATTCTGTGGGTAAAAAATAAAGAACCCGAAAATTTTGCGAGAATTAAGAAAATCATGCTTCCGAAGGATTACATCGCATACAAATTGACAGGGGTTCACTGTACCGATGTGTCCGATGCTTCGGGTATGTTAGTTTTTGATGTGAAGAACCGTTGCTGGTCCAAAGAGATGTGCGATATCTGCGGTATTAAGGAAGAACAGTTGGCGAAGATTTATGAAAGCTATGAAACAGTAGGCTGTGTTCTCCCGGAGATTGCAGAGAAACTTGGCATTCCGGAAAATGTAAAGGTGGCGGCGGGTGCAGGTGACAACGCGGCAGCAGCAGTCGGAACCGGTACGGTAGGCGATGGCATGTGTAATATTTCTCTCGGAACCAGTGGAACGATTTTCATTTCTTCCAATAAATTCGGAGTAGATAAATACAATGCACTGCATGCATTTGCGCATGCGGACGGTCACTATCATCTGATGGGATGTATGTTAAGCGCAGCTTCCTGTAATAAATGGTGGATGGATGAAATCATTGGTACAAAAGATTATGCGGCAGAGCAGAAGGCAATTGAGAAACTTGGTGAAAACCATGTTTATTTCCTGCCTTATCTGATGGGTGAGCGCTCTCCTCATAACAATCCGAATGCCAGAGGTACCTTTATCGGTATGACCATGGATACTACAAGATCCGATATGACACAGGCAGTTTTAGAAGGCGTGGCATTTGCACTTAGAGATTCTTTTGAAGTGGCAAAATCACTTGGTATCAAGATTGAAAGAACGAAAATATGCGGTGGTGGTGCGAAGAGTCCTCTTTGGAAAAAAATGATTGCCAATATTCTTAACTTAAAAGTAGATGTGATTGAAAGTGAGGAAGGTCCGGCAATGGGTGGTGCCATGTTAGCAGCTGTAGCATGTGGAGAATATGCGAGTGTGGAAGAAGCGGCGGCTAAGATTGTCAAGGTAGTGGATACGGTAGAACCGGAAGCAGAATTGGTAGAAAAATACGAAGCACGTTATCAGCAGTTTAAGGAAATTTATCCGGCATGCAAAGAGCTTTTTAATAAGATTCAGTAAGGCCGGAAAGGAAGGAGATCAGACCAATGGAAATTAAGAAAGTAACAGATGCGGCATTCCGTAAATACGGCAGAGTCGTACAGGAGATTGATTTTAAGGAATTGGTGGAAGTCATTCAAAAAGAAACACCACTTCCGGAAGGCGTGGCTTATGAACCTTCGATTGCCGTATTGGAAGCAACAAAGACAGCGAAGGAATTACAAAAAAGAACCTATGGTGAACTGCCGATTCAGGTAGGTTACTGCAATGGTCATAACTACAAATTGAATGCAGTAGAATACCACAGAAGCTCCGAAATCAATGTGGCAGCAACGGATGCGGTTCTATTGCTTGGTATGCAGCAGGATATTACTGATGATTTTACTTATGATACTTCCCGGATGGAAGCATTCTTAGTACCGGCAGGTACGGCTGTTGAAATTTATGCAACAACCCTTCATTATGCACCTTGCAGTGCCAATGAGGACGGTTTCAAAGTTGGAATCGTATTGCCGGCAGGTACCAATTATCCGTTAAAGGAAGCACATGAGGGATGGGAAGACTCCCTGATTACCGCACAGAACAAATGGCTGATTGGCCATGCGGAAGGTGGACTGGATGCAGGTGCACACATCGGACTGATTGGCAAAAACCTGGATATTAGACAGTAGATAATAAGAAAATGTACCGGTAACCCCGGTTAAAAGGAGGATAATAAGAAATGAACAATTTACCAAAAGTAAAAATCGGTATTGTAGCAGTAAGCCGCGATTGTTTCCCGGCATCATTGGCAGTGAACAGAAGAAAAGCTTTGGTGGAAGCATACAAGAAAGCGTATGATGCATCCGACATTTATGAATGTCCTGTCTGCATTATTGAGAGCGAAATTGATATGGTAAATGCTTTAAAAGACATCAAAGACAACGGATGTAATGCACTCTGCGTATATCTTGGAAACTTTGGTCCGGAAATTTCCGAAACACTGTTGGCAAAACATTTTGAAGGACCAAAGATGTTTGTGGCTGCAGCAGAAGAATCCCAGAATGACTTGGTGCAGGGACGTGGTGATGCATACTGCGGTATGTTGAATGCAAGCTATAACTTAAAGCTGCGTAATGTAAAGGCATATATTCCGGAATATCCGGTAGGTGATGCAGAGGACTGTGCAAAAATGATTCATGAATTTGTTCCGATTGCACGCGCTATCGTTGCACTTTCCAGCTTAAAGATTATTTCTTTCGGACCTCGTCCGTTAAACTTCTTAGCTTGTAACGCACCAATCAAACAGCTTTATAATCTGGGTGTTGAAATTGAAGAGAACTCCGAACTGGATTTGTTTGAAGCATTCAATAAGCATGCCAATGATCCTCGTATTCCGGATGTTGTAAAGGATATGGAGGAAGAACTCGGTGCCGGAAACAATAAACCGGAAATCCTTCCGAAACTGGCTCAGTATGAATTGACACTGCTTGATTGGATTGAAGGACACAAAGGATACAGAGAATATGTTGCCATTGCAGGAAAATGCTGGCCGGCTTTCCAGACACAGTTCGGATTTGTTCCATGCTATGTCAACAGCCGTCTGACAGGAAGAGGCATTCCGGTATCCTGCGAAGTGGATATTTACGGATGCTTAAGTGAGTTTATCGGTGAAGCAGTAAGTGATGATATCGTTACCCTGCTTGATATTAACAACTCTGTACCGAAGGATATGTATAAGGAATCCATTGAAGGCAAATTTGATTACAAATTTACCGATACTTTCATGGGCTTCCACTGTGGAAATACCTGTTCCAAGAAGCTGTCTAAGTGTAGCATGGAATACCAGATGATTATGGCAAGAAGCCTTCCGGAAGAAGTTACACAGGGTACTTTGGAGGGAGATATCGTTCCGGGCAACATTACCTTCTATCGTTTACAGAGTACAGCAGACAATATTCTGCGTGCCTATGTAGCAGAAGGCGAAGTCCTTCCGGTAGCAACCAAATCCTTTGGTGGTATCGGTGTGTTCGCTATTTCGGAAATGGGAAGATTTTATCGTCATGTATTGATTGAGAAGAATTACCCGCATCATGGAGCCGTTGCTTTCGGACACTATGGTAAAGCGCTGTATGAAGTATTTAAATACATCGGAGTGGATGTAAGCGAAATTGGTTACAATCAGCCCAAGAGCCTTCCGTATCCGACCGAAAATCCGTTTGCATAAGATGTTTTATTACGAGAGGGAAATTGTATAAAAAGGCATTGTTAGTATAAAAAATCACCGGGAGATAAAACTTCCGGTGATTTTGCTTAGTGTCACATTTTTATTCTTGCTTTTATGTATTGTATAGATTACTCCAATATGCTATTAAAATACATCTCACTAGCATTACGTTACACTGTTAATGGTTGAAGCTTCTGTATTTGTCTGGCTGTAGGAGCCTGTACTGGTGTAGCTTTTGGCGGTAATGGAGCTGCCACCATTTGCATAGCGGTAAATCTGGCTTGCTTTTGCAGAAACCCTGTCAGCATAAGAACCGTTACCGGCAAAAAGGCTTTTTACGGTTGTCACATTTGCTTTCTTGAAAATATCCTCATCCAGAGATAAAGTACGATCCGTATTCATCGTAATACCGACGGAGGATAAAAGCTTAAAGTTTGCATAGGTGGTATCGTTTAACCAGTCAGCCTGTTTTCTGACATTGTCCAGTTCACTGTTTGATGCATTCCTTATCATGGAATTGTATTCTTTTACAAAAGAAGATATGCTTGTATAAAGGTTGTCTTTATTTTCTTCACTAAAATCTTCCGTATTTAATTTTTCTGCACTCTTATAAGCACTGCTGGCAGAAGAAGCGGTAACAGTATCTTTTTTTTCTTTTTCGGTCTTGCTGTCAGAGGAAGTTTCAGAGGCATCTTCCTGTTTCTGATAATATGCTTTCATCATTTTGCCGTAGCTTCCGTTCTTGATAGAAGCATAATCAGATAAAAGGCTTGTGCTGCCAAAAGCATCTAATCCGCTTGCAGATGAAACAGTGCCGGAACTTAATAAGTTGGAATATACATCTCCCTTACCGGAGGTTAATCCTGTAATACCGATTGCCATAATATCACTCCTTTGATTATAAATATTGACATCCATGTCTTGTTAACAGATTCATTCTTATATATATTATCTCGGTTTTTCCTGTGATTTGTAAAGGGGAAAATGAAATTTTTTTATTTTTTTGGTTTTTCTTAGTCCAGTTTCAGGTCATTTTCCTTAATCCAGCCGATTTTACGGAGCAGATTACCTAAAAGAAGGCTGATAATGGCAGGAAGGATGAAACTAATTAAAACAAGTCCTATCCAGTCAAAAGCGGTAATCGCCGTTTTTGTTCCGGCAGCAATATCATTTAACCATCCGGTATAGACACCAATTTGTCCGACAAGGCCACAGGTACCCATGCCGGAGGAAACCGGAGTACCATTCATTTGCAATTTGAAGACACAGGTGGCAAGCGACCCGGTAATGGCAGAAGCAATAATCGGAGGAATCCAGATTTTCGGATTTTTCACTATATTGCCCATCTGCAGCATGGAGGTACCAAGTCCCTGAGATATCAGACCACCCCACTTATTTTCCTTGAAACTCATTACAGCAAAGCCAACCATATTAGCACAGCATCCGGCAACAGCGGCACCACCGGCAAGTCCGGTCAGGGACAAGGCAGCACAGATAGCCGCGGAAGAAATAGGTAGTGTCAAGGCGA
This sequence comes from Lachnospiraceae bacterium, assembly GCA_029219245.1. Lineage (GTDB taxonomy): Bacteria > Bacillota > Clostridia > Lachnospirales > Lachnospiraceae > UBA3282. The sequence continues at coordinate 54,150 of JAQXTA010000040.1, read as the reverse complement.
TGCCTACTACAACGGAAACTAAGATACCCATTAGGAATGGCTGCAAATCGGTTGCCCACATAATGAGCTGTCCGACGGAGCTTGCGGCACTTCCAATAGCCGGAGCCAGTAGGGATGAAAGGGAAACACCCACAAAAATAGTGACAAAAGGAGTTACCAGAATATCAATTTTGGTTTCTTTGGAAACCAGCTTACCACATTCTGCTGCAAGGATTGCAATGATCAGAACAGCCAGAGGACCGCCTGCTCCACCCAGCTCGTTGGCGGCACCACCGACCGCAATCAGAGAAAAAAGTACTAATGGAGGTGCTTGCAAGGAATAACCGATGGCAATTGCCATTGCGGGACCGGCAAAGGCAGTTGCATAGGTACCGACTGTAACCAGATATTCCAGTCCTGTCTGTTGTCCCAATGTCTTAATAATAGTACCGATTAATAAGGAACAGAAAAGTCCCTGTGCCATGGCACCCAGACAGTCTACCCCGTATCGCTTGAAAGAGAAGATTATATTTTTACGCTTGAAAAATTCTTTCATGTTTTCTAGATTCCTTTCACATTTCATTATATTTTTTACAAGCTGTCTTGTCAGCTGTCAAGACACATTGTAAAGCAATTATAAGTTTTTTTCAAGGATTAGAAGAAATCGGCATATACTTTACTAATTGATTCGCATAAGGTGATTTCCATGAGCAATGAGAAAAAAACATGGGATGAGAAGGTTAAACTGATTTTAGAAGAACTGGAAAACAGAATTAGTACAGAAAATACAGAGAAAGGGAGCAGAGTACAAGAGGCAGGAAGGCAGCCGAAGATACAGTCCCAAAAGGCAAAATGGAAGAAGAAGAGATTTCGACAGGAAATTTTGTTGCAGGCAGTAAAATCGGCGGCCTTTCTTTTGGCAACGGTGGCATTGATACAGGGAATCGTCAAGGTGCTGCCGGACAGTATTACGGTCAGTAATTCCGTAGACGGAAGAGAACTTCCGATTTACTGTGTGGAAACCGATAAGAAACAGATTGCACTTAGTTTTGATGCTGCATGGGGGAATGAGGATACGGCTACGATTTTGGAAATTTTGCGGAAGTATAATGTAAAAGTAACGTTTTTCATGACCGGTGGTTGGGTGGAGTCTTATCCAGAGGATGTGAAAGCAATTTTGGCAGACGGGCACGACCTGGGTAACCACAGTGAAAATCATAAGAATATGTCACAGCTTTCCGACAGTGAAATTGAAGAAGAACTGATGGCGGTACATAGAAAGGTAAAAGAACTGACCGGATATGATATGTTTCTGTTCCGCCCACCCTATGGAGATTATGATAATGATGTCATAAAAGTGGCGAAAAAGTGTGGGTATTATCCAATTCAGTGGGATGTTGATACACTAGACATAAAAGGAATGACTTTTTAATAGATATGTAGTAAAATAATCTTAAAGGTGTATAAGTGATTATAAACACATATAAGAACCTTACACAAGATGAAAAACTGGCTATCTATATGAAGTTATTGGAGTTTATGAATAGGGAGGAAATTGCAAATGACAAGGCAAACAGCAATTTACGCAAGGCAGTCAGTGGACAAAAAGGAAAGTTTGAGCATAGAAGGACAAATTGAACTATGCCAAGGCATTGATAAAAATGCAGTTATTTATCGGGATAAGGGATATAGCGGCAAGAATACCGAACGCCCAGAACTTCAAAGACTATTGGAGGACATTGTAGCCGATAAAATTGAAAAGGTTGTTGTTTACAAATTAGACAGAATAAGCCGAAACATTACAGACTTTTATAAACTGTATGAAATTATGAATGAGCATAAATGTGAATTTGTCAGTGTGTCAGAGGCTTTTGATACATCTAACGCTATGGGTCGGGCTATGATGGGAATACTGGCGGTATTTGCACAGATGGAACGGGAGAACATTCAAAAGCGTGTAAAAGATAATTATTATTACAGAACCGCACAAACTGGAAGTTGGGCGGGCGGGCCTGCCCCTTATGGTTTCAAAAATGGAAGAAACGAACAAGGCAAGCCGACACTGATACCGATTGAAAAAGAAATTGAGGCTGTTATGTCTGCCTTTGCTTTGTATTATGGAGTTGATACTTGCACGCTTGGAGAGGTCGCAAGGTGGCTGAATGAAAACGGATATAAACCACATAAGCGAGATGTATTTGACAGCGTGACAGTATCAAAGATATTACAAAATCCCATTTATGTGATAGCAGATAAAACACTTTATGCCTATTTTAAGACAAGAAAAATCAATTTTCTAAATGATGAGGAACAATGGGACGGCACAAGAAGTGCTCACGTTATCGGTAAAAAAGTAGGCAATTCAAATATAAGAAAATATACCACAATGAAAGAACAAAGCATTTATCTTACGAACTTTGAGGGATTTATTCAAAGTGTTATTTATATCAATGTGCAGAAGCGTCTTGCAATGAATGAACAGTTTGCCAGAGCAAATGCAGGCGGTATATTGGAAGAATTAAGCGGAAAATTAAAATGTGGCTGCTGTGGGTATGCTATCAAGTCATACAGTAAAAGTACAAACGGACGCCCCTATCTTGATTGTTATGGCAATCGAACTTTGCATATATGTGAGGCAAGATATAATAAAATCAATTTTTATGATTTGCAAAGGATTATCGGTGATGAAATACAGAAACAGTTAGACGATATGGAGAATTTGAGGCATAAAAAGGAAGTTGAAAATGCTGAAATCGAAAAGCAGATTAGTGAAATTCAAGCTGACATTGATAAATTGATTGAACTATCTTTGCATAGTGAATTAACCGCGGAGGCGCTTGCGTCTGCGATTGAAAAGAAGCAGGCGGAGTTAAACCAATTGGAGTTGAAATATCAAATGAATAAAACAGCGGCAAGTATGACAACAGTTTATTTTTCTAATAATGTCAATATAGCAGATGAATTTAATCATCATATTGTATATGAAGATTTGCGCCCAGACCAGAAAAAAGAAGTCGTGAAACTGTTGATTGACAAAATTATTCTAACTAGCGATATCAATAATTTTGAGATTGTTTGGAATATTTGAGAAAGAAAGGGGGAAACCGCAAGTGGTTCCCCTAATTATTTTACTTTATCTAATTCGTTCATCAATAAATCATTATGTCTTTGCAACATAGCAACCTTATTTTGTAGGTCTTGTTCTTTGGGTGTTAGTGTGTCGGTGCTTTGTGGTGCAGGAACTTCCGTCTTGCCGATAAGTTCAGCCCCTGCAACTAATAAATTGTTGATATAATTAAGTTTTTCTTCGTCGGTGAGTTCTACTTTTGGATACATTGTCGCAACTGGATTGACATATTCAAATTCTTCGGAGTAATCGCCCGCTTTATCATCAAAGAGGCTTGCGTAATAATGGCTTTGTTCAAAACGCAAGTGTAATTTGCACCTTCGCTTTAACTGAACGATTGGTTCTTTCTGTTCCTTAAACACCCCATTGAAAAATTCATCAATTTTCAATACCGAAGTTACGATAATGAGTTTACATTCCAAAACCTTATTTTTATATCGGCTTTTAACAGTAGATGCGGTGTTATTATCTAGCATCTTTAATAGGTCACTTAAACCCATACAGCTAGGCCTTAAATCATCAAGGATAATGCAGTCTTGTCCTGCATATCCGTCAAGTACATCGTTAGAGCCACTTGACACAAAAACGCTATAACCCTTATCTTCGCACATCATTTTTGCATAGGTGCTTTTTCCTGTCCCACTTTTTCCAGTAATATATACACATTCCATATTTCTTTTTGCCCCCTTCATAATATCGGTTCTGTATTTAAACGCATTGTCGATAGATTTTTTATATCTGTCGTATTCGCTAATGGTTATATGTTCGTGATAATTAAATTCACGAATAACACCACTTACAATGTCGTTTATAATTTGAATTTTTCTTGTTTCACTATTAGTTTTGTTGATTGCTTTGGCTTTTTCTACTTTCCAGTTATAATTGCTGATTACTTCATCTTCGGCATACTGGTATTTGGTTGATGCGTTTTCGTGGGTAAGATATTTCAACATATCAACCCACTTTCCTTTTACCCTGTTGATAAAGTTTTCCTTGATGCCTAACCAGTTAGCAATATACTTGGTATCTGTACCATATTCAAGTCGGATAGCAATATGATAATGAGCCCTTTTAAGTGTGCCAGCCTTATGGTCTGCATTTTGCTTTTCATCTTCTTCAGTATAAGTATCTTTGTTATGTAAGATATAAGCATAATCTTTGAATGGTTTTTGTGTGTCTAAAACTTTTACAATCTTTTCAATGTCAATGTGTTCCACATCTGATACAATTTCACATAATCTAACTTGCATATAAATAAATTCCTCCTATGATTTACTACATACGACAGTAAAACTACGGCGAACAGACAAGCCCACTGTTCGCCTGTTTTTAAGGCTTTTCAATGGTTTTACTACGTACTACAATTGGTTACACAAAAAATATGCAAGATAAGATTACGGATAATTTTTTCTGTATAGCCTTTTTGTAAAAAATAGAGATTTAAAAGAAAATGTAAAACATCATAAAAAATTGATTTTTGAAAATGCAGTATTTTCAAGGGTTTGCAGGTTTTTAATTTGAAAAAAACTAAAATCAGTAAATGACAGTATCAAAAATTGATTTTGGCAGAAATATCAAAAAGCATACTATTAGTAGGAGGTGAAGATTATGGAAATAGATAAAATGACATTAGAAGCGATTTTTGAACGAGTAAAAGCAGATTGCGCAAATATAGAAGAAAGCAAAGCAAAGGCAGAAACAGAGTACCAGTTGCAAAAATGCACAGCAGAAATAAACAAAGATGAGGAGCGGTAACGCCCCTTATTTTTGCTTGTGTCTGTTTTTAGCGGGTTAAGGGTGCAACGCCTTGCCCAAAGGTAATTGAGCCTTGCTCAATTTCTGTATTGGGTTATTGTGTTGAGCAGTTTCCTGCGTGGGTGTTTGTTGTCCTTTCATACTATTATCGAGGGGAGGGATAATGGAATGAAAGCAACTTTACACATAGGCAGGGGAACTGTAAAACACAATGACAGGAACTTTAACCTTGATAATGCCAGACACATAGACCAGACTAGACAAAACGAAAACTTCTATATTAACCGATATTTAGATGATACGATCACTTTTGAGGAATGTGAGAGGCGGTATTATCAAGAAAATTATTTGCAGGGATTGGAGGCACAAAATGAAAAATATAGAAAACGCCGACAGTATGGCTATATCCGTACCATTGACGATTTATTGAAAGCCGAAAAGACACAGCCAAAGGAAATGATTTTACAGATAGGAAACAAGGACAACCACCCAGACAGAGAAGTTCTTTTACAGTGTATCTATCAATTTAATGAAGAATTTAACCGCAGATATGGAACGAATGTCCATATACTTGATATTGCGATACATGGGGATGAAAAATCGCCACACGCTCATATTCGCTTGGTCTGTGATTATACGGATAAAGACGGACATAAAAAAATCTGCACAGATAAGGCATTAAAGGCGTTAGGAATAAAACCGCCAAAAGCCACAGCCAAAGCAGACAGATATAATAACGCCTTGCAGACCTTTACAGAACAAATACGCTTTATCTGGAACACGATTATTAGGAGAAATGGTATTGAGATTGATGAAACGGTATCAAGTCCAAGTCAAAAGCATTTAACTGTATTGGAATACAAGGATAAAAAACTACAAGAAGAAATTGAAAACCATAATAAGCAGTTAATAGAACAAGGGACAGAAATCAAGCAAAAACGACAAGAGATTTATTTACTAGATAGGCAGATAAACGCCCAGAAGCAAAAATTGGAAGAATTGGAACAGAATTTGTATGTAAATGCACAGGGCGAAAATTTTAGGAGTATGTGTCCTATATTTGAAAATGAACGATAAAAAGCACTGCCGAAGCAGTGCCTTTTTTGGTTGTTGAAATTAGTAGACTTTCTTTTGTGTTTCTGGTGATTGTCCTAATTCATTTCCATTTGCATCGTAATAATATGGGAAAAATAATGCAACGACACCATTTGCATTTGAACCACCATGGTAATAGTCGCCAAAGAAATAATATGTGCCAATACCATCATAAGTCATAGCAATTCCAAGATTTGAACCAACGGTATCAATACATTGCATCTTTGTATCATAATTCTTGTCAGCATCTGTCCCCATCACAAAGTACACATTAAGTCCACCTTTGTTGATGATTTGGTAAGGCGTAGGGAAATCTGCTTCATTGAAAGCACCAGAAGTGCTTCCAGTGCCAGCGGTGCTTCCACCACCAGAACCGCTGTTATTAGCAGGTGCTTGAATTTCAACCTTATTTTCACCAATATATTTATTGCTTACATAAGCAACACTTCCGTTATATTCAAACATATACCAACCAGTTTCATTGCATTGTCCAAAGATTTTTATTTCATCATTTGTAGATAATGAACCGAGTTTGTTTCCGCTTGTATCTGGCAAATCACGAACATTAACCGTCTGCTGTGCATACATTGTAGCGGACATATCAGTATATGTATATATTGCCTGCGGTTCTGGTTCTGGTGTCGGGATTTCTGCCTGTTCAGACTCTGCTGTTTCCGTTGTTTCTGTTGTTTCTGGTTCGGTAGTCGCTTCTTCAACTGGTTCAGTAGTTGCTTCGGGTGTCGGTTCTGCAATTTCCGTTGGAGGTGTAGTTTCTTCTTCTGTTTGTTCTGGTGCGATTTCTTCAGTTGTGGCTTGTGGTATTTCTTCTTGTTTGTTTCCGCAACCTACTAAAAGGGCAGTTGATAAAGTTATTGTTGTTAAAATGATTAGTAATCTTTTGTGCATATCGTCCTCCCAGATGTAATGTTTTATAAGTTGTATTATATCATAAACATATAATAGAGTAAATTATTTAATACGCAATAATTGCGTATTGTTTCAATGTATATAAATGAATGCTATTTGCAACTATAATGATACATAGAACAAATGTAAAAAGGTGTGTTGTTATGGCTGTTGATAAATTCCACATAAAAAAGCAAGAATATTCAAATAGAACCTTACGCTTTCCAGTTGAACTATTGGAAGAATTAAATGTGATTGCTACAAGTAAGAATATATCATTAAATCAACTTGTGGTAAAATGTTGTGAATATGCAATGAAGAATTTTGATGATAAGGAAACTGGGAAATAAACCCAGTTTTTTTATTGACTAGAAATATTTACTTTTATATATAGATGTGACAGCTTAGACTGGAAGGACTATGGTGTGGATTCGATTATCAAAACGGTAACGGAGCATAAGCATCTTGGTAACGGAAGCATTATTCTCTGCCACAATGGTGCCAAATACACGGCGCAGGCACTGGAAACACTGATTACGACTTTGCAGGATCAAGGTTATGAATTCGTTCCGATTTCCCAGTTGATTTATAAAGATAATTATCATCTGAACCATGAGGGGCGGCAGATTTCCGATTAAAAAGAGTGAGAAATGTTAGTTATTTATCAAAAAAGCAACCATTACCTTGGCAGATGGCGGTTGCTTTTTTGACGTTTATGTTTCGTATAGGACTGTCGGTTACTAATGTAAACAGCAAGAGGAATACCTCTTTAGTTGGCGGAATATGGTCAGTTTGTATTTTGGCAGTTCTTCCTGTGTGCTTTCAGTTTCTTGATAGCCCAGTTATAATGGCTTGCTGTATTGGAAACAAAATAGGAGCCAAGCGTAGAATTGCCAACCCATTGATATATTCCTTTGGAGAATAATTCCTCATTGGTAAAGGTTTCTGCCAGAGCCATAACTTCTTTGTGGGATTTATCCAGCATCGACTTGGCTTCTTCCAGACTTGTATTCTGATGTTTTTGCCAGAACCATTCATTCAGTTTCCCATAGGTCTTCCAATTATAGGGTTTGGGGAGAAAGGGCTTGTTCTCTCCCTTTTGATTGGAGAAAACCCAGTCTAATAAGAGTTGATGCCATTCATAAAGATGGATTAGTACGTCCCGGAGATTTTTGTCCCGCTTCCAATGTGCTTCCTTTTTGCTGTCATCAAAGGAAAAAGGCGTTGATAATTCTTTTTCACTCATGGCTGCAATAAATTCATTCATTTCATCATAGTTTGCGGCTGCGGCACTTATGAGTTCAGATTTTGATGTAGGTCTACCCATGCTTTTACCTCTCTTTTGTTCACAATGTTTTTAGGTAATTGCAAAACGATGCAAATATTATTTGAGTTTCGCAATTATCTATTTACTATTTCTTTATTATAGTATAAGGGATAAAAACTGACATCGTATGTCATGTTTTATGCTTTTCATAGATTTCTTTTGCTTTGGCAGATATTCTTTTTTTCAGATGCATAGGTTTCATGATTTCAATCTGTGTCCCGAAGGAAAGAAGATAGCCGATGAGCCAGTCATCTACCGTCATATTGGCAGTAACGGTAAAAGTGCCATTTTTCTCGGATTTAATCTGAGTGACATCAAATTCATCATAAACACGATAAGCGATTTCCTTAGGAAAACGAAGTGTTACCTGGTCGTAAATCTGCTGCCCGTTATCCGTAACTTCGGGAAAAATCATGGGCTCAAATGGCTCTTCCAAAAGCTCCCACTTTAAAATACGATTTAACTTAAAAAGGCGGAAATCCTGCTTGAATCTACAGTATGCCTTTAGGTACCAGTCCTCGGATTTGTAAAATAACTTCAGAGGCTGGACGACTCTTTCATCCGCTTTGCCGGAAGAGTTTGCATAAAAAATTTTCAGGCATCTGTTGTGAAGGATGGCTGTTTTTATCGTCTCGAATTTTTGATTATCCTGTGATGGAATACCCCACCTGGAAAAATCTACTTCCAGCCAGTTGACAGATGATACCTGGAAGAGTGCTGAAAGCTTTTCAAAGGTATCTTTTTTATATTCGTTACTCATAACAGACAGTCCCTGTAAAGCAGATAATATTTCCTGTTTTTCCGGTTCTGATATGATTGTTTTATCCAAAATAGAATCGTTCAGTAAATGAATCCCGCCGTTTCGACCGGCTTCGGTATAAACCGGGATGCCGGCACTGCTTAGCGCATCGATATCCCGGTAAATGGTTCTTACAGATACTTCAAATCTCTCGGCTAATTCGGCAGCGGTTGCAGAACCTTTATCAAGCAGATAGTATAGGATTTTAAATAAGCGGCTCTCCTGCATTGGTATTTCTCCCCTGTGTTACAAATCAATTCCTTTATACAATTTATCATACAACTAACATAACTATCATAATGACACACCAGAATAATGTATAGAGTCCCATGCCCGGGTTCATAACAATGGTCTTAAATGAGGGCGTTTTTTCACCGGATTGCGTAGTTTTCTGCAAGGCAAATCTTTTGTGGAACAACAGGAACAATATAATACCCGCAAGCATAGCGTAGACGATAAACGTACTATAAATGGTAAGCAGTTTTTCGCTGTAATCCATCAATGTCTGGCTTACAAAGGAACCGAGAAAGTTAACTGCCATATGTATGGTAATACTATACCGGATATCTCTTGTCTTTACATAAAGAAAGGCGAAAAAGAGACCAAGAGGGAAGGCATAAATAAACTGATTCAGGTTACCATGATAGAGCGCAAAAACAAAACTGGAAAAGATAACACATAACAGTTCCCCATACTGAATGGTTCTGTCAATAAGGAATTTGCGGAACAGCAATTCTTCGGCAAACGGGGCACAGATTACGATAATAAATAAGTTGGCAAGGGGATGGATGCTTCCGGTAATTGTTCCGAGTACATTTACAACGCTTCCGTTCTTTAATAAACCAATCAGGCTGGTAATAAGCTGACCGATTATATTAAAGAAATACAGGATGGCAATGCAAATGAAAAGCGCAATAAACCACTGACCGATGGTCATTTTTTTCTTCTCACCGATTTTCTGTGCGGGGATTTTGTTTAGCAGTTTCAGGGTAATCGGATAACCAATCAGATACATGGACAGCATGGATGCCAGAAACGTATAAGTATAGTTTTCTGCGATTGCCGGAACGTTTTCCCCAAGTTTCGTCATAAGAAAGACAGCCAGTGACTGTACGGCAAAGATAACAATCGTGCCAATTAAGAACCGGAATCCAATTCCGGAAAAGTATTTTTTATCATTTTTCATCATTTTCAATCATCCTTTCTGATATTTTTTTTCAATTTGAAAAAAGTAATTCCAAAGTGTATGAACAGTGTTATGTAGAGAACGAACATTACTACAAGAAATCCGAAGAGAATCCGGTTGGGCAGGCTGTCAAACTGTGCCTGAACAGGTAATTGTGGTATGATACCGCAGAGAAAAATGACACAGAGAGGAAGCACCCTCCGTAACGCTATTTTTTTAACCATATCCAGCTTGGACTGGGAATCACTGAAAATAGTCAGATCCTCTGGCCTTTGGGAAGCTGCCGGTTTACAGAAATAGGAAAAGCCATTCACATCAAATAAGTATTTCCAGCCATAATCAGTGAACATTTGCAAATAGGCTGATTTCTGATCAGTACCAATGTCGGTAAAATCCAGTTGATAGACAACATCCTCCGGAGTACAGGACTCAAAAGTATAAATTCCGGGCAACGTGTATTTTACAACGCGCCATCCCTGCTTGTGCTGCTCCCGCAGGAAAATTTCTTCTTTTTCAAAATCTGCTATGGTGAAAAAGCGAAAAAGTTTTTTATAAGTTTTCGATTCCATTCCAAATTCCCCCTTTACTGTTTAAATAGAGTCGTTCAATTCGCGTAAGCTCCAATTCCAGCAATTGTTTGCCCAAATCGGTAATTGTATAAATCTTTCTTTTTTCTTCTTCCTTGACGAAGCGGATTAGTCCGTCTTTCTCCATTTTAGAAAGGCTACCGTACATGGTTCCGGGACTGATTGTGATTTCGCCGCCGGTCATTTCCTTTACCTTCAGCCCGATGTTATAGCCATGCATCTCTTCCTGCAAACAATACAGGATATAGAAGCAGGTTTCGGTCATGGGAACATAGATTCTTTTAATTCGATCTTCCATATGAAACCTCATTTCCGCGTATGCCCACTACATACGTCATTTCTATTTCTTAGAAAACATATAAATGTACAAATATATTTCAACTCGATGTATCGAACTACGATACATCCAAACAAAATATATCGCAGTACGATATATATGTCAAGTACTTTTTTAAAAGGAAAAATTTCGTCAAAAACTGGAGATATTTCAGTTTTATTCTTTTGGGTAGTTTACACTTCCTACCATAACAAGGTATAATGCTATAAAATAGAAAAAACGCACAGTAGAAGTAACTTGATTGATGATTCATTTCATACAAATGATAGTTTGAGGTGAGATACCATGAAAAAGATTTTGGCAACGATACTTATTTTTGCCTGTATTATTGTTGCAGGTATATTTTGGATACGCATTAATCAGCAGGAAACGGATATAACAAAGACACAAACCAAAGTTGGTTTTATACTGAATGGTACGGTAGATGATCATAGTTGGGGAGAATCTCATTATAATGGGATGGAAATCAGTGCAAAGGAATTGAATCTGAATATAATATATAAGGAAAATGTTCCAGAGGATGAAAATTCGGTAGAAGTGATGGAGGAATTGATTGCAGATGGATGTAAAATTGTCATTTGCAATTCTTTTGGCTATGGTACCTGGGAACTGGAATGTGCGAAAGAGCATCCGGAGGTCTATTTCTTTCATGCTACAGGGGTGGAACAGGCAGATAATCTGGCAACTTATTTTGGGCGAATATACCAGATGCGATATTTGAGCGGAATCGTAGCGGGAATGCAGACGGAGACAAATGAGATTGGGTATGTGGCGGCTCTTCCCATTGCGGAGGTAAACAGGGGAATTGATGCCTTTGCGTTAGGGGTAAGGTCGGTTAATCCGGAAGCAACCGTTTATGTAAAGTGGAGTAATTCTTGGACGGGAGAAGAAGAAAATGCTGAGGCAACTACAAAATTAATAGGGGAGCATAATATTGATGTACTGGCCATGCATACAGATGCTATGGCACCTCTGAAAATTGCGGATGAAAATGGAATATGGACCATTGGGTATAATGTGGACAACAGCGATAAATTTCCGTCTACCTATTTGACGGCGCCTGTCTGGAACTGGGAATGCTTCTATGAACCGAGAATTTTAGAGTGTCTGCAAGGAAAATTCCAAGGAATACATTATTGGGAAGGGGTTGAAACCGGTATTGTGGATCTTGCGCCGCTTACCGAGAATGTCAAGCCGGGAATTGCCCAAAAGGTGGAGGAGGCGCGTGCCCGCCTGATGAGTGGAACCTTCGATGTGTTTTATGGACCGGTTGTGGATAATGAAGGGAATCTACGGGTAAAGGAAGGCGAAAGTATGACAGATGCTACTATGCTGAATGATTTTTTCTGGTATGTAGAAGGGGTAGTGATTGATGAAGCTGAATAAGAAGAAGAGAAAGATACTATTAATCATATTTGCAATGGTGTTTATCGTTATTGTGGCGCTATTGCTTTTTATGGGTAAAACCTATACCCAAAAAGAAAAAATAGGTTTTATCATAACGGGTTCCATGGATGAACAAGGCTGGAATGGTATGCATTATGAGGGGGTATCAGCAGCATGTGAAGAGCTTGGTGTAGAGCTTCGGGTAAAGGAAAACATCAGGGAATTTCAAGGAGAATGCGGGCCGGCGATAGAGGATCTCGTGAATCAGGGATGTAAGATGATTATTTTGACGAGTTACGGTTATGTGGAAGAAGGGAAGGATATTATTCAAAAATATCCGGAGGTATCTTTTTATTGTAATTCTTTTAATTATCATGCAGACAATGTGACCTCTTATTTTTCCAGAATGTATCAGGCCCGTTATCTGGCGGGAATTGTAGCGGGAATGCAGACAGAAACCAATAAGATAGGTTATGTGGCAGCTATGCCAACCAGTGAAGTCAATCGTGGTATTAATGCATTTACTTTAGGTGTCAGGCGAGTAAATCCCAAAGCGGTTGTAACGGTGGCATGGAGCAATGCATGGGATAATGAGGATGAAGAAAGAAAGCAGGCAGACAATCTGATTGAGAACACAGGAGTGGATGTTATTACATATCACCAAAATCAGGCATATGTGGTGGAAGAAGCAGAAAAGGCCAACATTTATTCCATTGGCTATCATCAAAGGCTGGAAAATGTTTCCGATAAATACCTGACGGCAGTCGTAGGAGACTGGAAACTGACCTATGAAGCAATTATCAGACAGTATTTAAGAGGAAACTCAGCAAACATCAAAGTCTATTGGGTAGGCATGGAAGAAAATGCAGTGAAGCTGGCTGATTTTTCAGGAGCTGTCTCAGAAGATATAAAAGATGAAGTGAACAGGGCTACCAATCAGATATTGGCAGGGCGGGATGTTTTTTCGGGAGTCATATATGATAATGAAGGAAATCTTCGCTGCAAAGAAAAGGAAACGATTCGGGATGAGATTTTGTTAGAACAGTTTGACTGGTATGTAGAAGGTGTAGAATTTTATGATAAATAAGTGGATAAATGGAAAATACAGAATCATCATAGTTCTGATTACGGTTATCATCATTATGGGCAGCGTAGGTGCTTTGATGAACTTCAGATTGAAAAGCTTCATACAAAATTATGTGGAGAAGCAGGTTACGGAACAGGCGAGAACATTGGCTGCTCTTTCTTCAGAACAGTTCGATCTGGAGATCCATAATCTGGAAAGCATTGCGAAAAATATATCCTCTGATGCAACGACGGATGCGGCCATTTTGGATATGGTTATTGGGGATAAGGAAAATGTGACGATGGGACTTTTATGCCTGGATGGAACAGCATTGGTGGGTCCTGCGCTGAACTTTTCGGATTTCCCGGGAATACAGAATGCATTTCGTGGGAATTCCTCGGTGTGTTACAAAGAGGGGCAGGGGATTCTTTTCACAACACCTATTTTTGATGGAGAAAACGTTAGATATACGTTATATAAGCTGTATGATGATAGTGCTTTATTGAAGGAATTTGGAATAACCTGCTACGATGGGCAGGCAGAGGTAACGATTATCGATAAAGAGGGGCAGGTAATCATTCCTCTTTCGGATTCAAAGGCTCTTACAACAGAATTTCTAAATCTGGATGTTGTAAAAGATGGCTTGTTGAAATTAGCAGAGAAAATGAATGTTGATACGGCTGCAACAATTTATTATAAAGACGAAAAAGGTGGACATTTTTTATTTACATCGGAGATAAAGCAGTTTGGGATATATTTGGTAGGTACTGTGCCGGAGGCTACTCTGACGGACGGTATCGAAACCATTACAGCATTGATACTATGGGTATTTGGTTTATTGATACTTCTGTTTGTAATCGGAATGGTGTATCTGCTTAGCGCAGAAGAAAAAGTTAGAGAAAGTGATGAGCTTAGAGAAGCTAAAAAAATGGCCGAGCAGGCAAATCGTGCCAAAAGCGATTTCCTTGCGAATATGTCTCATGAAATCCGTACGCCCATTAATGCCATAATGGGTATGAATGAAATGGTATTAAGGGAGAGTAAGGATGAGGAAGTAAGAGCATTTGCAGTGAATATTCAAAGTGCCAGTAAGACTTTGTTATCGTTGATAAATGATATTTTGGACTTTTCCAAAATAGAAGCAGGGAAAATGGAAATTATTCCTGCTCCTTATGAAACAGCAGTTTTTTTTAATGATGTAGTAAATATGATAGGAATTAAAGCAAAACAAAAACAGCTTGATTTTGAAGTGGAAATTGATCCAGAGCTGCCTTCGGTACTTTATGGGGATGAAGTTCGTAATCGTCAGATTATTGTAAATATTTTGAACAATGCAGTGAAATATACCAAGCAAGGCAGGGTGAAGCTTCAGGTAGAGGGAATTGAGGAAGAAAATGTCTTTACCCTTAAGATGCAGGTGTCTGACAGTGGAATCGGTATAAAAAAGGAAGACTTAAATAAGCTTTTTGAAGGCTTTCAGCGGTTGGAGCTGGAACAGAATCGCAGCATTGAGGGGACAGGACTTGGCCTGGCAATTACTCACAGCTTAGTGGAACAAATGAATGGGCGCATGGAGGTTTCCAGTGAGTATGGGAAAGGTTCAGTGTTTACCGTTTATCTGACTCAAGAGGTAAGAGATGATACGCCAATTGGTGATTTCAAACAGAAATTTCAAGAGGTGGCAAAACAAGGAGAAAAATACCGGGAAAGTTTCCTTGCACCGGATGCAAAGGTGCTTGTAGTAGATGATAACGAGATGAATCTGGCAGTCGTGAAAGCCCTTCTGAAAAATACGAAAATGCAGATTACAACCTGTATGAGTGGCAGAGAATGTTTGGAAATGGTAGCAAAGGAATCTTTTGATGTAATTTTGCTCGACCACATGATGCCGGAGATGGATGGTATTGAAACTCTTGCAAGACTGAAACAATCGGAAAATAAATGTCAGTCCACACCGGTTATCGCATTGACGGCAAATGCCATTGTAGGTGCGAAAGAAGAATACATAAAAGCGGGCTTTTCTGATTATTTATCGAAACCGATTGAGGGAACAGCGTTGGAAAAAATGCTATTGCAATATCTTCCCGGGGATAAGGTGAGTCAGTCACAGGAAGAGTCAGCTCATGAGAATGACAATAGCCAATCGGAAACGTGTGATTCTACAGCCTATATCAATACAGAAACGGGGTTACAATATTGTGCAGGCAGTAAAGAGTTCTATCGGGAAATGCTTGCATTATTCTGTAATAGTTATGAGGAACATGTTACGAAGATAACGGAGGCATTCCAGTCGGAAGATTGGGAAAATTATACGGTTTTTGTACATGGATTAAAATCCACATCGCTGAACATTGGAGGGGAGCAGCTTTCCAAAGCCGCAAAGGAACTGGAAGCTGCAGGAAAAGTGATTCGGGAATCGAGCCAGGCTGAGAGAGAGAAGGTATTTGTAAAAGAACATCATAATGATGTAATGAATTTATACAAGGAGACGGTTCTGGAAGCAGAAAAAATATTAAAAGCAGCAGAATAAACTACAGTAGACTATCACGTCGGAGAGAAAAAATATGGGAGCAAAAAATACTATTTTAAAACAATTCTTAATAACTATTATAACGGTCTTTTGTCTTTTGGTTTTCATGGTCACTTACATCTTTACTTCTTTTTATCATAGCTCTGTGACTCGTATTGAGGAGCTGGGTGTCAGTAACATGAAGAGTGAAGCAGCAATGATTGAAAACTATCTGAATAAAAGTATGGATGTGTTGTGGGTAACAGCGGACACCGTAAATTATATGTTGCAAAATAGTGCATCTTCCGATGAAATATTACAGTATCTGACGACAGAAGCAGAGCATGAAACCCAGCAGATTGATGAGAATTTCACAGGAATCTATGGCTATATTAATGGAGAATATCTGGATGGGATTGGATGGATTCCTCCGGAAGATTATGTCCCGACGGAGAGGGACTGGTATATTGCAGCCAAAGAAGCAGACGGTGAGGCAACCATTGTTCCGCCATATTTGGATGCACAGACAAATACGGTTATGTTTTCTGTAAGTCAACTGCTTTCGGATGGAGAAAGCGTGGTATCGTTAGACGTCGCTTTGAATGAGGTGCAGGCCATTACAGAAGACATGACAATGAACGGTATGGGTTATGGTTTTATCATGGATAGTACAGGATTAGTTATTGCTCATTTTGAAAAATCAGAGAAAGGTAAGATTTACCCTGTAAATGAAGAGCAGGAGGAAATGTTGCATCAAATCTTTGATAATAAGCAGGAGAGTTTTGGGATGACAATCAATGGAGAGAACTGTACGGTTTTCTCCAATCAGGTCATGAATGACTGGTATGTTGTAATGATTGTCAGCAATACGAAGCTGTTCCATGACCTGAGAACACAGATGATGATTGGTGTTTTGGTATCCGTTGTGGTGTTTTTGATTGTTGTAGTATTTTGTGCCGTTTCTGCAAAGAAGATCGGTAAATATCAGCAAAAAGAATATGAAAGCCGGGAAAAGCTTGAGCGTATGAACACAAATATTATTCGTGCGCTGGCATCTACGATTGATGCAAAAGACCGCTATACAAGCGGTCATTCACAAAGAGTTGCGGACTATTCTCTCGCGATTGCAAAGCGAATGGGGAAATCGGAAGAGGAACAGAAGACGATTTATTATGCAGGTTTGTTGCATGATGTAGGAAAGATAAGAGTTCCGGAAGAAGTAATCAATAAGCCGGGCAAATTGACAGAGGAGGAGTTTGATCAGATTAAAGTTCATCCGGTCAGTGGGTATCATATTTTGAAAGATATTCATGAAGACGAGAGAGTTGCTTATGGTGCCAAATATCATCACGAGCGATATAACGGGAAAGGATATCCCAATGGATTGGAGGGAGAAAACATACCGGAGATTGCCAGAATCATTGGCGTAGCAGATGCGTATGATGCGATGGCAAGCAACCGTAGCTATCGTAATGCCTTGCCCCAGCAGGTCGTACGTTCAGAAATAGAAAAAGGACGGGGACAGCAGTTTGATGCAACGATCGCAGATATCATGCTTCAAATGATTGATGAAGATAAGGATTATTCCATGTGTCAGTCAGAAGGAGGCAGAAAAAATATTCTGGTAGTTGATGATGAAATTATGAATATCAGGATGGTACAACATATACTGAAAGATGAACCGGATTTCCGGGTAATTGGTGCGATGACGAAAGAAGAAACCTTCCATGCATTAGAAGAACAGGAGATGCATCTCATTCTGTTGGATTTAAAGATGCCTGATGCGGATGGATTTGAACTTTATCAGATGATTCGGGAAAAATATCACATTCCCGTTGTGCTCGTGACAGCCGACCGGTGTATAGAAACAATACAGAAAATCAGCGAACTTGGCATCGATGATTATTTAACGAAGCCATTGCACGCATTTGTGGTAAAGGAAACAGTGCGTGGTATTACCAACAGTTGGGGGTGTGTGTAAAAACAGACGGATATTGATAAGATTGGTTAGGAGCAAAGTGGTGGAAGAAAAAATTGAAATATTACTGCGGGGAAGCCAGTTTAAAAAATTGAATGAATGTGAAATGGCGGAAATCCGGAAGAGCTATGATTTAAAAAGAATTGAAATAGAAATTTTATATTTTTTGTCAAAAGCGGGAGAGAATAATACTTCAGCAGATATCTGCAGACGGCTGAAAGCAAACAAAGGTCATATTTCCCAAGCGGTAGACAATTTGTGCAAACGAAATTATTTGGTGGCGATTCCGGATACTGCAGACCGCAGATATGTACACTACCACATTACAGAAACCGCCAAAGAAATCGTTCAGGAAATAACCAGAAAGTGGAATGAACTGACACAGGAGCTGTTTATGGGAATCACGAAAGAAGAGATGGAGGAATTGAAAAGAATTGCAGGGAAAATGGGAAAAAACATGGAACGAATGATGAAACAGGAGGAAAATAAAAAAGAATGAATAAAGTATTAAATAAGAATAAAGAATATTGACAAGTAATTTTTTTTCTCTATAATAGTTTAAAAACAAACAGTTTAAAATTAAAAAAGACTAGACTTGGTTTTAGGTTCTAAGGAGAAGGAAGGGGAAGAAAATGCAGGAAGAGAAAGAAATACAGAAAAAAAGGGAAATGATAACAAAAGGTAACATTAGTAAGGATAAAATTACCAAAGATGATATTACAAAACTGTCAAATGAGTTGACGTATCGCAGATACCTTATGAATAAAGACCAGATACAGAAGCTTTTCCGGGAAATCAGTGCACCGGAATATATCGCCTTGCACATTATTTCCGCAACCAATGAAACATCGGAAATTTATTCCGGAAGAACTTATTTAAAGGAACTGGCAGATAAAATGCAGCTTTCTATCAGACAGACATCGAAAATGGTTGGCAATTTAAAAGACAGAGGTTTATTGGTATGGTCGCATGACGGAAACGGAAGTGAAGGAACTTATGTGACAATTACGGAAACCGGACAGAGGCTTTTTAAGGAGCAGGAGGATATTCTAAAAAAATTTTATGAATGTGTCATCGGACAATATGGAAAAGAAAATCTGGTATTGCTGTTACAGTTAATGAAGCAGTTGGAAACGATTATGAGCAGTGAGATGGAAGGAAGAGAGGGGCAGGATGAATACAATGAATTCTTTGAATGAATATGCAAAACAAAAAGAAGCAGTGTGCCGGGAAAATGATACCATCGCACCACGACTTTATGAAGAATACGGAGTAAATCAGGGACTTCGTGATGAAAAAGGAAATGGTGTACTGACCGGGCTTACCAATATATCCAAAATCGTTTCTTCCCGGAATATAGGAGGAAAGAAAGTTCCCTGTGATGGAGAATTGTGGTATCGGGGATATAAGGTAGAAGATTTAATTAACAGTCTGGGAAGTAATGAACTTGGTTTTGAAAAAATTGCTTACCTGCTTTTGATGGGAGAAATGCCGTCAGAGGAGCAGGAAAAGGAATTTAAGCGGTTCATTGGACAGTGTCGTATGCTTCCGACCAATTTTACAAGGGATGTCATTATGAAAGCACCTACGGAAGACATTATGAATTCTATGACCAGGAGTATTTTAACGCTTGCCTCCTACGATAAGAATGCAAAGGATGCCAGTGTGAGCAATTCTCTGCGGCAGTGTATACAGCTGATTAGTGAATTCCCATTGTTAGCGGTGTATGGATATAATGCCTACAATCATTATGAAAAGGATGAAAGTATGTTTATTCATCATCCCGACCCGAATCTTTCTACTGCAGAGAATCTGTTAATGATGATGCGACAGGATAAACAGTTTACTCCGGTGGAAGCTAAGGTTTTGGATACTGCATTGATTTTACATATGGAACATGGCGGAGGGAACAATTCTACTTTTACTACCAGAGTTGTCACTTCGTCAGGTTCGGATACCTATTCCACAATGGCGGCAGCGATGTCTTCTCTGAAGGGACCGAAGCATGGCGGAGCCAATATGAAAGTAATGGAAATGATAGCGGATATCAAAGCACACATTCAGGATGTGGAGGATCAGGAAGAAATTGCTGCCTATTTAAGTAAAATACTGGATGGAGAAGCCTTCGACGGTAAAGGACTCATATATGGCATGGGACATGCGGTTTATTCATTGTCCGATCCAAGAGAGCGTGTTTTCAAAGGTTATGTAGAAAAACTGGCAATGGAAAAGAAAAAAGAGAAAGACTTGCTCTTGTATAACACGATAGAAGAAGTAGCTCCGGTGTTAATTGCACGGAAACGCCATATACAAAAAGGGGTAAGTCCTAATGTTGATTTTTATAGTGGTTTTGTTTATGAGATGTTAGGAATACCTATGGAGCTATATACTGCAATTTTTGCAACGGCACGAATTGTTGGCTGGAGTGCCCATCGTATTGAAGAAATGATAACAGCGGATAAGATTATTCGTCCGGCGTATATGAGTGTTATGACGGTGAAACAGTAGACAAGTTACTTTTCCTAATAAATGCTCTCCACATCTGTAATTTCATTCTCCTTTACCTGAAAACGCCATACGGAATGCCCAGGCAGGCGGTGCTCGGTCAGATAATAAGCCCCATCAAAGCTCGTAATGTAATAGGGGGTACCGCCGCCAATGAAATAATGGTAAATATCTTCGTAGTTACCCTCTGCCAGTAAGGATAAGTCGCGGGTGCGCAGAATGGTAGCATAGTCCTGATTCCCGGTAATATCCGTAGAAACGGTAAGATAGAAATAATCCTGTATTTTTGTTAACTGAATCATGCCTGCCATAGAATCCGGAACCGGATAGGTTTCCAGCACTTCAAAGGTACTTAAATCTGCCCGGATAATGGTGGAATTGCCGGATACAAAATAAATATCGTTTCCGATTATCGTAAAGGAACGTACATATACATTGTTCAGGGCTTCTATCCGGCGGATTTCCGTTAAGTACATACGGGTATCCTCCGGATTATGACGGAAAAGATACATTTCGCCACTCATGGAACTCCATGCATAAAAGGTATCCGTCGGTTCATCATAAATCACATAATGGGGTCTGTTTCCGATTCCCGAAAAAGTCTGTGTATGCACAAATTGATTCTCTTTTTTCTCAAATACCAGAATGCGGTGATTTTCAGTATCGTCAATTAAGTATACGGTGCCGTCACCGGCAACGGTATGTCCTTTGCTCATATCATTTGTCATAACCTTCCACTCGTTCAAAGGAGAGGTCAGATTGTCGTGATAAATGACCTGATCATGATAACAGTCTACCAGAAAATAGGTGCCGTCAATTTTGGTAAGGTAGGTAGGAACGCTCAGGTCCGTATAAGGATTGGTTGGAACTTCTGCCTGTAGGGCTGCGGTAACAGAGGCTTTGTCTACCGGTTCAGAAGCTTTCAGATAGTCAGTGACTTCAGCGGGACCTTTCGGTGTGACAACTGTGTCAGATTTCTGAAGGTCAGAGACTTGCTGCTTCGCGGTGCCATTTTTTCTCAGAAAGCAGCAGAGAAAGAAGATGACTATGATAAAAAGGATGCATGCAACAAGGTAAAAGGTTTTTTTCTTCATTTTTTTACTCCCGATTTAAGTGATTCTTATACTTATCATAACATTATTGACAAGAATATGCTATAATGTCCGAAACAGGATGTAATCATGTGGAAAGGTGAAAAGGGATGGAACAGGTCAGAGCGCGTACGGAAAAAGCATATAATATGACATTTTGTATTCTGTCGGGCATCGCCATCATTATGATTGTAGCCGGACATGTAGGCTATAACATTCTGACGGTAGGAGATTTGTTTCCCTACTATTCCTTTCATGTGCCGCTTTTTCTGTTTATTTCCGGTTATTTTTATAAGGACACTGAAGAGGAGCATCCGCTTGCCTATTGTAAGAAAAAAATGAAAAGACTTTTAGTACCTTATTTTATCTGGAATCTGATTTATGGTATTTTAGCATGGCTTCTTCGGCTGGCAGGATTCGGAATGGGCGAGGACATCAGCCTATGGACACTTTTTCTGGAGCCTTTTTTGAGCGGTTATCAGTTTATCTACAATTATGCGGCTTGGTTTGTGCCGGTTCTGTTTGTGATAGAAATTGTAAATCTGCTGATGCGGCTCATCTTGCGGAAGCTGCATCTGTGCTATGAATGGCTGATTCTAGCGGGAAGTCTTGCGGTTGGTATGGCAGTAGTCTGGTTGGCGATTGGCGGGCATGTATGGGGCTATTATAAGATGCCGGGCAGGATTCTTTTCCTGTTTCCCTGTTTCCAGATGGGGCAGTTTTATCAAAAGAAGCTGGAGAAAAAAGATACGCTTAGAAATCTGCCTTACTTTGCAATCGTTATCGGTGTTCAACTGCTATTAACGCTGTGCTGTAACGGACTGGCATTCAGCAGTGTGTGGTGTACCGGATTTGCCAATGGTCCTTTGATTCCATATGTGACAGTCGTGTCGGGAATTGCGTTCTGGTTACGAATGGCAAGAGTTCTGACACCACTTTTGGAACAAAACAAATATGTCCTTTATCTGGGGAAAAATACTTATGCCATTATGATGCATCATGTGATGGCATTCATGCTTGTGAAAATGATTCTTGCTGCCTTTGCAGCGTTTATGCCGCTTTGTACAGATTTTGACTGGCAGCAGTTTTATACGAATATCGATTATTATTATCTGGCAGGAGGTGCCGAGCCGTTTAAAATGGTGTACCTGCTTGCGGGGATTATTTTACCGCTGCTTTTGCAGTATGGAATAGATTGTGTGCGGAAGAACATGCGGAGAATGCATGGTATAGCATACGTCTGTGACAAAGGAAAAGAGGAGTTGAGGTAGTTTACATGTATTGGGGAGAAGAAATGTTCCGGTGGCTTATTACCGTATTATTATTGCTGGTATTTGTGCTTTTGTTAACGGCTTTGTATGCAGGAACCTACCGGATGGCGCGGATTTATAACTGGAATGGGAAAAAGTATTGTTATCTTGGGATGGTGCCGATTCAGAGAGAAGGGAAAGGTTTTGCGGTTTCTATCCGGGAATCCATGGTGGATTTATCACATACCACCTTGTACCGGATATGTCCCGGCAGGCGGTTTTGCAGGAAATACCGTTATCAGGATATGTTCGTTTATGCAGATGGCAGCAGAAGCTATCTGCCCATAGAGGAAGAAGCGATGAAAACAGAGATTCCCTTTTAGGGAAAGTTTTGGTATACTTAGAACCGAAGCAGGTATAAGCTGATGGGAGAAGCAATGATTACGATAAGTCTTTGTATGATTGTAAAAAATGAAGAGAAGCTGCTTGCAAGATGTCTTGACAGTGTGGCAGATTTGATAGATGAAATTATCATTGTGGATACCGGTTCCACAGACCGGACCAAAGAGATTGCGGCACGCTATACGGATAAGATTTATGATTTTGTCTGGATTCAGGATTTTGCTGCGGCGCGAAACTTCGCCTTTTCCAAAGCCACAAAAGAATATATTTACTCTGCGGATGCGGATGAGGTGCTGGATGAAGAGAACCGGGCGGCATTTTTACAGTTAAAAAGAGCACTTCTGCCGGAAATTGACATTGTACAGATGTATTATGCCAATCAGCTTTCTTTTGGAACGATTTATAATTATGATAAAGAACTTCGTCCCAAGCTTTTTAAAAGACTACGGACTTTTACTTGGGCAGAGCCGATTCATGAACAGGTTATTTTGGAACCGGTTATTTATGACAGTGATGTCACAATTATGCATATGCCTGAAAACAACCATAAGGACCGGGATTTAGCATCTTTTGCGCGGATGGTGGAAGCTGGACAGCGATTGTCCAAAAGGCTCCATAATATTTATGCGAAAGAGTTGTTTGTAGCGGGAGAAGATCAGGACTTTTTGAAAGCCTCGACTTTTTTTGAAAGCTCCTGTCTGGACATAGAGCGTTCTCTGGAGGAAACCAAGGAAGCAGCCTGTGTTGTAGCAAGAGCGGCAAGAATTGCGAAGGATACGGCGAAATTTTTCAAGTATGCTTTGAAGGTGGTTGCCTGTGAGGGTTGCGCGGAAATTTGTTGTGAACTGGGACAATATTATCTGGAGCAGCAGGATTATGATGAGGCGATTATCTGGTTTTATAATGGCGCGTATGAAACGGAGAGTATTCTTAATATACATAGTAGTGGAGATATTCCACTGCGCGGACTGGCAGAGTGCTATCGGTTAGAGGGAAATGAGGAGCAGGCAGCGGAATATGAAAAGCTTGCGGAGGCATGGAAGATAGAATAAATTACAAGAGGAAAGGAATTACATCACGAAAGTTAAGGTGTATGGAAAGTCAGAAATGAAGTGGGAAGAGAATGTCAGAAAGGTGGTTCCCTATGTACCTGGGGAACAGCCACAGAAAAAAGGAATTATCAAATTAAATACCAATGAGTGTCCTTATCCGCCATCTCCTATGGTAGAGAAAAAAATGAAAGAGCTCGCATATGAGGATTTACGCCTGTACCCGGAATTCTCGGAGAAGACATCGCTTTCAGCAGAGCTTGCAAAATACTATCATGTGGGAGAAGACCAGATTTTTATCGGTGTGGGTTCGGATGATGTGCTGTCTATGGCATTTTTAACCTTTTTTAATTCCGGCAAGCCGGTATTTTTCCCGGATATTACTTACTCTTTCTATGATGTATGGGCAGATTTGTACCGGATACCTTATGAGGTAAAACCGCTGGATGAGAATTTCTGTATCCGGAAGGAGGACTATCTGGGAGAAAATGGTGGAGTGATTTTCCCGAATCCAAACGCGCCTACCGGTATTTTCATGGATGTTGACACCATAGAAGAAATTGTGAAGGCAAATCAGGATGTGGTTGTCATTATTGATGAGGCCTATATCGATTTTGGTGGGGTAAGCTGTCTGCCATTAATCGAAAAATATGAGAATCTTCTGGTGGTACAGACTTTTTCCAAGTCCAGAGCCATGGCGGGAAGCCGGATCGGTTATGCCATTGGCAGTAAAAGGTTAATCGATTATTTAAACGATGCGAAGTACTCGGTAAACTCCTATACCATGAACCGCCCGGCATTGGCAATCGGTGCGGAATCGGTTAAGGACGATGCTTATTTTAAGGAAATCTGTGGCAAAATTATGGCGACCAGAGAACGGGTGGCAGAAGAACTGAAAGCGCTTGGCTTTACGTTCCCGAAGTCTTACAGTAATTTCCTTTTTGTTTCCCATAAGAGTGTTCCGGCAAAGGAAATTTTTGAGAAGCTGAAAGAACATGACATATATGTCAGACACTGGGATAAAGCAAGAATCAGCAATTATCTGCGCATCACGATAGGAACGGATGAACAGATGGATGCGCTCCTTGCTGCATTAAAAGAAATTTTAGGTCAATAATAGAGAAAGAGGAGAACGTTTATGGAAAGTTTGGCAATTTGGTTTACAAATACGTTGGGACAGTATGTATCCAGGGAAGTGGTTATTTTTATCATTTCCATGATACCAATTCTGGAGCTTCGAGGCGGATTGTTAGCCGCTTCTTTACTGAATGTTTCGATTACCACAGCGATACCGATTTGTATTATCGGAAATATTATTCCGATTCCGTTTATTCTGCTTTTTATCAAGCAGATTTTCAAATGGATGAAGAAATTTAAAATTTTCAGAGGACTCATTGAAAAGCTGGAAAACCGGGCAATGGGCAAAAGTGATTCCATTAAAAAATATGAGTTCTGGGGACTTGTCCTGTTTGTTGGGATTCCGCTTCCGGGAACCGGAGCATGGACAGGATCTTTGATTGCCGCATTGCTTGAGATTGATTTTAAAAAGGCGATTTTGGCAGAGCTTCTTGGTATTGCAATTGCAACGGTTATTATGTCCATTGTTTCTTATGGCTTATTAGGAGCATTGATTGGATGATAAAGAAAGTGTTTTAGAATGAAGAAAAAAACAAGGTGGCTGACTGGCGGTATTTTGTTTTTGGCTGTACTTTTCTGCGTGGGAACATTCCTTTTATGGCAAAAGGGTTTTTTCGGGGAAAAGTCGGGTAACCTTGCTCTGCAAAAAGGGGTAAAGGCAACCTGCGACAGCATGGAAACGGAAGAACTGGCAGCGGATAAGGCAATCGACGGGGATGATGAGAGCTTATCTTCCCGTTGGTCAAGTGAGAATAACTGGGAGGATGCCTCTCATTATATAGAACTGGAATTTCCGGAAGAAATTTCAGTTTCTTTTGTTGTGTTGAAATGGGAAAGGACGAATGTGATTTCCTATCGGTTAGAAGGCTCTCTGGATGGGGAAAACTGGGAGGTTTTGAAAACATTTGAGCAGGCACCGGCAGCCAAGAAGCAGGAAATACCGTTTGAGGAAGCCGTCAGTGTGAAATATCTCAGGTTATCTACCAATGCGGTCTCCCGGACGGAAGAAGACTATTCCAATTTATATCAGAATGTATCGCTCTATGAGTTTGAGGTGTATGAAAGTTTGCCGGTTGCTTATCAGATAGTGGCACCGGAGATTGTTACCAGAGAGGATGGCAGCCGTTATTTACAGACTCCGGAAGTACCGGAGGGCTATCAGATAACTTATCTGGGAGCTGATTATGAACAGATTATCGGAGATGACGGGGAAGTTTATGAAACCATACAGGATAAGGACGTGGAAGTCGGATATCGGATAGAAAGCCTGCAAGGAAAAGAGGATGCGGAAGAAATCTCTTTCACGATTCCTGTGCCGGCATCCGAAAATGTATTTGTGGATAATAAGGCAGCGAAAGAAGAAATAAACAGCGTTCCGCAAGTAATTCCGACAATCGCCGAATGGGCAGGCAGTACAGGAAATTTTGTGCCAAATGAAAATTCACGCATTGTTGTTTCAAAAGACCTGTGGCAGACCGCAGAACGATTTGCGGACAGGTATGCCGAAATTATGGGTTATGAGATTCCGGTTATAGAAGGAACGGAAGCGGATGTGCAAGCCGGAGACTTTTTCTTAGCTTTTGTGGATGAGACAGATGCAGAGCAGAAAGATGTCAGGCAGAAAGAAACGGAGCAAATAGATTTTGAAATAGGAACAAACTTGGTAACCGGCATCGGAGAAGAAGGTTATATATGCAATATTTCCGACAAATGTGTCATAATTGGAACACATAACCAGGGTATCTACTGGGGAACGATTACTCTTTTACAGATTTTAAAAGAGCAGGACGGTTGTATTCCGCAAGGCGTGATGAGGGATTATCCGAAATATGAAGTGCGGGGCTTCGGGATTGATGTGGCAAGAAAGCCGGTTTCTTTGGATATGCTGTATCAGATGATAGAAACGATGTCCTGGTATAAGATGAATGACTTACAAATTCATCTGAATGATAATACGATTTTAAGTACCAGTGGCAGGACAGATTCGACGGAAGAAGCAATGACCTCATACAGTGCTTTTCGACTTGACACAAGTGTCATGAATGAAAAAGGAGAGAAGCTTACTGCGGGGGATTATTCTTATAGCAAAGAAGAATTTGCCGCGTTGATAGAAACGGCAAAGACATATGGAGTACAGATTGTACCGGAAATAGATACCCCTGCACATTCCCTTTCGATTACAAAGCTGTTTCCGGAATATGCGTTGACGGTCCGCAATGAGGCGGTAGACCAGATTGATTTAAGTAACCGGAATGCCGTAGAACTTGTGAAGGATATCTGGCGGGAAGTGCAGGATACTTTTGCAGGGACAGATGTTGTAAACATCGGTATGGATGAATATTATGGCGATGGCGAGACCTACCGCCTGTATATGAACGAAATCATTGAATTGATTCAGACAGAGGATGAGGCGAAAACGGTGCGGTTATGGGGGAGTCTGAGCAACATGAAAGGGACAACGATGCCTCCGACACAAAAGGTACAGATGAATATATGGAGTGATGTCTGGGCCGATCCGATGGAGATGTATCAGGCCGGGTATTCTATCATCAATATGCAGAACAATCATCTCTATATCATACCGGGCGGCGGCTATGATTATCTGGATGCAAAGGAATTGTATGACAACTGGCAGCCGAATAAATTTTATGATTATAACAAGGTAGAAGTCATTCCGGCTTATTCGCCGCAGATGCTTGGGGCTGCCTATATGATCTGGAATGATATGTGTGACAATCTGGATGTGGGCATCAGCGAGTACGATTTGTTTGACCGCTTCTATCAACCGCTTAGTGTAATCAGCGGAAAACTTTGGGGAGAAAACGCGCAGGATCTGGCATCTGATGAGAAGTCATCTGTCGAAGAATTATCGTATGAGGAGTGGATGCAACTGACACAGAGGCTTGGCACCGCGCCGGGCAGCAATCCTTATGCGAAAGCTGTCTGGGCAGAATACACCATACTGGGAGAGGAAGAAATCATTACCCTGGATGGACAGTCTGATTGTGTGGAAACCGGTTACGAAGACGAAAATGACGGATGTGTCGGAACCGGTGGTGATTACAGCATCAGCATGCAGGTATACCGGGAACCGGGAAGGGATGCACAGGCAGAAGAAATTTTGTTTGAAGCAGACAGTGCCTATGGACAGACCGCGTTCAAAGCCGTACAGGCGGGAACGGGTCAGGTAGGTTTTTCCAGAGAAGGCAGAGACTATTCCTTCGCATATACGTTGCCGGAAGGCGAATGGGTGACTCTGACAGTAAAAGGAACACAGAATCAGACAAGCTTGTATGTGAACGGAGAATTGGTAGATACGCTGGGAGATGCAGAACCCTTCAGCGAATATGCGACTTTTGTATTCCCGCTCAAGCGAATTGGGTCCCAAACGAACAGTTTTCGTGGTATGATAAAAGATGTTAAGATTACAGCAGAGTAAAAGGAGTCTGGACAATGGAAGCATATACGGATTTTGCCGGAGTTTACGATACCTTTATGGATGAAACGCCCTATGAAGAATGGTGTGAGTTTCTTGTCGGTTTGCTGAAACAATATGGAACCGAAACGGATGGGTGCGAGCAGGCACAGGATGAAAAGATACAGAAGGAAAAGTTTCCGGATGAAAAGTTGCGGCAGGAGCGCAATTCCATTCTGGATCTGGGCTGTGGGACAGGAACCTTGACAGGGCTTCTTGCAGCCAAAGGCTATGACATGATTGGCATTGATAATTCACCGGAGATGTTGCGTATCGCAATGGAAAAAAGAGAACAGTCCGGACTGGATATCCTATATCTTTTGCAGGATATGCGGGAGTTTGAATTGTATGGTACAGTGGGAGCTGTCATCAGCGTATGCGATTCCCTGAATTATTTATTGGATGAAAAAGATTTGGCAGAAACCTTTCGTCTGGTCAATAATTATCTGTATCCGGGCGGCTTGTTTATTTTTGATTTCAATACGGTATATAAATATGAGGTGGTCATCGGCGATACGACGATTGCCGAAAACCGGGAAGACTGTAGCTTTATCTGGGAAAACTATTATCATCCGGAGGAAGAAATCAACGAATACGATTTGACAATTTTTGTAAAGGATGACAGCGTGGCACAAAAAGCCGAGGAAAACGATAATGGGTATTTCCGGCGGTTTTGTGAGAATCATTACCAGCGAGGCTACCGCTTAGAGCAGATGAAAAGGCTGGTGGAGGAAGCAGGAATGAAATTTATCGAGGCAATCGATGCGGATACCCATGAAGAAGTGACTGAGGTAAGCGAGAGAATTTATGTGGTGGCCAGAGAGCAGGGGAAAAAGAATTTTCAGAATTCAGATAATATAAGCGAGGTGTGAAATGGCAGATTATTTGGTAAGAGCGACGGCAGCGGATGCGCAGAT
Source organism: Lachnospiraceae bacterium (assembly GCA_029219245.1). GTDB lineage: Bacteria > Bacillota > Clostridia > Lachnospirales > Lachnospiraceae > UBA3282. The sequence continues at coordinate 24,287 of JAQXTA010000040.1, read as the reverse complement.
TCGAGCATTTGCGGTTACGTCAAAGGATTTGGTTGAAATGGCAAGAAGCCGGCATGATTTAAGTCCGGTGGTTACAGCCGGACTGGGCAGATTGATGACAGGTGCGGTTATGATGGGAAGTATGTTAAAAGGAGAAAAAGACATACTGACATTACAGGTAGCCGGTGATGGCCCGGTCAGAGGACTTACCGTTACCGCGGATTCCAAGGGAAATGTAAAAGGTTATGCACAGGTACCACAGGCAATGATGCCGCCGAATGCACAGGGCAAGCTGGATGTGGGTGGCGTCATCGGAAACGGTTATCTGAGCGTGATTAAGGATATGGGGTTGAAAGAACCCTATTCTTCTCAGATAGAGCTGCAGACCGGAGAAATTGGTGATGATTTGACGTATTATTTTGCGGCATCGGAACAGGTTCCGTCCTGTGTGGCATTAGGGGTTTTGATGGAACGAAACAATACGGTTAAGCAGGCAGGCGGTTTTATTATTCAGCTTATGCCTTTTGCCCAGGAAGAAGTGATACAGAAGTTAGAAGAGAAAATTTCTGCCATCCAATCGGTAACGGTACTGTTAGATGAAGGGAAGACACCGGAGCAGCTTCTGGAGACAGTGCTTGGCGATATGGGACTGGAAATAACGGATAAGATGCCGGTACAGTTTCAATGTAACTGTAGCAAAGCGCGTGTAGAGAAAGTGCTGATTAGTCTGGGTAAGGATGAACTGAAGGATATGATAGCGGAAGGCAGGGAAGTGGAGTTGAATTGCCATTTCTGTAATACCAATTACACGTTTACGATAGAGGAACTAAAGCAGATTCTGCATAAGGCTAAGGCATAAAAAGAAAACGGTTTTGTGCGCAGAAAGCATCAGAGAATGTCTCAGAAAGGGAACGAAACAATGAAGCATGGATTTGTAAAAGTAGCAGCGGTTACACCGAAGATAAAAGTGGCAGACCCGGTATACAACGGAAAACAGATATGCGCCCGCATGGAAGAGGCGGTAGAAAAAGGCGCAAAAATCATTGTTTTTCCGGAGTTGTGTCTGACCGGATATACCTGCCAGGATTTGTTTTTGCAGGAGATTCTCTTAAGGGAAGCCAAAGAGCAGTTAAAGGTGATTGCCCAGGAATCGGGAGGAAACGATGCCCTTGTTTTCGTAGGTCTGCCCCTTGAAAAAGACCATAAGCTTTACAATGTGGCAGCGGTCATTCAGGACGGCAAAATTCTGGCGTTTATCCCGAAGTCCTATATTCCGGTTTATGCGGAGTTTTACGAGGCCAGACATTTTTCGCCGGGGAACCGGATACCGGAGAAGTATGTCTGGGAGGAAGAAGAGATACCTTTTGGGACGAATATTCTGCTGCAGGCAGACTCTATGAATGAACTGGTAGTAGGCTGTGAAATCTGTGAAGATATCTGGGTGCCGGATTCTCCGGGCATTTCGCATGCACTGGCAGGAGCAACGGTACTTGTGAATCTGTCGGCCTCCAATGAAACCATAGGGAAAGATGCCTATCGGGAGATGTTGGTTAAATCCTCCAGCGCAAAGCTGATTGCAGGGTATATTTATACCTCTGCCGGAGAAGGGGAGTCTACGCAGGATTTGGTTTTCGGCGGTCATAATATCATAGCGGAAAACGGAACGGTTCTGGCAGAGACCAAGCGTTTTACCGGGGAAACCATCTATGCTGATGTGGATATCCATAGACTTTGTCACGAAAGACGGAGAATGACTACCTTTTTATCAAAAGGGAAAGAAAATTATAAGATAATACCGTTTTATCTGGAAGAAGAGGATACCAGACTGGAACGTACTTTTGCTACGGCACCGTTTGTCCCGGATGATAAGCAGGAAAGAGAGAAGCGCTGTGATGAGATTTTGTCCATACAGTCTTACGGCCTCAAGAAGCGGTATGAGCATACCGGTTGTCAGTCAGCGGTAATCGGGATTTCCGGCGGTCTGGATTCGACACTGGCACTTTTGATTACGGTACGGGCCTTTGATATGCTGGGGCTTTCACGTGACAAAATCACTTCCGTAACGATGCCCTGCTTTGGTACCACAGACCGGACCTATACCAATGCCTGTGAACTGGCAAAGGTACTGGGAACAACGTTGAAGGAAGTCGATATAAAAGAGGCGGTAACCGTTCATTTCCGGGATATTGAACAGGATATGGAAAATCATGATGTGACTTATGAGAATGGACAGGCACGAGAGCGTACCCAGATTTTGATGGACATTGCCAACAAAACGGGTGGTCTGGTTATCGGAACCGGGGATATGTCGGAGCTTGCACTCGGATGGGCTACCTACAACGGGGATCATATGTCCATGTATGGAGTCAATGCAGGGGTACCGAAAACACTTGTACGTCATCTGGTACAGTATTATGCAGATACCTGTGGCGAAGAAGCACTTACGAAAATTTTATTGGATGTACTTGACACACCTGTCAGTCCTGAACTTTTGCCGCCGGTAGATGGCGTGATTTCCCAGAAAACGGAGGATTTGGTCGGCCCTTATGAGCTGCATGACTTTTTCTTATATTATATGCTTCGCTACGGCTTTGAACCGGCGAAGGTTTACCGTATTGCCAAACTTGCTTTTGCCGGACAGTATTCGGATGAAGTAATTTTGAAATGGCTGAAGACTTTTTATAGAAGATTTTTCTCCCAACAGTTCAAACGTTCCTGTCTGCCGGATGGCCCGAAGGTGGGAAGTGTTGCACTGTCTCCGAGAGGGGATTTGCGTATGCCGTCGGATGCCTGCGGGGAACTTTGGTTAAAACAGGTGGAGAATGGATTATGCAAAAAGGGGTAAAGCTGGCTTTAAAAGCCATAATTTTTCTTGTGTCGTTTCTATGTGTTCCGATGCATTGCTACGCTTATTTTGGTAAAAATGAAGATTATTTTTTAGAGATAGCAAAACCGGCAAACCGGGCGGAAGGGCATTATCTGGAGTTTGTCAATGAAGAAACGTATACGGTCAAAACCGGAGATACACTCTGGGAGATTGCAGAGACCTATTGGGGAAACGGCGCATATTACCGGCAGATCGTTTCGGATAACAGAGATGTTGTCAGTGAGCCGAGGCTGCTTATGCCCGGAACAGAACTGAAATGGAAGAAAAAACTGTATACCGGAGTAGGAATTGAAGATTATATTGATGATGATGTGTTTCGAGGTGATCTGCTCTTAGAGGCGGAAGCGTTTGAGATGAAGGAGTATACCGCTCCTTATACTATATTTGCAAGCGTTCCCTATGCGAATGATTTACAGGAAGCTGACCCTTATGTTCACTGGGAAGAATTTCAGAGAGAGGTAAAAGCGTGCAGCAGCAAAGTCTGCGGTGAACTGGTTTCGGATATTTCTTTTGAAAGATACCAGGTGACGGGGATTGGTTCCTTGTGCGGTTACAGCTTTACGTTTGATGCAGGAGATACGGAATATGTTGTTATGGCATATTTCTGCTATAATAGCACGACGAAAAGTGAAGCATTCGCTTTATGTGATAAGGCATATTGTACGGAAAAAATGCTTCAACTGGCAAAGGGAAAAGCCCTCTACGCAGCCGTACGGTATCTGGACCCGGGTGTGTATTATGTGAAAGCGCATGAGTATGTTGGCGCGGAGGACTGGAAGTATCCACAGCTTAGAAATCCTTTTACAGATGCGATGCACAGTCTGTATACGGGACCGCTTGTACAAACGGAGAATTCCTCGGAGGATGAAATCATTCAATGGAAGGAACCGGAATTGGAAAAACTGGTGCGGGAGGAACTGGCGGCATTGTGGCAGCTTACACCGGAGGAAAAGCAGGCATTTATGGAACGTGATATGACGGTCAGTGATTTGAACGGCATAGAAGAATTGGTGCTTTCTTATTATCCTGATGACCATGATGCTACAATGGAAAGCTTATATGTGCAGTTGAATGGATGTGAAGAAAATGGAAAGTGGGGAGCAGAAGTATCGGTAGAACAGAGTGAAACGACAGGTCTGCTCGGAACCCTGGAGGATTTAAAAAACTTCCGGGGACTAAAAAGGCTGGAAATTACCTTGCATAACTCCTCTATCACAGATTTATCCTGTATTGGAGAACTGGTTAACCTGCGGTCACTGTGTTGCAGGATATACTCTGTGGAAAAACAGGTAGAGAGTGTGGATTTTCTGGGCAGTCTGGTAAATCTGCGTGAATTGTATCTGTGCGGAACGAGCGGAGGTTATATGACAAGGTTCTTTGAGAACATTACGGATTTGTCCGTACTTCGTAATTGTCCGCATCTGGCATATCTGGGGCTGATTATGGGGAATGTGGAAAGTTATGATTTCATGGGAGATTTGCCTGAAATTTATTACATACGTCTGGCATCCGATGTGGGTTGCAAAGAGGTAGTGCCGGAGGAAGAACTGCTGCCAAATGCCTGTTTTATCGAGTTTTTCGATGAAGATGTGCGCTTTGAATGTGGAGAGGGATATGACTGAGGGATGCCTGCGGCATCCCTGTGGAATCCCTCTTTTCTTTATGTAATAGGAAGTTTTAGTTTGTAACTGCCGTTGTTTCTGTATCGGTTTCCAAATCCGTAACGGTTTCCGGGTCAATGGCTTTTTCCAGAGATGCAGAGATGGCGTTTAACAGAATCATAGAGGTATATTTGGTGTCGTCGGAATAGGTAACTCCCTCTAAACTCTGGTTGGCAATAATCTGGTTGGAAAGCTCCTCAAAAGAGGGCTGAATCAGAGGATACATCGTTGTAACCGCTTCATCCAGATTTACGAGCCGTATGGAGTTGATGTTTTTTTCATCAACGGTAACTTCTATTTCCACTACATTGTCGTTGAGAATCAAAGAGGTAGTGTATACACCGGGAATATAGGTGTTGGTTGTAGTCTGTGTCATCGTGGAAACGGCAGACTCTTTTTCATTCTTCGGCAGAAACATAATAATCAGCAGAATGATGAAAAGGATACCGAGTACAGCGAAAATTCCGGTATATATTAATTCTTTTACATGAAGCACAACAATTTTGGTTTTGGAACTCATAAAATATCCCCATAGAAAATCTTTTTTATCAATGTATGTGATTTCAAAACAGAATATGACAAGTAAAACAGAGAGAGCTTGAGGGGTATTGACAAACGCACAAATTAGATGTTATTCTGGTACAGGACAAAGGCGTTCTTATTTTTATGGGATAAGAATGCCTTTTTGCATGTTAAGGCAGAAAATGAAAGACATAGAAACAATAGAATCAGGAAACAGAGAATGTGAAGTGAAAAGGCTTCGGAATGGAGGAAGAGATGAGAAAAAATTATACGAAAGAAGATATTATGCAGTTAGTCGAGGATGAAGACGTAGAATTTATCCGTCTGCAGTTTACTGATATCTTCGGGAATCTGAAAAATGTTGCGATTACTTCAAGCCAGTTGGAAAAGGCACTGGACAACGAATGTATGTTTGACGGTTCTTCTATAGAAGGTTTTGCAAGAATTGAAGAATCGGATATGTATTTATATCCGGATTTTAGTACTCTGGAAATTTTTCCATGGCGGCCACAGCAGGGCAAGGTAGCAAGACTTATCTGTGATGTATACCGCCCGAATCGGGAACCTTTTGAGGGAGATCCGCGTTATATTTTGAAACGTGCCATCAAAGAGGCTGCGGATATGGGATATGTTTTTGAGGTAGGACCGGAATGCGAATTTTTCCTTTTCAATACGGATGAAAATGCTATGCCGACCACGATAACTCATGAACAGGCAGGTTATTTTGATTTAGGACCGGTGGATTTTGGTGAAAATGCAAGAAGAGATATGGTACTGACATTGGAAGAGATGGGTTTTGTCATTGAGGCTTCGCATCATGAAGTAGCACCGGCGCAGCATGAAATTGATTTCCGTTATGATGAAGCTCTGGCAACAGCTGATAATATTATGACCTTTAAGCTGGCAGTAAAAACCATTGCCAAAAGACATGGTCTGCATGCAACCTTTATGCCAAAGCCGAAGTATGGTGTCAATGGTTCCGGCATGCACATCAATATGTCCTTATCCAAGGACGGTAAAAATATCTTTGCAGATGAGAAGGATAAGTTAGGGCTGAGCCAAGAGGCTTATTATTTCATAGGCGGAATTATGAAGCATATGAAAGGCATGACGGCGATTACGAATCCGCTGGTAAACTCCTATAAGCGGCTGGTTCCGGGTTATGAAGCACCGGTTTATATTGCGTGGAGTGCTACGAACCGAAGCCCGTTAATCCGTATTCCGGCATCCAGAGGAGAGGGTACCAGAATCGAGCTTCGTTGTCCTGACCCATCGGCAAATCCATATCTGGCACTGGCAGCATGCCTGCGTGCGGGTCTGGACGGAATCGTAAATCAGATTATGCCGCCGGAAAGTGTGGATTGCAATATCTTTGCAATGACAGAAGACGAGAAAAAGGCATGCGGTATTGAAGAAATTCCGGGTACTTTGATTGAAGCGGTTTATGATATGGAGAAAGATGATTTTATCAAGGATGTTCTGGGAGAGCATACTTATCAAAAATATATTTCTGCGAAAAAAGAAGAGTGGTATCGCTACCGTTCCCAAGTAACTGATTGGGAAATCAATGAATATTTGAACAAATTTTAAAATAAAGTCAAATAAAAACTACGAAGTAAGGAGGTGTTCGTGTGGTCAATATCATTATAGCCCTTCCCAAACTGGAAGATGCCAAAGGTATCCGGGGAGTATTGATGAAAAATGGCTTTCCGGTGGCAGCAGTATGTACGACAGGTGCACAGGTATTAAGCCAGATTGATGAATGGAACGATGGGATTATCATAAGCGGATATAAGCTGACCGATATGATGTATTCAGAATTACACGAATGCCTTCCGAAAGGCTTTGATATGCTGATGATGGCTTCGCAGAATGTTATGAATGACTGTCTGGATAATAATATTATCTGTCTGTCCATGCCGCTGAAGGTACATGATCTTATCAATACGGTTTCTATGATGGCACAGGCGATTTTGCGCCGGCGTAAGAAAGCTAAGCTGAAACCAAAGGAACGCAACGAAGAGGAAAAAGCACTTATCAAAGAGGCAAAAGAGCTTCTGATGAACCGGAATAACATGACAGAGGAAGAAGCACATCGTTATATTCAGAAGTGCAGTATGGACAGTTGTACCAATATGGTAGAAACCGCGCAGATGGTTTTGTCTATGATGAAGGTGTAAGATTGGATAAGGAAACGAAAGGAAGGTTGGGCGTAATGCTCAGCCTTTTTCTATGCATTTTGCTATAATATATGATACAATAAGCACATAACTAAGGAAAAAAGGGAGCAGTTCTGCGGAGGGATAGACAAATGAGAAGTTATTACTTTGTTACAGCCATTTTATCTTTTTTAAATCTGGCTGTCTTCATATTCCGAGATAATGAGAAAAAAACAAATTATTATATAAAAATATTACTTATTGTAGTGTGTGTGGCAAATCTGGGCTATTTGGCATTAGGCGTGAGCAGTACATTAGAAGAAGCCGTATTAGCAAAAAAGATAACTTATCTTGGGGGATGTTTTTTACCGCCAATTATAGCTGTCTGCATGTGCTCGATATGCAATATTAAATTAAAACATTGGCTTCGGTGTTTATGTATCTTTTTTTCTGCTATGGTATATGTAATGGTACTGACTGCCGGTTTTTCCAATTTTTATTATTCGAGTATACGAATGGGTAAAGTATATGATGCAACGGCTTTGATTGTGGAACATGGACCGGGATATTGCTTTTTTTATATTATTTTGTATGGCTACATGGCTGTGAATATTGCTATTACCATCATTGCCTTCATCAAGAAGCAGGTAACAAAAAAGAATTTATATCTGCTAATTGCAATGCAATGTATCACAATTATTGCATTTTTGCTGGGAAGAGCAATCGACCCGACTTTTGAAATCATGCCCGCAGTATATGTTGTGGATGGTCTTATTTTGGTGATTATTCAGATGCAGTTATCTCAGTATAACTTAGAGGATAGTATTTATGTAGCAATGCAACAGAATAATACAACAGGCTATATCGTGCTTGATTTGAATAATAAGTTTATTGGCTGCAACGAAATAGCAAAAGAATGTATTCCTGGTTTGGCCGATTGTAAGGTGGATACCTTTATTTCGCAGGAAAAGGAATTAGACTTTTTGTGTGAGTGGATTAAGCTTTTTAAAGATAGCGAAGGTTCTACTTTTGCAAAAACGTTGCAATATAAGGCTTCTTATTATGAATGTGTCATTAAAGTATTAACTACCGGCAAGAAGAATACAGGTTATATTATTGAATTGCAGGATTGTACTGACCGGAAGAAATATTTGGATTTGTTGTCCGACTACAATGCAAAATTAAAGCAGCAGGTAGAACAGCAGATACAGCATATTTATCTAATTCAGCAGAAAACGGTGCTTGGTATGGCAAGTATGGTAGAAAACAGAGACAATAATACAGGTGGCCACATCAAGAGAACCAGTGATGTAGTTGGAATATTGGTGGAAACCATTAAAGAAAATCATCTTTTGGAATTATCAGATGAGTTTTGCAGGGATTTGATTAAGGCTGCGCCAATGCATGACTTGGGGAAAATTTCCATTGAAGATAGAATCTTGCAAAAGCCGGGGAGATTTACGGACGAAGAGTTTGAGATTATGAAAACACATGCGGAAAAGAGCGCAGAAATTATCGAAAGGATTTTAAGGGGTGTAGAAGAAGAATATTTTGTAAATGTTGCAGTAAATGTAGCAAGATATCATCATGAAAAATGGAATGGGATGGGATATCCAAAGGGGTTATCCGGCGAACATATTCCATTAGAAGCCAGAATTATGGCGATTGCGGATGTTTATGATGCTTTGGTAAGTAAGCGGTGTTATAAAGAGGCAATGAGTTTTTCAAAAGCTTATGAAATTATCATAGAATCCATGGGAAGTCATTTCGATCCAAGTCTGGAACCGGTATTTATTATGAGCCGGGATAAGCTGGAATCGTATTATACGAATGCCGAGGCGGGAGAATGCTAGTGAAACATATCGGCTCTGATTGTCGTAGCTGAAAAGATGGGAGGGTACAAGAAATGCCATTGTCACAAGTCTTACATGATTTAGCATTATCTGAAGATGAAAGGAAACTTAGAGATGGGATATTTAATCTGAACACTCGCAGATTTGGAAAAGTTGCTGAATTTATGATTGCTAAATTGTTTAGTTATGAATTAGTTTCCGGCCAGACTAATTATGATTTGACAGATCAAAATGGTGTAAAAATTGAAGTAAAGTTTTCTAGAGTAGAATATACGGAAGACGATATGGATTTCAATAATTGCAGAAAAATCTGCATAGAAAATGCCAATCCGGTTTCGCGTAGAATTGGTTATATGGATTTTGTGAAATCGGGAAATATGGAATTTGACAGAAACATCGAGCAGATAAAGGCATATGAATTTGACAAAATGTATTATGGATTGTTTTTTGAAGATCAAATAGCTATTTTTTTGATATCTTCGGATGAATTAAAAGATAGAATGACTGCACAGTTTTTTGTTTCTCCCCAAAAATCACCAAAACCATGTGTTGAAAAAACAGTGGAGTTTGTTTTAAATAATCCAAATAGTGCCAGAAAAATAAAGGATTCTGTAATCAAAGTAAAAAGCAAATTACAAGAGATAGCAGAAACAAATAATAGATATGCAGATACTGCAAAAGAGTATATTGCCTCAAATTCGATGATTACTCCATGGCAGAATATGATTATCGATTTGGAGACAAGTGGACTGTCAGCAGCACATCAAGGAGATAGGCTATTAAATATATGTCGGGAATATTTGAATTTCTGTGAAGAAGAATTTGCTGTTACAGGAAATTTTCCTAATATTTCACCATTTCAGCATAGAGGAAATGACAAAGCGGAAGGGCAGATGCATATTAACAACTTGAATTTACGTTGGCATATTGAAGAGAGTGGATTCTTTTGTGGATGGCTTTCTTATAGGGATTTATATCAATTGCTTGAACCAAATGTTTAACTTATAGATGAAAGGGAAAATCATATGAAAGAACTACAGAAGCAATTAGATTTATTATTAAAACAGGCTGGAGGAAACAAAGAAAAGGCAGATAAAGTAAGAGCCAATGGTAGAAGAACTATCATTGGCTCCTGTTTTATACTAAGAATTTGTTTTCACCATCTATGGCAGATTTGATGATATTCTGTTCGTCTGGTGTAAGGTCAAAAACTTCAAAAATGAGTTGGTCGAGTTGTTCATAAGTGGCTTGTGCATCATCCAATGTCATTCCTGCGATAAGAGTATCTGTTATTTGAATGATGTTATTTTGAATAGCTTCATCAACGATTGGAATTGGTATACTTTCTATATGCGAGCGTAAAACCTTAATGGAATGAAAATCCATTTTGTAAATAAATTGTGCAACTCTGGAATTAAGAATTGCAAGGATGTATTTTATCTTAGCTCTTTTCAATTTTGGAATTACGATATTGCAACTGTTTAATGATAAAGTTTGTCTGTTATCGTAGGCAAAAACAAGTTGACTGCTAATAAATCTATATAGCAGTTTTTCGGGAGCGCGATACATTTTGGTAGGTGCAACTTGCTGAAACCTTTCTGGCCTAAAAATAATGTAATTGTCAGTTGGGTTAATGTGATATTTGCAAATGTCAGAACCTTTCAAAATCATTTCATTCTCATTATTCTTTTCAGAAGATAAGTATTCTTTATTATTTCCGGTCACAATGCCTAGAGCAAAGTCTGCATTATGTGCTAAAAATTCCGCAGATTCAATGTGCTTGATTTTTTCCAGTACTTGGTATTCCCCATCTGTTGTAAGAAAACTGAAGTATTCCGGTGTGACATTTCGCTCTATGGAAATGTTAGTGATGTAACCAGAATTGTTTACAGTCATTCCTACCGTTGAAAAAGGCTGACAGGTGTGAGTCAACAGCAAGATTATACAAGGACATTGAACTCCATCAAAGGCATTGCCTAAATATTCAAGATATTTTATAGAGTTTGCTTCCATTATGATTTTTCGTATGTCAGTATGAGCTTTTACATTTAACAATGCCTCTGGCAGTACATATGCAAGCTGCCCATTTGGTGATAAATTTTTTAGGGCACGCTCGATAAAAACATCATAGGATTCGATATTCTTTCCGGTTGCCGCTTTATAAATACCTCGAAGCTCTGCTTTTTCATCTTCGGTAAATTCATACCCCCAAGGTGGATTGCCGATGATATACTGGAAGTTACTTTCGGTATAGTCAGTCAGGTAGTTCTTTTCCGTAATATGTTCCATTATCGTCTTGATAGAAAGATTATCATACTTTAATGCCATGTTTAAGCGAGTTATTTTAACGCTTATGTTGTCAATATCGTTTCCGTATATCTTCTCAAATGGAACTGTTGCGGGTAATTGTAACAAGAAATTACCTGTTCCACAGCAAGGGTCAAGTATCTTATCGTTAGCAGTCAAATCTAATTTAGATATAAGTTTTTTAACTACCTTTGTTGGTGTATAGTATGAACCGGTTGCTTTTCTATTACCAATGTTTTTACATGAAATGTAGATTAAACCTAGAATATCTTCGTTCACTTCATATATATAATCAAGGCTGAATAGCAGAGGATGTTTTTCGCAAAATTTGAGAGCTTCTTTCCTATCTTTTATAAGGGAATCGATGAGTTCACCATAGGTTTCAAGTACTATATTGCCTTCTAGAAATTTGCTTAGTAATAAATTATCATTTTTGTAAGGAAGACTTAGTTTTTGAGCAAATAAATGTAGTGCGCAATCAGCAACAATATATTGTATGATATTTGTGCTGAAACCAATGGATTCTTCTTCCGTCATTCCAAGAAGCTTTTGCAATACAACAATATTTTTACATTGTTCCGAAACATATGAATTGTATAGCGAGTTGCCGGAAATATATTTTTTATTTCGTCTATTTTTCAAGGCTTTATTTTTGCCGGATTGTATTTCTGATTTTAAAGTGTTAGCATATTCTTTTGTGAAATAGGGTGTTTTTTTGTCTGTATACTCTGGAGTTATTTTCCCCAGTTTCATCCAATTTCGACCAGTTGCGGTGGATATTGACAGCTTATCACATAAATCCTTTAGTGAGAGGCAGTCGGAACCTTTCGGAATTTCTGTAAGACGTTCGTCAACAGGCTTTTTGGCATTAGCGGGTATAAGCCATACTCCGCTTACCATCCGACAACCTTTAATTCTATTTGTTTCACACAACTTTTGTACACGTCTTTCGGATAATTCAAAATTTTCAGCAGCCTGTTTGACCGATATATAATCCATTGCAATTCGTCTCCTTAATAGCATCTAATGGAAATTATATACGCATAAACGAATAAAAGCAACATTAATGTTATAGAAAAAATTCTGCTGTTGAAGAGGATGAACGAAAGAGATTAGTAATGCTCTGACTTCGACCGGCGTATTTTTTGTGGCAAAAAACAAAGAGGAACGATATAATAGGAACATAGATTTTGCATAAAATAATAAGGAAGTAACCGTATGAAACCGGAAATGGAACGTGTCAGAATCGTAGATATTGCCGAGGAGCTGGGTGTCAGTACGGCAACGGTATCCAATGTGATTCATGGAAAAACAAAGAAAATATCGGACAGGACAGTACATAAGGTGCAGCAGCTTCTGGAAGAGCGGCAGTACATACCGAGTATGGCGGGGATTTTACTGGCCCAGAATGATTCCAGGATTATCTGCGTTGTGGTAAATGACCATGAAAAATATGAAAAAAGAGTTTTTCAGGATGCTTTTGTGACAGCAAGCGTTGATTATCTGGCGGAAGTCATTGAACAGACGGGTTTCTTTATGATGTTGAAAAAAACCGGAAATCTGCAGGATATTGTCCGGTATGCTTCTATGTGGAATGTAGCGGGACTTGTCCTGATTGGTTTTTGTGAGCAGGATTATGAAACGCTTCGCGATAGGATGCATGTCCCTTTTGTGGTCTATGATGGATTTGCCAAAGCGAGGGAGCGCTATGCGGATATTTCAATCGACCATTTTTCGGGCGGTTATCAGATGGGAAATTATCTGGTCTGTATGGGGCATACAAAGATTCTTTTTGTGGCAGATAACGATATCAGTATGGACCACGAGCGATATCTTGGGTTGCAGCAGGCCATGAAAGAAAATGGGATAGAAGCGGACGAAGATAATCGGTTGATTGTGCCGATGCAGAAAGAAGAGAGGATGTCTTTTTATCGAAAGGCACTTCCCAAGATAAAAAAATATACGGCAGCCTTTTGCGCATCGGATGTCTATGCCATTGAATTTATGAATTTTCTTATGGATAACGGAATCAAAGTGCCGGAGCAGATTTCTGTTGCAGGATTTGATGATATTCCGGAGAGCATCATCGTCAGACCGCAGCTTACGACGGTTCATCAGGACATGAAGCTGCGGGCAGAGAAAACAATGGAAATATTAACGGCATGGCGGGATGGCACTCCGTTTGAAAAAAATACCGTCCTTCCGGTCCGGATTGTAGAGCGTGACAGTGTCAAAAATATACAAAAACGTCCTTGAAAGTAGGACGTTTTTTTGTAATAGGTTATGCGTTTAACCTATTGAAAAATGGGAGGACTGTGATATGCTTTCTTTAGAAGCAAAAAAGAAAGAGAGCATATCCATTATGGAAAAAAGAAAAGAAGAGAAAGATAATTTTTTGAAAGATTCTGTTTTAAAAATAGCATTGCCTGTTACCTTGCAAAGTATTTTTCAGGCATCCTTTAGTGTAGTTGACCAGGTGATGACCGGGCAGCTTGGTAGTGTGAGTGTGGCAGGAATCGGTCTTGGTTCTAAATTCGCTTCCCTTTTTAATGTCTTAATCAGTGCGGTGGCAACAGCAGCCGGCATCATGATAGCACAGTATGTAGGAAGCAAAAACAGGAAAAGAGTGAAAGAAAGCCTGCTTTTTAATATGGGAATTGCTTTTGCGATTGCGGTTATTTTTATGCTATTGTCATTGTTGTTCCCGAGGCTGATTATGTCGGCATATTCCAAAGATGAAGCAACGATTCTGGCAGCGGCACAGTATTTGTGGATTATCGCATTTGGATTTATCCCGATGGTTATTTCCTTGTTTTTATCCACGCTGCTTAGAAGTACCGGTCTGGCGAAGCTGCCGATGTATGGAAGTGTGGCATCAATTGTAATCAATTTGGTTCTGGACTATGCTATGATTTTTGGAAAAGCGGGATTTCCGGCAATGGGAATTGCCGGTGCGGCATGGGCAACGACGATTGCGCGAATGATAGAGGCTTTGTGGCTGGTCGGCTGTCTGCTTTGGGCATTAAGAGCAGATGCGTGGAATTGGGGAATTGACAAAGAAGATGCGGAAGAAAAGAAGCAGGGCGAATTTTCCTTCTGGCAGATTTTGCTTCCGATTCTTCTTCCGGTTTTACTTTGTGAATTTTTATGGAGTCTTGGAGAAAATATTTACGCGGTCATTTACGGACGGATGGGAACGATGGAGTGCGCAGCCATGACATTGATTAACCCAATTCAGGCACTTGTCATCGGAGCACTCAGTGGTCTTTCGGCAGCGGCAGGGATTATTGTCGGCAAGCTGCTTGGCGAAGAGAAATATGAGGAAGCGTATGCCCGTTCCAAGTCCTTAATGAAATATGGTCTGATTGGTTCTGCCTTTTTTTCCATTCTGCTTTTGTTGATTTATCCGTACTATGTACAGATTTTCCGGGTAGAAGAGGAAGTGAAAATGTTGACCGGTTATATTCTGATTGCGTATGCCCTGATTTCTCCGGTAAAAGTGCAGAATATGATTTTGGGCGGCGGAATTTTGCGAAGCGGCGGACAGACCAAGTATGTTTTGATGGTGGATACAATCGGAACATGGTGCTTTGGTATCCCGCTTGGATTTTTGGCAGCGTTTGTACTGCATTTACCGATTTATCTGGTATATTTTATTCTTTCTTTGGAAGAATGCGTGCGTTTCGGTATTTCCTGGGTTATTTTCCGCAGAAGAAAATGGATGAAAACGATTGCCCAGACATCCGAATAGAGCACTTTTTGCATAGTTATATGCATTTACTAAGCTTTATAAGTACCCACTTATGAGATAAAATGTAAAAAAGGCGTAAGCGTAAAAAGTTAGAAAGGGGTATGATTATGAAGTTTACCAAAATGCATGGCTGTGGAAATGATTACATTTACATCAATGGTTTTACAGAAAAGATAGCACAGGAAGAAAAGCCGGAGTTTGTTCAAAAAATCAGTGACAGACATTTTGGTGTCGGCGGGGATGGTGCTATTTTTATTAATCCCTCAGACGAGGCGGATTTTGAAATGGAGATGTACAATGCAGATGGCAGCAGGGCAGAGATGTGCGGAAACGGCATCCGCTGTGTGGCAAAGTATGTCTATGACAAAGGACTGACGGATAAGACGAAGATCAGCATTATAAGCAGTGGTAAAATAAAATATCTGGAGCTTTTCTTAAAGGATGGAAAAGTGGATACCGTTAAGGTAAATATGGGAGAACCGGAGCTTTTGGCAGAAAAGATTCCGGTTCTTGTGGATGGAACGAAAGAAAAAGTAGTAGAGGAACCGATTATGGTTTGCGGAAAAGAATATAAAATGACATGTGTATCAATGGGAAATCCCCATGCAGTTGTTTTTATGGAAGATGTGGAAAATCTGAAAATTGAGCAGATTGGGCCGTACTTTGAGAAGCATGAGCGTTTTCCGAAGAAAACCAATACAGAATTTGTCAAGGTGCTCGACAGAAAGAACGTACAGATGCGTGTCTGGGAGAGAGGAACCGGCGAAACACTGGCATGCGGTACCGGATGCTGTGCAACAGTGGTAGCCTGTATTTTAAATGGTTTGACGGATGAGTCGGTTACTGTTAAACTATTAGGTGGTGAAATAGATATTACCTGGGACAGAGAAGCCAATCTGGTTTATATGACCGGACCGGCGGTAACTGTTTTTGAAGGTGAATGGTAAAATATTACAGAAAGGAACATGAGGAGAGGAAAAATGGTTAAAGTAAATGATAATTATTTAAAATTACCGGGCAGTTATCTTTTTTCTACCATCGGTAAGAAAGTAAATGCATATGCAGCAGCAAATCCGGATAAAAAGATTATCCGTCTGGGTATCGGCGATGTTACACAGCCTTTATCCCCGGCAGTTATCAGCGCACTTCATACGGCAGTGGATGAGATGGCGGATGCAAAGACATTCCGAGGCTATGCACCGGATCTTGGATATGATTTTTTGAGAAACGCGATTGCGGATAATGATTATAAGGCGCGAGGCTGTCAGATTGAGGCAGATGAAATTTTTGTTTCCGATGGTGCAAAATGCGATTCCGGAAACATTCAGGAAATTTTCAGCGTAGACAATAAAATTGCTGTTTGTGACCCGGTTTATCCGGTATATGTGGATACCAATGTTATGGCAGGAAGAACCGGCACTTATGATGCAACAACCGGCAACTGGAGCGATGTGATTTATATGCCTTGTACCGCAGAAAATAACTTTGCACCGGAGTTGCCGAAGGAAGTACCGGATTTGATTTATCTGTGTTTCCCGAACAATCCGACGGGTTCTACCATTACCAAAGCACAGCTGCAGGAATGGGTAGATTATGCGAACAAAAACGGCTCCGTTATCATTTATGATGCGGCTTATGAAGCTTATATTTCCGAAGAGGACGTACCACATACGATTTATGAATGCGAAGGAGCCAGAACCTGTGCGATTGAGCTGCGTTCTTTCTCTAAGAATGCCGGATTTACCGGAGTGCGTCTTGGCTTTACGGTTATTCCGAAAGAATTGAAAGTTGGGGATGTTTCCCTGCATGCACTCTGGGCAAGAAGACATGGCACCAAGTATAACGGTGCACCTTACATCATCCAGAGAGCAGGCGAAGCGGTTTACAGCGAAGCGGGCAAGAAAGAAACCAAAGAATTGGTTGCTTATTACATGAAAAATGCGAAATACATTCTGGATGGTTTAAAATCTGCGGGATACAGCGTTTCCGGCGGTGTGAATGCGCCTTACATCTGGTTAAAGGCACCAAACGGCATGACAAGCTGGGAATTTTTCGATTATCTGCTTGAGAATGCCAACGTAGTCGGTACACCGGGCTCCGGCTTTGGTCCAAGCGGCGAGACTTACTTCCGCCTGACTGCATTCGGAAGCTATGAGAATACGGTAGAAGCGGTAGACCGTTTGAAGAAACTGTAAGAAAGAGATAAAACGAAAGATAAAAGAAAAAGTATTCTTATCTGTCATATGGATAAGAATACTTTTTTGTTGTTTACTTTATTCCAACGCTGCTGCAATAAAATTCTCAAAAGCATTCAGCATTTTGGAATGGCGGATGACAAAGTGAATGGTCGGTGTTTTGTTTTTGGAAACCATTACCCATTTACCCTCGTGGATTTGTATCTGGATATTCCGGAATACATGTGCGGTATCCAGTTTTAAATGGTAATTAGGATGGAGCTGCTCAAATTCTTCCTGTGACAGTAGGGCAACATCATCACATACCGGATTATTTTGTATAATCGTTTCCATCAAATCTCTTTGCTTTTTCACAAATTCGAGAAGCTGCTTTCCCTCAAGGTCATATACAGAATGAACAATCCTAATACAAATGCATCATTACAGGGAACTTTAGGTAAGGGCGAAGAAGTAGATTCTTCTCTCAACATTCAGTCGGTGGATATCAGCTGTGAATGGTATGGACCGTTAAAACTTGCTTCGCTTTATTAAAAGAGGGTTAGATACCGGAAAGTATTTTGCCAAACAAGAGTATCAGCACAAGGATAATGATAGGGTAGAAAAACAAAATTGAGGCGGGTAATCTCTTATCCGCCTCAGATAGACTCTGTTTCACAGAAATATAATATTACTGTTTCATATTGTTAATGATTCCTTCCGGTTCACGCACTTTGGCCTCTAAGGCATCTGCTCTGGCTTTCTCACGCTCTGTATTGGTTCTTTCTTCTGCGCGCCCTTCTTCTCGCATATCATCGTCATGCAGAATCTCTTTCATATATTCCGACCGCCATTTCTCATTGCGCCGTCCTGCTTCCACCGCCTTATGAAGTTTTCCGGTCAGCTCATCCAGCGGCTCTCCTGTCATAATGTACTGGTACAGAGCCTGCATACCATCCGGTAGCCCATCTCCCTGGCAGGTACAATTAAAGAAATATTTTACCGTATGGTCCTGCAATGATAACTCCGGCAGGAGCTATGGCATCCCATACTACTTCTCTTATTCCCCGACCCCTGCCTGATGATTGTTTGGATGATAAGCAGGAATCTAAAGATTAAATAGAAAAAGATATATAATGAATGCGTTTAGAAATAACTGATTATTCGTGAATTATAACATAGATGTCTTCAGGTGGCAACACTCGATTACTGTGTTTTTTCATATTCTAATTTCAACGCATACGGAAGCTGGGTTTGCGGAAATAAGCGAATAGGTATAGAATGAAACTATATTGGTACCGGAAAACAGATGGTAAAGAAAACAGAATGGAGAAGCAGATGACGGATGTACAATTTGAATCTGCAATGCACAGAATCTGCCAGGGCGATAAGCAGGGTTTGAAAGATATTTACGAAGCCTATATTGGTTTGATTTATTCGATTGTAAAGGATGTGGTGCAAAGCAGGGAAAGCGCAGAAGATATTACCAGCGATTTTTTTATTAAGTTGTGGGACAAAGCAGATTCCTATAAAAGCGGTATGGGACATAAAACATGGATGACGACGATAGCCAGAAATATGTCGATTGATTACCTGCGAAAATCCCGGAAAGAAGAAGCAAGTGAGCTGTTAGAGGAAATAGATCCGGATGCTTTTACGGGACAGGAAGTAGAAAATGAAAGTCCGGTGGAGCAGGAGGTTATTGCAAATTTGTCGATAAAAGAGGCTTTCTCTCGTTTGAAGGAAAGCGAGCGGCAGATTATGAATATGAAGATTCTGGGAGATATGACTTTTCAGGAAATTGCCAGGGCATTGTCCATTCCCATCGGAACGGTAACGTGGCGGTATCAGAATGCAGTGAAAAAACTAAGGAGGTGTGGCTATGGAACGGGATTTTGAACAGGAATTCAGACAAATGAAACAAGATGAAATACCGGATTTGTGGAACCGGATTGAAGCCGGACTCTCTGAAAAAACAGATGCTGTAGCCTCATCAGGAGAAGAACGCAGCATACAGCATAATACAGAAATAGATAGAGAAGAAACGGACAGGATAGTACCAATGCACAAGAACGCATGGAAGAAATGGGCAACACTGGCAGCCGCTGTTGTATGCTTATTATTAGTTCTCCCGGCGATTTCCTTAACCAGAAGAAATTTCAGCCAGTCCGAAAGTAGTGAAATGGCAGATTCTTATGTATCAGAAGAAATGCCCTATGAGGAAGAGGCACCCTGTGAGGAACAAGCAGCAGAAGAAGCAATGGAAGATACAGAAGCCAGTTCGGCGGCCGAAGAAGGTATAGCGATGGAAGATGCAGCGGAGGCAGAAACAGAAGAAATGCAGGCGAATAAAACAATGCGGGAAGAAGCGAAGGAGGAAATGGCAGCAACCGGGAATGTCGATAGCTTAGAAGATAGTGCAGCAGCCGATACAGCAGGTTCTGGAAATATCACACCCGATGAGGGACAATTTTTTAGACCTGTAATGGTACAGATTGCGGATATAACAGAAGCCGGAGGAGAGGTGCTTTATCAGGTGGTGCTTCAGGAGACAGATGAAACAGGATTTTTGTCAAAGGGAAGTGAAATCGAGATTGCCTGTAATGCACAGACCGAGTATGATTTTCCTCGGGAAACAAGACAGGAGCAGGTTTTGAAAACCGGAGAAGAATATCAGGTTTCGCTATGTTATGAAGATGGAAGGTTCGTGGTACTGACGGTGGCGATATGCAGTATTTCAGAGTAACAAACGATTTTAGAATTAGTTAAGATGAATTTGGGGAGTTAATTATATGATATATGAATTAGAAGATACAACAAAAGTGAGCCACTTATTTGCTGGCTGGGAAGAAACATTGATTTATTCATGTCTTCAAAAGGTGATGGGAAAAGTGTATGTAACAGATAAAGAAAATCCTAAGTCTGCATACGCATTTATAGGTTGTTTTTCTTTTTATGCAGGAGAACCGGATAAGGAACTTGTTCTAAATAAGCCGGAAGGCTTTGTAATTATGACACCCCAAAATGAAAAATGGGCCGGACTGATAGAAGAATGCTTTCCGGATGCCAAACGGGTTACGCGATATGCAATAAAAAAGGACACAAAATTTGATGAAGAGAAACTGTCTAAATTTGTCAGTGCTATCCCGGAAGGGTATGAGCTTCATAAAATTGATGGCAGACTGTATGATTTGTGTTTGCAGGACCCGGTAACCTATGATTTTGTTTCTTCGTTTGAAACAAAAGAAAAATATCTTGCAACAGGAATCGGTATGGTTATTTTAAAGAATGGGAATATCGTGGCGGGAGCCTCGTCGTACTCCCGATATAGAGAAGGAATTGAAATTGAAGTAGATACCAAGGAAGAAGAAAGACGAAAGCATCTTGCGACGGCATGCTGTGCGGCATTGATTCTGGAATGTATCAGGCAGGGGCTTTATCCAAGCTGGGATGCGCAGAATATGAATTCGGTACATCTGGCAGAAAAACTGGGCTATGAATTTTCACATGAGTATACGGTGTATGAGGTGTCTGCTGATATGAGAACTCATTGATAAGTTGTTTGGCAGATAATCATGAAAAATAGTTATCAAAATTTGAGGAAGATTACTATGGATAATAAATCATTTGATTCCAAAAGAATAGCAGAAGGTTATGTGAAAAGACCATGGCTCCATGAGAAGGTAATAGAGCAGATTAAATCAGATTATCATATTACGAAGAATTTTAAAAATGGATTAGATGTTGGATGTGGAGCCGGATTATCAACAAAAGGATTGAAATTGATATGTGATAAAGTTACAGGAACTGATATTTCGTCAGAAATGATAAATGTTTGTAATAAGCTTTATGAAGATAATTTATATTACTTTTATGTAGCTAAAGCAGAAGAAACACGAATTCCAAAGGAAAAATATGATATTATAACAGCAGCAGGTGTAATTAACTGGGTTGACAAAGATAGATTTCTAGCTAATGCAAGTCAGATTATGAATTCTAAGGGTATTATGGTTATATATGATTTCTGGATTACTGACAAAATGAATGAAAAAGCAGAATATACAGATTGGTATCAAACGAAGTATTTAAAAAAATTTCCCAAACCACCCAGAAATGAGAATGTCTGGAACCAAGACGATTTGACAGAAGATTTCCTAATGGAGAAACAGACAATTTATGAAATGGAATATGGCTTTAATATGGAAGATTTTATTGATTTTATGATGATTCAGTCAAATGTAAATGCCAAAATAGAGAGCGGTGAAATATCAGAGAAAGAAACGAAGGAATGGATGCAGGATACATTACAATCCATTTTTCAGAATAGGACAAGGACTTTGATATTCTCTGGATATAGTTGGTATATTAGAAAGAATTAGTATTAGGCAATAGTCTTTTTGTATAAACGGCAAATTAATTCAAGAGGGACATTCTACATAGATCTGGAAAATATATAAGGAGAGGTTCAACAGTTGGCTTTGCAACCTTTAATGGATTCTTTCATCGTCTTACGGGAGTTCATATGCAGCTATATACCATCACAGATTGGTTAGGACTGGTGCCATTTTGTTTTGTGTTTGGTTTTGGAATTCTTGGGTTTGTACAGATGATAAAAAGAAGAAGCTTTTTGAAAGTGGATTACAGTATTCTTGTGCTTGGTGGATTTTATCTTATTGTAATGGCTGCATATATACTATTTGAAATCTTTGTGATAAACTATAGACCTGTATTGATAGGAGAATCCTTGGAGGCTTCCTATCCGTCATCAACAACAATGCTTGTGATGTGCGTAATGCCAACAGCAATTATGCAATTGAACACCAGAATGAAGAAAAAAGTGCTTAGAGAGATCTGCAGTTTGCAATCCGAAACTTAATTGATTATAGAAATAGAGTGCAGAAAAATATAGTAATAGCAGGTGCGTGCGATGGCTTATGAAAAACTTTTGAACGAAATCTATGCAGCGGTATCGCTCAAATATTTGTGGAAAGAATATAGACCATATTTTATTAAGAGTGAATCTCCGGACTGGATCAATGAAACGATGGATTTCGGTCTGGAAGTCAGCCAGGCACTTCTACCGGATGATGGGCAGGAGGAGCGATTTATTGAGAATTATCTGGGCTGTCTGAAAGAAGAACTTCCACCACAGGCATTTGAAAAATATGGAGAACGCCTGAATTTTTATAATGGAAGATTCTGGGCGATACTACCGGATCGTACAGTGCAACAGGATTATCTTTCTAAGGCAAAATACCGTTTTGACAGAAAACTGGAAAAGCTGAATACGAATTATGTGCACAAGAAATACAACGGGCTGTATCTTTTTTTACATCCAACAGATGAGAATGATATTGATGCGGGAGCATTGTTTGAGTATATGCGATTTACACAGGAGAACAAAAAGAAACGATTTGACTGGGTATTTCTAAACTGTGTGAAGACGATTTACGTTTGTGATTACGGAAGCAATACGATTGAGCCGATTGTGTTACCGAAGAATGCGGAGAATTTCCTGAGTACCGAAGCGGAATATCTTCGTTATTGCAACGACTGGGAGGACGGAACAGCGTTGGACTTAACAAAGTAAAGAGTATAGTTTTTGGTAAGGGAAGCAGTTACATATGAATGAATATTTAAAAAATTTAAACCGAATCGAATTTGTAATAACGATGGCATGTACAGGTCGTTGTAAACATTGTTCCGAAGGCGAGCATGTTTGCAATGGAGAGCATATTGATGGGGAAAGTGCTGCAAAAGCCATAAAGGATGTATGTGAGAATTATAAAATACAGTCTCTAATGACATTTGGCGGGGAACCATTATTATATCCCGAGGATGTGTGTAAGATTCATGCAGTTGCAAAAGAGGTAGGTATTCCTAAAAGAGAGATGATTACCAATGGCTTTTTCAGCAAAGATGAGAAACGAATCAAAGACGTTGTGCATAAGCTGGCTCAGAGTGGACTAAACTATATCATGCTTTCAGTGGATGCATTTCATCAGGAAACGATACCGCTTGAACCAGTAAAGTATTTTGCAAAGTGTGCAAAAAATGAGGGGATTTCAATTCGTGTTCATCCAGCCTGGCTTGTGAACGAAAGTGATGATAATCCATATAATACAAGGACAAAGGAATTATTGCAGGACTTTATACAGGATGGCATAGAATATGTAAATCCCTATGAAGATGACCCAAGAGATATTCAGTCCATTTCCTTCAATCCAAATGGCGATGTATTTAATGGAAATATATACCAAAATTGCATTATGGATATTTTGAATTCCTATTCCGTAAACCAATGATAATTTTTTTTTAATGTATGGGGCGACTATCTCGCCCCTTTAGCTCTGCATACACCGTAGGTGTTCGTCAAAAAAGGATGGTTATACTTCAATGGCACCTACAGGACAGCTCTCGGCGGCCTCCTGCACCGACTCCTCATTTCCTGGTATTTTTTCATCATCGATTACAGCCACATTGTCATCTGACATGCTGAATACCTCAGGGCAGATGGCGGTACACATGCCACAACCGATGCAATTTTCATTTATTTGTGCATTCATAAATTACCTCCCGTGATTGTGTTTAGAAAGAAACGGTAAGCTGCATTTTAAACGCTTCTTCTCCATAGACTGCATGGGGAATATCCTTTGGCATAATAAGTGTTTCTCCCGCGTTCAAGATAAAGACTTCTCCACCTACTGTGAATCTGCCTGTACCTTCCAGTACAGTCACCATGGCATCACCGCCGGATGCATGAGTCGAGATTTCTTCCCCTTTATCAAAGGAAAAAATGGTCATACTAAGTTGTTCGTTCTGAACTAAAGTTTTACTAACTACCTGTCCTTTCTGATAATTTACTAAATCTTTCAATTTCAAAGGAACTTGTTTTTCAATATTCTTATACATTCTTTGCCTCCGATACGTTTCATTTATAGTTATTATTTGTGTTGTAATTATATATTATTTCAAAATTTCTGCCAAATCCTTTTCC
>JAQXTA010000039.1 GCA_029219245.1 Lachnospiraceae bacterium | reverse complement strand
ACATTTGCGATAACCTATACGATCCACATATTTTGCACATAAAACATCTACGATCAATTGTGTCAGAAAAAACATGGTTGAAATAAGTGCAATCTCTCCTAATGGTATAGCATAATCCTTATGAAATTTCAAAAATAACAGTGGCGCAAAATTTGCCGCAATAGCCTGTGTGATAAATCCGAGATAACAGGCAATCAGTGTTTTTTTATAATTCTTAATCATATTGACTTCATAATCTTCCTTCTCTATAATATCTTTTTGTACTATATCGCATTATCAAATGTATATCAATGTACTATATCGCATTTTTCTTACACAATATCGCAAAATGAGGTTTTATATCATGAAAATCAATAATTCATATCCTAAAATCCTGACAGATGAAACATTGAGAGAAACCAGTATTTCTGTCATCACTCAGAACATCTGCTTCGAAAATACGGGATATTTTTGTCAGAAATTTAAGAAACTATTTCTGTTAACACCCAGTGAATATCGGAGACACGAGAAAAAATAGCGTCAAAAGGATTTATTGTTTTTCTGCATTGATATAAGCCATTTCACAAACTGAAAAATGCCGGTTCTTTTATAAACCGACACTTCCCATACATTCCGTCATTCTATTTTTCTTTCAGAAAATCAAACGGCTCATCATCATGTAGAAAATGCATCATCATATATGCACAGATCAATGCCACATTTTCTTCTTTCAGTATTCTCCTTACCTCATCACGGTCTGCGAGAATCACCTCAATCTCCTCACTTGCTTCCATATACTTCTGACTTACCGTACCGGAAGCATAGCCATATACGGTACCACAGGATTCATCCGTCATACCTACCGTTGTAAAATACGGTTTCTGAAACATCTCATCCACTACGATCGGCTTAAGCTCCAGCCCTGTCTCTTCTTTCAATTCCCGAATCGCCGCTGTTTGATAATCCTCGCCGGAATCTACAAGACCTGCCGGCAGTTCATATACATAACCACCAAGCGGATAGCGGTACTGGCGAATGAGCACAACCATGTCGTGTTTTTCCCCATAAAGACTGTAGATCACTACTCCATCAGGTTTATTTTCTCCTGTCCGGATTTTAAGCTCCTGCTCGTTCTTCGCTCTTGAAGCTACATAATAATGACTTTCTCTTCCAACTTTATTCACAGTATCCAATTCGTAAAAATTAAGATAGGGATTCTTCGTCACCTGTGTGATCTTTGTTATTTTCCCCATTTTTTCCTCCCGTCCCGGCATACGGAAACTATATACATCCACAGGAACGAGAGGACACGCCAATCCCGCCTTGTGAGAATTCTATACCTTACTGCATTGCATGATTTCCTTTTAAAAGCCGACTGATATGCTTATATAATAACAGAGTTATCGCAGAAACTACAATACCTTTTATCACATTGAACGGCACCACGCAGAACAGACAGAAAGTAAATATATTGTCGATAGCCGGTACAATTGCTGCCCCCATTTCCACAAATGCCTCTACCGGCATTCCAAATGCTTTTCCGTAAGCAGGAAGAAGTACCGCGCCATTCAAAATACAGCCTGCAGCAGCCATACACACTATACCAACCACCATACCAATCAATGCATTTTTTCTGGTTTTATGCTTTTTATAAATGATGCCGGCAGGAACAATGAAAGCGCATCCCATCAGGAAGTTTGCCAGTTCTCCCACACCTGCAGTCATAGTTCCGTTCAGAACAAAGTTCAGTAAAATCTTAATCAGTTCAATCACGGCACCCGCCAGAGGGCCCATAGAAAACGCACCGATCAACACCGGCACCTCACTGAAATCCAACTCATAAAAAGATGGTGCGATAAATGGAAGCGGAAATTCCACCAGCATCAATACTGCAGCCACTGCAGCCAACATGGCAATCTGTACTAATGTACGCACATTGGTACTTTTGTTTACTCTTGGTTTTTTCATGGTTTCTGTTGTTGCATTCATACAATCAATCTCCTTTAATAATAGTATTAAAAGGAAATTCTCCGTCTCTGCGGCTTTTTCACGCTTTTCCATAACAGGAAATATAAAGGACTTTCCTATGATATAAAAAAGCCCCGGAGGATAGTTCCACCGGGGTTGAAAGTACGCAAAATATAAATATACCGCATTTCTTCTCTCATCCAGACTATACTGTCGGTATCGGAATTTCACCGATTCAGCCATGTTACCATGGGTCGCGGACTATACCGCCGGTGGGGAATCACACCCCGCCCCGAAGAATTTTCTTTTTTCATTTAGCAATTATAACCCATTATAACTCAATATGCAAGAATTATTTTAGGTTGTTTTATTCTAAAGCCAGTGGGATTGCGGTAGCCCTCTTTCAAATTTTACTTCACGTTCAGACATTACTTTCCTCCACTTTTTTCCTTCATTTTTCCCGCCATTTCCAAAAATTATTGTAATATACCATGGATAATCATCATCAATTTTCTTAAGTATCTTTTATCGAAAGAACTGTTCATGTGTAAACAGTCCTTTTTACATTTCCATTTCACTTATGTTTCCGATGCGTTTATTTTCTGCATATCGCTTATCTGCTATATTTTCTCCACACATTTCTCGCCAGAAAAATATATACTGCTGCCATTCCCCAGATAAGTAATTCAACCGCAATGATAGAAATTCCACTTTTGAAAGCTATGACAGCCACCGCATCCAGAACCCCATGTAAAATAATTGCCAACAGAAACAGTGGTAAGCGACATTTCTTACCAGAAACCCCGAACCAGACAATTACCGACAGGGAAATCTGTGCAGCAATTGCACCAATCCTTTCCATAGGACTCAAAAGGAAATGCCAGGCAGGTGTTGCAATCAG
Source organism: Lachnospiraceae bacterium (assembly GCA_029219245.1). Classification (GTDB taxonomy): domain Bacteria; phylum Bacillota; class Clostridia; order Lachnospirales; family Lachnospiraceae; genus UBA3282. The sequence continues at coordinate 3,257 of JAQXTA010000039.1, read as the reverse complement.
TGTGTCAAAAGCCGCCTTTAAAACACCTTGTGTTGTTTCATCCAAAGGTGCAAGCAACACCTGAGTCTGTCGCAGATTAATCATAACCGAATACACCAGATTGTTTATCATTCCAACTGTTAAAAGCATCATTGCCTCAAAGCCACCATGACCGGCTCCATACATTAGGGCATTATGAGGATTGTCATGTTCCTTTCTCAACACAAAACGCATCGAAAGGAACCGGCCGGTTTCCTCAAAGATTCCTGCCATCAGACCACCATAAATTGCATACAGCCATATATTGTTCTGTATGATGCTTCCCACTGATGATCCAAGCACTACTGAATGAACAATCCGTTCCAGTATGAGTGCAAAAATCAGCATGACAGCACATCCGACAAAAAAACTCTTAAGAGAAACTTTATATTTTATCTTAAAAAATATTAGCAGACCAACCGGCATCAGAATACCTAATAGCATATCAAAAATCATAAATATAATAGATGCTACTGAAACCATTTTAACCTCCCAATTCAAATCCGATTATTCAATAATACGTACTGCAGTACCATATGCGATTACTTCCGCTGCTCCCTGCATAATTGCAGAGGAACCATACATAATTCCTACCACTGCATCTGCACCCATAGCCTCTGCTTCATCCACCATACGCTTGGTAGCAATCTGCCTTGCTTCGATTAACATTTCTGTGTATCCGGTCAACTCACCACCAACCAGCGTTTTCATTCCAGCCATAAAATCTTTTCCCAAATTCTTTGACTGTACTGTGGTTCCCCTCACAAGTCCTAATGCTTCAATTTTTCTACCTGGTATTGTATCAATAGTTAACAGCTTCATCGTCTTCTCCTTTATCAATTTCTTTCATTCGTTCTCTAAGTGCCAGCAACACACCTATGATAACAATCGTTGGCGGCACAATCATCAACAATAAAATCAGCGTTGGCATAGGATCCCATAGATTCAAGACTAAAAACAAAACATCCCATAGGATAATCAACGTAATCATTACAACTGCTGCAATGACTGCACCACGCTTTTTCTTACTGACATCTACATTTTCAACATTCATAAAGCGATTCCCCCCTCTCTCCAGTTCATCCAATTGATTCAGATATAGATCTGTACCCACTTCCTCAAAACTGACGGATTCACCTGCCATCTCTTCACATACTTCCTGAATTCTTTCAAGATTCTTACGCTCATGGTTCAGATAAATCTGATGCCTGTTAAGACACTCTGCAAGCGTCAGTTTCCCCTCCAGTATGTTTCGGATCTCCTCTATCGGAATCGCCAGCTTTCGAAGGAGCTTAATCCTCATAAGCAAGTCGACATCTTTATCCGAATATTCTCGGTATCCATTTGTTTTATTTCTTTCCGGATGAAGAAGTCCCTGGTCTTCATAAAAACGGATATTCTTTTTTTTAATACCAACCAGTTGCTCAACCTCATTAATCTTCATTAACTCACCTCCGTCCAGACCCGGGTAAAAGCATAGGTTTTTCCTATATCTTACCTAAAATCTACACCTTCCACAAGGTGGAAGGTCAAGAATTATTTGTTCTATTCTTTTTCAAAAGCTCCGCTGCCTCATTGTCCACTTCATTGTTCAAAAGCAACGTATTAAAAGAGAAAAAGCCCAGTCCGAGACACCAGCACATCACTGGCGTCCCGAATAGGGCTACGCTTATCTTAAACCAACATTCAGATCTTTTTATTCTTCTTTCCCAAGTGCTTCATGAATCTGCGGCAGATATTTCTCTACATCCATCAATAATACACAGACAAATAATACAACACTGATAATCAGTCCCAACCATGAAAAATCAAATTTGATCGCATCGATGACTGCCTCTGACTGCATCATTTCCTTGGGATTATTGCCTGCAAACGCAAGAATCCATCCGGTGAGCGCACTTCCGAAACCGATACCGATCTTGAAACCTATAGACTGAGAAGATGCCAAAAGTCCCTCTGAACGAATTCCTGTCTTCCACTCTCCATAGTCACAGGCATCTGCAATCAGCGCATAAACACCGGCAAACATAGGACCTGCTCCAATCAACATAAAATTTCTTTTTGAAAATTTATTAGAAAACCAGGGCATAAAAAATAAAACTATAATACCGGGAAGTTGTCCGATGGACATTAACTGAGTCAATTTGATGAGCATATATTATCCACTTGCCGCTTTGCTAATCAATTGCAGCTCCCGGTAAAATTTCCTCTATTGGTATCTTTTTATATACAACCCGGGAATACCCCACGCCCTGCGGCCTTCCCTGATAGCTCATACAGCTGTCTTCATATAACAGACCAATGGAACCATCCGATAATTCTGTCATACAGGAATATGCAAAAAATTCATCTTTTTCCAGACCATTGACTGCATAGGTATCAACGAGAGTCATATTGTTCTTCTCATCTAAAGTAAATATAAATATTTTTCCGTTCAACCGACCGGTCCATGTACCGACAACCGATGGACAGCATACAAAAACTGCTTCTTTTCCCTCTATTTTCTTTGAGTAATCAAGGGCAGAAACCATACAAAAAGAACAATTAGGCACTCCGGTATTGACGATTTTTATAATCTTGTAAGTATCTCCGACAGATACAGCATCGGCATAGCAAATCGCATTTTGCAAGTTTCTGAAAAAGATCCGGATTGTCCCGTCATTTAGTTCGATCGGCTGACTTTCTGTGCCCGGAATATTGCCAAATCGTTTCCAGGTTTTTCCCTGATCCTTCGAAAAAATCACACTTGCATATACATCGTTATAACAGCAAAACAGCAATGTACCGTCAGAAGTCACAAGTCCCCTACCCGGACCGGTTCCATAAAATGTCTCTTCCTCTTTTTTTACTCCGAAAATCAAAGACGGCGAAGACCATGTTTTCCCACCATCCTCAGATGTTGTCAGACAGAGATAACTTGTCGGATATGCTTGATATGGCATATCTTTATAGAATAAATTTCCTTTATATTCACCATTTTCTATCATATGAAACCATTCATCTACATAGTAATTTTCCACTTCTGTGCCATCGGGTTTCACAATCCTGTTTTCTTTTAAATAACAAGTATACTCGTCATTGCTTTTTTCTTTCACACGTAGATAACCATCTTCCGTAAATCCATTTCCATCTTTCAGATTTTTTCGAAAAGATGAATACCCTCCTGCAAATAAATCTACCAATAAATATAATTTATTCTCATCTGACGCGATTGCCGGATCCATAAGTGTAGAAGAATC
>JAQXTA010000038.1 GCA_029219245.1 Lachnospiraceae bacterium | reverse complement strand
TCTCGATAAAAAACTTTACTCCGTAAAGTTGCGAGTTCCCGCTTCGCGGAACCTCGGTCAGCTTCCTTTGTAAATCTGTTTGATTCCGGTTACAAGATAGCTTGGCTTCTTGTTTCCGTCCAGTCTTATCCTTCCGGACTTGACTGTTTTACTTGGTTTTTGTTCTCTGAATTATTCTTTTGAATTTTCAGGGTTGCATTACTGTTTATTTGTCAAAGTACTTTGTTGCTTGTTTTTGTTTTACCTCAGCAACGAATCTGAGTATATCATCCCTCGTCACCGTTGTCAACACAATTTTTGATAAATTTTTCAAAAATTTAAAACAAATATCAAAAAAGCCCATTTTATGGGCTTTTTTGTATTTAAAAAATTTATTTTTTTACGATGTAACTTGTAACTGATAGAAAACGTTATTGCAGCGGAATTGTCGTACTGCCGGATTCATTTTTCAAAACAATCGACAAATTTGATATAGAAATATTTTCCGGTATCTCAACAATGCCAACCAGATCAACTGATTCATTCGCACCAACTATCCCTTGATATGTCTGTATATCATTTAATAACATCGTCGCCAACAAATTTCTGGGTGACTCCTCATTAACAGTCACTTTTGCCCTTACTCCATAATTTAACATATTCAGTTCTTTTTCTACGCCGCTTTGATTCACAGCTTGAAATTTTACAATCAAAAGCTGCATGCCTTCCGTTGCCTCCATGGCAAAAAAGACTTCTGTTTCGTCTTCTGTTATTTCCGGATATTCAGGAACCTGTTCGTATCCTGTAAACTGGAAAGAAAACCCATCTATGGCATAAAAATCTTCGATTGTCTGGGCAGCCATTTCTTCTGCACCTTCCTCAGAAATATCTATTACCTCTGTATCTGCAACAGGAAGCCCGTCCTGCTTTTGTTCTTTTTGGGCTGCTTCTTCTTTTGCAGTTGCTTCCTCTAAGGCCACAATCTCCTCTTTCTTTGCTTTTGCTTCTTCGTATGATTCTAAATCCAATAAACGGCTGCTATAGTTTTTATCATATTTCAGCAATACATCGACCGCATATTCCGTAATAATTTTATTTTCTTCTTCCGTTAATTCCGGCATGGACTTACCGCAGCCCGTAAGTATACAGGCGATAACACCGATGCTGCAAAATAAAATATTAATTCTTTTCACTGAAATCATATTCTCCCCAAAATCATTGTCGGCAAATAAATCTGCCCTGCATGAATATTATACTCTAATATTTCTGCCATGACAAATTATTTATTGTGAAATTTATGCCAGTTCCAGTTCATACCAGAATTCTACACCATTTTCATAATTGGTAACTCCATATTTTTGATTCATGGATTCCATAATTGCCTTAACAATAGATAAACCAATACCACTGCCACCGTACTCACGTGTTCTTGCTTTATCCACTTTATAAAATTTTTCCCATAAATGAGCAAGGCTTTCCTCCGGGATCGGATTACCGGTATTAAAAACCGAGATTCTGACTTTATTTTCATATTTATGCAATTTAACATCTATAACTTTTTCATTCATAGCATAGTTAATTGCATTGCTGAAATAATTCATAAACACTTCTTCTGTTTTGAATTCGTCTGCCCACACATAAATCGGTTCATATTCATCCATTCTGACCGCTATTTCCTTCTGTTTGGTCAAGATTTCACTGGACTGAATATAGTTATGGATTAGTGAAACAATATCAAAACGCTCCATGGTAACCGTATCATTGCCGAATTCTAACTGGTTTAATGTCAAGAGCTTTTTTACCATGTTATTCATTTTGGCAGCCTCATCCATTATGACATCACAATAGAATTCTCTACTCTCAGCATCATCATTGATGCCCTCTTTCAATCCTTCTGCATATCCTTGTATCAACGCAATCGGTGTCTTCAGTTCATGCGAAACATTAGAAAGAAATTCTTTGCGCATTTCATCAATTTCCGTTTTTTTCTTAATATCTCTCTGTAATTCATTATTGGCACTCTTTAACTCCGATATGGTTTCTTCCAATGTGCAGGATAGCTTATTGATATTTTGTCCAAGAAGTGCAATCTCTGTTTTACTGTTACCACTGTATTTTGCATCAAAATCCAGATTTATCATTTTCTCTGATATCTTGGTAATTTCCATAATTGGTTTTGTTATCTTGCCGGATATCCAGACACCCATCAATGCACTCATCAAAGCAGCACCAATTCCGACATAAGCAAGAAACCGGTTAGCCATCTTAACACTGTCTTTTATACTTTCCAACGGACTCCGAAACAGAAAAAGATTTCCATTATCCAAAACGCCCCACATCTCTACATATTCCGTTTTGGTCCTGCTATCCAGCGCAATCTGAATCGTATAGTTTTCTCCCATTTCCAGTTTTTCTGTATAAGGAGGCACTTCCTTTTCAAAAAGATTATTCAGAAGCTGTCTGCTTAAAATTTCATAGTCATTCGTCGAGGTTTTAAGAGTCTTGGTTTCGGCATCCAGCAGAATAAAGCTGATGTTATCTTTACCGCAGATTTTCTGAAATTCAATATCAAATGCTTCCGTACTGATAGTTTCCTCATTCGAGGCAGTATTCATAAACAAGTATGCATTCATTAATGCATCCTGCTTATTGATCAAATAGAATCGCGATAGAAAAATATTATTAATAAACCAGCACAGCAATATTGTACCAATCATGAGGAGGCAGAACGCACCCGAAAACTGTCTTTTTATAGAATATTTCATTTATCAATCACATCCTATCGTCATAACACAATCTCTATTTTATCGCAAATTTATCACGATATACTCACTATTTTTGATCTTTTCCCCAAGAGCGGTCTGCAAAACAGCCTTCACACTTTGATCATACTCTCCCTCATTTACCATAATTTCCGCATCCGATGCACGTACACACATATAGTCTGAACCTGCATAAATATTCTGTAAATCCTCATAAGTATTTTCCGGAAGGATTTCTCCTTCAACCACATCCGGGCGGTACCAGGAGGAACGAAAATCGATATTGCTGAAAATAACTACCGACTTTTCCGGGATTTCTTCATATGCCGCATCCCACTGCTTCGTCAGGCTTGCGTAATAAGAATTTTCCGTTTCCATACTTCCGTTTTGAAAAAGGGATATCACTGCGATTCCCATTACTGTTGTAACAACCGCAGCAAAATACTGGAAACCTTTTTTTCCTCGCAGATAAGGCAGTATCAGACCGGTCAGCCCAATACACAATAAGAAGGTTGCCGGCTCAAAAAAGCGGAAATAAAAGGTATCCATGGAAGATACATATCGTATTCCGATAAAAATAATATAATAGCTGACTGCAAACGTAATCATAACCGACTCAGTTGAAAAAGATTTACAGTTGCTTTTTATAAACCAAATAAGCCCAATTAAAACAACGAGCAAAAACCATACCTTCATGGAGTAGGGACAATTATCGATAATCTGTGGAACCTGTAAGGAAAAAATATTAAAAATCTCCGTCATAAGCGAACCGATTAAATCATTGGTCAGTTTCTCATAATCATCCCACCAGAGCGTACGGCTTACCCCGGATGCCATACCGTTCATGATTCTGTTCATACCCAGATATCCCAATGATAAGCACCCGGTAACACAAGCTGTTGCTGCAATACTGACACCCTTCTTTAAAACAGCCTTATCTTTCTTTTCCATATACTGTTTTAGGAGCAAAAGCAGATACAATCCCACTACAATCCAGATATAAACACCGTAATATCTGGTCATAAAGCATCCAAAGCCTGTTATACCAAGCAGGACATACCATTTTGCAGACGGTCTTTCCCTTTTCAGAATTTCAGAAAATACCAACGTAAAGCAAAGCATAAACAGCATAAACGGCAATTCACTCCAAGTATAATAGGTAAGACTTAAGAAGCCGATATTTGTAAGGCATAAAGAATATACCCATGCATCTTTACCGAAACGCCAGCGTAATACCAGCATAATAAATGCCACCAACAGCATGGATAAAATCTTAGATGCCAGATAAGCATTTGTATGATTGAGTAGCATAATACCTGCAATCATTGCCGGATACAGAATCGGCCAGTTGGCGAACCATGAATCATATCCCGCCATTCCATCATAAGAAAAACCATTGCCATTTACCAGATTCACTGCCTCTCTGAGGTAGCCTGCGGAATCGGATGTGATATAGACACCCTTGATATAAGCTCTTGCATAAATGCTGATGCAAATACTCAAAAAGAGTAACAGCAGGAACAAATCATTTCCATTCTTTTTTAAGAATTCTCCAACCGGTATTTTTTGAATATAAGAAAAAATTCTTTCTTTTCCGAACAGGATAAAGACAATGCATACGGCTGCCGCAAAAATCGAAAATGGTACCGAATAATAAAAAATATCTCCAAAGGTAACATTCGCCTCTGTTACCACATCAATACCAAATGAAATGCCGCTTTCTATCTCTTCCCCATTGCTTGCTACAGTAATGCAGACCGGAAGTACTTCCTCCATTTCTTCTACGGGAATCTGCATGAAATATGGTTCACTACCATCAGCAGACATCCGAAACGTGTATTCTTCCCTTGCTTCCAGAACTGCATCCGCGGGTACCTGAAACCATTCTCCCGGAGTAATCGTATCCACCGGAATTACCTGGTTCATCAATATGTTTCCCACTTTGTCCTCAAGTGTCAGGTGCAATGTTCCTTTGCTCTCTTCCGACAGATTCACAAGCAGAAGCCAGAAACCACCTGTATGAAAGTCTTCTGTTGCCTGCATGGAAATCGTAATTTCTGTTCCTTCCTTACATTCCACATATACCGGTGTATCCGTTACGGTCGGAAGCAAGGTATTGGTTGCTCTTCCGTTTTTTACCGTATGTCCAAGTATAAGCAGAACAACTCCCAATACTGCTAACACAAATAAAATGGAAATTCCCTTAATAAAATATTTCTTTTTCATGCTGTTTTCTCCCACTGTAAATTCGTTTCCTACAGCCTTGCTCTACAACTGCTTTCTATTATTCCTTCTTTTTTTTGCTATCTTTTCTTATTTTGCTATCTTTTCTTATTTTGCTATCTTTTCTTATTTTACTATCTTTTCTGCCATATTCATAGCCATTTCCACTATCAGGTCGGAATTGTAATGAGAATGTTCTCCCCATCGACCCAATCCGTATACATTTCTTTCCCTTCCAAAATTCAGAATCTTCTGTATCACTTCCGGTTTACCGACTGTATTCAATGGATATGCATATTCATTCATATAGTGATAGCACGCATCCTCTGTATAATCTTTCGTACGTTCTTTTCTTGTTTCCAGCCAATAACCATTGCTGTTCTTACAGAAATTATGTCTGACTAAAATCCGATGAAATGGCTTCTCTTTCTCGGGTACATAAATCCATTGTGCTTCTGTATCCAGTTTCTCCGGTACATAGCGGGTTTCAATCGAGCTATGCTTAAGCTCCTTGCGCAGAGAACTGCGCATCTGCTCAGGCATTCCTGTCAATTTATCAACACAGGTCCATGGAATCGTTGTAACAATTACATCCGCTTCCCACTTCGCACCGGATTTGGTACTTACCATTCTTTTATTAAAATCTATTTCGTCTACCGTCTGTTCATATACCATGTGCTCCGCCATGGAATCTGCTATCCGCAGCCATACTTCTCCATATCCGTATTTTTTCGGATAATAGAAAAAAGCATGTCCCGGCTGCGTTCCATATGCCCTATGCGTCAAACAGGAACGCAACGTTTCTTCAAAGCTGACATTCGGTAATTTTTCCAGCCAAAAGGTTCCTAACAGGTTTAATTCATCCGCAAACATCTTCTGATTGTACGGAATCATATAATCCTGCGCAATCTTATCACCCAGTTTCCATTGTATCCAATCAATAAATTTCTCCGGCATTGGCTCGCCGTTATTGCAGCCCGCCCTGGAAATGGAAACAAGATATTCAATTTGCCTGTCCATATCCATCTGCCAGATATTTGATTCAAACGGATGATTTATAGTCATCCCTTTTACCCAGATACGGCTGTCCCGTTCAAATAAACTCCACTCTTCTTTCGGCATAAACCGAAACAGGAATTCATTAACTTTCGGTCTTTTAACATCCAGAAAATGTCCTCCGCCAATATCAAAAGGGGCACCATCCACCTCTTTACTGCGGCATAATCCTCCTGCAGTCTTTTCCTGTTCTATGACAAGAAAGGAATCCTCGTTTTGATCAAGTAAGTTTCTGGCAAATGTAAGCCCTGCCGGTCCTGCTCCCAGAATCAAGTATTTTACATGCTCCATTCGAAAAAAGTCCTTTTCCACAAATTGTTTTCCGCCTGTTTAAAACGGCAACTGAAATGTATACAAAATCCTGAAGCAGTTTTATCCGCTCCAGGATTTTCTTTTTTGTAATCTATAATCTTTTTATCCCACCCGATTTTTCTTTACAATACCTTTGATAAAAAGTCTTGTAATCTCTGGCACTGCGGATGATTGAAAAATTCAGAGGGAGTGTTTTCTTCCATAATAATTCCTTCGTCCATAAACAATACCTTGGTTCCTACTTCCCTTGCAAATCCCATCTCGTGGGTTACTACAACCATTGTCATGCCGCTTTTGGCAAGCTCTTTCATAACATCCAGAACCTCCCCTACCATTTCCGGATCAAGGGCTGAAGTAGGTTCATCAAAAAGCATTACTCTTGGATTCATGGCAAGTGATCTCACAATCGCAATTCTCTGCTTCTGCCCGCCGGAAAGCTGGCTCGGATAAGAATCTGCCTTATCTTTTAAACCCACCCTTGTCAAAAGGGCGAGTGCTTTTTCTTTCGCCTCTTCTTTACTCATCAGCTTCAGTTTAACCGGAGCTAACGTGATATTATCCATAATCGAAAGATTATTGAATAAATTAAAATTCTGAAAAACCATTCCCATGTGTTCTCTGACCTTGTCAATATTCACCTTGGGATCGTTAATTTTCTGCCCATCAAACCAGATTTCTCCGCTTGTTGGTGTTTCCAGAAGATTTAAGCAACGCAAAAAGGTACTCTTCCCGGAACCGGAAGGTCCTACAACTACAATTTTTTCTCCCTGATGTACATGATAATTAACACCTTTCAGTACATGATTATCCTCAAATTTTTTATGAAGGTCTTTAACGATTATCACTCTTACGCAGCCTCCTCTCCAGTTTATCAAGTAAGATAGTTAATATCTTAATTATTACAAAGTAAATAACAGCGGCTCCGATTAAAGGCATAAATGCTTCATAAGTCCTCGATGAAACCTGATTTGCTACTCTGGTAAGGTCTGACAGACTCACATATCCCACAATTGCAGTTTCCTTTAAAAGTACAATAAATTCATTACCAATAGGCGGAAGTACATTCTTAATTGCCTGCGGAATAATAATATAAATCATAGTCTGTGCTTTAGAAAGTCCAAGCGACCGTCCTGCCTCTGTCTGCCCCTTATCTACCGCTAAAATACCGGCTCTTACGATTTCTGCCACGTAAGCACCACTGTTGATACCGAAAGATAAAACAGCAACCAGAACGCCGTTCTTACAACTTTTCATAATAATAAACCACATGATAAGAAGCTGTAAAACCGAAGGCGTACCTCGGATAATATCTATGTAGGCATTGGCAATCCGCGCCCAAATGGTCTTATTCCCCTTTCGATTCGTTGAAAGCTTCATCAGTGCAACTACTGTACCGATTGCAAGTCCAAGAATTGCCGCAAAAAGTGCCACTTTCAGCGTTACTCCCAGACCATTTAAGTACAGTTTCCACCGATCCTCAGTAAGAAATGCCATTTCGAACATTTTACCGATTTTTTCTATCCATGCCTGCATATCGTAAGTTCCTTTCTTTTCTAAAAGGGGATAGCATTAAACTTCATGCTATCCTCTTTTCGATTTTACTTTTATTATTCTTCGATGTAGGTCTTAACCAGTTCATCAAATGTTCCGTCAGCCTTAATTTCTTCCAATGCTGCATTGATCTGCTCTACTAATGCAGTATCACCTTTTGGCATTGCAATTGCATATTCTTCCGGTTCAAAATCAAACTGAGCGCCATCCACTGCAACTACCTGACCTTCAAATTTACCTTCAAATACAAGTGCAGGGTTCTTATCAATGATAACACAGTCTACTCTGCCATTGATTAAGTCATTTACGGCATCAACGGCTTTATTATACTGAGAAACGCTGGCGCCTTCAATGTCACTTGCGATGAAATCACCGGTTGTACCTAACTGAACACCAATTGCCTTGTCCTTTAAGTCATCAGCTGTTGCAATGTCAGAGCCTTCCGGTAAGATTACATACTGAACTGCTTCATAATAAGAATTCGAAAAATCTACACTGTTCTTTCTTTCCTCTGTTACTGTCATACCAGCGATTGCAACATCAATTTTGCTTCCGATAGAAGAAATCAAAGAAGCAAATTCCATGTTCTCAACTTCTACGGTAACACCAAGTTTCTCACCGATTGCTTTAATCAAGGCAATATCGAATCCGTCCGGTTCCCCATTATCATCCACATATTCAAAAGGTGGAAACTCTGCATTGGTACCAACCGTAAGAACTCCATCAGCCAAAGCATCAGATACTGCTACATCTGCTTCTGTAGCTTCTGTAGTTTCTGTGGTTTCTGTGGTTTCTGTTGCTTCTGTGGTTTCTGTTGCTTCTGCCTCTGTTGTTTCTACTGCTTCAGTTTCTTCAGTAGTGGTTTCTGCTGCTTCACTGCCGCAGGCTGTGAGCAGACTCATTGTCATTACTGTTGCCAGTAAAACTGCAAAAAATTTTTTCATGATACTTCCTCCTCTTTCCTCATGCATAAATATGCATTTGTTTTAAACACTACGAGTCTATCACGTTCCCTTCTTAAAATCAAGTTTTTTCATCCTCTAATACATCAAAAGCACATCCTCTTGCCCAAGGACTTCCTACATCACATCTTCCGTGATGATACTGCTTTTTTATTTCTCCCTGAGTAATTTCTTCCGAGGTATCAATTTTTAGCCGACTTGTATCCGATGCTGCAAAATTATCCAGCATCTTAACAATACTGTCCACATCCATCTTTTTCGGTTCTTCCATAATGCGCCCCCTTTTTAATCAAATTTTCCTTAATCCAAGCTTCCTTTATCATACCTTACCCCAGTTCCAGATCATTCCATACCGACTTTTCTCGTTTTTTCTCCATCCAGCGACTAAGGAGATATGCCTTCAACTCAATATGATTTTCACCCAGATCTTCCAGTGCCGCATTAAAATTCTCTTCATGAAGTGCACCAATGGCAAACAGTTTCTCGCAGTAAGCCTTTTGCTCCTGTAATTCTTCTTTTACCACTTCCCATGAAGATTCTTCTTCACACCCTTTGGTTCTCTGACAGATATAATTTGACAAATACTCTCCGATTTCCAGACTAAGACCTTCATCATAGGTTATTCGATGCAGAGCAAGACGGGCTTTCTCATATTCCTGCCTTCTGATACATGCATCCTGCTTGCCACACATATCCTCTTCCGCACAATACACCAGATTTTTCAAAGCATTTTCTTCCGGTTCTCTTAAAACAGTAAGCATACGATTGTCAAAATTCCTGTACCAGATATCACTCCCCGCCTGCTCCGGATGAAGCAGATATTCCGCATCTAACATAGTCACTGAAGCAGCCATAAGCTTTGCCAATTGCGGACTGCATCCTTGAAAAGCAATTTCCTGTAAATGATATGATTTCCAAAAAAGCTGCTTTCCCAGCGTGATTTCCTTTTTCGGAAGAACTACTTTTTGCAATGCCTGGCAACCAGCAAACGCCCAATCACCAATTACCGCAATCGTTTCCGGCAGTATAAGATACTGTAAAAAACGATTCCCATAATAAGCCTTTTTGCTTATACCGGTAACTTCAAACTCCTCTATCCGTTCCGGAATAGTAAGTTGGTTGGTAGTGCCTTCAAAGTTTATAATGCTGATTTTATCTTTTTCTATACAATAATGAAAGATGCCTTCTCCGATTTCATATTCTTTTATTGGTTCCATATGATTTTCCCTTATGAAATTCCAGATTCGCTCTGACAACAGATGAAATCTATAATAATTTTAATAACCGGACATAAAATTCTACTGTCGTAATCAAAGTAGTAATCGGAATTCTTTCATTATTGCCATGTATCATGGCACGTTCCTCTTTTGACAAACGCATGGCCGAGAAACGATATACTCTGTCTGTAATTCTGCAATAATGTCTGGAGTCACTGCATGCCATCATCAGATAGGGAGAAACAATTGCTTCCGGCCATGTCTGATGGATTGCTGTTTTTAATTTTTTCCATTCTTCACAGGAAGTATCCGAATAGATTGACGGATTCATTCCATTGACAAGATGCGGTTTTACCTTCTCATTTCCAATCACACTCTGTAGATACGAAATTGCGGAATCTATCGTATCTGTTCCCAACAATCTCATATTGATACCAAATCCCGCTTTGGGCGGCAGTACATTATATGCTTTGCTGCCTTCCATTCTCGTCACTGCTACAGTTGTCCGCATCATGGCATTCATTTCTCCGCCGGATTTTTTACATATCATATCCAGTAGTGGAGCAAAACACCATAAATTTGCAAATATCATACGATAGATAAAAGTAGAATATCTTCCTAAAGTATCAAACATCTCCACTACCGGCTTAGTCATTTGACGTTTAAAAGGATGCTTTTCAATTTTACAAACGGCTTCACTTAGCTGTCCAAGAATCGTATGAATCGGCGGTGTAGAAGCATGTCCTCCTTCCGATTCCATCGAAAAGTCCATGTTGACACTGCCTTTTTCCCCAATCCCGATTAATGCGCATTCTCTGTCAACTCCCGGGAAAACATGATCCACTACCGCACCGCCTTCATCGACTACAATAGCAGGTTTTACACCTTTTTTCTCCAGATAAGATACCATATCGGCACAGGAATTGCCATCAATTTCTTCTTCTCCGGAAAAGGATAAATACAAATCATTTTCCGGTACATAATCTTCCTCCAGAAGTTTTTCTAATGCCTCTAACAAGGCGCAAAGGGTTCCTTTGGTATCCAATGTACCTCTTCCCCAGATGTAACCGCCCTCAATAAGTCCCTCAAAGGCAGGTTTGCTCCAACCATCTTCTTCAACTGGAACGACATCATAATGTGCCATGCATACGGAAGGCTTATCAGATGACTTCCCGGGCAGAAAATATAAAAGGCCGCTTTTCCCGATTCGCTCCATCTGACACTTTGTATGAATTTGCGGGAACCGTTCTACAAGCAGGTTACGGAACTTATCAAATTCTTCCCATGCCACCAGGGAATCATCCCGGTTAGACACTGTCTTGCAGCAAATCATAGCCACCATATCTTCCACAATTTTCCCCTGGTTAAGAACAATTTTATCCACCGCAACCGGGGCTTCTTTTTCCGGTTGGAACCGGATTGTCCTAATCAAGAGTACCGCCACAAAAAGAATCAAAACCGCTATTATTATGTACAAAAAAATCCATCCTGTCATTTTTATTTCTCCTTACAGTAATCAGTCTTTCTTATACAATTCCTCTTTTATACATGATTCTGGCTGCCACAAGTGCAATGATAACGCCCACCGGAACAAGTATTCCAACGGAGCCTGCCAGAGACGGTACCAGTAAAAATAGAGCAATCATAAAAATAAGCGGTGCCATTGCCAGTTTCCAGTTTTTGCTGACGTATACGACTGCCAGACCACCAAATAAAGCCGGAAGAATATTATCAAATGCCGGCTTTAACACCGGAGAATCCAAAATAGGAGCAAGGATTGTAAGAATACATACCCCAACTGCCAGAACCAATGTTGTTACAATGGAAGAAGTTGCTATCGCAATCGTGGAAATAACCTCTCCTTCTTCCGTTCCCGGTTTCACCTCTGCATTTTCCATTGCATTTAATGCACTCGGTGCCTTTAAGCTGGTCAGATTACCTGTCACAAAAGCCAGATATGTTCCTCCCACGCCGAGCATCGGTGTATAGGTAATTACCTCAATAACCCCAACTGTCCAGTATATTGGTGCAACTCCCAGCAAACCCTTTAAAACAGCCGTTGCTTCCGGCCACGCATTATAATAAAGACAGATTGCTACCGGCACCATGCAAACTACCACAACTGCCGTCCAAATCCATATTTTTCCATATCGATCGGTTGTTTT
Source organism: Lachnospiraceae bacterium (assembly GCA_029219245.1). Lineage (GTDB taxonomy): Bacteria > Bacillota > Clostridia > Lachnospirales > Lachnospiraceae > UBA3282. The sequence continues at coordinate 3,274 of JAQXTA010000038.1, read as the reverse complement.
TAAATAATCGTTCATGCTGTCGTCCTCCTAACCAATTACCGGGGTAATTATTATCGCAAAAATCATAGCACCCAGCATACTGATTGCCAAGGCATAGGTTTCCAACCATTTCATGTTACATTTTTTAATCAGCAACCCACAGACTCCCATAATCGCTGCGGAACAGAGTAAAACAAAAATTGGAATCCATCCGGCAATGCCGCTTCGTACATCTGCAAATACCATTCCGAGAAAAGCAGAAATCATGCCCAGAAACATGGAGGTCATAAACAAATCTCCCCATTTACTGTCTTTCTGTTTGATTTTTATCATACCACCCTGTATCTTCTTCATCAGAATGGGTGGTAAAACAATGCTTGGAAGAATACCAAGTGTCATAACCCATGCAATCGCCGAATAGATTTTGGGGTTGGTAATCGTTTCTGACAAAGAAATCCCTAGCGCATTTGCGGTAGAAGTTGCCGCCGGCAATTCATAGGTAATAGCTCCAATTACGCTCATACGAATCCATGGAAGTGGAATTCCCAGAAACTTCGATAAGGTTACAACGCCTATTAAAATAGAAATAGCCGGTGCAATGGTAAATACGGCAGTTGATAGTATCGTTTTCTTTAACTTTACCTTATCAATTCCGATTTCCTTTCCTCTTCTATAAGCTCTTATCAGAAAAAAGAACGACTGTGCCAGAACAAATACAATCACACAAATTGCAAGTATATATAAAAAAGTACTGTTTGTATGAAATTTCATAAAAGATATCTCCCTTCCTCTTATCTGTTCACAACTAGTTTTGATTTCTTTTAGCATTATCACAAAATAGAGCCTGCTGCAAAACAGACTCTTTGCGTTTTAATTAAAGGCAAGTAAATCAAACGTAATAACCGTATGATATGTAGTTTCTCCTAAATCATTTAATGCCTCTTCCAATGCCTCTTTGATTTCCTTCTTTTGTCCCAGCAGCTCCGCCGGAAGAGACATATCAAAAATTAAGTTCGTATGTCCTTTTCCCATAACCATGCGAAAATCATGGATAGAAATCCTCTCATCCCTAACTTTCAAAACAGCGGTTACAATCTGTTTCATACGATCTAATTCCGGATCGTTTGTTACAATCGGATCATAATGAATGACCAGATGAATTCCATGACTTTCCAAGCATTCCCGTTCCATATCATCAATCAATTCATGACAGGTCAGAACATCTTCATCTTTATCCATTTCCACATGAATACTGGCAAAGCGTTGCCCCGGACCATAATCATGCACCATTAAATCATGATAACCCAAAACCTTGGGGCATGACCGGATATAATCTACAATCATTTCTTTCATTTCGGAATTCGCGCCCTCTCCCAACAAAGGAGAAATAGTCTGTTTTGCCAGATTCATTCCACTATATAAAATAAAGACCGCAACAGCCAATCCCATAAAGCCATCTATCTGTAAAGAAGTAAAATATTCTATCAATGCAGCCACTAAAACCGCACCGGTTGTAATGGCATCATTGCGGCTATCTTCCGCTGTTGCCATCAGCGTGGTAGAATTGATTATTTTACTTAACTTACCATTAAAAAGCCACAACCATAATTTCACTGCAATGGAGAGAACTAAAACGCAGCAGGTAATCCATGTCATCTCTACCGCGGATGGATGTAAAATCTTATCTACCGAACTTCTGGCAAGCTCAAAGCCGATCAAAATAATCATCACTGCCACAGCAAGACCTGATAAATATTCAAATCTGGCATGCCCATATGGATGTTCCTCGTCAGCCGGTTTCTCTGCCATCTTAAAGCCTAACAAAGTAACAATCGAGCTTGCTGCATCGGACAAATTGTTTAAAGCATCCGCTGTAATGGATACCGATGCTGCAACAATTCCTACAACCAGTTTACTTCCTGCCAGTATCAAATTACATAAAATTCCCACCAAACCAGACATTTTACCTACTTTGGCACGAAATTGCGGTTTCTGAATATCCTGGTCATCTTTTGCAAGTAAGTTTAGAAAAAGCTGAGTCATACATTTTGCCTCCATTCAGACTATTTACACCAATATATTCCAAATTTTTACGATATCCATACTACCATATATATTTTCCATTTTCAATACAGCTAATCGCTGCCCTCATAGAAGGATTTAATTGGGTTCTTATTGCCTGTTTGCCACTCGCCAGACAAAAAAACTCAAGCACAATAAAAATAGAGCCGTCCACGCTTATGAAAGCAAGCTTTCATCGCGTGCCTGACTCTATTTTTGCTCTGCTCATTGCTAACACTCAAACTTATAGCACATACCACCAGTCTATTCATTCCACAGATTCTACTAATTCCTCTATTTCTACCTATTATATTAATTCGTCCATAGAATCCATAGAAACCATTTATTCCCAAAATAACTTAAGAAAATTAGTATATTTAGGTAATCACCCCTCTCTTTTCAAAAATCACGACTCACTCCAGTAACCTCTAATACAGACATTCAATATCATAATCATTCTTTCTTATTGCCATCTTTGGATTTATCCGTTTCACTTTCGCCAGCATAGCCTTTTTCAAAACCTCTGCACCAAATATACTCTAGACCCATATTTTTAACGCCCTCTGCGTCCATAGATCCCTTATCAAATCCACCAACACATATTTTGCAAAATGGTTCTTTTTCTAGTGAAGCAAAAACACTAGAAACTGCCCCGGGATTTTCTTCTTCTATTTTCCGAATCTCATTAAACCATTTCACTTGATCGTCTGATGTTTTATATGTGCCTTTCTTTATCTGCTCAAGTCTCTCTTCTGCATTTTTAAGTGCATACTTTGGGTCATAGTCTGACTTAATGAAAAATGCAATTTCTCCATATTCTTCTTTTTTAGAACCATCCAGTATCTTAACCATCTCATTTGCCATTTCCGCACTAAAGGTATTTGCGTATGGTGCATCCTTACCAGCATAAAGACAATAAGGGTGATACGGAGGGTCAAAATACCAAAGTTTGTTCTTCCTAGCTAATGATTCATCTGGCTTTTGATATTCTTCCATAATATTCTTATATCCCTTACCATTGTATTTCTTGATAAGTTCACGATAATCAAGGTTTTCAATTATGTAATTCATGCTGTTCAGTCTTTCATGCAAAGCAGGAATTCTTTTCTTTGCTAATTTTATCGCCCGTTCAATTTCACCTCTCTCCTTAACTCTGTCTTCTTTACCCTTCCCATTTTCATCCTTTATGACCTTTCCATCGTCATCACGAATCATTGCGCTGAAATTATATGAC
>JAQXTA010000037.1 GCA_029219245.1 Lachnospiraceae bacterium | reverse complement strand
ATATCAGCATGTATAAACATACCGCCTACGTGTCCAAAATGCAGGCTCTTATTTCCGTAAGGCATACCTGCCGTAATAATTGCCCTTTTAGGAAATGTCGGGCGTTCATTTGATGTTAATCGCTTACATATCATATACGTTTGTTCCTTTCTGTTATTTACTATGATTTTTCCCTGCTTCCCTTTCTGCTGGGGAAGCTCTGACTGTTCCGGCATAGTACACCTCCTTTCCGATTTTTCAAATAGATAAAGTTTGCTCACAAGCAGACTCGATGCGCTTTGCGCAAATAAAAATAAAAACGGTCAAAAACTCGCATTGAGCTTTCGACCGTTTGGTTCAGACTAACCAGGATAAGACGCTTGTTATGAACACAACACAAAAAGCCCATTGTCAGTTTTAACAATACGCTGCTGTTGCTGGTTCATTTTGTTCATGCCAATTGAAAATTTAATCATGGACTTATCCTTCCTTTGTTTTGTGTAATTCTATCAGTAGTGATTTACATTGTCAATATGAAATATCTATTTAACTATCTGTCCCCTTAAAAATTGAAGCATATTCAACATTTTCTTGTTCTGCTTTAAAACTATTTTCATCGGGATATGAAAGCAAATAACCTCTTTCCCATTTTTTTAAACTATCTTTTGGCTGTACTTCATAACTCAATTGCTTCTCCATTTTCTTCTGTGTTAGGTTTACATAATTCTCACACAAAAACATGATACGGTAGCCTATCTGACCTCATTTACGCCCATATAGATTACATTTTTCTGTGGCTTGACACCACTTCTCTGAAAGAGTTCTCGAACGGTAACAAATTCATAACCCTGCTTCTTCAGCTCCGGTATAATCGTCTTAATTGCTTCAACGGTATTGATATTATCATGCATATCATGAAGCAGGACAATGAAACCGGGATTTGCATCATGTAGTACTCTGTCAATTCTCTCCTGTACTGTGACAGTGGGTTCCCAGTCCTCACATCCATATCCGCAGATAAATACCAAATCGATCAGGTCATACATCTTCTGATCATAATCAATATATGGCGGTCTGAAAAATTCAGGTTTCTCCCCGGTAATCTCTTTAATTCGATCTGTAGTATATTGGATTTCCGCAACAATTTCCTGTTGGCTCTGCTTCGGCATGGACTGGTGTGTTTTCGAATGATTTTCAATAGAGCAACCCATATCGTGAGCACGTTTCACCAGATATCTGGTTTCATCAGTAATCTGTTGTCCAATGAGAAAAAAGCTTGCTACTACCTCATTCTCCTGTAAAACATCCAGAACCTGATCGGTAATTCCAATAGTCGGGCCATCGTCAAAAGTTAATGCTACTAATTTTTTGTCGGACATGTTTATCCCCCTCTTCTTTTTTTACTATTCCTATTATAAGCTCATACTCTATTCTTTTCTAGTATCACCGTCAGTAATTAACCCGACTTTTTGACCGGAAGCGTACCAACTGCAGCAATTACGCTCCCCATAACAGCAGCTTCTAACACAGATACTTTGCGTAAAACGGGTGCTAAATGATAATAAAATGATTGCAAGACTTGTTAACATATAAACCAATCAATTTAGCTTGCTTTCTACAAGATCGTAATGATCCTTCATATATTTTAAACATGCTTCTTCATCCTTCTCCACGATACTATTACAGATTTTACTATGAAGCTCTATCAATTTCCTTGTTGTTTCCTCGTCAGATTCTCCGATTACCTTTGACATAGACTCATGGTAAACCTCGGCTATCGCCTCCATTACAATAATAAACAGAGGGTTCCTTGTGGCTCGAATTAATGTAATATGAAATTCCTGGTCTAACATTACAAGTTTCTCCCCAGATGCCGACTTCATCTTGCCAATTATTTTTTCCAGATGTTCTTTATCCTCATCATCAAACCCATTTTTAAAAATGAGCTCAATGACAGCCCTTGCCATCACTCTACGGAATTCCAAAATATCTTTCATCGATATGCTTCCCAGCGCAAGCATTACTGACACAATATTCCAAATAGTACGTCCAGAATCCTTTGCTATATAGTTGCCGGATCCTTGTATGCTTTCTATCAAGCCCATTCCTCGCAAAATGCTAATTGCCTCTCTAATGGAATTTCTTCCAATACCAAGCTGCTCTGCTATATCTCGCTCAGAAGGGATCTTACTTCCGACAATAAGCTTGCCTTCCTTTATCATCTGAAAAATATAATCAATTGCTTTTTGATATTCCATTGTTGTAGTTCTCTTTGTCATATTGTCCCCTTACATAAAATTGGCAAATAACGAAGACAGTGCTACTGTCAGTATTCCGGATACTGCGATGGCCAGACCACTCATAGCACCTTCCACCTCTCCGATTTCAAGAGCTTTCGCAGTACCTATCGCATGAGAAGATGCTCCAAAAGCAAGTCCTTTTGCTATGGGTTCCGTAATCTTAAATAATTTACAAATCAACTCTCCAAACATATTTCCCAATACACCTGTAATAATAATGACTGCAACCGTAATGGTAACATATCCTCCCAATTCCTCAGAAACACCCATTCCGATTGCTGTAGTAATGGATTTCGGAAGGAGCGTCACATATTCTTCATGGGAAAGACCACATAACCTGGCTAAAACAAATACCGTTGTCAGGCTTGTAACCGTACCAGCCAAAAGACCCAATAATACTGCCTTATAATTTTGTTTTAACAATTCCCATTGTTCATACAAAGGAATTGCCAAACAAACAGTTGCCGGTGTAAGTAGCCAGCTTAAAAATTTAGCACCCTCATAATAAGTATCATAATCAATTTTGCCAATCAAAAGAACAATAATTGAAATCACGATTGCTATCAGTAATGGATTAAAGATGCCAAGTTTCAACTTCTTCTTTAGCATTGCTCCAAGCAAGTAGGCTATCAGACTAAGTGTAACTCCGGCAAACATGGAATTTTGAAAAAAATCATTCATTTCTTATTTTCCTTCGACTTTCTTATGATTGCTTGCGATACTCGTCCCGTAGCAATCATGACTGTTATAATAGTAAGAACAGTAATAATACTTACCGGCACAATAATCGCTTTTAATGTACCCCAACTTGTCATTAATCCAACACCGGCAGGAATAAACATCAATGGCATAATCTCAATTAAAAATGTTCCGGTTTCCTTTACTGCTTCTAGTTTGATTAATCCGGTCATAAGACCTGTAAAAAGCAGTACCATTCCATAAATGCTCGCCGGTATCGGCAATGGCAAAAGATATTTTAATACTTCTCCTATAAAGGAGATTACAAGAATAATTGAACATTGTTTAATATATTTCATCTTAATTTAAGCCTCTTTTCGATTCTTTTCTCTTTCTCGGCTATTTATATAAGCGCTAATCACATCTAGCACACTTTGTATTCCAAGTACGGAGACATCCAAGCATAAGTCATAATTTCCTGCATATCCCCATTCCTCTCCGGTATAGTATTGATGATACCGCCTTCGTCTCTCATCCGTCTCTTCTACCAGTTTTTGAGCCTTGCGAAGAGACAAATCATGCTTTTTGGCAATCTGGGCGATTCTGTATTTTATATCTGCACATAAGAAAATACGAATAGAATCTTCTCTATTCCTAAATACATAATTTGAGGTCCTTCCAATGATGATACAATCTTGACCCTCCATAAGTTTTCCTAAAGTTTCTTTAGGGGTATTGCGAACACGTTCCATCATACTTTCGTCTATAGAGCTCATTAGAAACTCTGTCGGAAACTCTCCAAAAAAATAAGGAAATTTATCATATAATCCTCTTTCTCCTGCATATTCTACTAATTTAGATTTCGAATAACATGGAAGCATATATTTTTCAGAAAGCATTTTGCCTATTTCATCCGCTCCGCATCCGCACTCTCGACCAATCGTAATAATCATATCAGTTCACCTTCTTCATATAATCAGTCAGCGATAAACAGTCTATTATTGACTTGTGCAATATTTTTCCAACATTTCCTTAAATCTCATGGATTCACTCATATAATCCACCCTTAATCTTTCACCCATAACAGCTATCATACCCATGATAGATGCTCCATCTATTTGATATTTGAATCCTTCTTTTGAAACAAGGACACTTTCGCCGGTTGCTTCTGCATTCTTAACAAATTCCTGTACCGCTGCAAGATTTGGCAATCTAATTATTTTGTTCATGTGAAAAACCTCCTGTATTTTGATGTACATTACAGATAATGCAAATAACTGGTAGTACCACTTGGTATTACCAGTTATTATATGCACATAAAATATGGTTTGTCAAATATATTTATTCCAGTTCTCCCCAAATAAAACATCATCATTAAAATGTGCAAACTCTGGAACAAACTCTCTAAGGGCGTTTCTTCCCGCTGTCTGTACGATTTTCTCTGCCATGTAAAATTTCTCCCTATACTGCATTCCCTGCTTTTTGCTTCCCATTTTGGGCCATAACACCAGCAAGTGCATGTGGAACATAAAGTTCTTCCAGATAGCCTATTTCCGCTTCTGTAAGCAGCCACGCAAGCGATACTTCTGTCATGGATACACCTCGTTTCCCTGCAATCTCCATCACACGATTTATAATGAGTCCATCTGAATCTTTGGTCTTATCATATTTGAATTTTGCGTAAGTATCTTCCTCAAGTCTTTTCGATGTCTCTCCAAGTTTCTTTGCTAATCTTCCCAGATACTGCTCACTGGTACCATTCTGATAAGCTAGTGCAGTGTCATAAAAGTTAATTCCTTACATCCCATGCAGATCCTCTGTAAGAGTAACACCGCGTCTACCTCTGTCAAACAAGACGATTCCCAGTTCTTCTTCCAAAGAAGCAAGCTGTCTTGAAAGAGTAGGCTGTGCAATATGAAGTTGTTCCGCAGCTTTCGTAAAACTCTGTTCCTTTGCTACCTTCTGTGCAAAAAATAGCAAGTTTTCCGTCTATCATCAACTCAGTTGGATTTTGTGGCATTCTAGATAATATCAATTTTTTGCTTATCGCAATCTAATCCATTCTGAAATGGCCGCCTCTGCTTCTCTGGCAAGAGACTCCTGTTCAGGATTTATCACATCTGACATATCAACCGTATCATCTGTTATCCCTTCTGGATTATTAGACTCAATAAAACTATGAACTGCATTCTCATACTCTATCACTTCCAATTCTAATCCCGCAGACTCCATATCTTTCACATAACTTTTTGCTTTTTGAGATATTGGATCCTGCCCAGACAAAATGAAAAGTGTAGGTGGAAAATCTTTTTCCAGCTTATCTGCATTGAGTCCTGTAGTCCAAGGATAACACAATACTAACGAAGCCATATCAAAATCTGCTTTTTGCAACAATCTCGTGCTATCTGCAGCATAATATGCTCCGGCACTATAACCCATTAAAGTAAATTTTAATGGATCCACACCATAACTCTCTGCATGATCTGCAAAGTATAATACCACATCTCTTATTTCCTCAGAGCCATATGATATTGGCTTAACATCTGCCTTTGTGTAGTTTATTGTCACCACGACCACATTCCATTCATTTGCAATTCGTTCACTTTGCGTATCAAGCACGTCAGCGTCTCCTCCAACAAAACCGCCGCCGTGAATATTGAAAACAACCGGCAATCGTTCATCGCCAATGGAATCCGGCACATAAAGATTTGCCTTTACACTGGCTTTTCCATCTCTTTGAATCTCTATGCGTTCTCCAATTAGCTCACTATCATCTTTGACAAGCCTTGCACGTTGTCTTTCATTTTCTTCTCGATATGAAGTTAGAAAAATATTAAATATGACAAGTAACACTAAAAACAAAGCGGAGATAACCGATAATATGATTATTTTTGTTTTCCATTTTTTTGGCAATTCTTTAAATTTCATTTTATCACCCCACCATAACTTTTATAAGTGACCCTAATGTCATCCAGACATTTAGAATAAAAGCAATTGGCAATACCACTGCCATAATCCATAATATAGTTACTGTGATTTTCCATTTTCGTGGTAGTTCATGAAACTTCATATATCCTCCTTTATTTGAAATTTTCCATAATCCGTAACACTATTCTTTAAGCTGACTAATATTTTTTGTTAACCAAATCTAAACCATAACTTTTTACATTTCCATTAACTGCATCATACACCCATTCAGCCAAGGCTGGCCCTTCATCTCTCTTCTCATAGAAAATTTTAGTTCCTTGTGCTGTATGAATAGATAGATGTCCATCCTTTTGTGCTATATTATCCCAAACATAGATACCACTATCAGGTATTTCTCTTTGCATATCTTTTATCATAGTTTCAAGTATTTTTTGATATCTGTCACCAGCCTCTTGACCCGGATGCATATCTAAAGTTCCGCAATCAAAATATGTTTGCATCATAGATAGATTGTAATCTCTTATTGAAGAGCCAAATAATATGTGTGCATCTTCGTGTTTATTTTTAAAATTTATAAGAGAATCTAGTGTTATATTATTTGATTGAACCGGATTAGATAATGCTACCGGTGATTTCCAAACATCTGTCATAACATAATTCCATTTATCATATAAAAGTAATGAGCTATCGACATACACAGTAAAATCTTTTGTTTCCGGAAAAAAGGTTGTAACATCATCTGCAAGTATTGATGCTCCAAAACCACCAGCACTTGCACCGGTAATTAAAACCTGTTCTGGATTATTACCTATATATTTAAGAGCTTCACTCATCATCAATCGATAATTTGTATAGCCATGATGATATAATATTTGTTTACTTCCATCTAATGCTGTATATTCAAATTCGCCTTGTCCTGAATGAAAATCTCCATTACTATATGGAATAGCAATAATAGACCAGTCTTTGAATGGATTATTGTCTGAACTACTGCCAATACCATATTTTGCCATATACCTTGCCATAATATATGTGCTAGTTGTTATGTTTGCATTATAAAATCCATCCTTTCTTTCTAACGTTCTGGCTGCGGTATATTCATCCACACTTAAACCTCCGCCAAAAAATAGAACCATCACCTTGTTCTCTGAACCTTTTTTAATATATCCTTGCCATCTGGAACCATCAGCTGAGACTGCTTCATCAATATCTATTGCATACCATTTATCACGTTTTGGTTCCCCTTGAAGTTGTGGAAATTCTCTTCCTATAGTAAGCTTTATCCCTACATCTAAAATCTTGTTAAAATTAAGTACAACACCTATAGTCAACACTAAAACAATCCCTAAAATAGTAATTTTTGTTTTATTCTGTTTAATAAATTCTTTGTTTTTCATCATTACCCCCTAATTTTTCAACAAAAGCTACCAACTGGTTAAAATTACCTCTCGGATATTGAGAACTATCTTTTCCATCGCTGTTTATTAGCATGTTTGTCAACAGAAAAACTTTCATTCCTGTTACTTCGGCAACCATATCCTCTGTTACATCATTACCAACTAAGAGACATTCGTTAGTTTCGCAGCTTATTTGTTCTGCAAGCTCAATATAATATTTCGGATTAGGCTTGCAGTATCTGGAATTTTCATAAGAAATAGTGCATTCAAAGTCGGCAATATTTAACCCTGCCAGATTGCTTTCATTCTTCATCCCTCTTTCTTGACGCACATAAAATGGTATGTTATTTTCTATTTGGTACTATCGTACCTTTTCTTACATAAAATACTATATTCTTTTTTGCATAACAAGTGGTATAAAATGGAACGGTACGAATGATTAAATAAATACCAGTAAAGGAGATATAAAAATTGGGTGGTAATCTTAGAACAACAGAATTTTTAAAAGAATGCCTTGCAGATGCCTTAATCAAACTTTTAAAAGAAAAGCCAATAGAAAAAATAACTATTCCGGAAATCTCAGAATTGTCCGGTGTTGGAAGAACTACATACTTTAGAAATTTCACTTCAAAAAATGAAATGCTGACATTTAAACCGGTTCATCTATGGGGAAGGTGGGCAGAAGAACAAGCGTTAAAAGAACGTAAAAATTTTTCTTTAAATAATGCCCTTTCATTCTTTCAATTCAACTACAGTATCAAAAACCTACTTGAGTTGATTTATGAGAGAAATTTACAGAATGTGGTTTATGATGCATTTTATATAGTAATGATGCCACAACTTGGTATAAATGCGTTCGAATGCTATAAAAGCCGTTTTTATTCCTATGGACTTTTTGGATTACTGGATGAATGGATTAAGCGTGGTTTTTATGAAAGTCCTGAAGAAATGACAGAGTTCGTAAATCATATTGTGTAGCCAAAACAAGGGGGATTATCTTATTTTGTTTCAATTGAGATTTATTCATTCGTTTCTTCATATATTGGATAGCGTTTTTTATCAGCTTCTGTAATTTCACGCAACACTCGACATGGAACTCCCACTGCAATCACATTGGAGGGAATGCTTTTTGTGACAACACTTCCCGCACCTATAACAGTATTGTCTCCTATTGATACACCGCCTAAAACAATAGTTCCTGCGCCTATCCACACATTATTTCCTACTGTGATAGGCAATGCCACTTCAAGCCCTGCATTACGCTGCCCTGCATCAAGAGCATGTTCAGCTGTTGTAAATAAACAGTTCGGAGCTATAAAAACATGATCTCCAAAAGAAACTTTACCGCCATCCAAAATTTGACAATTATGATTTGCGAAAAAATAGTCGCCTACAGTCGTATTGTAACCATAATCACACCAAAACGGTGTATTTACTGTGACATTATCCCCCATTTGCCCAAAAATCTTTTTCAATATCTCATTTTGTGCTGTACGTTCTGAAGGTCTTAACTGGTTAAATTCATGACACAAATCATTACATTTGCTGATATCTGCTAATATTTCTTCATCATAATTTGCATTATATAAGTATCCCGCTACTGCCTTTTCTTTTTCAGTCATTATTTTGCACCTCATCATATTCATTTTTTCTCGCCCTCTATTATACATAACTCCCTTTCAAAAATCTACGCATTTTGCCTCTTTGCACCCAGACCATTCAATGTTATAACCATAACTATAATATAAGAAATCAAATTGTTGCTAAGCTAATATTATTTTCCGAAACAGCACACACTATAACCGAAAGGATGGTGCTTATATGGAAAAAGCAAATAAAACAGATAAACTTTCCAATCTTTATGATGATGGTAATATTCCAAAAACTGATTTGCCAAAGGACAATAATTCGGACGAGAGTGTAGAACCGCTTCCGGAATCCACACGTCCCCGTAAAGATGGGCCCGGCGGGGATTGATTGTTGTCTCAATCTTTCTGCTAAAAATAAAGTATACCAGATACATGAATGTCTGGTATACTTCTTTTTTTAATTTCCTTGTATAGCAGCCTATTTTTTTTCATATAATACAACCATGAATACACTCAAACGCTATACCATCATCGGAATCTTTTTTGTATTAATTACCGGTACCATTGCCCATTTCCTTTATGAATGGTCCGGAAATAACTTCATTCTCGGACTCTTCTTTCCGGTTAACGAGTCCACCTGGGAGCATATGAAACTATGCTTTTTTCCTATGCTCCTTTATTCATTTTATATAGGAAAAAAAGCACGGCATGATTATCCTGATATCACTGCTGCCCTGCTATGTGGTATTATGCTTGGTACCTTTTCCATACCTGTTCTATTTTATACCTACTCGGGCATATTAGGTCGCAACTACCTGCCTCTTGATATCGGCACTTTTATTGCAAGCGTTTTGTTGGCATTTTGGGCCGTATACAGGCTTTCCGTATCTCACAAACAGATATGGCATACCAGCTTATTGAGATTTTGTGTCATTGCAGTTACCGTATGTTTCCTGCTTTTTACTTATTATCCTCCGGATATCGGTATCTTTGCTAATCCGGTTCCGTAACTGGGTCAGTAATATTTTACACCTGTCTTATTTTGGGTTCCACTGCTTCCGAACGTACATTGTGTGTCTGATTCTGGTTTTCCGGTTTTACCTTTTGCGTAATACTGTTGAATTTGTCCTGATTTTTCTTCTGATTGATTTTTTCCTGTTTATCTTTGTCCATATTCTCACCTCAAGACTAGTATGCACAGCACAAGAAGAAAACATACCCCCTAACCACAAACATCCTTGCACCCTTTTACTCAAACGACATAACATAAGCATATAAAACATTCCTAAGAGGTTTCGGTTATGATGATAGCTATTGTTGGTCGTTCTACGGATACCGGAAATTATGAAAAAGCCCTACACCATCTGGGCGCAGAAACCATTACATCTATATGCCCGGAACAATGCAGCCACTGTGACGGGCTTTTGCTTCCCGGTGGCGGTGACATTACCCCGGCCTTTTTCGGTCAGCAGAATCAAGGTTCCAGAACCATTGATACCGAACTGGATATTATCCAGTTACAGGCACTTGACCTGTTTTTACAACAAAAAAAGCCCATTCTTGGCATCTGTAAAGGGCTTCAAATCATCAATATTCATTTTGGCGGTACCATCTGTCAGCATCTTTCTGATGCCGAATGGCATGAATGGAATGGCAGTGACCAGTATCATTATGTATATCATATCGGGGTCAGCCGTCTGGATTTTTTCTATCAACTATATGGAACCAGTACTTATGTAAACTCAGCACACCACCAGGCAGTTGACAGACTTGGCAAAGATCTGACTCCTGTCTGTCAGGCAAAGGACGGTACAATTGAAGCCATTGAACATATCTCTTTTCCGCTTCTGGCTGTCCAATGGCATCCGGAACGCATGATGGAATCCGGCGGCTATGAGTTGCTTTCCTACTTTTTGAAAATGTGCTCCAGATGATTTATCTTTTCATCAAACTTATTTTTCTGTATTTCGGCTCTGTCTTGAAATTCTTCCTTGGCATGTTGGGATATCATTTCAAACAGGGCTTTCATAATTTTATTGATAACCTTCATTGTTTCGGCATCCACATTTTTTACTGCAGCCATAATGCCCTGTATACTCTTTTTCCAATTGGCAGTAAAATCAATCAAATTATCTGCCTCAGATGCCATAACCACATCATAAAGGGTATCCACAAAAATATGCATCTGTTCCTGGCTTAAGGACAGAATCCATTCGTTCAATGCCGTATCCATAAACATTCTGCCGGAATACACATGCTTGACAATATGAAAATCATCGCCGGAAATCAACCATGTATAGGGATTATGCTGTGCCAGTCCTATGCTCTTGCTCTCAACCACACGGTAATTTCCTTCGGAGTACAAAATCAAACCAACTAACGAGGAATGTGGAATGGTTCGATGCACTCGTTCCTCAATTTTGTCATAACCGCACTCCTTCATAACCTCCGGTCGGAATCCCGGTCCGTCGTGGCTAAAAATAGCTTTGATTCTACTCTGTATTTTTTTCTGACAATTCATAGAAGCGTAAACTGCCAGATTACCTCCCTTGGAGTGTCCTCCCACAAAAAAAGGCTCTTTTATCTGTTTTGCCGTCTGGTTCAGATATGCCACACTCATAAGCTGCGCCGGTACCGGTTCGGAAAAAGCCAGATCCAAATCTTCTTTCCAGCCTACAATCGTTTCATCTGTTCCCCGGTAAGCAACGTAAAAATTGCCATCCTCAAGCTGTAAAGTAATTGCAGAAAACTGGGTTTCCAGCTTTGTATCAATATAGTTTACATAATTATTCATTTTTATATTGCCAAAGCGTCTGCTATGAACCATGGCAAGAAATAATTTTGTATTGTCTTCCCTATATCGTTCATCTCCATAGAGTTTATCATAATCAGGATGTTTATATAAATATTTTATGTCAACCATTCCACCGTCTTTTAAGGATTCTGACGCTTTCTTGGCTTTTTTCTCCATATAGGGCACAAGCCCATCAAATTTTAAATAAGAAAACTGGCATAATACCAGGCTGTCCACTTCATTGAAGGGTTTTTCCAGAAACGTATACTTACCAACCTTTTTAAGATAATCAATAATCGTTTCCATCGTTTTCTCCATTCCGAAGCATCCAGTCTGCGTTTTACCATTCCCGAAAGTTGACTACAGTAAATCTACAGCTTCGCTTCCAGATGCTCAATATTTTTGATTAAAACGGAAACCGTTCCATCCGGATTTGTGATAAATTCCACACTTCTTGGATTTTTATACTGATCCATCGGAATTTTAATTTCAATACCGGTATCCGTATACAAATGCTGGCTCTGATACTTTCTGACCGTATTCTCACTCTGCGGCTGAATCTCTTCTTTTACCATATCGTACTTTTCCATTTTATCCTGAAAAGCAATTTTTAATTCCGGTTTTTCTTCAAAAATCTTATCTGCGATTTCCTCTACGGTAAAGCCGCCATTTTCCTCTATTTCTTCCTGAATGATGCTTTTGGCTTCCATCTGTTTGGCATACCGCTCCGTCTCATCATATCCCTCTTTCTGGACGCTCTCCACCGCTCGTGTCACAATCGAAAGCTTGGACTTATGGGAGAGATGACTGCTGCATTTTAGGAAAAGGAAGGAAAAGTAATTGGTTTTCTCTCCGTTTACTTCATACTTTTTCTCAATGACCCATACTGCAAGGTCGTCTAAACGTATAATTGCCGCTTCCGTCAACCTCTGGCTCTCGGAAGGCAGAATAGATTTGTGTCGTATAATCTCATTGCTGTTGCCATCTTCCAGTGCCATTGTACGATGGGTATAAAGGGATTTATAATTCATTTTTAAGAGTGCCAGATACTCTGCATCATCATACTGAAAACGTACCACCACAAGGTCAGCGGGTGGAATATCAATGTTGCTGTTCATAATCTGGTACAAAAAATTTGCAATGTCCTTACTGATGTCTACAAAAAAGTCATCCGCATACTGCTCCAAAATATGATAAATTTCCGATTCTTCTTTATAAAAACGACATTCCTTAGCATCATCACCCGAACTGATTTTAGCGATATGCTCCTTTACAAAGTCTGCGAATTCTGAACCATATTCCAATTCCGTATCAGACAATACCGGCATTCCAATCGTAGAATCCAGGATATGTACGATAGCCTTCTTGATTCTGATATTTTCTTTGACCATCTTTTGTAACTCCCATTCTGTTTTATTCTTGGTTCTGTCTTGTCTTTTCTATTCTAGTATTTTTTCCATGTTTTCGGCGAAAACAATATCAACATCGGCAAAAGCTCCAGACGTCCGGTTAACATATCAAACATCAGCACAAATTTGGAGAATACCGAATACTCCCCATAATTACAGGTCGGTCCTACACCATTTAAGCCCGGTCCGGTATTATTCAAATTTGCCATAACAGCTGTTATGTTAGTAGTGAAATCATATTTATCCAATGATAAAAACAGGAATGAAACAAAAAACACTGCCAGATAAATCATCAGATACGCATGAACGGAACGTACGGTTCCATCCTCCACAGCCCTTCCTTCCAGATGCGGTTTTTTCACAATCTGCGGGTGAACGACACGAAGCAGCTCATTCTTGGCATCCTGTATCAGAATCATTACACGCGATACCTTAAAGCCACCTCCGGTACTACCCGCACAGGCACCTATAATCATAATAACAAACAAGATGGCTTTGGAAAACTCCGGCCACAAATCAAAATCTGCCGTTGCAAAACCGGTACTGCTTCCCAACGAAGCCACCTGAAAAAGAGCATCCTTAAAAGCAATTCCAATGCTTTCATAGTATCCTCTGATATTCCATGTAATAAGCAGTGCAGCACCCAAAAGCAGAAGCAGATAGGTTCTTGCCTCTTCATGTTTCAACGCTTCTTTCGGTTTTCTGGCAACAAGCAGCAGATAATATACGTTAAAGTTCATTCCACCCAGAATCATAAAAATGATGAAGATAACCTGTACTACAACAGAATAACTGCCGATGCTGCTGTTTAATACACCAAACCCTCCGGTTCCCATCGTTGAAAAAGATAATACAATAGAGTCGTAAACAGTCATGCCTGCTGCCTTTAAGCAAATCATCTCAAGCAGCGTAATGCCGATATAAATGCCATATAGAATTTTGGCTGTTGCCTGTACTCTCGGTACCAGCTTACCCACAGAAGGCCCTGGACTTTCCGCACGCATCAGATGCATATTGTAGCCTCCGGATAACGGTAATACGGCAATAATCAGCACCAGTACCCCCATACCGCCAATCCAGTGTGTAAAAAGCCGCCAGAACTGTACGCTTTTGGACAGACACTCCACATCCGACAAAATACTTCCTCCGGTTGTGGTAAAGCCGGATATTGTTTCATAAAGGGCATCCACAAAATTAGGAATTTCACCACTGAGCCAGAAAGGCAAAGCCCCCACAAAGCTGAGTAAAATCCAGCTAAGAGAAACTGTAACAAATCCTTCTCTTGCAAAAAAGACATTGCTTTTCGGTTTCCATAGTTTGCCGATTTCCGCAACAATCAGACTTCCTAACATAACAGCTGCAAAAGCAAAACCAGCCTTTTCCTGATAAATAGCAGCTACCAGACAGGGCAATGTCAGAAACAATGCTGCAAATTCCAATACACGAAACAAAATATAGCGGATAATTGAATAGTTCATTTTTCGTCCCTCTATTTCAAATCTATTTCAAAATATCTCTGATATCGTTCAAGCCCGTCTGGGTTGTTACCACGATTACCGTATCTCCTACCTGTATGATACTCTGTCCACCGGGAATGCTGATATTCCCCCTGTGGTTAATCGTACAAATCAAAATGCCCGGCTTAATTTTTAAATCCTGCAATGGAACACCCACAACCGGGCAATCTTCCTTCACGCTAAATTCCAATGCCTCTGTCCGGTTATCGTTCAGACGATACAGGGTTTCAATATTACTTCCCAGAGAATTATCCATAGCCCGGACATATTTGATGATATGAACT
Organism: Lachnospiraceae bacterium; assembly: GCA_029219245.1. Taxonomy (GTDB): domain Bacteria; phylum Bacillota; class Clostridia; order Lachnospirales; family Lachnospiraceae; genus UBA3282. Next base: position 41,375 of record JAQXTA010000037.1, on the reverse strand, counting down.
GCCGTCAGATATTTCGGATAGATAACGCTTCCGATATTCAGACCGTCAATAATCTCATCATAAGAAATCCGGTGCACATGTGTAATCAGCTTTGCCTTCGACACACTCTTTGCAAAAAGAGAAAGCATAATATTCTCCTCATCAAAATTGGTCAGGGCAACAAAAGCCTCCATCTGCGGCAATCCCTCTTCCATTAACAGGTTTCTGTCCGTACCATCCCCCTGTATAATCATCGCCTGCGGTAAAAGCTCACACAATTCATCGCAGCGTTCCTTATCTTTCTCAATAATCTTAACCTGTATGCCCATGGCAAGTAACTGTTTTGTAAGGTAGAAAGCCATCTCTCCGCCGCCGATTATCATAACATTTTTTGCTCTGGCAACCGGTACTCCCAGCTTTTTGAAAAAGGCAAGCGTTTTCTGTGTCGTACCGACAACGGAAATTTCATCCTTTGCCCGGATAATAAAATTGCCGTCAGGAATAAACACTTCATCACCACGCACAACCGAACAGATCAAAACATCGGATTTTAACTTTCCGGCAATTTCCTTTAAGGATAAATCACACAAAACGCAATCCTCTTCCACCCGATACTTAACAACCTCTACTCTTCCTTTCGTAAAAGTATCAATGGTAAGTGCGGACGGAAATTTCAAAAGTCTTCCCATTTCGGCTGCTGCCGCAAACTCCGGATTGATAATCATGGATAAGCCTAATTCTTCTTTAATGTACCCAATTTCCATGTTATAAATCGGGTTTCTGACTCTGGCAATCGTATGACATCCACCCGTCTTCTTCGCAATCAGACAACATAATAAATTCACTTCATCCGAACCGGTTACTGCTATCAGCAAGTGCGCATTCTCTACTCCTGCTTCCTTCTGAACCGCAAAGCTGGCTCCATTCCCTACAACGCCCATCACATCATAACTGTTGACCAAAGTCTGCAGCTTCTGATTATCCACATCGATAACCGTAATATTATGTCCTTCCGAGCTTAACTGTTCTGCCAGTGTTGAACCTACATTTCCGCAACCGACTATTATAATCTGCATAATTTAAACGATACCCTTCTTTCACATTTCACCGTATATTTTTCATATCCGTTCTTACTATTATATCCGTTCTAACCATATTAAGCAACTCATTCGGGAAGATATTCTCCTGCTTTTATTCTGGCCGCAAGGTCCTCCAGATACATCCACCGGTCCATTTTTTCTGTTAACAGTTCTTCTGCTTCTTCCTTCTGTTTTAACAGTTCGTTCAGCTTGACAAAATCATTCGGATATTTTCCGTAATCTTCATCAATCTTCTTTATTTTCTCTTCCAATTCCAGTATCTCTTCTTCAATTGTTTCATAGTCCTTCTGTTCTTTATAAGAAAATTTTAACTTTCTTCTGCCCTTATCCCATGTTTTTTCCTTTGGTTGCCCGGATGCCTTGCCCGTTACAGATTGCCTGTCATCTCCGTTTTTCTTAACCGTTGTCCCTTCTCTTTTCTCCAGATAATCTGTATATCCGCCTTCATATTGCCGGATAATTCCCTGTTCCTCAAAAGCAAAAATACGATTCACACACCGGTCTAAGAAATAGCGATCATGGGAAACAATCATAACAATGCCCTCAAACCGATCCAGATAATCTTCCAGAATCGTCAATGTAGAAATATCCAAATCATTCGTTGGCTCATCCAGAATCAGTACATTGGGTGCTTCCATCAGAACACGCAAAAGATTCAATCTTCTTTTCTCACCACCGGAAAGCTTGCCAAGTAATCCATATTGTTCTTCCCCGGAAAAAAGAAATTTCTCTAACATCTGGGATGCAGTGACGATACCATCCGATGTTCTTACCTGCTCTGCCGTATTTCGAACGTAATCAATTACCCGCATGGACGGGTCCATATAAGCAATTCCATCTTCTTTGGAAGCACTGATTTCCTGCGAATAATAGCCGATTTTTACAGTTTGTCCAACGATAACATTGCCGCTGTCCGCTTTTTCCTGTCCGGTAATGATTTTCATCAGTGTCGATTTCCCGCATCCGTTCTTTCCTACGAAACCAATTCTGTCATTCTTTAAGAAAATGTAAGTAAAATCCTGTATCAGCGTTCTATCGTCAAAAGACTTTCGGATATGCTCCAGCTCTATCGTTGTTCGTCCAAGCCTGGAAGCAACCGAACCGATTTCTACCCTGCCATCCGCTTCTTCCACCCGGACATCCCGAAGCTTCTCGTAACGTTCAATCCTGGCTTTCTGCTTCGTAGAACGTGCCTGTGCCCCTCTTTGTATCCAGGCAAGCTCTGTCCGCAGAATCGACTGTCGTTTACGTTCCGAAGCCTGTGCCATCTCTTCCCGCTCTGCCTTTAATTCCAGAAATCCGGCATAGTTCGTCTGATAAGAATATAATTTTCCTCTATCCAGTTCCAGAATCCGATTGCTGACGCGGTCCAGAAAATAGCGGTCATGCGTTACCATAATCAACACTCCCTGATAATTCTGTAAATATTCTTCCAGCCACTGTGCCATCTCATGATCCAGATGGTTGGTAGGCTCATCCAAAATCAGGATATCCGATTTGGATAAAAGCACCGATACAAGCGCCAGCCTTTTCTTTTCGCCGCCGGAGAGATGATCCACCGGCTGGTTAAAATCCATAACACCCAATCTGGTCAGCATGGCTTTGGCATCTGTTTCCAGATTCCAATGTTTCTCTGCATCATTCTCCTTCATAACGGTTTCCAGAACGGTAGCACCCGGTTCAAACTGCGGCTGCTGCGGCAGATAGCGAAGCACCACATGGTTGGCACAGATTACTTTGCCTTCATCCGGTTCCTCGATGCCTGCCATGATTTTTAAAAGAGTCGATTTACCGGTTCCGTTTACACCAAGAATTCCTACCTTTTCTTTTTCCTGCAGATAAAAGGAACTTCCGTCTAACAGCTTTCGCTCTCCATATGCTTTTGTTATATTTTCCAGTGTCAGTAAATTCATACGTTTCCTTCCAATGCTCTATTGATATTTGCCCGGATAATCTGTTCCGGTTTCCGACTGCATAAGCTGCACGTATTTTTCCGGTGTATTTTCCATTTTTAACATGGTATCAAATGCCATTAACAGCATTTTATCACCATTTTGTTTCATATCATCGTGTCCTCTGTCCATTTCTGCCTTAAAATGATCCATCTGCCATACCATAATGTCTACCACACTGTAACCCTGTATTTTGTATTGGCACCAGAAATTCTGATTTTGCAGATAATATACAAACTCCTGATAAATCGGTGGGGAATTCTGCAAAGCACACCAGAACTGCTCAAAAAATGCCTCGTCCTCTCCGGCATAATAGCAAAGTGCCCAGGCCCATTTTCTTGCGGTTTTTTCAATCTGCTCTCCATTTTCTGCCAGCAACTTTTCTGCCATCCTCAAAGTCCTCCGTTTTCCTCTTTCACTATGCAAAAGTATACCACAATCTTTCCAAAACAACACTGTTCTTTTTTGTCTTCACACCCCATATAAATATACCAACACGCTATGGAAAGAAATCACACAGCATGATGGAACTGATTCAGCACATAAATAATTTTATCTGGGGGATTCCACTCCTTTTTCTGCTGATGGGTACTCATCTCTATTTCAGCATAAAGCTGCATTTTCCACAGCGCAGGATTTTCTATGCCATCCGGCTTTCTCTTGGCATTGGTGCAGACGATTCCGGCGATAAAAACCTTTCTCCCTTTTCGGCACTTGCCACGACCCTTGCCGCTACCCTCGGAACCGGCAATATTATCGGTGTTTCTACCGCGGTAGCTCTGGGCGGACCCGGTGCCATTTTCTGGTGCTGGATCACCGGAATTCTTGGGATGGCAACCGCCTACAGCGAATGTTATTTAAGTGTTTTGTTCCGTACCAGACAAAAAGACGGAACTCATGTAGGCGGACCAATGTATGTGTTAAAAAACGGTTTACATAACAAAAATCTTGGGGCATTTTATGCATTCTGTACCCTCCTTGCTGCTTTTGGTGTGGGCTGCACTACACAGGCAAATTCTGTCACGCAGGCTGCTACCGCTTCTTTTTCTGTTTCACCGCACCTTGTTGGCATAACATTGGCTTTTCTGACCGGAAGCGTTATCCTGGGCGGTGTAAAAGTTATTGGGAACCTCTGTGAACGCATGGTACCCGCTATCAGCTTTGTTTACTTATTCGGTTGTTTTCTGCTGCTCTGTCTCTATTACAGACAACTTCCGGCTGCCTGTCTCTGGATTTTAAGGGATGCTTTTTCGATTTCTTCCCTTGCAGGCGGTTTTGCCGGATCCACTCTTCAGCTTGCTCTGCGTTACGGTATTGCCCGCGGTCTGTTTACCAACGAAGCCGGCATCGGTACTTCTGCCATTGCCGCAGCCGCCTCCGGTACCTCTGATCCCCGAAAACAAGCTTATGTTTCCATGACTGCCGTATTCTGGGATACCGTAGTGATGTGTCTGGTTACCGGCTTAGTCGTTGTCTGCAATATGATTTATGATCCAGCTTCCATAGTGGGTGTTTCCGAAACTAATCTGACTTCCGCGGCTTTTGCTCATCTTCCCTATGTAGGGGATGCTTTCTTAACAATTTCCTTAGCAGCATTTGCCGTTACCACCTTAATCGGCTGGTCCTATTTTGGCGAAAAAGCAACGGAATACCTTGTAGGAAGCAAAGGTATTCCGTATTATAAGCTGCTCTATATTCTGATGATTTATTTCGGTGCCATTATTCCGATGCATCTGGTCTGGGAATGCACTGACCTGATTAACGGACTGATGGTACTGCCGAATCTTCTTGCACTTTTTCTGCTACGCCGACAAATCAAACCTTAAAGCCACCGATAATTTCCTGTAAGGAACGGCTGCTGCGCTCTAAAATTGCCATCTGTCTAAGAATTTCTTCGGAGCTTATGTTGGTATCCTGCATAGCAGATGCTACGTTATCAATATCCTCCACAATGACAGCATTTAATTCGGTAATGGTCTGTAAGGATGCTAACATCTCCTGTACGGAAGCACCCATTTCCTGGGCCGATGCTCCCAAATCAGTGGAAATACCGTCATAGAATACGGCATCCTTCTTATACTGTTCTGCGGTATCAACCATCGTATGATAATCGTCAATAACATGTTCCTTCATGAAGTTTAACAGCATTCCTGCACTGTGTTTTAGTGCATAGACCGAATCCACCACTTCATCGATGACTTTCTGAATATTGTCAACTGCCGTTCTGGAGTTTTCTGCCAGATTTCTGACTTCATCCGCCACAACGGCAAAACCTTTGCCAGCCTCTCCGGCTCGTGCTGCTTCGATAGAAGCATTCAGGGCAATCAGGTTCGTCTGTGTTGCAATTCCAAGAATTTCCTGAGAAAGTGTCTTAATAACCTCCACCTTCTCCACATCCTGCAAAGCAGCTTCCAGTTCATCCTCTGTGGCATGGTAAATCAGACTTGCCTGCTTCTTGGACTCCAATGTTGTTTCTAACAGTTTCTCTGCCCGGCTTGTAATTTTGCCGGAAGCATCGGCTGCTTCAGAAGCTTTCATGGATACACTGTCCACAACCGTTCCGATTTCAGAGCTTGCCTCGCTGATAGTTCTTGTCACATCGGCTGCTTCGTTTGCTCTTGTGGTTACATCCTCCACAATCTGATCCATCCGGTCCAGACCATTGTTCAAATCTGCCATATTACTGTATGCTGCCGCTGCAATATCCGCAATTCCATTCGCTTCTTCTTTGGTTCCAAGAATCGTTTCCCGGATATGCTTCTTCACCGATTTGGTAGCATATTCAATTTCTTCCATTTCATTTTTAAAGCCATCTGCTACTTTTTGCTTCCTATCTGCACTCCTGCCCTCGGTTTCTTCCCGGAAATCGCCGGATGCAAATTGCTTCAATTCCGCCATCGGTGCCAATAACTTATTGGCTGTTACCATAATGCTGGCTATTATCAATAAAATACCAATAAGACTAATCAGGATGCATGCGAAAATCAAAACCGAAAGTTCACCGGTTGCTACACTCTCCGGTATCACCATGCCGACTGTCCAACCACAGTTTTCTACCGAAGCAACCGCGAAATATTTTGTTTCACCATCATAATCTTTACTTAATACAACCCCTTCTCCGGTATTCATCAAAGTATCCACCTTCGTAAGAATACCACCAGCCGCATCCGCTACTGTCGTAACCGATGATTCTGTCGGAAGAAAAGCCTCATTTGGGTGGGCAACAAAAGCATGATTGTTGTCTGACAAAAATCCGTATCCTTCCTCTTCCTTTAACTGGTTTACCAGATTTACCAATTCCGTAATCGTAATATCCGCACCAATGACACCCGCTGTCTCTCCGGCATCATTGTGCAAAGGAGCGGCAATGGTAACAACCATCTGTCCGGTTACTGCATCCACATAAGGAGCCGAAACAATCGTCGCATCCGCTTCCTTTGCCTGTATGTACCAGCTTCTTGTGCAACAGTCAAATCCTTCCGGCGGAGTGGCATAAGCCATCAAAGTTGTATGATCTTCAAAACAATAATAAGCATCCAGAATGGTATCATCCTCTTTTTCCAGACTTGCAGTAAGGTAGTTTCTTATCTCCTCATAAGACTCCTTCTGCAACCGAAGTTCATAAGTATCTGCCCTGTCTTTAACCCATTCCATCTTCATTCCAAACCAGGCATCTACTTCTTCCGCTGTCTTCTGTGCTTTTACAAGCTCCAATTCCTGAACCTTTTTCTCCACCACACTATGTGCAATCAGATAACTTCCGATGGAACTGATTAACAAAATCAGAACTGCCGCAAGTGATATGGTGGCAACCAGTTTTCCCTTAATTGTTTTCATTTGTCCCTCCTGTTTTTTGTAATACCCTTTTTTTGTAATACCCTCTTTTATATATTATACCAGCCACTGGGCACATGAAAAAGCCCCTTGATTAATAAAAGATGTTTTTCCTCTATGGTTTCTTCCTTCTTTACGCTTCTATGCCTCCGCAATCTGTTTTGCCCGAATCAATGCATCATCAATATGGCTGCAGAAATTTTCTTCCCCGACTTTTTCAAAAAATCCCGCTTTTAACATCAGCGACATCGGCTGAGGATTGACATGGGAAAAAATGAGCTGTACTTTTTTCTTACAACATGTCTCATACAATTCCTCCAGGGCATGCATTGCCGTTGCATCAATGGCATTTACGCTTCGCATACGGACTACCACGCATTTATCTTCCTCTTTAAAAGCAATGTTCATAATCTTATCTGCCACACCAAAAAACAGCGGTCCGCTTACTTCATAAACAAGCGTATGTTTTGGCACCTCACGCAGAGATAAGCTGTCTGCATCCTCCTCATCATCCAGATAACGCCAACCTTCTACATCCGTTACCTCACTCATTCGTTTCATAAATAAGATAACTGCCAGAATCAGACCGAATTCGATTGCCACTACCAAGTCAAAAACAACTGTTAATACTAACGTTGTCATAAGCACAATTATATCACTCTTAGAAGAAGTTTTACACAAATAAATCACCTTTTTGATGCCGCACATATTGTAGGCTACCTGGAACAGAATCGCCGCAATGGTCGGCATCGGAATCAATGCCGCATAGGGCATTAAAATGACTAAAATCAACAGCAGGACGATTGAATGTACCATACCTGCAATCGGAGTACGTCCGCCGTTTTTGATATTCGCTGCCGTTCTTGCAATGGCTCCGGTTGCCGGAATACCGCCAAACAACGCAGAGGCAATATTGCCACAGCCCTGCGCAATCAGTTCCATGTTGGAACGGTGTTTGCTGTTTACCATACTGTCTGCTACCACTGCCGATAACAAAGACTCAATTGCGGCTAACAGCGCAATGGTCAGCGCATCATGGAACTCACTCTGCACTAATTTCAAAGAAATTTCCGGCATTTGTGGCATCGGAAGCTTATTGGAAATCGTATATAAGTCCCCGATGGTATTGACATCCAGTTTCAAACCGGACACCAGTGCAATACCGACCAAAACAGCCAGTAAAGACCCCGGTATCTTCGGCAGAAATTTCTGGCAGAGAATCAAAACTGCCAGAGAGATAACACCTACCAGAAAAGCCTGCCCGTTTATCGTTCCTATATTACGGACTGCTGCCACAAGTTTGTCCATGGTTTCAATAATCGGTTCCTCCGAAACAATCGTCAACCCGCAGAAATCTTTTATCTGACCGATAAAAAGTGTCACTGCGATACCGGCGGTAAAACCGGTTGTAATCGTATAAGGAATGAACTTAATCAGACTGCCGACTCTGAAAAATCCCATCAGAATCAGTAAAACACCTGCCATAATCGTTGCTACAGCAAGTCCTGCCATCCCCTTATCCGCTACAATACCTGCTACAATCGTTGCAAAAGCCGCCGTTGGTCCCGCAATCTGTACGCGGCTTCCACCCAGAAACGAAATGATAAAGCCTGCGACAATCGCCGTATAAATACCGCGCTCCGGTGAAACGCCGGAAGCCAGTGCCAGCGCGATGGAAAGCGGCAACGCAATAATGGCTACGATAATGCCGGAAATGACATCCTTCACAAATTGTTCCTTGGTGTAGGTTTTCATGACCGAAAACAACTTTGGTTTTAATTTTTCCATAACTTACTTTTCTCCTCCCCTGGTCAATGACCGTAAATATAATAACCCAAACAATAATATGATTGGGAATACTAACGCAAAAATGAGTCCCTTTTTCAGATTTTCGCCAAATGCTTCCGAGAGAACCCCCACCAGAGTCGGTCCGCTGCTACAGCCTACATCACCGGCAAGTGCCAGAAAAGCAAACATAGCGGTGCCACCCTTTTTCATGGACTTGGATGCCAGACTGAAGGTACCCGGCCACATTATGCCGACAGACAGACCACACAAGGCGCAGCCTGCCAGTCCAAGTAACGGGCTAGCTGACAGACAAGCCAGTAAATAGCTGACAATGCACAACAGGCAGCTTACTTTCATAAACTGCTCCAGCCTGATTTTCTCACTGTATTTTCCGTAAATGGCACGCGCACTTCCCATAAATAAGGCAAACATACATGGACCAGCCAGATCTCCCATAGTCTTACTGATATGAAGTCCTGCCTCCGCAAAAGCAGAAGCCCACTGGCTCATGGCCTGTTCCGAAGCACCACCACATATCATCATGATAAAAAACAGCCAGAACATCTTGTTTTTTAACAGTTCCCGTATGGACATTCCTTCGCCTTCTTCTACCAGTGCATTTATTGGTACTCCGGCAAAAAAGAACGCGTTAAAGAATGGGACAAGCGCCCATACAAAGGCAAGAATTCGCCAGTTCTCGATTCCCACAAGCGCAAAAAATACGGTGGAAAGAATCACAACACCCATATGACCCCAGCAATAAAAGGAATGCAGCAGACTCATAGCTGCGTCCTTTTTCTCTGTCGGACATGCCTCTACTATCGGGCTGATGATAACCTCCAACAAACCTCCACCGACCGCATAGAAGCAGACGGAAAGCAGAATACCTGCATAAGCACTTGGAAGCACATAAGGAAAAATTCCCAGTCCCACAAGCCCGATTGCCGCCATCATATGTGCAAGCAAAGCAGCTCTCCGATACCCTATTTTGTCTACATATTTCGCAGATATAAAATCCACCAGAAGCTGAATGCCAAAGTTTATCGTAATCAGATATGCAATTTTATCCAAAGAAATGCCAAAGTTGCTCTGAAATGTCAAAAACAGTAAAGGCACGAAATTATTCACAATCGCCTGCACAATATACCCGATATAACAGGCATAAATGGTGTGGTTATAACTTAATGTCTTTTTCATCCTACTGTCAAAACTCCGTTTCTTCATATAAATTTCTTCCAAATTATACCTGCTCCATTATACTATCTGTATCTGCCGTTGTAAATGTATACATATTTTTCTTTTTATTGCATCCCCAAACGGAACATGATAAACTTTTCATATAAAAAATGCAAAGAGGGATGCTTTATGTCAGATTATTATTTAAGCTGTTGTTCTACAGCAGATTTATCAAAAGAATGGTTTGAAAAAAGAGACATCAAATACGTCTGTTTTCATTTTGAATTGGATGGAAAAGAATATCTGGATGATTTGGGCGTTTCTATGCCGCCAGAAAAAATGTACCGTCTGATGACCAAAGGTGCATCTACCAAAACCTCACAGGTTACTATCGGTGAATATGAAGAATATTTTGAAGCTATGCTGAAAGAAGGAAAGGATATTTTACACTTATGCCTTTCCAGTGGCATTTCCGGTACCTACAACTCTGCTTCCATCGCAAAGGAAGAACTACAGGAAAAATATCCGGACCGCAAAATCTATATTGTGGATTCCTTAGCAGCTTCCAGCGGTTTCGGACTTCTTATGGATGCCCTTGCGGATAAGCGGGATGCCGGTATGGGGATCGATGAATTGTATCACTGGATTGAAGAAAACAAACTGAATTTGCATCACTGGTTTTTTTCCACCGACTTAACGTTTTATATCAAAGGTGGCCGAATCTCCAAAACAAGCGGCTTTATCGGTTCCGTATTAAGTATCTGTCCGTTACTCAACGTTGACTTTGAAGGACACCTGATTCCGCGAGAAAAAATCAGAACCAAGAGAAAGGTAATTGAACGAATTGTAGAACAGATGGAGGTCAATGCACAGGAAGGGTTAAATTACTCCGGCAAATGCTTCCTCAGTCATTCTGCCTGCATCGAGGATGCTCGTGCCGTTGCTGCATTGGTGGAAAGCCGTTTTCCAAAGCTGAACGGCAAAGTGGAAATTTTCCCAATCGGAGCCACCATCGGAAGCCATACCGGTCCCGGAACCGTTGCTCTCTTCTTCTGGGGTAAAAAGAGAGTGGATTAAACATATGAAAAGTGGGGTTATTTACCCCACTTTTTTGTTAATTTACGCCGGACGATAAGGAAGCAGATAACATGTGTTAAAAATGTAATCAGCCAGCTTACCGGATAAGTCATATATAGCGAATTTGTCGTATGAAACGCTTCCATCCGGAAAAACGTAAAAATCCACAAAAGTCTTAAACCACAGGCCCCGACCAGCGATACGATCATCGGCATAACCGAATAACCAAGTCCACGCAGGGAACCTACCATAACATCCATCATACCGCAGAGTGCATAAGTTCCACAGATAATACGAAGCCTCTTCATACCAGCCTCCATAACCTCCGGACTGGAAGTATACATACTAAGTAAGGGATGACCGAAAAAAACTGCTGCATTTCCTAACAAAACGCCCACAACAATCACACAAAACTCTGAGGCATATAAAATTTTATTGACTCGTTCATATTTTGCTGCTCCCACATTCTGCCCCGTAAAGGAAATTGCTGCCTGATGAAAGGCATTCATGGAAACATATACAAATCCCTCAATATTGGCTGCCGCAGAATTGCCGGCAACTACCACTGCTCCAAAGGAATTGACCGAAGCCTGAATAATAACATTGGAAAAGGAAAAAACCATTCCCTGAAAACTTGCAGGCAGCCCAATCATTAAGATGCGCCTAAGCTTATCCCCATTAATCCGCAAAGAAGTTAACTCCAAATGAATACTGCCCTCCTCTATCATCATACAACGTACAATCAGAAAAGCAGAGATACTCTGGGAAATAACGGTTGCTGCTGCAACCCCTGCTACATCCATCCGAAATGCAATTACAAAAAGCAGATTCAATAAAACATTGATGACTCCGGCAAAGGACAGATAATACAAGGGCCGTTTGGTATCCCCGACAGCTCGTAGAATGGCACTGCCGAAGTTATAAAGCATAGTCGGTGCCATGCCCAGGAAATAAATTCTAAGATACAAGGTTGCAAGCGGCAGCACATCTTCCGGTGTCTGCATCCAGATTAAAATCTGTTTTGCACCTACACAACCGATTACCGTCAGAAGCAGACCGCTATAAATGCTGATCATCATTGCCGTATGTACAGTTTCCTTCACATCTTTTGGCTGCTTTGCACCAAAATAACGTGCCACTAATACATTGGCACCAACCGATAGCCCCAAAAAGAAATTGGTCATTAAGTTAATCAGTGCCGTATTGGAACCTACTGCCGCAAGCGAATTGTCACCTGCAAATCTTCCCACCACAATAATATCTGCTGCATTAAAAAGTAATTGCAGAATACTGGAACACATTAACGGCAGGGTAAATAAGAGCAATTTACCGAGAATGGAGCCGCTGCACATATCCATCTCATATTTTCTATTTTCTCTTTTTGTTTCCACAATCTTTCCTCTTTTCCTGCTGTAAACGAATCAATCCACAGACTTCTATACACTCGGTATAAGGAAACATATCGAATGGTGTTAACGCTTCTATTTTATATCTTTTCTCTTTTTTTGACAAATATTGCAAATCTCTTGCCATTGTTTCCGGATTACAGGAAATATACACAATTTGGGATGGTTTTAATGCAATCACTGCATCTAAAAATTCTTCGCTGCTACCGCTTCTTGGTGGATCCATAAAGACAACATCGATCTTTTCTTTTGCCGCTGCCAGCTGAAGCATGAACTTTCCGGCATCATTCTGGTAAAAATCGACATTTTTTGCGCCATTTCTGCGTGCATTGGAAACGGCATCCTTCACCGCATCCGTGTTTAACTCCACACCAATCACTTTGCCTGCCTTATCCGATGCTGCAATTCCAATCGTTCCGATACCGCAGTAAGCATCAATAACCACTTCTTTTCCGGTCAGTCCGGCATAAGAAATTGCCTGCCCATACAGTTTTTCGGTCTGTACCGGATTTACCTGATAAAAAGATTTCGGAGAAATTTTGAAAACCTTTTCACACAAGCTATCTTCAATATAACCCTTACCATAAATTACCTGCTGCTTGTCCCCAAGCACCATGCTCGTCTTTTTATCATTTACATTGACTACAATCGTCGTGATTTCCGGATGCAGTTTACATAACTCTTTAACAAAATGATTTTTTGACGGCAGAATGGGAGAAGAAAGCACCAGTACTACCATAACCTCTTTGCTGTGATAGCCGGTCCGGATTAGCACATGCCGCAGCAGACCATAGCCGGTATCTTCATTATATGCCTTGTATTTAAAGGATTTCGCCAGCCTTTTAACCGTCTGGATGATTCGGTCTGCCTGTTCATTTTCAATCAGACATGTCTCCACCGGAACCACCTGATGGGTTCCCTCCTGATAAATGCCAGAAAGAATCCCCTGCTTTTTATCAAAAGCAAAAACCGCATGCACCTTGTTCCGGTAATGCATCGGATTCTCCATACCGACTATCGGCTTTATCCTGCCATACCTTCCAAGCAGCCTTTCTACCTGCTTCTGCTTCTTATGAAGCTGTTCTTGATACGTAACACCCATATAGCGGCACCCGCCACACTTTTTTGCAGCCGGACACAATTTCTCCAGTTCCTCCGGTTTCTTTTTTTTCTGTTTATCGTCCGGTAGCAGATGTAAAATCTCCGTCAAACCATATGCCAGCCCGTCTTTGTCATGATGTCTGGTAACAAAATCCGCTGCTGACTTGCAATTCGGAGAAGCATTTTCCATTGCAATCCCACAGCCGGCATACCGCAGCATATCAATATCGTTATCCGCATCTCCAAATGCCGCCAGTTCTTCTCTCTTTAAATGCAGTTCCCGTAAGAAAAAAGCGACTCCGGATTTTTTCCCGCAATGCTTATCAGATATTTCAATTAACTGTTTGATTGATGATGTTATGTAAACCTCATCTGTCGTTTCTTGTATTTCTCTCCACAGTTTCTCTTTTGTCCGTTCTTCTTTGACGATAATATCCATACTGTCCAGACGAGCTTTGTTTTCATAAATAAAAGAAACAATATCGTCCTGTAGTGTTCTGGTTGCCTGTACATAAGAAACTGCCTCAGGGATCGCTCCGAATCGAACCGGATCTTCTATATACTCTCTTCCCGCATAGGCAACACCGTCAATAAAAGCTTCATAAGTTACATCATAAGCAGCTGCTATCTGCATGACTTTCAACACTGCCGTTTCCGACATTCTGAACCTTTTCAGGCATCTGCCACTCGGCAGATGGTACATGGCCGCTCCGTTGCAGGTAACCGCATATTCTATACCGGGAACCGAAAGGATATCCTTTGGCAATGCCGTAAAGGAGCGGCCGCTTGCTACAATAACAGGAACACCTGCTGCAATAACAGCCTCCAATGCCTTCCTGTTTCCTGTCGAAAGCTTTCCCTCTTTATCCAGCGTGGTTCTATCCAAATCGATTGCTATACATTTAATCGCCATTTGCTATTTTCTCCTGTTTATACTATCCCATGCAGTATTTTTTCTGTCATGTCGTTTCATCTCTGTCATGTTGCTTCATTTCTGTCATGTCACTTCATTTCTGTCGTGCATTTCTGACTATGCCCAAGGCTTGCGCAAGCTTTCCTTCCAACGGTCTTTCTGTGCTTCATACTGCTCATTTAACCAGTCTGCTGCCTGCTCCACACCTTCTGTTGTCATGGGAACATCTATCCACTGTTTTTCTTCCTCCGGTGTCTTATGGATTCCAAACGGCTCCGGCCAGATGGTTACCCGGATTTTATCCTCTTCCTCCACCTTTATTCTCCTTAACATATACCGCATTCCGTCCATGCTGCCGGAATATTCTTCCTTCTTAATATAGTTCAGTGGATGAAATGTTTCTTTATCAATCATAAATACTCCCTCGTTACAGAATAATCACTTATGTTTTATTGTAGCACATTGACTGCCATTTGATTAGTGCATACATAAAAAATCCGATTTCTGAATAATAGAAATCGGATTTCCCTGTTAACATCACAATCGGAATGACAAGACTTGAACTTGCGGCCTCTACTTCCCTAAAGTAGCGCTCTACCACCTGAGCCACATCCCGAAAGCAGTTATCATTATAACTAATTTCGGGCAAAATTGCAAGCCCTATTATTACGATTATCAATTATCAATTCTTATGCTCTGCCTTTGACTGTAAGCTCTCACTCATGAACTTTTCAAATTCAGCCTGTGGAATCGGTTTTGAAAAATAATATCCCTGCTGGATTTCACACCCTATCTGGGCCAGATAGTCGCTCTGTTCTATGGTTTCTACACCCTCACACAATGAGGTAATCCGAAGTTTTCGCGCCATCTCAATCACACAGGAAATAATGATTTTATCATTTTCCTGCAAAGTGCTCTCTTTTAAGAAAACCTTGTCCAGCTTAATAATATCAATTGGCAGCTTACTGAGTAGATTCAAAGAAGAATAACCGGAGCCAAAATCATCCATGGATACCTTGGTTCCCAATTTATGAAGACCTTCTACAAGTTCTAATGCCTTCTCGGTATTCTCTATATAAATACTCTCTGTTAATTCAAACTCGACTAAATCAGACGGAATCTTATATTCTTCAAAAAGAGATTTTACATAATCTAATATTCCCATTTTATGCAGATGTACTCTGGAAACATTCACAGAAATCGGCACCACTTCTTTATTCTCTTGTATCCTCTGTGCAAGGAATTTAAATACTTCACGATATACAAAGTAGTCAACTTCAACAATTTGTCCGCTTCTTTCAATCAAAGGAATGAATTCATCCGGAAAAATAAATTTACCATCCGGCTTCTGCCATCTTATCAAAGCCTCTGCTCCGATAACTTTTAATGTACTTGTTTCTATCTTAGGTTGATAGTAAACCTTAAATTCTCCCTTCTCAATCGCCGTAGAAAGATAAGAAGTAATCTCTACTTCCCGTTTAATTCCTTCCATCATTTTACGGTCAAACAAAATACAATTATCGTCATCCAATTCTTTGGCTACTTTTCTTGCCAGGTTTGCATTGGAAACGGCTGTTTCCGGATCCAGCTTCGGGTCATCCTGTGAAATAATACTGATGCCGGTACACATTTTCAGCCTTCTGTCCAGATATTTATCCCGCAAAAAACCTTCCAGCTCCAGATTCCTTTTATGAATAATATCCCTGAAATCACTGTTTGTCCGACCATCAACCATACGACCTGCCATGACAATATTATCGGAATAGACTCTGGCTGCACAAAGCATATATGGATTATTTGCTGTTACCTGATATGCAAACTCTTTCAGTAAAGCATCACCCCGCTTATATCCATAGGTATCATTGATATACTTAAAATGTTTAATATCCGTATAGATAATGGCAATGCGGTATCCATCCATTTTTTCTATTTCCAGTTCCAGTTTTCTTAAAAATTCTTCATATCGGTCCAGTCCGGTCAAAGCATCTTTCGTTTCAGCCATCCATTTATACCCCCTCCCCCAAAATTTTACTCTTCGTTCATCATACCCTTTCTAAACACCTCATCATACATCGGATATGATCTTTTTAACGAAATCGGTTTCCCATTCCGATCTAAAAAGCAATGCTTACTATTTCCGGTTGTCTTTATTTCTCCACTTGCTTTGTCAGTAATCTGGTAGGAAAGTTCTAATTTAACTCCGTTGTAATGCTCTATTTTGGGGGTAATCAATACGATATCTCCAAAATGTACCATCGATTTATATTGACAGGATACCTCCAGTACAGGGCTTATCACCCCCTGTTTCTCCATCTCTCCGTAATCAACACCAACCTGCTTCATCCACCAGATTCTGGCAGATTCCATCCAGCGGATATAATTGGAATGATGAATAATCCCCATCTGGTCTGTCTCATAATATTGTGCCTGATGTTCATAGGATAGCATCTACATCATTCCCCTTCCTGCCTAAAATTACCAATATTAACTATAGTCTACAATTTCTCCCCAAAACTGTCAACTATACAGATTCTTCTCTATACAGATTCTTCTCCTCATCTGCTCTATTTCTGTTTCAGAATCTCCAGTAAATATTTCCATACACTCTGTACCGAATAAATGCTGATTCTTTCTTTTATTGTATGGATATGATACATATCCGGACCATAGGAAATACAATCAAGTCCCGGTAACTTATCCGAAAACAGCCCGCATTCCAATCCGGCATGAATTGCCTGTATCTTGGGCTCTTTTCCATACATTTCCTCATAGATTCTAATCATTTTATCACGTAATGGAGAATTCTCCTTATATTCCCATCCTGGATAATCCCCACTGATTTCCGCCCTTGCACCTGCCAGTTTACAAATAGACTGCAGTTTTTCGTACATAGCTTCTTTTGCAGTATTCACAGAACTACGCAAGGAGAATGTAACCCTAAGTTCCTTTCCCTCTAAATGAACTTTTCCAAGATTCAGTGAACTCTCTACCAGCCCTTCTACATCTTTGCTCATGGCCTGTATACCATTCGGCATTGCCAGCAGAAAATCGATTATTTTATCTGAATAAGGCCGTTTCACGCACGATATCACATCAGCCGATTCTTCCTTTAAAACAATGGACAGATTTTTTTCTCTTTTTCGGAATTCTTCCTTCAGTTCAATTGAAGAATCATGAATTACCTCAATCGCATTGGCTATTTCTTCTTCCGGAATCCAAAAATATGCTTCTGCATCTGTTGGAATTGCATTATCTGCCTCGCCTCCCTCTACACTGACTATCTCAAGAGAAGTTTTCTGACGCATATCATCCAGTACACGTGCCAGAATACATATGGCATTTCCACCCCATTTTTGAATTTCAACACCGGAATGTCCGCCAGTTAAACCATAAACCTGTATGGAAAGGAGTATTCCGCTTTTTTTCTCTTTCACTAACGGCAATGTACATACTACTCTTGCACCACCTGCACAGCTCGCCAGAAGGACACCCTCTTCCTCATTGTCCAAATTAATCATTCTTCTTCCTTTGAGCATGGAAAGATCTATTTCTCTCGCACCATTCATTCCACGTTCTTCATCCACCGTAAGAATAGCCTCCAAACGAGGATGTGCAATATCTTCAGCATCCAGAATTCCCATAATATAGGCAACTGCAATACCATCATCCCCGCCCAGGCTGGTACCTTGTGCATAAATCCAGTCACCTTCTCTTTCTAACCGTATAGGCCACGTTGCCATGTCAACCGGTCTATCCGGATCACAAACCGCAACCATATCCATATGTCCCTGCAAAATCAGAGGTTCCTCTTCTTCGTAGCCCTTCGTTGCCTCTTTTATCATAATAATGTTATTCCATTTATCTTGAATACAGAAGATTCCTCTGTCCTCGGCAAATTTCTTCAAGTAATCACTCAGTTGTTTCTCATTTCCGGAACCATGCGGAATATTGCAGATTTCTTCAAAAAAACGAAAAACGGATGCCGGTTCTAATCCCTCAAACACATTCATATTTTCTACCTCCGATATTTTGCCTTTTTTATAGTATCTATTTTATCATAAATATTATTATTTGACATTTACATTAGAACATTCTGTTCAAATATCCGAAAAAATGGTTTGTCAAACAAAAAGGAGAATAGCACTGCACTATTCTCCACTTATCGTTTTCGATTATTTCAAATTTGCTTTTGCCAGTTCAGCTAATGTCTTAAAACCTTCTGCATCGTTAACTGCCATCTCTGCCAACATCTTTCTGTTCATGTCAACGCCTGCATTCTTTAAACCAAACATAAATTTGCTGTAGGATAAGCCGTTCATTCTTGCTGCTGCATTGATACGTGCAATCCATAACTGTCTGAACTGACGTTTTCTTTCTTTTCTACCAGCATAGGAAGAAGCTAATGCTCTCATTACGGACTGTTTTGCTACTCTATACTGTTTGGATCTTGCGCCTCTGTAACCTTTCGCAAGTTTTAAAACTCTGTTATGTTTTTTCTTAGCGTTTAAACCGCCTTTAATTCTTGCCATGTCTTTCTCTCCTCCTTACGACCTAACCATCTGTCTCTTACAGATATGGTAAAATTTTCTTCATATTCTTAACGTTTGTTGCATCTGTCATAGCAGGTTTTCTAAGATTTCTCTTATTCTTTGTAGTCTTCTTAGTTAAGATATGGCGTTTATAAGCTTTGCTTCTTTTTAACTTACCTGTTCCAGTTACTTTAAAACTTTTCGCAGCTGCTCTGCTTGTCTTCATTTTTGGCATTTCAAAATTCCTCCTATATTTATAAATTCATGAGATATCATATTCGGATATCATTTATTTTAAACTGAATAAGCTTATCGCTTCTCAGCTAAAAACATGGTCATGCTTCTGCCTTCTACCTTCGGTGCCTTTTCAACAACCGCAATATCAGCCAGTGCCTGTGCAAAATCATCCAAAATATGTTTGCTGCTATTCATATGAGCCATTTCACGACCGCGGAAACGCAGTGTTACTTTTACTCTGTCACCCTTCGTAATAAATTTCTTAGCAGCATTGATCTTGGTATTTAAATCATTCGTGTCAATGTTTGGTGACAAGCGAATTTCTTTAATTTCAATTACTTTTTGTTTCTTCTTTGCTTCCTTTTCTTTTCTGGTCTGTTCATATTTGAACTTACCATAATCCACAATTTTACAAACCGGCGGTTTGGCAGTAGGTGCTATTTTAACTAAATCCACACCTGCCTCTTCTGCAAGCTTCAAGGCTTCCTTCGGTGACATGATTCCTAACTGTTCTCCGTCTTCACCGATTACCCGCACTTCTTTGTCCCTAATCTGTTCGTTAATGAATAATTCGCTAATGGCTTTACCCTCCTCAATTGAAACCATATAAAAAAAGTGGATAGCATATCTATCCACTTCAGTCTGCGTCACAATACTGCTTTCCAATAAGCCAGTATATTTCAAACTATAAACACCTGCGAACCCGATTGTTGCAGGGTGAGAGTGGATACTCTGCTTTGTTGTTATATGTGCTCAGCACACTTTGATAATATAACACATGCTTTTGCTACTGTCAACTGCTTTTATAAACTTTCCCAAATATTTTTTCAATCGTTTCTTTTGGTTGACATAACTGATTTAATATTCCAGTTTAATCGTCGCCGCACTTGCTTCAAATTCTTCCATTCTATCATATTCATTTGTCTGGGAATAGGTAATAATATAGCTTTTATCCGCATTAATAACATATTCCAGATGAGTAAATTTCACACCATCCAGCGTATAGCTGCACACGATCCGGAATGCGGGATAACCGTCTATTTCCAGCCTTTCAAAGCTGTCCAGAGATACCTCTACATCCATTTCCCCATTTTTCACAAACTGCTCCTGCGCCTGTTCCAAGAAAGTTTCTTCTGTCATAAGCTGTAAAGAAATATCTTTCTTCATCTCTATGTAATAAATCGTTGATGCATCAATCGGATATCTTTTTGTCACATACATACCGGGCATATCCTCAGACTCTTCAAATCCTTCCGGTAAAGTAAAGGTACACCCTCTGGTTGCCTTGGTATCATCCAATACCGATGTGTCCATTTCATTTTCTTCCAACAACTGTGTTGTCAGTTCTTCTCTCGTTTCTTCATCGATTTCGATTTCTTTCTGCGCATCCTTTCCTATAACACTTTCGCTTCCTACTGTTTCCGCTTCACCCTTTTCTTCCGTATTCGCTTGGTTGTCATCTACTTCATTTTCATCGGTTTCTTCCGCAGACTCCTGTATGGTTTCTTCCACAGTATCTTTACCACAACCATATAATGCAAACAGAAGTGTTGCGCACAAAATAATCCCGAATAATTTCTTTTTCATTTTTCTCTCCCTTTTCCTACCAGGACTGTTTCTTAACCTACTTAACCTCCCCTAATATTGTTAAGCTTCTTTAAAGGTTGCGCATTCTGTGCCTTTACAGTCTGCTGCCCCACAGCCTTTGATGTCTACATGTTCTGCATAACACTTATAATTACTATTATACATACATTTTGTTGCTTCGCAATCAATACTAATTGTTTTACTCGGATGATTCAGCGCACTTGTGTAAGAATCACTCTTTTTCTGTGAAAAGCTCTCACAACAGGTATCCTTGCATTTCTCTGCATGCTGACCTCCAACCATGATGTCTCCTTTACAACAGCGACATTCCTCATTATAAAAACAATTTTCCACTCCACATTTTAACTCAGCCATAATAACCTCCTGCTCTCCTTTTTATAATGCAAATTTTATAACGTACTTTAGTACGTTATTATAAGTTATTATTGCCAGGTTTTATTAAAATATGCTCTTCATCCTTATTGGAAATTCTATGGTATAAATTTAATGTTTCTATCTTTATTTTTTATTGCATGTTTTTTCGGGAAACCTCGTAAATATTAAACCAATAACGTTCGAGCATATAACTGCCTTTTTCTTCGGTCATGATTCCATCCTTCTCCCACTCTTCCCGGATGTTCTCACGACTGTTAAAGCTCCCGAAAAACCAGACTTTTCTGCCTTCCTCGAGCCACTCTTTTATCTGTGCGGTATTCTCTACACTTCCCTTCTCCCCAAACATAGCAACAATCAGGGTTTCCGGTGTACCTCCCCATAAATAATTCTCCGAGTTTACATAATATCCAACTACCGCCTGCAACTGGTCAAAATTATAAATAACAACATCTTCCGGTTCTATCTCTTCCAGTACCGGCTCTGTTTCCTGCATCTGTACAATCTTATATTCTTCCTCCCCCATAAAAGCACGATAATTGCGGATACCGATAACGGTAACAAAAAGTAAGACACATAGCTGTATGCCCCTGACTGCCTTCTGCCATTTCATTGTTTGTTCCTGCTCCGTCAAGGCAGACAGACAAACAGCAAAGCAAAGCCAGAAACAGCCCATAGCCGGAAGCATATAACGATATACAAAAATCGGCCGGATAATCACAGAAGCGACAAAGCCAAATGCAACCAGTCCGCCAAGTACCATGCAGCCCGCCAGTGCATAACAAAACTTTTCCGTTTTTCCCTGCCGTCTGCTACGCAGTCCATATGCCGCAAGCACTCCTATATATAGTAGGAAAAAAATTACCGCCAGAATTACATTGCATTTTTCCAAAGAAAAAGCAGGTTTCATAAGAAATTTCACACAACCGCCGAGATTTCGCCAGGTAAGCGGCAATATCCAGTAATTTTCCCGTACCGTTGTAATCTGGGAAATCAGAACCATCAGCCAGGGAAGATAGCCCACAACAGAAGCCGCCACACAAATGCACCAGTTTTGCAGTGCTCTCTTTTTATCTGCTCTGTGACAGATAGCAAAATGTAGCAGCAGATAAAGATATACCATAACAATCGCCACGCAGGCAAAATATTGAGTATAAGCAGCCGCCAGTCCATACAGCGTAAGTGCTGCCCAATGTATCTTCCCATGACAGTCACAAACAATCTCATAGGCATGAAGAAAAGCTGCCGTCACAAAAAACAGGGCAAAACTGTACATCCTTACCTCGACGGTATAAGCACTCATCTGCGGCATTCCAATGATACAGAAAAAGAATACCCCGCTGACAAGCATACCAAATCGTTTTCGCAGGAAGGTCAGGGCATAAACAAGCAGGAAAAAATATGGCAGAACCGATACCATTTTGGCTATTACGACACCCTCTGTCTGCGATACAAGCAGTTTACATAAGTCTATAATAAATTTGGTAATACAGTAGTACAGTGGGGGATGTACATCCCTTGCCGTAAAACGGACTAATTCACGATAGGAATGGTCAACCATTCCCATCGTGAACAATTCATCATACCAGATATCCTTACTGAAGCAAAGCCGGAGGCTGTTACCAAGCATTATAAGACCAATGCCAATAAGCAGCCATCCGCAAATATCCTGACAAGATATTTTATGTTTCGTTTCTCTCATCATATCTTTTCTCTCTATAATTTGCTCTTCTATTTCTGTTGCTTTTTCTATTTTTGTTCTTCTTACTTCTGTTCTTCCGTTGTAACTTCTTTACGGATTTCTTTGGTTCTGATTTCTTTACAAATCTGGTCGATGAAATCCTGCAGTGGTTTCACACCTTCATCGCCTGCAAAGCGGCTTCTTACTGATACCGTACCGTCTTCTGCCTCCTGTTGTCCTACTACTAACATATAAGGAAGCTTATCCAGTCTTGCCTCACGAATCTTGAAACCAATCTTCTCGGAACGATTATCTACCGTTACATCGATATCATTCTTTGCCAGTTCCTTTCTGACTTTTTCCGCATAGTCCGCATATTTTTCGGAAATCGGCAGAATACGAACCTGTTCCGGACATAACCATGTCGGGACTTTACCTGCATATTTTTCAATCAGCCATGCCAGTGTTCTCTCATAGCAGCCGATAGAGGTTCTGTGAATGATATAAGGACGAACTTTATCCCCGTTCTGATCAATAAAGTACATATCAAACTGTTCAGCAAGCAGGGCATCCCACTGAATCGTAATCATGGTATCTTCTTTGCCGTATACATTCTTGGCATTGATATCTACCTTCGGTCCATAGAAAGCTGCCTCTCCCACATCTTCCACGAATGGAATATTTAATTCGTTCAAAACATTGCGGATATGCTGTTCTGTTTCATTCCAAACCTCCGGCTCACCAATGTACTTCTCAGAATTGTCCGGATCCCATTTGGACAGGTGATAAGTCACATCTTCCTCTAATCCGAGTGTTTGTAAGCAATACTGTGCCAGTGCAATACAACCCTTGAATTCTTCTACCATCTGGTCAGGACGCACAATCAGATGTCCTTCGGAAATGGTAAACTGACGTACTCTGGTCAAACCATGCATCTCACCGGAATCCTCATTCCGGAACAAGGTCGAGGTTTCGCCATAACGAATCGGCAAATCACGGTAGGAATGCTGCGTATTTTTATAGCAGTAATATTGGAAGGGGCATGTCATCGGGCGAAGAGCAAAAACCTCTTTGTCCTTTTCTTCATCGCCAAGTACAAACATTCCTTCTTTATAGTGATCCCAATGACCGGAAATTTTGTACAAATCGCTCTTAGCCATAAGTGGAGTCTTGGTACGCACATAGCCCCACTCTTTTTCTTCCAGATCTTCAATCCAGCGCTGTAATTTCATGACCATTTTGGTTCCCTTCGGCAGTAACAGCGGAAGTCCCTGTCCGATTACATCAACCGTCGCAAACAGCTCCATTTCCCGTCCAAGCTTATTGTGGTCACGTTTTTTAATATCTTCCAAGTGCTCTAAGTAGGCAGCCAGTTCTTCTTTTTTCTGGAAAGCAGTACCATAAATACGCTGTAACTGTGCCTTGTTGGAATCGCCTCTCCAATATGCCATGGAAGAGGAAATCAATTTAAATGCCTTAACGGATTTGGTGCTCATTAAGTGTGGACCGGCACACAAATCGACAAATCCTCCCTGGTCATAGAAGGAAATTTCCGCATCCTCCGGCAAATCACGAATCAGCTCTACTTTATACGGCTCGCCTTTTTCTTCCATAAAACGAATAGCCTCTTCTCTTGGCATGGTAAAGCGTTCAAGCTTATGACCTTCCTTAATAATCTTCTTCATCTCCGCTTCCAGTTTGTCCAAATCTTCTCTGGAAAACGGTTCTGAATCAAAATCATAATAAAAGCCATCATCAATTGCAGGTCCGATTGTCACCTTGGCATTTGGGAACAGTCTTTTGACTGCTTCCGCAAGAACGTGGGAAGCAGTATGCCGGATAACCCGAAGACCTGCTTCATCGTTTGCTGTTACAATATTCAGTTCACAGTCTTTGTCAATAACGGTTCTTAAATCCTCTACCTTTCCATCTACTTCACCTGCACAGGCTGCTCTTGCAAGACCTTCCGAAATATCAGCCGCAATCTCATAAATGCTCATTGGCTGTGCATACTCTTTGCTGGAACCATCCTTTAATGTAATTTTCATTTTCTTATCTCCTTATCTTTTTCTTATCTTAATTCCTTATTTTCATGGCTTTCTTATTCTCAGTTTATTGCCTGTTTACTTTTACCTTTTTGTGATGCTTAGATATTTCTTCGGCGTCCTCCTGTTTGTCAGAAGTACTGCCATTCTGGTTATTTCCATTGTTATTGCCGTTATGGCTCCACAATGTAATATTAATTCCCCTGGTAAGCGGGGCGCATACCAGACCAATAACAGTACCAAACAGTACAAGACAAATGCCTGCCAGGAAACATTCTTTTCCTGTTGTGACAAATTCCCTCTTAAAAAAAGTTGTGGTAGTTTCTTTTACTTCATTCCATGTTGTTCTCAGATTCTCCATTCTTCTCCATCCTTTCTCACCACATATGTGCATTTTCCCATCACATAAAAAAGTCCCTCACACTGCATCTGCAATGTAAGGGACGTATTCACGCGGTTCCACCCTGCTTGCCCTGTGCGCCTATGACGACTTATCAAGACCTCTCATTCGACGATAACGGAGTCACCGGACCGGATTGGGGCCACTCAGAGTTAGTTTTCAAATGTTTCCGGTAAAGGTACTTTCAGCAATATATACCTCTCTCTGATACGTTCCGCATCCTACTCTTCTCTTCCATGTGTTATTTATATTGTATTATTTATTATATGCAGTTTTTCTGCTCTATCCGTATTTTATTCCAAAAAATCAAATAAGTAAAGAGAATTTTTTAAATTCCTTTAATATCCAAATTCCTGTGCCCAATACCATTGTTCACCGAATTTATAAACAGCAATTCCTACTTTACGGAATCCCGGATACAAAATATTATCCTTATGCTCCGGTGAATCCATCCAGGCTTTCATAACGCTTTCCGCATTTTGATAGCCTTTCGCGAGGTTCTCACCATAGACTGCCTTCTCATTTACCGTCCACCACTCACTGCCATTTGGCCTGGTATGGGAAAAAGAAACCGTAATTTCTTTTGCGCGCACATCTGCTGCCGCCGCCAGTTCATCATCCCAGACAAGTTCCGCTAAACCGACTGCCTTTCTCTCCCGATTTATCTGCTCCAAAACAGCCAGAACATCTGCCGTCAGTCTGTTTCCTTCTGTCGTATTGCCGGAAACCGTCCCTGTTGCATTACCGGAAACCGTCTGTTTGTCGCGGACAGCCATTGCTACCGTTGCAATATCATAAGAATTTTCTTCCTCTACTGCAATTTCTTCCACGCGGTAGGCAGAAGATGTAAGCTGCTGCGTACTGCCTTGTTCTCCCATATTACCGGCTATCGCACCAAATGTTAAGCAGGCTGTTAATAATAATATGAAATTATTCTTTACGCATTTTTTCCACAGCATTTTTTGTACTTCTTACCACTTCCGCAAGGACATGGATCATTCGGGTATACCTTAGGTGCCTTGTGGATAGTTGTTGACTCCTTCTGCTCTTTGTAAAGACTCTTCCTTGTTTCTTCGTCAAAAATATCGTTCCACTCTTCCAGATTGTATAACCAGTCAGCACCGGCTGCTACCATATTTTTGTAAAGAAGGGCTTTATCAAAGCCAAGATTTACCTTGGTATCTTCTTCCATCTCTTCAATTGGATTTGCTTCCTTCAGGCTGTCATTGATACCATCCAAGAAACCTACCATAGTCATAATATCAATATTGTATTTCTCAGCTAACTCTTTGACCGTTCCTTCGACTACTTCATCCGGATTTTTCAGAAGTTCTGCATAAATTTCTTTTTCCTTCAAAAAATAAGCAGACCATAATCTCTGTAAATCTCCTTTATTGGCTGTTTCGGAATAAGCCATATCACGCCATTTTTTTAATAATGCCATTTTAAAATACCACCTTTTATCCTGTATTCGTATATCAATATCTTGTTGATACGTCATTAGTGTACTACATTTTGTAGAAAAAGTAAATTATTTTTCTATACGGTGTATAGAAACAAAAAATCCGGTCATACTGTTAATAGTCAAAAGATAAGGAAATACTTATCCTCCCCTAAAAAAGCCCCTGACATGCAACGGCGTATGTCAGGGGTTTTTATTTTTACCGTATATCGTATACCGATTTTAAAGAAAAGTCTTTCGCATCTCCCTCCAGAATCGTTACTCTCTTTTCTCCGGCATTCATATCAAAGAAGTTGTCAGATAACTTTACATCACCGTCAATTCCCTGGATTTCCACATTCTTGGCATAAGCTTGTGCAGAAACAATAATCACATCGCCTTCTCTGCGATAACGAAGCTTTGGATTCTCAAACCGGAAATGCTTCGGTGCCGTAAACAGACAGGTGTTTTCCGATACTACCCTGTTGTCTATAAGGAACGCATAACTGAAATATACGGCCAGTTCATCATAGGAAGAAAAATCCTGCTTTTCCAGCCAGATTCCATCCAGTGCCGGAATTGTTATCTTCTCCTCGCCGGATTCTAAGATGCTGCTGTCCGGATTTCTAAGCTCCCACTTCACGATGCCGGTAACCTCTTCCATTGTTTCATTTGCCACATGCAGTCTGGCGGATTTCTCAATGGGTGCAGGCTGCGCAATACAGAATGGTCTTTCGCTCAGTTCTCCGATTTCCTCGCAGGAAATCATGACCGGAGCAAACGCTCTTTTTTCCGCATAATGCAATGCCTTCCATCTGCCGTAATAATCAATGCTTGCCCATGAAGCTACGGGCCAGATATCGTTTAACTGCCACACTACCGTTCCCATGCATCTGCCGCGGTGCCGTCTGAAGTGCTCGATTCCGTACCGGATGGCATCCGCCTGTAACAGCTGAGATGCATAAAGCAACATTTCAAAGTTTGCCGGATAAAGGTAAGTTGCTGACAAATAATCCAGAATCTTACCGTTTGCTGCCCGGTTACGCTGGTGCATTTCCATCACGCGGGAAAATATATTTCTGTCCTCCGGTGTTGTAAAGGTTTCCACTGTTTTTAAGCATGGGAAAGACTGAAAGCCAAACTCAGACAAATAGCGGAAATAGAATTTCCGGTACTCGGTAAACGGCTTGTTTCCATGCCATACATCCCAGTAATGGGTATCACCTCGGTTTTCATCCCATGGATTGTCATAATTTCCTCCGGAAGACGGAGAAGACGGCCAGTAGAACGTTGCCGGGTCCTCTTCTTCCAAAAGCTTCGGAATGATATATTCATACAACTTAATATAATCGTATTTCTGTTTGACGGATGGTTTCCAGGCTTTATCCAAAGTCTGTGTTTCCATTTCGTTGTTGCCACACCACAGTCCAAGGCAGGCATGATGGCGGATTCTTCTGACGTTATCTCGGATTTCCGCACTCACATTTCGTTCAAAATCATCATCCAGTTCATAGGAAGCGCAGGCGAACATAAAATCCTGCCATACGATAAGCCCCAGTTCATCACAGGCATCAAAAAACCAGTCATCCGGATAATAACCTCCTCCCCACACCCGAATACAGTTGTGGTGTGCCTCCGCAGCCTCTTCCAGAAGCTTTCTGGTACGCTCTTTGGTTACTCTGGATAAAAGATTATCTTCCGGAATATAGTCTGCTCCCATGGCAAAGATTTTAACACCGTTTACCTCATGTGCAAAACATTCACCCCATTCATCTTTCTCCCGGTTTACCGTCATTGTACGAAGTCCGATTCTTCTGACATAGGAATCCAGCTGTCTGCCCTCAGTATCCTCCAGAAGCACCTCTACCGTATAAAGCGGTTGCTTTCCGTAACCGTTCGGCCACCATCTCTGAGGATTCTCTACGAGAATGCTATCCCAGTCCTCATCGGTTGCGGAAGATTTTATTGCAAGCAGGTTGTCCTCCGGATCATAAAGTGCCGTTTTATAAACCAGTCCGTCTTCCGTACCGTTCCAATCCGTAAAGCTTTCTACTGTCACATCAAAACCAACCGTTACCATATCCTGGCATGCTATAACTTCTTCCGTATTCCACTTTTGAGTTATGTAAACTTGCTCGATACGTGCCTTTTTTCCATAAAGAATGAAAACATCCCGAAAAATTCCTGCATCGGGCAATCTCGGTCCCCAGTCCCAGCCAAACATGCAATGTGCCTTCCTAAGATGTGGAAAGCCTTCCATACATTCTGCGGAACCGCCGGTATATACCTTTTCATTTTCCTGTGCAATAAATCTTGTCGGAGAAAACAACATAATCCGGAGTTGGTTTTCTCCTTCTTTTGCCGCTTCCAGAATATCAAATTCCCAGATACGGTGCATGTTGTCACAATGTCCCAAAAAGACATCATTCAAATAAACATCTGCTAACGTATCGATTCCATCAAACCGAAGCAGCAAAAAATCCATCTCCAATTGTTCTTTAGTTAACATAAATTTGGTCTGAAAGCCAAAATCCTGTTCCATCAGCTTCAGTGCCTTTAACTCATTCATACCATAATAGGGATCCGGCATCAGTTCTTTTTCTAATAGATTGCTGTAAACAGAACACGGTACTTTAACATCCATCCATTCTTCTGATATGCCATATACATTCTCACCGATAATCCGCATCTGCCAGTTTTCCCTGATAATCATTCTCTCCATCCTTCTACCCTCTCTTTCTGCGAAAGTATTTTCTTCTTTTAGCTAAATATTAGTCTTTTCCACATTCTTTTAGCTAAACTTTTCTTAATCATAAGCTATTTCTATCATTTTGTCACTATCCATTTCACGAAAACCGACAATGAACGGACAAGACTGACAAGAAAGAATGTCTATATAAAAAAATTGTATTCTTGCATGAAATATGGTATGTTTATAGTAAATTTCAAAAGAACAGGAGAAATCGTTATGACCTTTAATCCCCTAAGTATGACCACCGATTTAAAGCCGGAAATTACAGTGAAAAGCCGGGACAAGGAAAATTATTCGGATGCCTTATTTAAGTCCAAGACTGCCTTATATGAAAAAATGCATAACATAATCGATTATTACTGTGAACAGATTAAACTGTTAGATACCTCTTCTATTCAGGAAGAAAATCAGAATATGGAACCAAAGCAATTCTGGAATGAACTTCAGCGTTATGCCACGATACATTTTGAAGAAAAAACAACTATTTTTAAAAAATTTTACGGAGCAAATGATTTTGACTGTTACTGTGTCTTACTAAATTATGACCATATGCAGCTCCCATGGCCGGATGGCTATAAGGATCCTTCTTCCCGAATCGGCGGAATGGCACCCATGGGACTGAATGACAACTATTTCTTTTATGCGGAAGGAAATATTCTTTATCGTCTGGATTTTGGCACATGCGATCACAAAGAAATCCGCCTTCCTGATGGTTCGGCTTATAATAAACTACTGGAACCTGTTGCAGTTGCCAACCATGAAATCGGAAAGTATCTGCCCGGCGTCAACCATATGAAAGAAGCTTTTGAAAAACTGATTAAAGCCAAACATGGCGATGGACCTGTAGATACCCTTTCCGTTATGGAAATTCTGGAGAGTTTTTCCCAGTTATTAAGATCTACTCCGGAGCTGCAGGAATACAGTCTACAGATTTTAAATTCCATTGATTCCACAGATTCCAATTTTCCACAGCGTTTTGCTATTTACAAAGGAAATGAACCGATTTATCTGGAAGCCTTTTTTGATAATATCCGCTTTTAAAGGAGCTGAAATTCTATGAATACAGAGAATGCAAAAAAGAAAAAAACATCAAAACAGGTTGCAGCACTTGTTTGTGTCATTTTATTAGTGTGCCTGTATATTTTTACCTTAATCGCTGCCTGTCTTCATTTCCCGGGTTCAGACAAACTGTTTTCTGCCTGTCTGTTTTTGACAATTGCTCTGCCAATTCTTGCCTGGATTTTTATCTGGTTCTCGGGTATTTTAAAGCAGCGTAAAGAGGAGAACTTACATCAATTTGATGATACGCAGGATGCAGGCAAATAAAACAAACTACGGACCGGCTTTATGCCAGTCCGCTTTTTTTATAGGCATAGGCAAAAAAGATGAGAGCTACTGCCATATTAACTACGATAACTGCCACCATTTCCAGACTCACTTCCGGCTTGGAACCCAGTTGGTTCATCCAGATATAAATCTGTCCGGAATAGATTATTCGTGCTATCTTCTCAATCATTTTATTAAACATGGACAGCATTGGAAGAAACGAAAAGATAAACATAATCGGAATGGTAAGGGATGTTGCTGACATCTGGTTGTGACTCCATGTGCCAATCGCCGCACCCATCAGCAAGGATGCCAGAATACCGACTGCCATTATGCCAAGGAAAGCCGCCAGTTCCCTTCCCCGGTAAGTCCCCGTCAATCCAAGAACACAAGCTCCCAACATACATATTGAAAAGATATAACTACCGGTTCCAATCAGATACTGCATCGGCTTTACCTGTGACATCATCAGAACCCGCAAAGTATTCTTTTCCTTTTCTTCGGAAATAATGGATGCCATACTGGTAAGCGGTGCCATACCAAGGTACATACTGGCAAACAAATTTACGAAATAGTTATCCGGCATATTTTCAATGGTCACTGTTTTTTCCATAATGATTGCTATCAGCGGAAACATAATAAATTGAATTAATATGGTTTTATTTTTAAAGGTATCCTTTATCTGCTTTTGAAAAATGGCTGTTATATTGCACATATGCTTTTTTCCCTCTCTTCTCATATTTATTTCTATCTTTTGTTCTTTTCTGCCACAGCTATTCTAATCCACTTCCGGTCAGTTCCATAAAAACCGTTTCCAGATTGGGTTCCGTAGAATGAATGGTTTCGATTAATTCCTGTGCCAGATAGTCCTGTACAATTTCTGCCGCCCCTTTATTATTGGCTATCTCCAGATATTTTCCATCATACAGGCGTATTTGTAATTTCTTCTGATGGTTATATTTTCTGCAGATTTCCTTCGGTTCTCCATATTCCACAATATTGCCTTCATGCAAGAGTGCCACATGCTGACACAACTTTTCCGCTTCCGCCATATTATGTGTCGTCAAAAAAATGGTCATTCCTTTAGTCTGTTCTTCCAGAATCAGTTCATGAATCTGATTGGTTGTTGTAGGATCTAACCCACTTGTTGGTTCATCCAGAAATAAAATTTTCGGTTCATGCATAATGGCTCTTGCAAGTGCCAGTCTGCCACGCATACCCTTAGACAGCTTATCTACCGGCCGTTTCTTTGCCTCTGACAGACCTACCTTCTGCAGTACCTCATCAATCCTGTCATCCGGAATATGATAGATTTTGGCAAACAGCTTCAAATTATCATAACAGGATAGGCGCTCATACAGACCAAGGGTATCCATCATCATACCGATTTCCCTGCTTGTGCTGTCTACCCTTACTTTTCCTTCCGTTGCAAGGAGCTGTCCCGTTACAATTTTAATCAGTGTTGTTTTTCCCGCACCAGAAGGACCTAAAAGTCCTACAATCTCACCGGATTGTACCGTCAGAGATACTCCCTTTAGAACTTCCTTTTCTCCAAAACGTTGTGTGATATTTGACAATTCTACAATATTACCCATCTTCTTATCTCTCCCACCTTCTGTTTTTGTCTCTATTTCTTCTCATTCTGTTTTTTTACCCGTTCCAGAGCTTCTTCCATTCTTCTGTTTTCCATACGTTCCTTGATTATCGTAACCGTCATGCTGATAGCAAAACAAATTCCGAAACAAATAAGAAACATTGCCCAAGCCTCCCACATATCGGCAGGAAACCAATGAAATGCCAGAATGAATACCGTAATAAGTAAAATCACACTGCTAACCATCCATACGGTCCTGGCTGTTACCGACATTTTCTTAATAATGGCGTCCGTAAAGAAAACGAACCGTAGTCCTACGACACAAATGGAAACCAGAAAGAACTGTCCCATAGTTGCAACATTCAGTCCTTCATTGCCGAAAGCAAACATTCCCGAATATTCTTTTGCACTTTCGCCGAACAGAATACAAAAAACACATAAAATTGCCATGGTAATTCCAAATATGATAAATATCTGCCCCAAATAATCAAAAATCGTTTTTCTTTCTTCCATCCTATCTTACCCCCAGTCGCTCTTTTAAGATTTCCGCATATTGTCTGGAAACAATAATCTGTTCGCCATTTTCCAGTGTCACGCGGATTCGTCTGTTCAAATCGGTTTTCAAAGATTTCACATATTTCAGTTGGATAATACAGGACTTGCTTGCCCGGAAAAACCCATATTCTTCTAGCTGCTGCTCCAGTTCATAAAGCCGGAAGTTTGTTTCATATACTTCCTTTTCGGTATACACGAAGGTTTTACGGTCCACTGCTTCAATATAAGCTACCTTATATACATCCAACAAAATGGTTTCCTCTTCTTTTGTTACGGCAAGCTGTTTGTCTAACATCCGTATGGTTGCAAGCAGCTTTTCAATTTCCGGAGTAAGTCTTTTACAGGAAATCCGAATCTGCGTATCTTCTATTTTTTCATCTACATTGATTTCAATTTTCATGTTTCCCCCTGTCAGTATCACTTACTGTTATCTCTCTGCTTTTCTGTTCCCAACATAGCACATGGTCTTTCTTCTCTCAAGTACCCCATACACAAGTTACCCTATAGGCTGCATAAGATGACAAAAAGCCGGTCGGAAATGTTTCTACAAATCCGCCGGCTTATTCATCATCCTATCCTTGCACTTACTGCTTATGTTTATTCGTTTCTTACATTTTATTTACTGCTAATTTCCAACAGCTTCAACTTCAATTCCTCTTCCATATGCTGCATCTCAGCTTCTGCTGCTCTTCGCTTCGCTCTTCCCTCTTCCTGAATCTTCATCACTTCATCCAGAGTAGATATTAAAGAAGCATTGGTATTCTTCAAGGTTTCCATATCCACAATACCACGCTCGGATTCTTTAGCACTTTCAACGGCTGCTGTCTTAAGCACTGCCGCATTTTTCTTCAAAAGCTCATTGGTCATATCGGATACTTCCCGCTGTGCCTTCGCAGCCTGTTGCGCATGACTTACACCAAGTGCCAGAACCATCTGGCTTCTCCACAAAGGAATGGTATTGACAACCGTTGACTGGATTTTCTCTATCATCATGGTATCGCTGTTTTGTACCAGACGAATCTGTGGTGCTGTCTGAATGGATACCATTCTGGTTAATTCCAGATCATGAATTTTTTTCTCAAAGCGGTCACAAAGTGCCTCTAAATCCTTTGCTGCCTGTGCATCCTCCGGAAGTCCGGTTGTATTTGCCTTTTCCAGTAATTGTACAAGTTCTGTTTCTCTTGTCTGCTCTAATTTTTTCTTTCCGGCAAGAATGTACATAGACAATTCCTTAAAATACGTCAGGTTTAAATCATACATCTTATCCAATACCGCTACATCCTTCATAAGCTGTACCTGATGCTGTTCCAGTGCCTCGCAGATTCTGTTGATATTGGTTTCTGCTTTGGAATACTTTACTTTTAAAGCATCGATTTTATTGGATGTCTTTTTAAAAATACCCAGGAAGCCCTTTTCATCTTCATCAAAATCTTTTAACTGGGCTACCACACCGGAAAGCATCTCTCCGATTTCCCCTAAATCTTTTGTTTTCACATTTTCAAGCGCATCTCCTGAAAAGTCTGCAATCTTCTTCTGGGTTCCTACACCATACTGTAAAATCGCATTGGTATTATGCAGGTCAATCTGATTGCTGAACTCATCCACCATTTTTCGTTCTTCGTCTGTCAAAATGGATTCATCCAGTTGTTCCTTTACTTCTTTTTCCGGCTCTACCGCAACCGGCACCT
The DNA here is from genome assembly GCA_029219245.1 of Lachnospiraceae bacterium. Lineage (GTDB taxonomy): Bacteria > Bacillota > Clostridia > Lachnospirales > Lachnospiraceae > UBA3282. Next base: position 6,821 of record JAQXTA010000037.1, on the reverse strand, counting down.
GCTTTTCTTCCACAGCTTCTCCAAACACCAAGGTTGGTACACTTGCTTCTTTTACTTCACTCATTTTACTTTTTCTCCCTCTGTTCAAAATCTTTTTTTAAATAGCCATCCTGTTTCAGCATGGTATTCAGTACCGATATATCGGACTGGATATCCCATGCCTTATCTCGGAATAATTCATCCAGAAATTTTTCAAATGCATCATTGATTGTATCCACTGTCGTTTCAATTTCCCGTTTCGTATCGGAAATATTCTTCACATCTACATTCTGCTTATCCAGATCCCGATAAGCTTCCAGAAGCTTCTGGGTCGTGGGTAGATAATATCTTAACATCTTTTGTAATTCCGGTGCTAACTCCGGTTCTTTCTCTACCTGTGCAAAAATGCGCGTTACAAGGAGTTCCAGCTTATCTAACTTCTCCGACATTTCTTCACCCGGTATTTCATCATTACAGCTTCTTATGACACGAATGTATTCTCTGCCTTCTTCCAATATGGTAAGTACTTTCTCATCCTTGTGTCCATCCCTTTGTGTTTCTGCCTTCTGAGTCCCTGTATTCTTACTCGCAATGGCTTCCTGTTTAGATTTCTGTTGCTCATCATACTGATTCTGTGCCAGAAGATATTGCTCATACATTTCATCACTGGCAATAAAACAGCTTTCTTTTTTGTCCAGATGAGCCTGTAAAAACATGCCCTTTTGCATCATTTTCTTTAAATCTTTCCGTACAAACCGAGGACTTCTTCCCGTTTTATCCGCAAGTTCTTCCACAGAACAATACAACTTTTCCTTCACAACACCTACATAACGTTGAAAGCGATTGACTCTTTTTCGCAGTTTCGCTCCGTATGCACCAAGTGACGCACCTGCAGTTGTTGCCACTACCGGGACAGACAATGCCGCAAATGATTCTGCCCCCATCATAGCACCTACAAGCGTATGTATTGTGGACAGTCCTGCCAGTCCCATCACGCTAAACCCGGCTATCATCCAAACAATACCGGAAACTTTTCCTTCCGGATTACAATTAAACAACTTTGGATTCGGTCTTAAATTTGGTTTTGGATAGTAAACATTAGCATGATTTTTTTCATTCTTCTTACCCGAGGATGCCTGCTGCATTCCCTCTTGAAAACTGTCTTTGGCATCGTTGACCGCATCATTGATGCTTTTCCCCACATCACCAACTGCCTGCCCAACCGTTTCTCCAATGGTTTTACTTAACTGCGTAAAATCATTCGTATCAATTGCCTGCTGTACCTGCTTTTTAATCTCTTCCCCTATTTGATACCATTCATTCTTACTCATATACTATCTGATTCCTTGAAATTTATCTCTTCTTCCTTTCCTCTTCTCATCCTTACAAATCAAAGGATACCTTAATCATTTCCTCAATGGAAGTGATTCCTTCCAACACATATTCCGTTGCACTCATGCGAAGCGTGTGCATGCCTTCCTCCAGTGCTTTTTCCTTGATATCCTCAGCATTTCCATTTTTACTGATAATATTTTTTAACGGCTGTGTCACTTCCATAATTTCATAGACACCAATTCTTCCTTTGAAACCGGTTCCGTCACATTTCGGGCAGCCACATGGCTCATAAACCGTAATATCGGCATCCTTAGGCTGATTTAACAGCTCCAGGTCATCTGCATCCGCTTTTCTTGCCTTTTTACAGCTTGGACATAAGCGGCGCACCAGTCGCTGTGCAATAACACCAATAGTTGAATCCGCTATCAGATAGGGTTCAATTCCCATATCTTCCAGTCGGGTTATCGTACTGGCTGCGGAGTTAGTATGTAAGGTCGAAACTACCAGATGTCCGGTAATGGAAGCCTGCACCGCAATGCTGGCAGTTTCCTGATCTCGAATCTCACCGATCATAATAATATCCGGATCCTGTCGCAGTATGGAACGCAACGCACTGGCAAAGGTCAGATTGGCTTTCACATTTACCTGTACCTGATTAATACCGTCAATATTGGCTTCTACTGGGTCCTCTACGGTAATGATATTGACATCTTCTTTATTCAACTCACTTAATGCAGTATACAAGGTTGTCGATTTACCACTTCCGGTAGGTCCTGTTACCAGAAGGATACCATGCGGATTTTTCAAAATATGATCAAACCTCTTCATATCTGCCGGTTTTAATCCCAACTGGCTCTTTTCTCTCGTCAGGGCATTCTTAGAGGTAAGACGCATAACTACCTTTTCCCCATATACGGTAGGCAGAATAGAAACACGAATATCAAATTCATGCCGGTCTACTACCTGAGTAATACGTCCGTCCTGCGGTTTTCTCTTTTCAGAAATATCCATACCCCCGATAATTTTGATTCTGGCCACAATCGCCGGAAGAAGACGAATGTTATAATTAGCTTTTTCATAAAGGGCACCATCGATACGATATCTAATTCGTACCTGACGTTCCATCGGCTCAATATGAATATCGGATGCTCTCTGTCGTACTGCCTGATCAATCATATTCTTAACAAGCTGAACAATCGGAGAATTATTGACATCTTCACTGTAAATATCGGCCTGTTCTTCGTACTGGCTTTCTTTCTCCTTCGTATATTCTTCCAGTGCAGAATCCACTTCTGCCTGTCCATAATACTTATCCAGTGCAAGCATGATGCTTCTGGTCGTCGACACAACCGGTTCTACCTGCAGATTGGTAATGATATTAATATCGTCCATGGCTTCCATATCCATCGGATCCGACATTGCCACCCGCAGAATATTAGGACTTTCCGCTGCATATTCAAATGGGAAAATTTTATATTTTTTCAAAACATTAGCCGGAATCAGTTTCAGAACCTCTTCGGAAATGGTAGTATTTTGCAAATCCACCGTATCCAGATTCAACTGATCGCTCAGCGCTTTTACAATATTCTCTTCGGTGGTGATTCCCTCATCGACAAGTGTTTCTCCCAATTTACGCCCACTTCCTTTTTGAAGCTGCAGGCCTTTTTGAAGCTGTTCTTCCGTAATCACCCCACTGTTTACCAGTGCATCCCCAAGACGTATTTTTTTCCTATAATCCATATCTTAACCTTCTCCCAAAGTTTTATATCCAACCCAAAAGCAGTCAATAGAAAAATACCACTAAAAATATTATAGGAAATTTTGCTTATATTTACAAGTTTATTTCTTTTATTCCTGCATCAATTATTCCTGTATCAAAAACGGATTTTTTCCATAAAGCCACCGTTTCCCGCACTTTGTACCATTCCGGACAATTCCATCTGCATCAGCATTGCTGCAATTTCCGAAACGCTGTATTCTTCGTCCGTCATGTGAAAAACTTCCATGCGAATTTCTTCTACTGTTTTCGGTGTCAAATCTAACACCTTTCTTATTATCTCACAAAGTCCCGGCTTTCTCGTATTTCTTTCGCTGCCCTTTCCTTCTCCATCCGCATCTGTCTCTTTTCTCTGTTTTCTTTCCGGTAAAGCAGTCGTTATGCCGTGACAGAATCTTGGGAGCTTTTCCAGCTCTCTTAAAATATCCTGTGTATCAAGAACCATGCAGGCTCCCTGCTTTAACAGGCGATTGCAGCCTTCGCTCAAGGGTTCATTGGCTCTGCCCGGAAGGGCAAACACCTCCCGTCCCTGTTCCAATGCCATATCAACAGTGATCAGTGTCCCACTTTTCTGTTTTGCTTCGATAACCAACACCCCATCCGCCAAGCCGCTGATAATACGGTTTCTGGGTGGAAACAACATGGATTGCGGTAAAGTACCCGGAATATATTCCGAACAGATTCCTCCCTGTTTCTGCAACCTCTGATACAATTTCCGGTTTTCCGCCGGATAACAGACATCTGCACCACACCCGAGCACCGCAAGAGAATATCCATTGTTCTCCAATACGGTCTGCTGGCTGATACCATCAATACCTCTTGCCATACCACTGATAATCTGCACACCTGCCTCTGCCAGTTCTCTTCCGAATTTTTCTGCCATATAAATTCCGTAGGGTGAGCAATTTCTTGCCCCGATTATGGCAAGAGAAGGACGATGCTCATCCGGCAGTCTGCCCATATAATATATGCCAAAAGGTCTGTCCGGTATCTGCGCCAACAGGTAAGGATAGGACTCATGTCCTGCGCAGGTAAACCGGATACCCTGTGACAATAACTTCCTGTATTCCTGTTCCGGTTCATATTGGGTGCGTGCCTGTTCCATTGCCTGTGCCAGTCTGCTTTTTCCTGCCGGCAGCCGCTCCATCCATTCTTCTTTGGACATCTGATACAGCCTGGACGGTTTTACATCTCCATCCAGTAAATGGAATATCGTTTTGCTGCCTAGTCCTTTTATGCGATATAACCACTGTGCATAGGGAATCTCTTTTTCTTCCATCTCCGCTATCCCCTTCCTTTCCAATATTTTTCATCTGCCTGCCGATAAAACAAAGATTCCAGCAGATGCATATCCTCTATCTGCTCTTTTCCGTCCAAATCCGCTATGGTTCTGGCTACTTTCATAATTTTATAGTAGCTGCGCAGGCTGATGTTTTTCTTTTCCAGTGCCTGTAAAAGCATTTTTCTTTGTGATTCGTTCAACGAACAATATCTTTCAATCTGACAGCTTCCCATTTCTGCATTAAATTCAATTCCGGTTCCCGTAAACCGTTCTTTTTGAATTGCTCTGGCTTTCATAACTCTGGCTCGTATATCTGCGCTGCTCTCATTAACGAAAACCGTCTTCTTCGTTATTTTTTCCAAATCAGCCGGCGGCATCTCCACGTAGATATCAATACGATCCAGAATAGGACCGGAAACCCTTCCCAGATAGCGTTGTACCTCATAAGGAGTACAGTTGCATTTCTGTCTGTTCGGATAGTACCCGCATGGACAGGGGTTCGTTGAAACACTGAACTTGATACAATTTAACCGTAATTATCCTTGGGGTGTTCAAAAGGGGGTTCAAATGAACCCCCTTCTGTAAATTTGCTATTTGCTTTTTCGTTCCTTCTTTAATTCTTCCTTAAAGATCTTTTTCATGGTTTCTTGACCATTCTTCGAGTACAAATCTTCGCTTTTCAAATCACCCTTGTAAATCATTTCCATCAACTTGATATATGCCTCTCCTAAAGCAGTTGTCAAAAGACTGGCTGTTGATCCAGAAATTAATCCACCTGCAGCAGTTCCAACTCCTGGGATTAACTTAATGATATTAGAGACTATTGTTTTACCCAACACTGTAGCTCCGGCAGTACCGATTGTTGATGAGACAAATCCCGTGATAACGCTTTTGCTAATGTCCATACCAAAGATTGTAGTAATTGTGGCAATCATAGCTACTTGAGTAGGAATAAGTACGGCAGCATCAGAAAACGGAATTGGTGCAAATCCCTCTCCAAAGGCTGCTGCTACCGCCGTTGCTACGGCAGCTTGAGAGTATTTTTTTTTAGATTCCAATGAGGCTTTCTGTACATTTTGTAAAGTATCTTGAAGCTCATCAGGCAATGATTCACTCATTATATCAATTAATCTATCCAATCCGTATGCTTTTGCAATATATTCATCATCAAAGTCCATGTCTTGTGCCAAGACTGGTACAACCTTAACTATATCCAAATTTTCTTTTTCAACCAAAGTTTTCATTTCTTGTGCCTTTGACTTAGGACATGATTGTGTAAGTACAACAATGATTGGAACCTGTGTTACTTTATTACTTTCAGTTAATTCTCTAAGCCACGCAATCTCTGTTTCGTCAAATGTACGATTTCCGCCTACATTAATACAATACCAAATGCAGTGGATAGCATCGTTTATATCTTTTGATGCAAATCCCTTATTTATTAATTCGAGAATTTCATCTTTTACCTTAGTTTGTTGCCCCTTTGATAATTCAAACCCCGGTGTATCATAAATCGCCATCGGATAATCTTTTTTCTCGATTTTTCTAATCTCATCTGTTACTGGCCTTCCCAATCCCGTTTCTGCAAAGTTGCCTCGAAACAAGCTATTGATTAAGGTGCTTTTTCCAACTCCAGATTTTCCAACAACAATGATATTCAGCTTTTTGAGATTCCTTAGTTTTTCATTTATAGCATCTATGCATTTTTGAGCTATTTCGTCTGTATTTATTTCCATCTTATGTTCTCCTATTCGTCCTCATTTTTTTTGACAAGTTCTGGACCCCAGTCATCATCCTCATTTTCGTTTTTCTTTTTTACACTTCCCTTATATGCTTTATTTGTAACTGATTTTGTTATTTTAGGAATAACAAAACAAGCAACAGCAAATATTGAAATGCTACCAATAACATATAACAGAATTTTTTTAGTTTTCATGTTTAAAACCTCCTTCACCACAGAGTTTGTAAATTTTGCGAATTATTGAAATCTATTCCTCACTCATTATATAATCTATTATACCTTATATCGGCAGATTAGCATATCCATTTTTTGTCATATTTCTGCAATATAAAAAATCAAACCCGTCAAGCCCGATGGTTACTGACGAATCTGACCTTTTATAATCAAATTTCTGAATTTTTTCTTCTATTATAATATGTGTCAAATCAAGATTTAATTTATCTCGTTTTTATTTCAAATCCGTTCTTAAATATGAATCGTATATCGTCCTTGGCATTTACCACCACTTCCTGCACAAGGCTGCTCCAAAGTCCCTCATCGAATTCTTCTACCAAAGCACCCTGCTTTTCCAATGCCCGGATGAATCCCTTGAATAATTCTCTCTGAGCCTTTTTGCTTTCAATCTGTTCTGAAATCTTGTCATACTTTGATTTGATGGTATTGTACCTTTCGGTAAGGTCGGCATATCTTCTTTCATATTCATTCTG
>JAQXTA010000036.1 GCA_029219245.1 Lachnospiraceae bacterium | reverse complement strand
CTTCATAGGCATATATCGGTGCACCGGACAATTCACGAAGTTTGTTGGTTCCCCAGATATGGTCAAAATGTCCATGTGTCAGCAGGATACCTGCTACATGAAACCCTTTTTCTTTTAATGTTTCGTAAATATAATCGCCCTTATCGGCCGGATCGATAAAAATTACTTCCTGACTGCCTTCCCTATATAGGAAATAACAATTTGTCTGACAGATACCCAGTACCAATCTTCCGATTTTTATATTTGCCATGCTTTTATTCCTCGCTTACCATATTTTATTCTGACCGGGCATCTGTTGTCCGCTGTTAACCGGTCGTTCTTTCAATATCAATAACACTTTCAATGGTTCGAATTTTATCAATGATGCGGTTTAATTCTTCCCTGCTTCTGATTTCAAAGCTGACGGACATGGTTGCCATTCCCTGCTTGCTGGTTCTGGTATTTAATGCCAGAATATCAATATCTTTTTCCGTCAACGCTCTGGAAATATCTGCCAGGAGACCATTTCGGTTATTTGCATAAATACTGATTTCCGCATAATATTTTTCATTGGCGGCTTCCGTTTCGTCTTGCTGCCACTCCGCATCAATCAGACGGGAACGGTCAATTTCCGGCAGATTCATCACGTTGATACAGTCGGTACGGTGAATGGAAACACCGCGCCCTCTTGTTACGAAGCCGACAATCTCATCTCCCGGCACCGGACTACAGCATTTGGAAAATCGCACCGCTACATCATGAATGCCCTTTACCACAATACCGCTGGTACTTTTCTTGGAACGCATCCGGTTAAGCTGGGCATTTTCTTCTACTTCTGCCATAACCTCAGCATCGGTCATTTCTTTGCGATGGTCATTATCATATAGTTCCTGCATACGGTTAACAATCTGTCCTTCTTTCAGCCCGCCATGACCGATAGCTGCCAGAACAGAATCCCAATCCTGAAAACCGTATTTTTTCATAATTGCATCTTCATACTGTGGAATCAGAACATCCACCGTACTAATTGATTTTGCTTTACAGTAATTTAAAATAAGTTCCTTTCCTTTTACAATATTGTCTTCTTTTAACTCATTCTTAAACCACTGATTGATTTTATTTTTCGCCTGTGTACTTTTGACAATATTCAACCAGTCACGGCTAGGACCTTTGGAGTTCTGAGATGTCATAATTTCCACCCGGTCACCGTTCTTGATTTCATAATCTATGGTAACTAGCTTACCGTTTACTCTGGCACCAATCATTTTATTGCCGACTGCACTGTGTATGCTGTAAGCAAAGTCAATCGGTGTGGAACCTGCCGGTAAATTCTTGACATCACCGGTAGGCGTAAAGCAGTATACGTTATCAGAGAACAGATTCAAGTCGCTTTTTAACAGCTTCATAAACTCTCTGTTATTCTCTGCAGTCTGCTGCCATTCCAGAATCTGACGCAACCAGACTAATTTTTCTTCTTCCTGTGTTTCTACCTTCTTGCCATCGGAAGCCTCTTTGTATTTCCAGTGAGCAGCAATACCGTATTCAGCCGCCTTATGCATCTCATAGGTACGAATCTGAATTTCAAACGGCTGTCCGCTGGAACCAATCAGCGTTGTGTGAAGGGACTGGTACATATTTGCTTTCGGCATGGCAATGTAATCCTTGAAACGTCCCGGTATTGGTTTGTACATCTCATGGATAACACCAAGTGCCGCATAACAGTCCTTTACCGAATCCACAATAATACGCACTGCAAACAAATCATAAATCTGGTCGATCGTCTTGTTCTGATTCTTCATTTTCTTATAAATACTGAAGAAATGCTTAATTCGACCATCAATCTGTGCTTTTATACCAGCATGTTCAATATGTTCCCTGACCTCATCTACAATTGCCTGAATATATTTCTCGCGAACACTTTTACGAACTGCAATTTTATCGACTAAATCATAATAAGCTTCCGGCTCCAGATATTTCAAAGATAAATCATCCAATTCTACTTTAATCTTGGAAATACCGAGTCTTTGCGCAATCGGTGAATAGATATCCAGAGTTTCCCTTGCAATATCCTGCTGTTTCTCCGGTTTCATATGCTGCAGCGTTCTCATATTATGCAGTCTGTCTGCAAGCTTAATCAGAATAACACGAATATCCTTTGCCATGGCAAGAAACATTTTTCGGAGATTTTCTGCCTGACGCTCTAATTTCTCTGCATCCTTATCATTGCTTTTTTCCCCATGAAAATTCAATTTGTCCAACTTCGTAACACCATCTACCAAAAGTGCCACATCCGCGCCAAATTTCTGCTCAATTTCTTCATCGGTCATTATGGTGTCTTCCACCACATCATGTAAAAGACCTGCAACAATTGTTTCCTTGTCCAGTTCCAAATCTGCCAGAATAATTGCAACACATAAAGGATGAATAATATATGGTTCCCCGGACTTACGCACCTGATCCTTATGCGCCTCATAAGCTGTCCGATACGCTTTCTCAATCAAAGAAATATCATCAGAGGGATGATACTTCCGCACACGCGCTATCAATTCCTGATACAAGGCTTCAGGACTTTGAAATTCCTCAATTGCTTCAATTCTTCCATCGTCAAAAACAACTTCTTCTTTTTTTTCTTCTGTTGCCATAACTATCACCAGTCGCTTTGCTTTGATTATGATACCATTAACATTCATTATAATAGCAAATCCTATGCAAGTCAAAATATTCTTTCCAGCTATGCATAAAATACACCAAATTACCAAACCACAAAAAAGAGGCACAGCATACGCTGCGCCTCCCCAAATCAATACATTGCAAAAAATTTACTACATCATTCCGCCCATTCCGGCTCCACCTGCCGGCATAGCAGGTTCTGCTTCTTTGATGTTTGCTACTACGGATTCTGTTGTTAACAGAGTAGATGCTACACTGTTTGCATTCTGTAATGCACTTCTTGTAACCTTTGCAGGATCCAGAATACCTGCATCTACCATATTCACATATTCCTCTTTCAGAGCATCAAAGCCGACACCTACTTCGGACTCTCTTACTTTATTGATAATTACAGAGCCTTCCAGACCTGCATTTGCCGCAATGTGGAACAACGGAGCTTCCAATGCTTTCAATACAATCTGTGCACCTGTCTTTTCATCGCCTTCCAATGTATCTGCCAATTTAGCAACTTCCTTGGATGCATGAATATATGCGGAGCCACCACCGGAGATGATACCTTCCTCTACGGCTGCTCTGGTTGCTGCCAAAGCATCCTCCAGACGAAGTTTTGCTTCTTTCATTTCGGTTTCTGTTGCAGCACCTACGCGGATAACAGCAACACCGCCTGCCAGTTTTGCAAGACGCTCCTGTAATTTTTCTCTATCGAAATCGGAAGTAGTTTCTTCAATCTGCTTTTTAATCTGAGAAATTCTTGCCTGAATAGCCTCTTTATCGCCTTCACCATCTACGATAACCGTATTCTCTTTCTGTACTTTAACCGATTTAGCACGACCAAGCTGATCCATGGTAGCATCTTTCAACTCCAGACCAAGTTCAGAACTGATTACCTGACCGCCTGTTAAAATGGCAATATCCTCTAACATCGCTTTTCTTCTGTCACCATAGCCAGGTGCCTTTACAGCGACTACATTGAAGGTACCACGCAGTTTATTTACGATTAAAGTAGTAAGTGCTTCACCTTCTACATCTTCTGCAATAATCAGCAGTTTTGCGCCGGACTGTACAATCTGCTCTAAGATTGGAAGGATTTCCTGGATATTGGAAATTTTCTTATCTGTAATCAGGATATAGGGATTATCCAGAACAGCTTCCATCTTATCCATATCGGTTGCCATATATGCAGAGATATAACCTCTGTCGAACTGCATACCTTCTACCAAATCAAGTTCGGTAAGCATTGTTTTGCTTTCCTCGATTGTAATAACACCGTCGTTGGAAACCTTTTCCATAGCATCGGCTACTAACTGGCCTACCTCTTCATCCCCTGCGGAAATAGCGGCTACTCTTGCAATATGTTCTTTGCCCTTTACTTTGGAACTCATCTTAGCGATTGCTTCTACTGCTACATCTGTAGCTTTCTTCATACCTTTTCTTAAAATAATCGGGTTAGCACCTGCTGCCAGATTCTTCATACCGGCATTTACCATAGCCTGTGCCAGTACGGTAGCGGTTGTTGTACCATCACCTGCTACATCATTTGTTTTGGTTGCAACTTCTTTTACAAGCTGTGCACCCATATTTTCAAATGCATCGTCCAGCTCAATTTCTTTTGCAATGGTAACACCATCGTTTGTGATAAGGGGCGCGCCGTAGGACTTATCCAGTACTACATTTCTTCCTTTCGGTCCAAGTGTTACTCTTACCGTATCTGCCAACTGATTAACGCCTGCTTCCAAAGCAGCTCTTGCTTCTGCACCATATTTAATTTCTTTTGCCATATTGATTGCCTCCTGAATATTTCATAATAATATATTTACTTTGGAAAAATCTTTTACTACTCAATCACTGCCAGAATATCATTCTGTTTTACAATGATGTATTCCTCTTCCTCAATTTTAACTTCGGTTCCGGAATACTTGGAATAGATAACCTGATCTCCAACCTTAACTTCCATTTTCACTTCCTTGCCATCTACAACACCGCCAGGACCTACTGCAATGACCTCTGCCTGCTGTGGTTTCTCCTTATTCTGTCCCGGAAGAACAATACCCGATTTGGTTGTTTCCTCTGCTACTAACTGTTTCAATACGACTCTGTCGCCAAGTGGTACTAACTTCATGAAAATTGCCTCCTTATATAAATTGTTTTTTCTTTCCCTCTCATTGTTAGCACTCAACCAAGCCGAGTGCTAATCACTAAACATATATTAAGTTCATCAACCGTACTTTGCAAACTTGTTTTTCCCCGTCTTTTGATATTTTATCTCTTATTTTCTCTCATTTTCTCTTTTTATCTCTTGTTTTCTTATCAAAAGCACAAATAATGAATTTAATACTTTTTTTATAATTACTGAAATTTCCTAATTCATGCAGTTCCTTTACTCCGTTATTCCAAGCAACAGTGTAATGTCTTCCTCTGCAAAAGAATACTCACCCATCCATTCTTTATATTCTTCCATTTTCTCATATTTTCTCTGCGCTTCATTCTGGTTTCCGGCCTTTTTATATGCCTGATATAGCACCGCATTCTCATAATAATGTGCCACTGCATAAAGTTCTTCCATATCACCGGAAACAGCTTCTCCTCTTGCCTCATTCCGATACATGTATTCCACCAGACTGTCATAATCCTGATAGCGCACACAGTTAATCAGACTCTCTTCCCCCATTTTATAAACCCGTTGATAATCTGCCACTTCTGCCATAAATGTCAATGTCATAAAAAACAGGATTATGCACAGCATTATAATTATTATATTCAAAATCAGATTTTTCTTGAATCCTTCTTTCATTTATCTCTGCAATCCTTCCATAATAAGACTCTTTTTCTTCGTTTCTGAATAATCCGGCAATGCTTTTACTTCCTCTTCCGTCAGATTGGCATATGCCATTAAAATAGCCTCCATATCTGTTTTAAGGTGCATCAGGGCTTCTCTATGCTCTCCGGTATAACAGGCATCATAATATTCGCTCTCATAATTGGTTCGATCGGCACAAGCATAGAAATCATCTAATATCTGGGCAATTCTGGAACCGGAGTATTCCGCATTCGTATATTCATTTTCTTCCGAATAGTTCATCAGAATACTCAGCACATAGCCATAATCACCGGAAGCGTAATACAGAATCGAATATTCCCTGAAATTCTCATCCATATGAAGCTCCTTTTCATTATAAAAAGCATTTATCGCCTCCCAATTACCTTCTTTTTCATATTTTTCCATCCTACTGTCATATTCTGCCAAATGAGTTTGAATATCTCTATGAACCTGCCATTTCCATATTTCATAGGGGCCTTCTTTTACCAGATAAAACATTCCCAGATTTAAAACAGCCAATACGGCAATGACAGATATTTTAACAGCAGTCATTGTAAAAAGGTTGGTCTTTTGCTCCACCGCCTGTCTGGTCTTATGAAACTCCTGATCATAATAATACATATCGCTGCGGTGCTTTGCCGCAAAAGGATTCTCTTTTCCACAAAAAGGACATCTTTCATCCTCTATCTGTAAATTTGCTCCACACGAAGGACATTTCATTTTCGTTTTCTCTCTTTCTTCTTTCTATTATCATTTAATATTTCAGTGCTGTTTCATATACTCTTCTGCAATCAGCTTGGCATTTTTTTGTGCCTTCCGATAATCAAAAACAATGCCGTATTCCTCTTCAACAAGGCTATTCTGATACAAGTTGTCTATTTCCTCCTGTGTCATACCGAACTGCTGCTCTAACATTTCACACACTTCGTTACGGTAGCCATCAATCATTTTCTCTTCCTGTGTGGTATAGGAAGCATACGAAACCTCCCGCAGCACAAAAAGAGCATCTACAATACACCACTTAATATCCTCTTCTTTATAGGTTTCCTTTCTTATAACATCCGCTGTATACATACAATTCTCATAAAAACGATAAACCTCAATAAAATCATAGTGCTCCCAATTGTAAACCGAATAGCCTTCCTCATCTCCCGCTTCATCCAGAAATGCTAAAATACCATCATAATCTCCGGCTTCATACAGTTCATCCAGTTTGGGGTAGTTTTCCTTTTCCCAAAGCAATTGCTGTTTGCTGTTGCCTCCTGTGGCTCCATAGGAAAAGAACTTTTGAAAGCAAAAATAAAACCCACCAATAATACCCGCTATGATTATCAGAATCAAAAGGGTAATACAAATCATTTTAACATTCTTGCGGATTTCCTTCCGATATGCTCGAACCGGTATCTGTTGCAGCTTTTCTACATCCTGCCGGATATCCGTAAGATGTTCCATATACTGTTTTTCACTTCCCAGAGCATTTATTGCCCCACAGTAAGGGCACTTGGGACTATCTGCTGCAATGACTGCATGACAGTTTTCACAGCAAATCTGCGCCATAGACTCCATACTTTTACCCATTCTCTCTTTCCAAATTTGTCATCTGACTGCATGAAAATACTCATACCAACTACATTTTCTGCAAGTGATATGAGTAATCACAAAAATCCTTATTTTCTTTTTTCAAGACGTTCCCGATACCCCGGTGCATTTTTGATATCCAGTTTATTATTGAACATTTCATATTCTGCATCCGGAAGCTTATCTTCAATCTGCTCTTCCACATTTGTCTTATAGACAATACCGCAAGCAACGGAAGGAGCTAAAATATCATCCTCATAAGCAATGCACGCTGTCTGAACTCTGTTGCAATAATCTTCTGCTTCGTTATTTTCTGCCATAGGAATCAATACAATAAAAACGTCTCCATCCACACGTCCGATAACATAATCCGGTTTGGCTTCTTTCTTCACAATTCCGGCAACAGTCTTTATCAGACGGTCACTTTCTTCCTCTCCGAAATTGTCATTGACATATTTCCAGTCATTGATATTGATATTGATAACTGCAACCGGCACTACTTCCGAACGGTCAATTACCTTCATACGTTCCTCAAAATAGAGTTTATGGTACACACCGGTCAAAGCATCTTCCTTTTCGCCATGTATCTGCTTCGCGTGCCGTTCTTCCAGTTTTTCTTCCAGTTCATCCATATAAATAGCAGATTCTCTATGTAAATAGCCTTCTTCTCCGAATGACGAGAGCATAACTATCGTTTCATTTAACAGCTTTTCTATTGCCGTGCGCTTTTCCTTTAACGGAATCTTTTCAAACTTCACATAAAGATGTGCAACCGTCCGGTTATAGATACGGATTTTTCTTCCAGGTTCCTTAACAACATCCGGTGTAAAGCCTACAAAATTACCAATGGAAACAACCTTTTCCCCATGCCTGTCGGTCAGCAGAATGTCTGCTTCAATTACCGCTGCAACCGCTTTCAAATATTCTGTCAGTGAATTAATATGATACAGATTATCCAAAGCATAATTCTTGATATTTTCTTTAATTCTTTTTTCAAAAGAAACACTATTATACTCCATACAATAATCCCTCACTATTCCCATAGATTCTGTTTCTAACCTGTTCTCAGTATACCTTTTTTACCATAGTTTGTCTAGGGATTTTCTCCATTCAGTTTCTCCCACAAAAGCAATACTCCAGCCTTCTGTTTTTTCTCCAAAAAACTATTTTATTATCAAATGAAGAAAAATCCTTACACATTTTTAACACGTATCAGTCAATTCATATACAAACTTAATATAAAATCATGAATAATGAAGGATATGAAAACAACATTTTGCATTGAGTGAGGTAATCATATGGATTGGCTGATTTTTATTGCAACGCTTGCCGTCATGCTGTTAGGCTTTTATCCTATGAAAAAAATTGACGACTTTTTTGCAAAACAAAATATAGAAAAAAACAGTAATAATGATGATAGAGGTAATACAAATGAATAAATGGCTGTACAAACTAAGCTACACCAGAATCATTGCACTCAGCTTTGTTTTCGTTATATTGTTAGGCAGCTTACTTCTTATGCTTCCGGTTTCTTCTGTACAGGGAACCTGGACACCTTTTATTGATACTTTATTTACATCTGTAAGTGCAACCTGTGTAACCGGTCTTGCTGTCTATGACACCGGTTTTTACTGGTCCTTTTTCGGTCAGATTGTTATTTTATGCATGATACAGATTGGCGGACTTGGATTTATGACAGTTATCTCCATGTTTTCCATCTTTTTAAAAAGAAAAATTAGTCTGACCGAACGTCAGATTCTGATGCAGTCTGCCGGCAACATGCGTCTAAGCGGTATGGTACGGTTAGTCAAACGAATTATCCTTGGTACGGTTATTTTTGAACTGACAGGCGCTCTTCTGCTCGCCATTCGTTTTATTCCGCGCTATGGCTTTTGGAAGGGTATCTATTTTTCCATTTTCCATTCCATATCCGCTTTTTGCAATGCCGGATTTGATTTGCTTGGGAATTCACAGTCCTTTACCGCTTTTGAAGGCGACTGGCTTTTAAATATCACGATTATGTTCTTAATCGTGATTGGTGGTATCGGTTTTCTGGTATGGGGAGAAATCCACAAAAATACATACCATTTTTCCAGATATTCTCTTCATGCAAAAATTGTACTGCTTATGACTATTTTTCTGATTATAGCGGGGAGTATCGGATTCTTCCTTTTTGAGTATCATGGTAATCTGGAAGGATACCCTATATGGAAAAAAATATTATCGTCTACCTTTATGTCGGTAACAACAAGAACTGCCGGTTTCAATACCATGCGAATGGACACTTTATCCAATTCCAGTATCCTTTTAAGCCTCGTGTTAATGTTTATCGGCGGCAGTCCCGGTTCTACGGCAGGCGGTATTAAAACCACAACCGCTGCCGTTGTTATACTTGCTTTGATTAATCTTTCCAAAGGAAAGAATGACGTTACCATTTTTAAAAAGCGACTTGATAATTCCATGATTAAGCATGCTGCCGTTATCATTATAACCTATCTGTCAGGTATTCTTTTCGCAGGTATGGCTATATGCGCTGTTGAGTCCTTTACTCTCTCAAGTGTTATATTTGAAATTGTATCAGCTGCTGGTACCGTCGGATTATCACAAGGAATTACTTCTTCGCTTTGTGCCTTTTCAAAACTGATATTGATTGTTTTGATGTACGGCGGACGAATCGGTGGTTTCTCTCTTTTAATGGTGTTCCGCGAATCTTCCAAAGAAAGAGAAATGCCATTACGAAGACCGGTTGAAAAAATATTGATAGGATAAAATTGGAGGAAAAAATGAAATCTGTTTTAATTATTGGAATAGGTACGGTAGGAGAACATCTTGCCAACAAGATGCAGGAACTCGGAAATGATGTGATGATTGTGGATAAAAGCGAAGAACGGATTCAGGAACTGTCTGCTACCTTCAAAAATTGCTTTGTAGGTGATTGTGAAAATGAAGGAGTTCTGCGCTCACTGGGCGTAAACAATTTTGACTACTGCTTTGTAACCGTCGGACAAAATTCTTACGCATCCTTAGAAATTACTTCTTCCCTCAAGGAACTGGGTGCTAAACATGTTGTATCCAAAGCACAAAAAGTCCGTCAAGCAGAGTTTTTGCGTAAAGTCGGTGCGGATGAAGTTTTCTTCCCGGAACGGGAAATTGCAGAAAAACTGGCAGTGCGCTATACGGCCGATAATATTTTCGATTACATTGAACTTACCAGTGAATATTCCATCTTCGAAATCCCGATTCTGAAGGAATGGAAAGGGAAAAATATTATTGAACTGAATATTCGTAACAAATATAACATCAATATTATTGCCATCAAGCATGGAGAAAAACTGACCCCCCTTTCTAATGGAGATTACCGCTTTCAAGAAGGGGATCATATTCTGATTATCGGGAAATCAACGGATGCGTTCCGCTTATCTGCCAAGGCAGAAAACTAACGGGTCTGTTGCGCAAAACGGTAGCCAACTCCGATTTCTGTCATGATATAATGGGGATGTGTCGAATCCGGTTCGATTTTCCGCCGAAGTCCTGCCATGCATACGCGGATATTTTTGGCGGCATCCTCATCCATATATCCCCATACTTCTTTTAAAATCTGATTATGTGTCACTACTTTCCCACTGTTTTTGGCAAGATAAAGCAATAACTTGTACTCAAGCGGTGTCAGATGAATTTCCTGTTGTTTTAAAGTAATAATCCTGCGCTCTGTATCAATTATCAGGTCATCAAATTTCAATACCTTCTCTTCCGCTGCCGGAGAAGCTTTCAGAAGATATCTTTCTGCTACACGAATCCTTGCTGATAATTCTCCCATGGAAAAGGGCTTGGTCACATAATCATTGGCGCCTGCATCCAGTGCCGCGATCTTATCCTTTTCAAATTCTCTTGCCGAAACGACAATAATTGGCACCTCAGAAACTTTACGAATTTCCTGTATAATGTCAATTCCTTCCATATCCGGCAAGCCCAAATCCAACAGAATGATATCCGGCATACTGTTGCAAAATGCCAGAATTCCTGCTTTTCCTGTTTTCTCTATTTCTACATCATAATCCTGTGTTTTTAGTGACAATTCCATAAAGGATGCGATTTTCACATCGTCTTCTATAATCAGAATTTTCTTAACATCAATCATAACTGTTTGCTCCTCATTATGCGATATCTCCCGGCAAAAAAACCGTAAACTTCGCTCCGCCTTCCGGGTTGTTCTCTGCCTGTATCGTTCCGCCATGCGCCGTAACAATTGCCTGACAGATGGACAATCCAAGCCCCACACCCCGCTTTTTATCGTGAGCACCGGTCGACATCGTAACAAACCCTTCAAACACATGTGGCAGGATTGCAGGTTCTATGCCACAGCCATTATCCGATACGCAAAAACAGGCCTTTCCATCCACATAAGAACCTGAAAATGTAATTTTGCTTTGTTCTCCGGAATGTTTATAAGCATTATCAATCAGATTATGAAGCACCTGCACCATCAACGTACCATCTACACATACTAGCACAATTTTATCCGGCAGCGATACACATAATCGTTCCGATGCATAAGAAGAAGAAAGCTGACTGACTGCCTGTGTCATCAAATCATCCATCGACTCATATTCTTTTTCAATATTTAGCTTTCCATCAGAAATCCTCGTCATATTCAGAATATTCTGAACCGTCAGTGTCAGCCATTCCGCTTCCGTATTGATATCATGGATGAACTTTCCAATTTCTTTTCTGGACATGGAATCCAGATTCTCCGCAATCAGATTACCGGCACCGGAGATTTCTGTCAAAGGTGTCCTTAAATCATGGGAAATGCTGCGAAGCAGCGTACTTTTTAACTGTTCACTTTCCATTTCCAGCTTAATATGCTCCTGTTCAAGATACATATACTCTCTGTCTAATACCAGCGCCATATGGTAAATAATCGACTGTACCATCCTCTCTGCTTTACCGGTACAAGCAGCATCTATTGGAAATCTTACTACACCATGTTTTGATGTCAAGCCCCGAATGGAATATTCCTTTCCCTCTTCAAAAACTTCCGGTTCTACATCTTCCGGTATTTTAAAATTCTTTCCCTCTTTTTCATATTTCGTCGGCAGAAGCTGTATCATACAGGGAGCACCGGTAACCTGAGTCATATAATTCAGTGTATGCTGTACAATTTCATCCACTCCTGATAAATTCAGATAGCTTTTGGTAACTTCATAAAGAAGTTGCGCGTTTGCACCATTTTCCCGCGCAATAATGGTCTGCTTCTGGAAATTTGACGACAACAGACCGGAAATAACCGCTGCAATAGAGAAGAAAAGCAGTAGTAAAATATCCTGCCTGTCACTGATGGCAAATGTATGAAGCGGCTCCGTAAAAAAATAATTGAATGTAAAAATGCTGAGTACCGAAGTCAGAATACCATACGTAAATCCTTTGGAAATAACAGTTGAAACCAATACCCCGACAAGCGAAACCATCAGCAGATTCTCTTTTTCCACACCGATTCTTTTTAACAACAAAGAAATCATCGTCGTAGAAAAGCAGATAACCAAGACCGCAAGTATGCATTTTGTATGATATAAAGCAAGATGTTCTTTCTTCGATTTCATCTGTCCTTCTCCGGGTATTTTTCTTTTAGGATGCTAAATCCTTCCTCCTGTACCAGACCCAAGCCACAATTGCAGAAGCTAACGTAATGACTATCCCAATCATTAACATCATACCATCAATTTCTCCATTTGTAAAAATATCCGATGCATTGGAATAATAAAACGGCGTTATGTACTTCATATCTTCAATCGCCGGAATGATACGGCACATCATATCCATGGCAAATAAAGCGATAGCAATTCCAAGCCCTGCTCCAATCAGATTCCTTTTTACAAAAGACGAAATCATAAAGCAGATGGTTCCGATTTCTATCTGCATCATAGTAACTGCCAGATGATACAAAGCCATTTCCTTTCCTTCTATCGTTTCTCCCATACATGCAAAACCGACCAAATACATCCCCACACAAATCAGATTAAAAACAATTATGTTGCTGATAAGTGCCAGATATTTCCATAGCACAATGCTGCCTCTTCCAATCGGCAATACATTCAAAAATTCCGAAGTATGACCTGCTTCTTCTTTGGACAAAAGGCTGCTGCCGAGAATTGCCGCAAACATGGCTCCGCCAAGTCCATGCATCATGGCAATTTCTGTTGCGTAATAGCCGGTTAAGGTAGCAAGGCTCATCTTATCCATTCCAAGCGCCGCCGACATTGCTCCCATATCGGAAAAAGTATCGGCAATCCCCTGCATGGACTCTTCCAGGCTACTGTATAGAAGAATACATCCGAAGCATATTCCTCCAACACAGAGTGCCCATATTAAAAGATTTTTGAAATTCAGCTTCATTTCATGACAATACAAAACCATAACTAATCCTCCTCATAATAATGCATAAAAATTTCATCCAGTTCCGGTTCCTCTATTACAATGTCTTCAATATCATGTCCTGCAAATCCTGCAAAAAGTTCATTGAGATTTCCCTTATATACAAAATCCTCTTCTACGCCGTCCTTTATCATACGAATTCTTTTGGCATTTGTCCTTGTCAGATTTTCTACCGTATCCACGCAAAGGAGTTTACCTTCTTTGATAATTGCTGCATGCTTACAATATTTCTTAATTTCCGAAAGCACATGGGAGGAAAGAAAGCAAGTCGCTCCCTGCTTGTTATATTCCAGAATCAATCTGAAAAATTCTGCCTGCATCAATGGATCCAATCCACTTGTTGGTTCATCAAAAATAAAAAGTCTTGGTTTATGCTGCATTGCACAGACAATACTTACCTTTTTCCGGTTTCCAAGTGAAAGCTCCTCAATCTTCTTATTTTGGTCAACCGCAAGATGTTCACACAGCATTTCCGCTTCCTTACTGCAATCCATTCCCCTCATATCCGCTGCCAGACGAATTACATCCTTTACTTTCATGGAAGGATAAAACATTGCCTCAGAAGGCATATAACCAATTTCCCTTAAAATATCCTTCTGTCTGCTTTTTACATCCATTCCAAGAATCCTTGCACTTCCCTCCTGAAATTTGATGAGTCCTAGCAGACTTCGGATAGTAGTCGATTTACCGGCTCCGTTTGGCCCAAGGAATCCAAAGATATCTCCCTGCTCCACATTTAACGATAAATCACTGACTCCCCGGTGCCTTCCATATCGTTTCGTCATATTCTGAATTTCTATCGCATATTTTTGCTCTTTCATATTGACCTTTCTCCTTCTTTATTCTTTATTTAAGTTCTTCCGATTTTTAAACTGTTCCAGTTCCTGATTCAAAAACGCGGTATCCATCATACGTTTGATCATATAAATCAGCCAGATGCAACTATAGCAAAACAGCATATAAAAGAAAAAACACAAGGTTGCTGTATAATTTCTGTCAAACCATTTCATCAGGTAACCAAGTCCCGTATAAACAACGGAACAGAAAAGTATCGCTGCCACTTCCCGTTTTCCCAACTTCTCCGCTTCATCCACATTGCTTTTCTTACTGCACTGAGTCATTTCGTGCATTATTTTTATACCATTAACCATCTATGTTTTCCCTTGTAATATTCTTTGCCCATTTATAGCTGTAATAGTGCTTAAATACCCATGGCCACTTTACAAATTCATCCGTACAAAGTAAAAAATACACTACTTTAACAGGAAGATGAAGTGCAAACGCGGCAAGGAAACCAAGCGGTACCGCATAGATCCACATATCAATCGTATCACACAGGAAGCCAAACTTGCTGTCACCGCCTGCCCGGAAAACACCCGCAATCAATATCGTATTAACTGCCGTTCCCGTTATGTAATATACATTGACCCGTAGCATAAATAAAAGATAATCCAGTGCCGTTTCCGAAAGCTTCGCATAGTTCATTACAAACGGTGTCAACGCCAAGACAAAAATACCGCCCAAAATGCCTGCACCAATTGTCAGCCGTAAAAGGGTATGGCTTGCCTTTTTGGCTTCCTCTATTTTATTCTCTCCAAGCATCTGTCCAAGAATAATTCCTGCTGCATTACCAATACCAAAACATAGGACACATCCCAGATTACGCACAACCGATACAATAGAGTTAGCTGCTACTGCATCATTTCCAAGATGCCCCAGAATAACCGAATACATTGAGAAACCAACTGACCATATCACATCATTGCCGATTGCCGGAAGTACCATGGAAACGTAATCCCGAAACAATGCCGGATGTTTTTCAAATATCGGCCTTATGCGCAGTTTCACATTCTTGTTACGCGCTGAAACTACAAGGCAGCAAACAAGCTGAATCATTCTGGACATTGTAGTTGCCAAAGCTACTCCTGTCACACCAAGCTTAGGCAATCCAAATAATCCGAAGATAAAAACCGCATTTAAGAGTACATTGGAAATCAACGCTATGGCTTCTATCATCGTGCTTGTTGAAACCTTTCCGATACACCGCAGAATAGCTGTATATATGGCACAGATACTCCACAGAATCATAGACGGTGCAAAAATCCGGAGATAAACAATACCCAGACGAATCAATTCCGGATCATTCGTATAAAGCTTCATCATATACCCGGGTATCAATAAACAGCTTACAGCAGCTACGATAGCAATACCCAAAGAAAAACGCAGCCCCAAGCCTTCTACTTTCTCAATCGTCTTCGTGTCTCCCTTGCCCCAGTATTGTGCACCCAGCATGGACACACCTGTCCCAATCCCGAATAAGCACATAAAAATAATACTTCCATACTGACTTGCCAGCGAGACAGCCGAAATAGCCGTCTGTCCCACAAAATTCAGCATTAAAACATCGGCTGACTGTACCGCTGCATCCAGTAGATTTTGTAAAATAATAGGCAAAGCTATGACCGCAATTCTTTTATACAATTCTTTATTCCATTTTTTTGTCTTCATCACTTTTTCTCTTATCTTTCTCCCTAACTTTTTAGTCTGTTACTTTATTTTTCAGTCTACGAAAAAGATGTCAAGAACAGACACAACTATCCTTGACATACTTTTACTTTACCATTTCAACCCTGTTTTATTTATAGTATTCCTTATAATTAACCAATTCGTCCAATAATTTAGGAAGCTTCTCTTCAATATCTTCATCCTTAAACTGACAGGTGCCAACCGCCTTGTGTCCGCCACCACCATACTTCAGCATTAATCTTCCTACATTTACATCCGATGTTTTATTAAGTACACTATAGCCAACCGCAACCGAACATCCCAGTCCGCCTTTACCACTAACAATCCATGCAGAAATGTTCTGCTCCGGATACATGGAATATATCATGAAACGGTTTCCTGAATATATAGGATCTACTTTTCTTAAGTCCGAAATAATTACATCCTTTTCAATTCTTGTATTGTTCTGTACCATTTCTTTAAATTTTTCAGCCTGTTCAAAATAAACCTCTATACGTTCTTTTACATCCGGCATTGCCAGAATCTCATCAGTTGTCATAGTACGACATGCATCAATCAGATTTTCCATAAGTTTATAATTAGGAATCGTAAAATTACGCCATCTGCCAAGTCCGGTTCTTGGATCCATCAAAAATCCGACTAAAATCCAACCGGTAGGATTCTGAATCTCATCAATGGTCAGATTACCCGAATCGACCTTATCTACAGCCTCCATCATATCATCAAACTGTGGGAATCGCTCTCTTCCACCATAATATTCATAAATGATACGCGCACAAGATGGGGCAATACGGCTTTCTCCCTTATATTTACCCTCTAATTCGTTTCGTTCAAACTCACTGGAATGGTGATCAAACCATAAGCCACATCCTTCCACAAAAGGTACATTCGCAAGACAATCATCCTCTGTAATCTCTAACAGTCCATCCTGTATATCCTTCGGATGTGCAAATTTCCAATGGTCAATAACCCCCACTTCTTTTAATAACGCTCCACAAGCAAGACCATCGAAATCAGAACGTGTTACCAATCTCATAATCGTATCCTCTCCTTTTCATCGATGTAAAATACCATTCTCATTCCTAATGCAATACGATATTTCTTCTATATCTTATAATGCCATATTTACCTTATATCGTCAACATTTCCTGCTTGTTTGTTTATAATTTGTTTGTTTATAATTCTAACGACGACAAGGTCTTTGGGTAAAAAAACTTGCACCTATCCCTGATGCAATGTATAATTAGAAAACTGCTTATTTGCAAAGATGGAAATGATTAAATCTGATATTACGGAGGCAATATGGAATTAAAGAAACTGGATTATGATATAACAGTATGCAAAGTTAACTCAGAAAAAGAAATTGACTTAAACAAGGATTTCTACTTTATAGGAAAGACGGATGAAGAACTGTCCCTGGTCTGCCGGACAGAGGATACACCTATACATACAATAGAGCGTGATGATGGTTGGAAAGGTTTCCGAATACAGGGTGTTCTGGACTTTTCTTTGATTGGTATTTTGTCCAAATTATCCACTATCCTTGCGGAAAATAAGATTGGTAT
This sequence comes from Lachnospiraceae bacterium, assembly GCA_029219245.1. GTDB lineage: Bacteria > Bacillota > Clostridia > Lachnospirales > Lachnospiraceae > UBA3282. The sequence continues at coordinate 1,060 of JAQXTA010000036.1, read as the reverse complement.
TTTTGCGATATCCACTTTTAATACGGACTACATTCTGGTAAAAAAAGAAAACCTTCATCGAGCTTTAGAAGTATTGGCTGATGAAGGGTATACTATTATTTAAACATCGAGTAGGAGGAATTTCTCTTAAATGAGAAATTCCGACCTCTCACACCACCGTGCGTACCGTTCGGTACACGGCGGTTCAATCAACTTAACAAGTAACACGCCTTTCAGTGTAGTAATCTAACATTGAGACTAATCCAAATGAGGCTAGTCTTTTATTGCTTATTGCCTGGCTTACATCTGAGGCTCGACAAACTCTCGCATATCCTTTTGCATAAGCTGTACGCCATGCCGCCCATTTAGGTACTCCAAGCTTAATAAGGTTCTTTGCCCTGTTTTGTGGAGTTTTCCAGTGTTTCCAAATGCACATGCGTAATCTATACCTGATGTTTCCGTCAAGTTCTCTACAGAGAGTTTTCATACTTCCTATCTTGAAGTAGTTTATCCACCCTCTAATAAGTTGATTAAGTTTCTCAATCTTGTAGCTGTTGCTAACGCTCCAGCTACGGCGAGTGAGTTCTCTCATTCTTTTCTTAAACTTCGCAACTGATTTTGCGTGTGGTTTTGCCTTGTATTGGTGTGCCATTGAATCAAAATAGAATCCAAACCCAAGGTATTTGAGTCCTTGTGGTTTATCCACTTTGCTCTTTGTCATGTTGACCTTAAGCCCTAGTTTCTCTTCAATGAATCGTGAGATGTTTCTCATTACTCTGTTCGCTGACATTTCGCTTCCGACCATAATGATACAGTCATCCGCATATCGTACAAAGTTAAGCCCTCGCTTTTCCATTTCTTTGTCAAGTTCATTGAGCATAATGTTTGCCAATAATGGCGAGAGATTTCCACCTTGGGGTGTTCCCACGATAGAATCCTCATACTCATTGTCAATCATGATTCCACTGACTAGGTATTTTCTGACAATAGAGATAACATCTCCATCTTTAATAGTTCTACCTATGATAGTCATAAGCTTGTCATGATTTACTGTGTCAAAGAACTTTTCCAAGTCAATGTC
>JAQXTA010000035.1 GCA_029219245.1 Lachnospiraceae bacterium | reverse complement strand
TGGATTAGTCTCAATGTTAGATTACTACACTGAAAGGCGTGTTACTTGTTAAGTTGATTGAACCGCCGTGTACCGAACGGTACGCACGGTGGTGTGAGAGGTCGGAATTTCTCATTTAAGAGAAATTCCTCCTACTCGATTTGTGTTGGCGGTTGACGAATGGAAAAGGCAATGATAAACTAAAATTCAGATGAAATCCCCAATATATGGGATTATGATTTGGAGGAATAACAAAATGATAGATGGAAATAAAGTATTATTTAGTGGTATGCAGGCAACCGGAACATTAACACTTGGAAATTATCTTGGAGCATTGAAAAACTGGGTAACCTTAAGTGATGAATATCAATGCTTTTATTCTGTAGTAGACCTGCATTCGATTACGGTAAGACAGGATCCTGCGGAACTGAGAAAACGGGCAAGAAATCTGCTTACCTTATATATTGCGGCTGGACTGGATCCGGAGAAAAACTGTATTTATTATCAGTCCCAGGTATCCGGACATGCTGAACTGTCCTGGATATTAAACTGCTTTACCTACATGGGTGAATTAAACCGTATGACACAGTATAAGGATAAAGCAGCCAAGCATGCAGATAACATCAATGCCGGACTGTTTACCTATCCGGTTTTAATGGCAGCGGATATTCTTCTGTATCAGTCTGATGTTGTTCCGGTTGGAAAAGACCAGTTACAGCATCTTGAAATTACGAGAGATATTGCACAGCGTTTCAACGCTATATACGGAGATGTTTTTACGATTCCGGAGCCTTATATCGGCAAGGCAGGCGCAAAGATAATGAGTCTGCAAGACCCATCTAAGAAAATGTCGAAATCCGATGAAAATGCAAATGCCAGCATTTATCTGATGGATGATCCGGATACGATTATCCGCAAATTCAAACGTGCCGTAACCGATTCCGAAGCATGTGTGCGCTATCGGGAAGAGCAGCCGGGTATTTGTAACCTGATTGATATTTATTGTGCCTGCACCGGCAAAACACCGGAAGAAGTCGAGAAAGAATTTGACGGCAAGGGCTATGGTGACTTTAAGCTGGCAGTCGGTGAAGCGGTAGTCGATGTTTTGAAACCGGTACAGGAGCGCTTCGCGGATCTTTGCAAAGACAAAGCCTATATTGATGGCATTATCAAAACCAATGCTGAGAAAGCAAACTATTATGCTACGAAAACATTGCGTAAAGTACAGAAAAAAGTAGGATTTCCGGAAAGAATCCGTTAATTATCCCTGAAAAATATCCGTAAAATAACCAGAGGCAGAGACAGGTTCTCCGCCTCTTTTTAGATGGTCAGTATCTCCAACCGCCTGCGTGCGGAAAATAGCTTTTCCCGGTATTCGTTCTTCGGTTGCCAATATGGTAACGGAAGTCGGTGCAACGAAGAAATTATGGAACAGTACTGCCGGGGAAATGCCGAGCAGATGACTCATCATCACAAAGGTAACACCAAGATGGCAGAAAATGACAATCGTAGCATCCTGCTTTTCCGGGGTCTGTGTATGCTCTGTTTGATAGTAGTTGTGATATCTTTTATAACCATATTTTGCAAGAATGTCATCGATTCCGGTACAGACTTCTTCATAAGCCGGAACAAGCGCCGGATTGGACGTATAAATCTCGGTTTCTTTCCATTTCTCTTTGTCGTACATGTCCGGAATTTCCGTCCAATATTCGGGCATAAAATCCCAGGGAACACCATGACGGGAGGTTGTCGGATCATCAATATTATAACTAAATTCCTTCATCCATTCATAAGTAGTAGCAGTCCGGTTTACTTTGGCAAGAGAATAGGATGCGGTTTTTTGTGCCCTGCCAAGAGGAGAACAGTAAAATTCGGTGATATTGTCCCATTTGGCAACTCTCTTTGACAGCAAGATTGCTTCCCGAATTCCTTTTTCTGTTAACGTATCATTTACATAGTCCGGATCTCCATGTCGGATAAAAATAATTCTCATATACATCCTCTTTTCTTTTTGGCTTTTTCCATACTTCGACATTTTTCAAAAATCTGACAAAAAATAACAGTTTACCAAATTTTTATTAGTGTTCCATTTCACTTTGTTATATAATAACATAGAATAGGCAATATGATATACATAATTTTAGAGTATCATGACCAGAGGAGGAAATTATGCTAGGTGGAAGAAAGCAGAAACAGGAAAATTCAGAACCAAATACAAAAAGCAAGGATAAAATAGCAACAGCGATTAAAATTGTCATTGCAGCAATTGTTGTATTGGTACTTGTAAACAGCTCTTACTATACCATTAAGGAGGAAGAACAGGCAGTAGTCTGTACCTTTGGCTCTCCAAAAGCGGTTACCACACCGGGACTGCATTTTAAAATTCCGTTTATCCAGACGGTAAATAAGGTTAATACAACCATTCAGGGTTTTTCCATTGGATACAGTTCCGACAGGGATGATGAAGAATTTAATGACGAAGCTATGATGATTACCTCGGATTATAACTTTATTCAGGTGGATTTCTATGCGGAATACCGGGTTACCGATCCGGTAAAAGCATTATATGCATCGGAAGAACCGGAAGAAATACTGAAGAATATTGCACAGAACTGTATCAGGACAACAATCGGTTCTTATAGTGTTGACAGCGTTTTGACAACCGGAAAAAATGAAATTCAGGCAAATATTAAACAGATGATTATGGAGAAGCTGGAGGATTATGATATTGGAATCCAGCTTGTAAATATTACGATTCAGGATGCAGAACCGCCGACAGAGGAAGTAAGCAATGCCTTTAAGGAAGTTGAGACTGCGAAACAGGGTAAGGAAACGGCATTAAACAATGCCAATAAATATCGAAATGAACAGATTCCAAACGCAGAGGCCGAATCTGATAAAATTATTCAGAATGCCGAGGCAAAAAAGCAGGAGCGAATTAATGAAGCAAACGGCCAGGTTGCCAGATTCAATTCCATGTATGAGGAGTATGTGAAATATCCGGAGGTTACCAAGAAACGAATGTTTTATGAAGCAATGGAGGAAGTGCTTCCGGACGTAAAGGTTATCATTGAAAGCTCTGATGGAAATACGGATACCATTTTACCGTTAGACAGCTTTGTAAATAACAGTGCATCTATCAATGATAAGCAGGCGGGCAGTGCCGCAGAAGAAAAGCAGGCAGAGGAGGAATAATAAGATGGCAATCAATTCAAATGAGCAGAATACAGAATATGAACGCTTTAATTCCGACGGTACAAAGAAGGGCGGTAAAACAAAAAAGTCAGGCAAGGGAGTTGTAATTGTTCTGATACTTTTAGCCGTTGTGTTTGTCGGCGCAAACAGCATGGTAATAACCAGACAAAACCAGTACAAACTGATTCGCCAGTTTGGTAAGGTACAGCGTGTTATCTCACAAGCAGGACTCAGTTTTAAAATTCCATTTATTGAGTCTGTCGATACGATTCCAAATCAGCTTTTGCTGTATGATTTGCCTTCTTCCGATGTTATTACATCAGATAAGAAAACGATGATTGTTGACAGCTATGTTTTATGGCAGATTAAGGATCCGCTTAAATTTGCACAGACACTAAGCTGTTCTGTTTCCAATGCAGAAAGACGTATTGATACCATTGTTTATAATGCAACTAAGAATACCATTTCCAACATGAAACAGGATGAAGTCATCAAGAGCCGGGATGGAAAGATGACGATTACTGCCGATCAGGTAGAATCAGATGTTGTGAACAATGATTTAGAGGTAGAAACCGAAAAAGAAGAAGTCATTGAAATTACTTCCTTAACGGAAGAGATAATGGCACAGATTAATCATGTAGAAGAACAGTACGGTATTGAAATTGTGACCGTAGAAGTAAAAAAACTGGATTTGCCGGATGATAACAAACAGGCTGTATATACCCGTATGATTTCCGAACGTGAAAACATTGCTGCTCAGTATACGGCAGAAGGTGCTTCTCAGGCAAAAATGATTGAGAATACAACCGATAAGGAAGTTTCCATAATGATATCAAATGCAGAGGCACAGGCAGAAGCTACTATTGCAGAAGGAGAAGCAGAGTATATGCGAATCCTTTCCGATGCCTATTCCGATCCGGAAAAAACGGATTTCTATTCCTTTGTCCGGGCATTGGATGCTGTGAAAGAAAGTATGAATGGTGACAATAAGACGATTATTCTTTCGGATGACTCTCCGATTGCACAGATTTTTAATGGGCAGTATTAAGGAGAACTTATGAAGATTGAGAATTTCTATCAGCAATTACAGGCACTGTCAAAAGAGAAGAATACGCAAAGAATAGAATCCTTTTTTCTGACTTCCTTGGAAGCAGCCAACGAAGAGAGGGACTATTCTTCTTATCTGACAATCTGCAATGAACTGGTTTTGTTTTACCAGAATATTTCTGCCTATGAGCAGGCTTTTCAAGCGATAGAAGATATGCTTCTGCTTTTGGAGGAACTACAGTTAGATGATTCGGAACACTTTGCCGCAGCATTGATTAATGCAGCGGCAGTGTACTTAAATGCCGGAGATGACAGACAGGCATACGAGTACTATCGGCGTGTTCTGGGTATGTTGGAACAGGGTTGTGAAGTAAACGCGACACAGTATTGTATTGCGCTTACCGGTATCGGAGAATGCTTTTATCGCAGACAGGAGTATACGCAGGCACTGACAGCTTATGAAAAAGCATTACAGGAAATGAAAACGCATTTTGGCGAAAACAGCGGATGTGCCATTTTATGTGAAAATTGTGCTACACTATGTAATATAATGGGCAAAGAAAGCGAAAAACAGCAATACTTAAAGATGGCATCAGAAATAAAAGCAAAGATGGAGTCATAAAGCATTGAAACGTATGTTCGAATGTGGTAAAATGGTACAGACAGAAGACAAAAGGCGGCTGACAAAACAGGATATTTATATGATTATGATACTTGCCGTTGTTGCCTTTGCGTTATGGGCCGGTTTTTCCGCTTTCAGCCAAAAGGGAAGTTATGCTGTTGTTTTTTATGATGGAGAAAATCTATTGCAGATTTCACTTTCGGCTACAGAGGAAAAATATTATCAAATAACCGGAATGAATACAGAATCCGTACAAATACAGGAGATGACAGCTAAACAGTGGGCTGCTCTTGCCAATTCCTCACAGGAAAAACAATCAGTGGATGAATACAATGTGCTTCGATGTTTGGACGGTAGAATAGAAATGCTTCAAAGCAATTGTCCGGACCAGATATGCGTGCATCATAAAACAGTTTCTCAAACGGGAGAGAGTATTATCTGCCTTCCACATAAACTGGTCATACAGATTTCCGGAACAAAAGAAGCGGAATTAGACGGAGTGGTGTATTGATGAAAAGAACAGTTACACTTGGCTTTTTGCTAGCGGTGGCTATGATTTTATCTTATGTGGAATCTTTGATTCCTTTCAGTATCGGAATTCCCGGAATGAAGCTTGGACTCCCGAATCTGGTTGTGGTACTTTTGCTGTATCTGTACGGCAGTAGGGAAGCTCTGCTTGTTAATACAACACGTATTGTTTTATCCGGTTTGCTATTTAGTAACCTTTATACAGTTGTATATTCTATGGCAGGTGCTTTATGTAGTTTTGGTGTCATGCTTCTTTTAAAAAGAACAGGAAAATTTTCGATAATCGGAGTCAGCATCGGCGGTGGTGTTTTTCATAATATGGGACAGCTTTTGCTTGCCATGCTGGTTGTGGAGACTTATGCGGTTTCCTTTTATCTGCCTTATCTGATGCTTGCCGGAATGATAACGGGATTTTTCATTGGAATTGCCGGCAGACATCTGATGCCTTATCTTAAGAAATTGATTGAAAAGATGAAATAAACGGTTCTGATGTGGAGGAAAGAAATGTACGCATATCTTAAAGGAACGATAGAAGAAATAACGGAAGATAATCTGGTGCTGGAAGTCAATCAGATTGGCTATAATATTAAAATATCATCCGGAACCGCGGGTTTACTTAGCGGAGTCGGAAGTTTTGTGAAAATATATACTTATACCCTGGTGCGGGAAGACACCTTTCAACTATATGGTTTTCTGACAAAAGACGATTTGGATATTTTCAAGAAACTGATTACGGTCAATGGAATCGGACCAAAGGGTGGACTGGCCATTCTTTCGGTTATGAGCGCAGACGAACTGCGTTTTGCGATTCTTTCCGGTGATGCCAAAGCGATTGCAAAAGCACCGGGTATCGGAGCCAAAACTGCAGAGCGGGTTATTCTTGATTTGAAAGACAAAATTTCCTTAGAAGATGCACTGGCACCAAAAGAAATGTCGTCTCCGGCAGCAATAACAGGCGAAACAATGGATTACGAGAAAAAAGAGGCAGTGGAAGCACTGGTAGCACTTGGCTATTCTTCTTCCGAAGCACTCAAAGCGGTAAAACAGGTAGAAATAACGGAAGACTCCGATACGGAAGATATCTTAAAGAAAGCATTGAAATATTTATTTTAGTATGAAAAGAAGCAATTCTCATAAAACAGATTTATGATGATGTGATTTTGGGATATGAGGGAAAACATGGCACACAGAGTAATCGAAACAAATTTAATGGAAGAAGATATCAAGATAGAAGGTTCCTTACGACCACAGAGCCTCGATGACTATATTGGTCAATCTAAAATTAAAGAAAATCTGCGGATTTATATTGAAGCAGCGAAACAGCGGCAGGACTCTTTGGACCATGTTTTGTTCTATGGTCCGCCAGGACTCGGCAAAACGACATTAGCAGGTATAATAGCAAATGAGATGGGTGTCAATATGAAGGTAACCAGTGGCCCGGCAATTGAAAAACCGGGCGAAATGGCTGCTATATTAAATAATTTACAGGAAGGTGACTTGCTTTTTGTAGATGAAATCCACCGTTTAAATCGACAGGTAGAAGAGGTGCTTTATCCTGCCATGGAGGACTTTGCAATTGATATCATGATTGGAAAAGGAGCTTCGGCCCGCTCTATCCGACTGGATTTACCACATTTCACGCTGGTAGGCGCGACAACGCGGGCCGGACTTTTAACGGCTCCGTTACGTGATCGATTCGGCGTAATTCACCATTTGGAATTTTATTCCGTGGAAGAATTAAAGTTGATTATTCTTCATTCGGCAAGAATATTAGGGGTATCGATAGAAGATAAAGGTGCTTTGGAACTTGCGAGAAGAAGCAGGGGAACACCACGCCTTGCAAACCGTATTTTAAAAAGGGTACGCGACTTTGCCCAAGTAAAATATGAAGGTGTTATTACCGAAGAGGTTGCCAATACTGCCTTGGATCTTTTGGAAGTTGATAAAATGGGTTTGGATCATATAGACCGCAATATTTTAACCATGATGATTGAGAAATTTAATGGGGGGCCGGTAGGTCTTGATACCTTGGCGGCCGCAATCGGTGAAGATGCAGGTACTTTAGAAGATGTCTATGAACCATATTTGCTGAAAAACGGTTTCTTAAACCGTACACCACGCGGAAGAATGGTAACAGATATGGCATATCATCATTTGGGACTTGAAATTCCTTCTTAAGCTATATATAATAAATATTGTGTAGAGAGTTTGCCCAAGTGGCATATTTTGTATTTAGAGGGGGAAGCCCAATGTCAACAAAAACAGATACAGAAGTTATCATCGGTGGAAAGGTCTTTACTTTAAGCGGTTATGAAAGTGAAGAGTATTTACAGAAGGTTGCTTCATATATTAATAACAAGGTAACTGAATACAGCAAGGTTGACAGCTTTAGAAGACAGCCATTAGACACGCAGAATGTTCTTCTGCAGTTAAATATTGCCGATGACTATTTCAAGGCAAAACAACAGATTAGTTTATTGGAAGAAGAATTGCAAAACAAAGAAAAAGAGATGTATGATTTGAAGCACGAGTTGATTGCTTCTCAGATTAAGTTAGAGAATACCGAGAAGAATGTGAAAAATCTTCAGGCAGAAGCAAATGAGAATGCGAAGAAAATGATTCGTTTGGAAACGGAATTAAAGGAACTGAAAAAATAGAACTATGGGCTGTCTTTCTAAGACAGCCTTTTTAGTCAAAACGGTAATTATAGAATGGATAAGTTATAATGACGTGGGGACTTTTTTATGAAGAAAAGAGCAAAAGTTGAGTTGCTTGCTCCCGCAGGAAATTATCAGGCATTGCTTGGTGCTTTTAACGCAGGTGCAGATGCTGTATATCTTGGTGGAGAGAAGTTCGGGGCAAGGGCTTATGCAGATAATTTTTCAAAGGATGAAATCTGTAAAGCATTGCATTATGCACATTTATTAGGAAAAAGAATCTATCTGACAGTTAATACCTTAGTAAAAGAAGCGGAATTTTCGCTATTATATGAATATCTTGCACCGTTTTATGAAGCCGGACTGGACGGCGTTATTATTCAGGACTTAGGGGTATGGGAGTATCTCCGGGAAACGTTTCCGGGTATGCCGTTGCATGCCAGTACCCAGATGACGATTACCGGTGTGATGGGAGCTATTTTTTTGCAAGAAAACGGAGCACAACGTATTGTTCCGGCAAGAGAATTATCTCTTTCTGAAGTAAAAAGGATTAAGGGGCAAACAGACCTGGAACTGGAATGCTTCATTCATGGTGCCATGTGTTACTGTTATTCCGGTCAATGTCTTTTCAGCAGTGTTTTAGGCGGAAGAAGCGGGAACAGGGGGCGATGTGCGCAGCCATGCCGTCTTCCTTATCAGGTGTTAGAGAAAAATCAAAAAAAAGTATCGGACGAACGATATCCGCTCAGTTTAAAAGATATGTGCACGATTGAATATATACCCAAACTGATTGAAGCTGGAATTGACTCCTTTAAAATAGAGGGCCGTATGAAGAAACCGGAATATGCGGCAGGTGTAACCGCTATTTACCGGAAATATATTGATGAGTATTATACAAATGGTGCAGAAGCATACCATGTTTTAAAAACGGATATGGACAAGCTGAAAAATCTCTATATCCGGAGCGAAATCCAGACCGGATATTATGAGAGAACCAATGGCAAAGAGATGATTACCCTGCATAAGCCAAGTTACATAGGCAGTGATGAGGCATTGCTTAAGGAAATTGACAACAGCTATCTGAAAGAAGAAAAAAAATTTCCGGTTCGTATTTTGGGCATTTTTCGAATTGGAGAACCTGCGATACTAAAAGTAGAGGGCGATAGTATCGTACAGACCTCTTACGGAGAAATCGTACAACAGGCAACCGGCAGACCCCTGGAGAAAGAAGCATTGATAAAGCAGCTTTCTAAAACCGGCAATTCAAACGTACGGGTGGTAGCTGCAGAAATCGAGATGGATGAAGCTGTTTTTATGCCAATCGGTCAATTAAATGAGCTTCGTCGGACGGCTGTTTTAGCATTTGAAATGAAAAAAATGGAAGCATCCGGTATGACAGTCAGAAGAAACCTTCCGGTTTTGAAAGAAAAAGACATTTCGGGAATGATACAGGATGATTCCTTACACGAAAAAACCGGACAGAACGCAGAAATTCATGTTTCGGTGCAGACATTAGAACAACTGCAGGCTGTTTTACAATGGAAGGTTGAAAGAATCTATCTGGACAGTGATTTTTATTCTGAGAAAAAAACGCAGATTGACCGTTTGATTTCTGCGTATGAAAATTCGTCTTTTTATCTGGCACTTCCCTATATTGTCAGAGAGAGGGACAAACAGTATCTGCTAAGCCTGGTGGAAAATATTCACGAAAAGATAACCGGTTTTCTGGTACGCAATCTGGAATCTGTCCATTTTGTACAGAAGCTTCCGAAGCATTATGATATGGTAACAGATGCCGGTGTTTATCAGTTTAATAAAGAAACCGTATCTTTCTGGAAGAAATACAGCAAAGAAGGCTATCTTCCTTATGAATTGAATGCAAAAGAATATCGGCTGCTGACGGAAAAGGTAACGGACAGAGAACTATCTATGATTGTTTATGGAACGATTCCGATGATGCTTACAGCAAATTGTTTAAAAAAAACGAACGATTCCTGTATCCGGAACGGTCAAAGTCACGAGAAAAATAACTGGACGTTTTTACAAGACAGGTACAAGACCGTTTTTCCGGTACACTGTAACTGTAAACACTGTTATAATATTATTTATAATTCGGTTCCGCTTTCTCTTCATCAGCAGAAGAAAAATTTAAAAAAACTCGGACTTTTTGCGGTTCGTCTGGATTTTGTACAGGAATCAGGAGAAATGGTACAAAAAATACTGCAATATTATTTACAGGATGATACAATATTCCCGGTAACGGAGTATACGGCAGGTCATTACAAAAGGGGCGTAGAGTAGAACGGAATGGAGCTTTATATTACTGAGATTTCCAAATATTTAATTACATTATTGCTCGCATTATATACTTTGGAGTGTTTTCTTGTATTTCGCTTTTCTGATGAAGAAAGAAGAAGTGGAATTTATACAAGACAGAATCTTCTGATGTTTTTTGTTCACTTTTCCTGTTTTCTGGTAATTTGTTTTGAAACAGGAAAGGTTGAGTATTTGTTTTTTTATATTTTTCAGCAGATATTACTGTTTGCAACCGTTATGCTGTTTCACATGATTTATCCGAAAGGGAATCGGTTGATTGTAAATAATATGTGTATGCTGCTTAGTATTGGATTTGTTATTTTGACAAGACTATCTTATGAGAAAGCAATTAAGCAGTTTTTTATCGTGGCTGTTTCGATTGCATTGTGTATGCTGATACCATTTTTTGTCCATAAGGTTCGATTTTTAAAGAGTATGACATGGATTTATGCGGCAATCGGTGTTGCGGCACTTGGTATTGTGTTGATACTTGGTTCTGTTACAAATGGTTCCAAAATATCGTATTCCATTGGCGGTATTACTTTTCAGCCGTCGGAATTTGTAAAAATTATTTTTGTTTTTTTTGTGGCAAGTGCATTATATGAAGCAACGGATATTTTACGAATTGGGCTGACTGCAATTATTGCAGGTATTCATGTACTGATTCTGGTTGCCTCCAAAGATTTAGGGAGTGCATTGATTTTTTTTATTGTATATGTTCTTATGGTTTTTATTGCAACCAGAAATATCGGATATCTCCTGATTGGTGCTGGCGGAGGCTGTGCTGCTGCAGTGCTTGCATATCACTTTTTCAGTCATGTACAGGTGCGCGTACAGGCGTGGCGTGATCCCTGGAGTTGTATTGATGATGCAGGATATCAGATTACACAGTCATTATTTGCTATCAGTAGCGGAGGATGGTTTGGACTGGGACTTTTCCGTGGTAATCCGACAGCCATTCCTTATGTTGAGGCGGATTTTGTTTTTTCTGCCGTTGCAGAAGAACTTGGAATTGTCTTTGCCATGTGCATGATATTGATTTGCATCAGTTGCTTTATTATGTTTATGAATATTGCATTAAAGTTAAAGGACCGATTTTATCAGTTAGTTGCATTTGGCCTTGGCATTACCTATATTTTCCAGGTTTTTTTAACCATCGGAGGTGGTACGAAATTTATTCCGATGACAGGTGTTACACTGCCACTTATCAGTTATGGTGGAAGTTCTGTACTTACGACGTTAATTATGTTTTTTGTAATAGAAGGTCTGTACATTATAAGACAGGATGAAGGAGCAAAACGTGTCAGAAAGAAAAAGAAAAAATCCGGAGAGAGAAGAAGAACTTCTCGAGAAGAAACAGAAGAAATTGAAGATGCAGAAGAAGACGAGTAGGCAGATACAGCTTGTTACGTTTGCTTTTGTTGCGCTGTTTCTTGGAATGATGGGATATACCAGCTACTACGCAGCAACACATAAACAGGAAATGATTAACAACAGCTATAACAGCCGTCAGGAAATTCTTGTTTCCCAAAATACCAGAGGGACAATCTATTCCAGTGACAGACAGGTTTTGGCACAGACAATAGCAGATGAACAGGGAAAGGAAACAAGGAAATATCCATTTGCCAATATGTTTTCGCATGTAGTCGGTTATGCGTCAAACGGTAAGTTTGGTGTCGAGGCGTCCAGCAATTATTATCTGATTCAATCCAATGCCAAACTGTCGGATAAAGTTTCCAGTGAAGTTTCCGGCGAGAAATATCCGGGTGACAATGTAATTACCACATTAAATGTTGGACTACAGGAAGTTGCTTACCAGTCACTTGGTGTATATAAAGGTGCCATTATTGTATCAGAGCCTTCTACGGGAAAGATTCTGGCAATGGTTTCCAAACCTGACTTTGATCCGAATGAAATTGAAACAATATGGGATGAGCTGTTGGCGGACAAAGAGAGCAGTGTATTATTGAACCGGGCAACCCAGGGTCTGTATCCACCGGGTTCAACCTTCAAAATTATTACAGCACTTGAGTATATTCGAGAGAACCCTGACACTTATCAAAGTTATTTCTATCAGTGTAATGGCAAATTTGTTCATGGTGAAGATGTGATAAACTGTTATCATGGAACCGTCCATGGAGGAGAAGATTTTAAAAAATCTTTTGCCAAGTCCTGTAATTCTTCTTTTGCTAATATCGGGATGAGTTTGGACAGAACGAAATTTCATGATACCTTGTCGGATTTATTATTTAACAAAGAATTGCCGGTTACTTTTGCTTATAATCCAAGTAAAGTATCTGTTGATGAGACTACTTCGGACTCGGATGTAATGCAGGCATGTATTGGACAGGGTACTGATTCCATTACACCATTGCATTTAAATATGATAACGAGTGCCATAGCAAATGGTGGTGTTTTGATGAAACCATATCTGGTCGATCATGTAGAAAATTATAATGGAAATGTCATCAAACAATTTTCCCCTAGTACTTATGGAACATTGATGTCTTCAGCAGAAGCCGATGCTCTGACGGAAATGATGAAAGAAGTGGTGGAAAACGGTACGGCAACGAAATTAAAGGGGCAGGGATATACAGCTGCCGGTAAAACGGGATCTGCTGAATATAATCAGATAAAGACCGATTCTCATGCATGGTTTACCGGTTTTGCTCCGGCAGAGGATCCGCAGATTTGTGTTACAATCATTATTGAAGGAGCAGGCTCCGGTGGTGATTATGCGGTACCAATTGCAAAAAGAATTTTTAATGCTTATCTGAATCTGTAAAGTACAGTTAATTTTGGAGGAAATCATTATGATTGAAGCGACAAGCTGTGGAGGCGTAGTTATCTTTCGCGGTAAAATACTTCTTTTATACAAAAATTATCATAATAAGTATGAAGGCTGGGTTTTGCCCAAGGGAACGGTAGAAGAAGGAGAAGAACATAAGGATACGGCAATTCGTGAAGTGTTGGAGGAATCCGGTGCCAAGGCAAGCATCATAAAATATATCGGTAAAAGTGAATATACTTTCTCTGTGCCGGAGGACACTGTTGAAAAGGAAGTGCACTGGTATCTTATGATGGCAGATAGTTATTACAGCAAGCCTCAGAAAGAAGAATATTTTGTGGATTCCGGATTTTACAAATATCATGAGGCATATCATCTGTTAAAATTTGTAAATGAAAAACAGATTTTGGAAAAGGCTTATAATGAATATATTGATTTAAAGAAAAGAAATTTGTGGGGAAATAAAAAATACTATTGATTCGTGGATAAAATCAATAGTATTTCCTTTCTAGTTAATAAATAGAAACGATTTCTAACTCGGGTGCTTTACTTAAATCAATCATTTCGTCTTTTACGGTCTTTAAAAGAGGTCTGGATAAATGCTCCTGATTAATCAGAATAATTTCTGCTTCGGTATCATTATTCAGGCGAACCGAAAGACCAAGTTGGGTGGAAGCGATATGAGAAAGAATCGGCTTAATAATTGTTTCGTCATATTTATCAAACCCTGATTTTTCAAAATTAGCAATCACCTGAAAAGGATTTAAGGACTGGCGGTAGGTTCTTGCCGAAGTCATTGCTTCGTAAGAGTCAATGATAGCAATATATTTTGCAAATACGTCAATCCTGTCACCACGAAGTCTGGAAGGATAACCAGTTCCGTCACAACGCTCATGATGCTGGAGTGTTGCCTTCAAGACATGTTCGTTTACATTCATGTCCTTTAATAATTCAAAACCGAGAATCGTATGTGTTTTCATCTGCGTAAATTCCAAATCGGTAAGTTTGCTTGGCTTCCAAATTAACGAATTTGGTAATTTTAATTTACCAATATCATAGAAGAAACCACATTGTATGAGCAGAAAGATTTCTTCTTTGGGAAGGCCGAGCCAGGTACCAAAAACACCGGCAATCAAAGCAGAGTTTAAACAATGGGCATGTGTCATATCATCTTCGCTCGGAAGCATATTGTAGAGAAAGTCTAATAACTGTTCACCGCTTCTTGCGCAGGAAGAAATTTTGACATACAGTTCCATTAGTCTGCTGATACGGATTGGTATATTCTGGGTTACGAAATCTGTCATAATCTTGCGATAAATCGGCATACAGTCATTATAAGTAACTTCAAAATATTTAAATTCGGTACTGAGACGTATTTTTTCAAAGTGTGTTGTAGCATAATCAATTTCTTCTTTAACAGCAACACACATAATAGAGTGTCGTGCCAGTTTAGCGATTACCAGATCGTCTACAACCGTATCCACCGGAAAAATCAGTTCGTTTTTATAATTTAATACATCTTCACCAATAACCATGCCGGGTTTTAATGCCATACGAGCAACTGTCTTCATTTTCCCATATCACCTCATTTTTTATTATGAATAGGACTTTTATACTATTAAGTATAAATATTCTGAATAATAAGTCAATATTTTTAAAGTTATTAGTCAAAATATTCTATATTATTTTTATAAAATATGATAGAATATGCACAAACGGCTTGACGGTGCCTGAAAAAGATTTTGTGAGGAAGTTATGAAGTTTTATAAAAAGCTCTATATTGGAGATACTATAAAAAAACCGAATCAGATAAAGCGTAAATTAAAACGCTATGATAAGCTGCCAACTATTTATGTGATTGCCTTAGCTTCAGGTAAGGATCAGTTGGAGATTTATCATAGTCTTTTATTACAGCAACCGTATTATAAAGAAAAGGAAACATACATTGTCGGTATTGCAGGAAATTATGAAGAAGCAGTATCGCTTGTATGCCGTATAACAGAAGAAGCTGTTTTAAAAAACGGAACGGCTGATTTGAAGAAATATTTATCCGGACAGGTAAAAAGCGAAAGAAAGGCATAATTTTCGAATGTTACATATCATTTTGCTTATTTTAAAAATTATAGGAATCGTATTAGGGGTATTATTAGGTACCGTATTGCTGGTTCTTTGTATGGCACTTTTTGTTCCGGTGCATTATCAGATAGAAGCGAAAAGAACCGAGGGTGAAGGAAATCCGCCGATAGAAGCTGCTGCAAAGATTACATGGCTTCTCCACTTTATAAACCTGAAAGTCAGCTATCCCGCCGAGGTTTATCTAAAAGCAAGAGTTATGATTTTTCCTATATTTCAACTACCTCCTAAACCGCAAAAAGAAAAGAGAAAAAAAGCAGCAAAACAGAAAGAAAATACTGAATCGGAAAGCCGGAAAAAAACGGATCGTGAAAAAACTGCGGAAGAAACAAAAGAAACAGATCATGGGAAAGAGATGAGCGGTACAGATAAAACCGTAGAAAGGGAGCAAACCTTAACAAAAGATGCATCATGGAATGAAACGGTATGTCCTGAAACAGAAAACGAATCAAAATCACTGTGGGAGAGAGTTTTACAGTTTTTCCATAAAGTAATACAGTTCTTTCAAAATATAAGGTACACAATAGCCGGAATCTGTGCTAAAATAAAAGAGATATGTGAAAATATAGAGTATTATTTGAATGTTATTAAGAGTGATACCTTTCAGAAAGCTTTTTTACTCTGTAAAAATGAACTGGGTGATGTTTTCCGTTATATCATGCCGCGCAGGCTAAACGCAGATATAACGGTTGGTATGGAAGATCCTGCGACTACCGGACAAATTCTTTCTTATTACGGAATACTCTATCCGCTAATCGGAAATCATGTAACTGTAACGGGAGATTTTGAAAAAAAACGATTAGAGGGACAGATTTTTATCAAGGGAAAAATAAAATTGTTTAAGCTTCTGAAAGCAGGAATTCGGATTTATTTTAATAAAGACATTAAAAGATTACTAAAGTTATTCAAAAAGGAGGAATTATAAATGGCAGATAATAATTTTGCAGGTGTCATTGAATCTTTAATGAAAGGAATGAATGCAGTACTGTCTACCAAAACTGTTGTTGGAGAGGCAACGCAGATTGGCGATACGATTATTCTTCCTCTCGTAGATGTTACTTTTGGTGTCGGTGCCGGAGCCAGTGCAGCAGACAAAAAGAATGGTGGCGGAGGCGGATTTTCTGCGAAGATGAGCCCAAGCGCGGTTCTTGTAATCAAAAATGGTACGACAAAACTGGTAAATATTAAGAATCAGGATACCATAACTAAAGTCATTGATATGATTCCTGATATTGTGGATAAATTTACTGCACCAAAGGAAGATATGATTGAAGATGATAAGGCAGTAGATATTGCATTTCCGGAAGAAAAATAAAAGAAAAGCAGGTACGTAAATTTTATTCCGACATATAATATACTAAAAGCATAAACAGGTTTTTATATGAGAAAATTAATAGGTTTTGTAGCATTATGTATCGCAGTCGGAATGTTGTTTATGCTTTTTATGTCTAACCGCTTTATCGGTCTTGTTCTGATTATGTTATTATTATTGATAGGATATAACTTTTTTTATTGCGATTAGTATGGTGGCTTTTTATGGATAATTTTGAGGAAACACTTGTGCATGGTTCGGAAGAAGAATTGAATAAATTGAAGTCATGGCTTTTTCAGGAAAATATCAGGATTATTTCTGCAACGAAGGAACTGGAACAGATGCAGGAACAATTTCTTAAGGAAAAAGTGCAGTTTCAGGAAGAGATGAAGGCTCTGAACCGTAAAATGACCAGTGAACGCCAACGTTTAAAAGAAGATAATTCTTTTTTTGCAAAAAAAATGGAAATTTTGCAAAATGGTTTTGAACAACTGGATATGGACCGCAGAAGGCTGAATAAGGAATGGGCAAAACTAGAAGCGAAGCGGGAGATGATGAATGAGCCGGTCTATGGCTGTATGGATGTTTCTGTTTTTTTCAAGGGAGTAAAAAATCCACTTTCTTTAAAGAAACGATATAAGGATTTGATTAAGATTTTTCATCCCGATAATCTTTCGGGAGATAAAGAAATCATTCAAATGATAAATAAAGAGTATGAAGGTTTAAAAGCTGAATTTGAAACCGGAAAGCATGCATAGGACAAAAAATGAGAGGCATTTCTGCATTTGCAAAAATGCCTCTTTTTCCGATTCCTATAAAAGTCTAAGCTCTTTCAACTTTTCCGGATTTTAAGCACTGAGTACATACATGTAATCTTTTCGGCGCACCATTCACTTTACATTTTACATTTCGAACATTGGAATTCCAAATTCTATTAGATCTTCTATGAGAATGGCTTACGTTGTTTCCGAAATGAGCGCCCTTACCACAAATATCACATTTAGCCATCTTTGCACCTCCTAACGATACAATCGATTCTTTTTCTGCTTACGCAACATTTGTATAATAGCAGAAATAGGAAAAGATTGCAAGTATAAATTATGTGAATCTTGTTTCTTTTTATGGAAAATGATAATTATCGCATATTTTTGTTTCATTTTTCTTTCTGTCGGGTTATAATAGCAATATATGTCTAAAAGGATAAGGAGGTATTCTATGAAAGCTTCTTCAATGGATACACATTTAGGAAATATTTCAATTGATCATGAAGTAATCGCACAGTATGCAGGTACGGTAGCTATGGAATGTTTTGGTATCGTAGGTATGGCCGGCAGAAGTGTCAAGGATGGGTTTGTGAAATTATTAAAGAAAGAAAGTATGACACGCGGCATTCAGGTAACACTGAATAATAACAAGTTAACTTTGGACTTTCATGTGATTGTATCTTACGGTGTCAGTATTCTTGCCGTATCCGATAATTTAGTAGATAGTGTAAAGTATAAGGTGGAAGAATTTACCGGAATAGAAATTGAGAAAATTAACATCTTCGTAGAAGGTGTTAGAGTGATTGACTAAGGGAGGATTTTAAAGTGGCTTCAAATATAATCGACGCTAAGATGATGGCAAAAATGTTCTTGGCAGGAGCAAAAAATCTGGAAAGAAAAAAAGAGTGGATTAATGAATTGAACGTATTCCCGGTGCCGGATGGGGATACAGGAACAAATATGACATTGACAATTATGTCGGCAGCCAAAGAGGTTGCGACATTAAATGATATGGATGATGTAGATATGCCTGCTCTTTGTAAAGCAATTTCTTCCGGTTCTCTGCGCGGAGCAAGAGGAAATTCCGGTGTTATCTTGTCACAGCTGTTCAGAGGATTTACAAAGGGTGTAAAAGAATATCAGGAAATTACTATTCCGATTCTTGCGGATGCTTTTGAAAAAGCAGTGGAAACAGCCTACAAGGCAGTTATGAAGCCAAAGGAAGGTACGATTCTGACCGTTGCCAGAGGCGGTGCTGAGAAAGCAAGAGAACTGGCAGATGCCGGAGTAGAAGATTTATCAGAATTTTTGAATCAGGTTATTCTCTATGCCGATGAAGTTTTGAGTAAAACACCGGAGATGCTACCTGTCTTAAAGCAGGCAGGAGTTGTTGACTCTGGCGGTCAAGGGCTTTTACAGGTGTTAAAAGGTGCCTATGATGCTTATCTTGGCAAGGAAATTGATTTTTCCATCCCGGCAGAAGCTGGTGCACATGTGCAGAAAACGGTTTCGGGAAATATGGAAGCACAGGCCAATGCAGATATTAAGTATGGTTATTGTACAGAATTCATTATTATGCTAAATAAAGTTTTTAACATAAAAATGGAGATGGATTTTAAGGAATATCTGGAATCTATCGGTGATTCCATTGTGGTTGTAGCGGATGATGATGTGGTAAAAGTACATGTACATACCAATGATCCTGGTCTTGCAATCCAGAAAGCATTGAAGTATGGTGCACTTTCCAATATGAAAATTGATAATATGCGCTTAGAGCATCAGGAAAAGCTTTTTAAGATGTCACAGAAAGAAACGGAAGAAGCTTCTGTAAGAAAAGCAGATGAACCTAAAAAGGAAGTTGGATTTATTGCTGTTTCCGTAGGAGATGGTATCAATGAAATTTTTACCGGACTCGGTGTTGACTATATTATTGAAGGTGGTCAGACGATGAATCCCAGTACGGAAGATATGCTCAATGCGATTGCTCAGGTAAATGCTGAAACGATTTATATTCTGCCAAATAATAAGAATATAATACTTGCAGCAAATCAGGCGCAAAGCTTGGTAAAAGACAAGAAGATTATAGTAATTCCGACTAAGACCGTACCGCAGGGCATTACGGCAATTATCAATTATGTGCCGGATATATCGATAGAAGATAATACGGAAACGATGATGGCAGAGATTAAAAACGTGAGTACCGGTCAGGTTACCTATGCAGTAAGAGATACAATGATTGATGATAAGGAAATAAAGCAGGGTGACTTTATGGGAATCGGCGACAAAGGAATTTTGTCGGTCGGAAATGCAATGTTGGATGTTACGCTTGGCATGATTGATGAAATGGTCAATGATGATATTGAATTAATCAGTATTTATTACGGTTCTGATATTAGCCAAGAGGATGCCGAAATGCTTCGTGACGAAGTGGAGAAAAAATACGGCAGTTGTGATATTGAACTACAGTATGGTGGGCAGCCAATTTATTATTATATTGTATCTGCGGAATAAAAAGCAAAAATTCCCTGATAACATTGCTGTTATCGGGGATTTTTTTAAGGGATAGAATGTATGGATATTATTGCGTTAAAGGGAATAGGTGAAAAAACAGCCGGGCTTTTTTCTAAGCTTGGCATTACAAAAGCACAGGATCTGCTTCATTATTATCCGAGAGACTACGAACAATTTGCGCCATATGTCCGGATAAATGACGCAGTAGCCGGTGAACGATGTGCTGTTCGGGGTACCATTACCGGAAACATGTCTGTAAAACATATCCGTAATCTGAGCATACTGAACTTTACCATACAGGATGCTACCGGAATAATCCAGATGACCTATTTTAATATGCCTTATTTGAAAAACTCCTTAAAGAAAGGTACCTTTTATATTTTCAGAGGTCTTTTACAACAGAAGGGCAACCGGCTTATTATGGAACAGGCTCAGATCTATAAGCCAGAGGAATATGAGAAAATAGCCGGTTCAATGCTGCCAAAATATATGCTTACCAAAGGACTCAGTAATAATATGATAACCAAGGCAGTAAGACAGTCTTTTATCGTTTGCCCGGCTAAAGAAGAATTTCTGCCGGAAGATTTATTGAAAAAATATCATTTTATGGCAAGAGAAGAGGCTATGTATCAGATGCATTTCCCGTCGGATAGGGAAACATTAGTACAGGCAAGAAGAAGACTTGTATTTGATGAATTTTTTCTGTTTCTTCTGATGTTGCGAAAAGAGAAAGAAGCAAATAATCTCCTGCCAAATAACTATAGAATGATAGAAGTGGCAGATACTGTCCGTTTAATTGAGGCACTGCCTTATCGTCTGACCAATGCCCAGCAAAAAGTGTGGTCGGAAATAAAATCAGATTTGTGTGGGGATACGGTCATGAACCGTCTGGTGCAGGGAGATGTCGGCTCCGGTAAAACGATTCTGGCTTTTTTGGCTCTTATCATGTGTACGGCAAACGGCTACCAGGGGGCTTTGATGGCCCCCACAGAGGTGCTCGCGAAGCAGCACTTTGAAACACTGATACAATTCAAGAAGCAATATGGTTTGCGGATTCAGCCGGTATTATTGACCGGATCTACTTCCGCCAGAGACAGAAAGGAAATTTATGCACAGATAGCAGACGGTGAAGCAGATATTATTATCGGGACACATGCCTTAATCCAGGAGAAAGTATTGTATCATAATCTGGCACTTGTGATTACCGATGAGCAGCATCGCTTTGGAGTAAGACAGCGAGAAGCACTGGCCGGAAAAGGAAACAGTGTACATGTTCTGGTTATGAGCGCAACCCCTATTCCAAGGACATTGGCTATTATTTTGTACGGAGATTTACATCTTTCGGTATTGGATGAACTTCCTGCAAACCGGCTACCTATTAAAAACTGTGTGGTAAATACTTCTTATCGCGATACGGCATACCGTTTTATTATCAAAGAAGTAGAGGCCGGAAGGCAGGTTTATATTATCTGTCCGATGGTAGAAGCCGGAGAAATGGAAGATTTAGAGGATGTTATTTCTTATACAGCAAAATTAAAGGCTGTTTTGCCATCTACGATTCAGATTGCGGCACTGCATGGAAAAATGAAACCGGCAGAAAAGAATCGCATTATGGAAGAATTTGGTGCACATCACATTGATGTGCTTGTTTCCACTACCGTTATTGAAGTCGGAATTAATGTACCTAATGCAACCGTTATGATGGTAGAAAATGCGGAACGGTTTGGTCTCGCCCAGCTTCATCAGCTTCGTGGACGTGTTGGAAGAGGAAAACATCAGTCTTACTGTATTTTTATCAGTAAATCAGAAAACAAAACAACCATGGAGCGGCTTAAAATTTTAAACGAATCGAACGATGGCTTCTATATTTCCAGTCAGGATTTAAAGTTGCGTGGTCCGGGTGATTTGTTCGGCATACGGCAAAGCGGTGATTTAAAGTTTGAATTAGGTGATATTTTCCAGGATGCTTCGATTTTACAGCAGGCAAGTGAAGAAGCAGACAAACTTCTTTCTAACGACCCGGATTTGAATTCTCCTGAACATACTGCGCTTTGCAGGTTTTTGGAAAGTTCGGATGTAAATACTGTTGACTTTAGAACTATCTAAACGTAAACTATACAATGTGAAAGTTGAGGAGGATTTTGTTATGTCGAATATAGCAATTGTTACAGACAGTAACAGTGGAATTACACAGGCTCAGGCAAAAGAACTTGGTATTTATGTTTTACCGATGCCGTTTATGATTGATGAAGAAACTTATTATGAAGATATTACTTTAACACAGGATGAATTTTATAAAAAACTTGCCGCCGGAGCCAGTGTCATTACCAGTCAGCCTACACCGGAAAGCATTATGAAACTGTGGGACGAGCTGCTGAAGGAATACGATGAGATTGTTCATATTCCGATGTCCAGCGGGCTGAGCGGTTCCTGTCAGAGTGCACTTGTTCTTGCCGGTGATTATGACGGCAAGGTTCAGGTTGTTAACAACCAGCGTATTTCGGTGACCCAGAGACAATCGGCAATCGATGCGATTAATTTGACAAAACAGGGAAAAAATGCAGAAGAAATAAAGGATTTTTTGGAAAAGGATAAGTTTAATTCCAGCATCTATATTATGCTTGATACCCTATATTATCTGAAAAAAGGCGGTCGAATCACACCGGCAGCCGCTGCACTGGGTACAATTTTGAAATTAAAGCCTGTTTTACAGATTCAGGGTGAAAAACTGGATGCTTTTGCAAAAGCACGTACTTCTTCACAGGGAAAAACGCTCATGATAAATGCGATGCGCAATGATATGGAAAATCGTTTTGGCGGTGCAACAGTGGACAATATCTGGCTGCAGCTTGCCTATACCTATGATCTGGAAGCAGCGAACCAGTGGAAAGAGGAAGTGGAAAAAGCTTTTCCGGGCTTTGATATCCATATGGATCCCTTATCGTTAAGTGTTTCCTGTCATATCGGACCGGGTGCTCTTGCTATCGCATGTTGCAAAAAAAGTGTATTATAAAGGATAAAAGGAAGATGAATTCAGTAAAGAAATATCAGTCTGCAAATGATACGCAGGAACTGGCACTACAGAAACAATATATGGAAAAAGCGACTTCTTATGTAAAGAAGCTGGAACAACAGCTTGGACATAAACCCTTATGTTGTGTCACAACCTTCGGTTGTCAGATGAACGCAAGAGATTCCGAAAAGCTTGCAGGAATTCTGCATCAGGTTGGTTATGAAATGACGCAGGAAGAAGAAATGGCAGATTTTGTTATCTATAATACCTGCACCGTAAGAGATAATGCAAATCAGCGGGTT
>JAQXTA010000034.1 GCA_029219245.1 Lachnospiraceae bacterium | reverse complement strand
CTGTTTCCTATTTAACTGAGGCATGTTACTTACTATTTTTCTCATGTATCGTTTCCTATTCTCCAAACACTTCTTCTTTGCTCTTCTCAACGACCTTGCCGTCGCCTACTTCATAAATCATATCCACATTGCGGATTGTGGTCAGGCGATGGGCAATGATAATCATGGTCTTTGTTCCCTGTAAATGCTCAATCGCTTCCATGACAGCTGCTTCTGTATCATTATCCAGGGCAGAGGTCGCTTCGTCCAGAACCAGAATTTCCGGATCATGATAAAGCGCTCTGGCAATACCGATACGCTGTCTTTGACCACCGGATAATCTGACACCTCTGTCACCCACAATAGTATCCAGTCCTTTCGGGAGGCTTTCAATGAATTCGGTAAGCTGTGCTTTCTTTACCGCTTCTTTTACCGCTTCTTCATCAATTTCTTTTCCCTTAACCCCAAAAGCAATATTGTTACGGATGGTGTCATCCGACAAGTAAATAACCTGTGGGATATAGCCTATCTGGGAATGGAATGTCTTAGGTTTCGCATGAACGTTCAGGTTATCTGCCATAATTTTACCGGACTGCGGCTCTAATAAGCCTAAGATAATATCTACCATGGTTGTCTTGCCCGCACCGGAAGCCCCGATAAATGCCACTGTTTTTCCTTTTGGCACGATAAAATCGGCGTCCTTGATAACCGGCTCCTCCACACCCGGATATGCATAGGTTACTTTCTGCACATGAATTTCTTCTTCCAGATTCCATGCTTCTTTCACTTCCTTCTCCTGCTGTTCCACATAGGAAGCAATCTCGTCCAAATCATGATATACCAGATCCACCGACGGAAGTGCATATAATATACTGGTTAAATATTCGTTGATTTTACCCACACTCGGCATCAGTCTGAGTGCCGCTACCGCAAACACTGCAAGCTGCGGAATATAATAAATAATATCTGCCTCACCAAAATACATTTTAATGATAATCGCCAGTAAAAGACCGGTCATGCAGACTGCCTCTACAATGTATTTAGGAAGGATGGAAATAACGCGGCTGATGCGAAGTCCTTTCGCATATTTCGTATAATATTTCTGATATTCCTCAATAAAATATTCTTCTCTGTCCAGAATCTTAATCTCTTTGATACCACCCAGGGACTGGTTCATCCACTGAAAAATCTTACCGCGATATTCCTGATTTTCCACACCCAGTCTTCTGGCATATTTTTTCGTAATATAATAAAAAAGTCCAACACACAGTACAAGAAGTCCCACCACAACAATCGTAATGGATTTGCTGACAATTAACAAGAATATGCCCAGTACCAGACAGGTTACAATTTCCGCAATCAATTCAAAGGTATAAAGGATAACCTGCATAAAAAGGCTGGTATCTTCCTGTAAACTTCTCTGCAAGGTTGCAATATTTTTATTCAAATGAAACGTATACGGCTCTTTCATATAAGTACGAAGCAGTCTGGTAGATAAACGCATCTGCGTATTATAGGAAAATTTAAACATATAGCTTCTTTCAATAATCAGATATATGTTTTTCACAAGATAAACGACAATAATGCAGCCTGCCAGAAATGCCAGAAAACTAACGTTTGTCTGAAAGCCAAACGCATCATAAAGCATTTTCAGATACCAGGTTTTCTGAATAGAATCCTGATCCATAATAATATTGACAAATGGTGTAAAAATGGAAACACCAAGCAGTTCCAAAAGGCTGCCGATAACAACCGCCACAAGCAGGACTGCAATTTTCTTTTTATCCTTTTTACTAAAAATATAGCCTAACTTTTTCACTAAGCTGCTATTTTCTTCTTTCGCCATATTTTTTCATTCTCCTCTTTCAAAACTGATAAAACATTTATTGAAATAAAGCGGTACATAAGCTGCTGTGGGAATTATGGTCGCTGATTTTTTTTGCCGGTACTCCCGCCCAGGTTGTTCCCGGCTCCGGAATATCTTTGGTTACTACCGCACCCGCGCCGACTGCCACATCATCGGCAATCTTTACCGCACCAACCACTTTGGCTCCGCTGCCAAAAAAGCAGTTATTT
Source organism: Lachnospiraceae bacterium (assembly GCA_029219245.1). Taxonomy (GTDB): domain Bacteria; phylum Bacillota; class Clostridia; order Lachnospirales; family Lachnospiraceae; genus UBA3282. Next base: position 12,242 of record JAQXTA010000034.1, on the reverse strand, counting down.
CCGATAGTGGCTGCCTCATGGCTGCCGCTTGTAGCCCCGATATTAACACCTTCCTGTAATCGGCAATTCTTGCCGATTCTGGCATTCGCATGAACGACTATCGTGCCGTAGTGAGGAATCGCCAGACCTTCCTCAAAAACATTGGGAGGAATGGAAAATCCCAGCTTAATGCTCAGGTTATGAAACCGGAATTTATAATACTTCCGCATAACCGCAGCAAGAAGTCCTTTTTTACAGTTGATGTAATATTCTACTTTCCGGAGCAGGATTTCAAATTTCCAGATTTCATCGCCATAAAAATGCGGTCTTTTATCCTGTTGTCTGCCAAGCGCAATTTTATCCTGTTCCAGATATCGTTTTAACGATTCTTTACTATCTATCATAAACTTTTCCCTATAACCAACATTTTACCTGTTCCAAATACGCATCATATCCGGCTGTCTGATTGGCTTCAATTCCCACCACGTCATGCTTCTCTAACGGAATCTTTTTCTCCGCACCCCGGACAAACCATTCATACTCCAAATCCAAATTGCCAATATCAAAAACCCGATACCCTTGCTGAAACAATTCCAGTGCAATAAATTTCGCTGCTACTCCTACTGACAAAAGGAACAGCCTGTTCTTATCATACTGTTTGCAGGCATCCAGAATCCGGTCTATGGAACCGTAAGCATCCTTGGGTGGACAGATAATACGTTCTATGCTCCTTGCACCATCCAGTAAATCATTACCGACACCGTTATGGGTTTTGGTCCCTTCGACTACGACAATGTCCTTATTTTCCCACAATTTCTTCACTTTTTCAAACCATCTGTCACAACTGCTTCTATCCTGTGCATAATAATAGCATCTGGATACAAAAGTCGTCCCGTAAATGCGGTTCGGATTGCAATAGGTTTCATAAGTTTTCCGGCAGAAAAGCAAATGGTCTTTCCAGAATTGTCTGCTCTCTTTTCTATGATCCGATAAGGTATCAAAAATTCCCGGTATGGTCACCAAAAGGTCATCATACTGGTATCCTAAAATGGAGGCCAGTCCGGTTGCAATCTCCGGTGATGCCTGCTGCAACATCAGGTTTTTGCCTTTTATCATAACGATTTCCCCATCGCCGAAACGCACCATGCTTTTTTCGGTGCGTAAAAGCTCGTCCAGAGTTTCGTCAATGGAATGTACTTTTATGGAATTATGCAGGATTCCCTTTTCATAGAGAAAATAGACAATCGCTGCCAATATGTCTTTAATTTTTCGCTTCATTCTCTTTTTCCAATTCTTCCCAGTATCTCCAGAATCCCTTCCAGATACCGGTTGAATCCGTACTTCTCTACAACCGCCTGATAACCGGCGGCTCCCATAGCAAGAAGTCTTTGTTTGTCTTGTAGGAGCTTATCCAATTTTCTTTCTAAATCTTCCTTGTCACAGTCCTTAAACTGATAACCGGTAATACCGTCTTCCACATAGCAGGCTGTTCCGTTTGTGTCACTGCAAATAACCGGAAGAGAAAAGCTCATGGCTTCTAATTGTGACACAGATGCCATTTCTCTGGTGCTCGGAATCACATATACATCTGCTTTTGTATATTCCTTGTCCATTTCTTTGCGCGGCACATTGGTTTTCACATCCACACAGGCTTCCAAGTGGTGTTCCTTCACATAGGCCTCCACCTGTGCGCAGTAGTCCTTCTGGAAATGGTTAGTTGCCTCTCCGATTAACGTCAGATGCAGCGGATACTTTTCTTTCAAGTGTTCCACAACCTCTAATAACATCAGATGGTGCTTACGAATTTCATATTTCCCGATACAGAGAATATGGATAATGCCGTCTGCAAAATACGTCCGTTCCTCCGGTGCTTTCTGTGGTTCTGCCACAAAAGGAATAAAGAAGTCGTTTTCCTTTATCGAAGTACCGGGGTTCTTTACTCCCATGACCGGAGTCATCCGCATCTTCGGAGAGAGTCTGTTTACCATCCGGTGCGCAAAATCCGTCTTTTCCGGCTCCGACCACATCGGATTCTGATTGTATAGGATACAGGGATAACCTGCTTTTTTGCAAATATGATACGCCGCCATGGAATACATGGATTTTTCCCGTAAAATCACAACATCCGGTTGAAAACTCTTTACGATTTTCTTCAACTTATGCATCGGGGGAAACCCATGCTGTATTTTAAATACAATCGCCTCCGGATTTTTCCGGTGGATAACTTTAACATACAGAAAATCAAGCAGGCGATACAACGGCGAATAGCCCAGTACAATCGGCTGTACATGGGAATAGTCCTCAATCGCCGCCTGATAGTGGCTGACAAAGCAAACTTCATGACCCTGCTCTATCAGCCCTTTCATAATACTCATCTGATTGGTATGATAGCGGGGCGCTACATACAGAAATCTCATATAAATTTATTCTCCTTCAGGCTGTATTTTCCACCCTTTAAGAATTTATGCTTGATAACCCACCATGCAGGTACCCAGATATATTTGTGCATGGCAGGAGAAGCGCTTCCTATCATCCAGCAGTTTCTATCGCAGTTTTTGGTACATTTCCGTACCTCCTGCGCCTGTTCGGAATTCCAGAGTTCCTCCCAGGACTGTTCCCGCAGATTTCCCATGACCGCCTTTTTCTCCATACCGTTACAGGGAATGACATCACAGAACGGGTCAATGAAAAAGGCATTCTTGGACATATCACAGGGAAGCAGCCTCTTATTCCCATAGATATAGTTAATCAGGCCATGATTAAAGTAAGCGCGGAACCACTTCTTCGGAGAATTGCTTTTTAGCAATTCATTAATCAGCTTCTCAAAATTCTGCGCCACCTTGTATTTATCATCAATCTTATTATCCGTTTTACGGAAATAGAAAGAGTTGTGCAAGGTTGCCGTTGCAAACTCCATGCCCATATCATTAGCAATGTTATAAAGCGGTACCAGATCCTCACAATTCATATCCTGAACCGTCATACCAAAACCGACATCCGGGTGTCCCATCTCTACCAGCGTTTTTAACGTATTGTAGCCCCGGTTAAAGCCATCCGGAATCCCGCGAATCTTATCATTCGTTTCCTGCAATCCTTCAATGCTGATACGGATACCAACCTTCGGGAACTCCTTACAGAGTGCAATAATCCGGTCCGTAAAATAACCGTTTGTGGAAATAACAATACGGTCAGATTTCTTGTAAAGTTCTCTGACAATCTCCGGGATGTCCTGTCTAATAAAAGGTTCCCCACCGGTAATATTGGTAAAAGCCATCTCCGGCAGTTTCTTAATATCTTCTAACGTAATTTCTTCTTCCGGCCTGGTCGGGTCGCGGAAGCAGTCACACATATTACAATGGGCATTACACCGGTAGGTTACGATGACCGTCCCATACAAAGTTCTTCTCGCCATTTAGTTCTCTCGCTTTCCTTATCGTTATTGCTATCTTTCCTTGTGATAAAATCAGATGCTTCGCATCTGCCTCCATTCGCAATCCGCACGTTGTGCTCCTTGCTCATGTAGGATGCTCGTCAAGTATATGCAAAAATTTGTGCAAGCACAATTTTATGCATATACTTTCCTCACTATTTTATCACAATATTCCTCAATTGTATCGAATTTTATCATTTTACAGTTTTCCCCATATTTCTGGCATAATTCGGGGTTTGTCCAGAGCTTTTCTATTTTCTCCTTTAAAAGCTCTGCGTTGCCTGCCTCGAAGAGTTCTCCGGTCACACCGTCCTGTAAAAGTTCCGGGGTTCCGCCGAGGTCAGAAGCTATCATCGGAGTTCCGTAAAGCTGGGTTTCCATAACCGAAAACGGGCAGTTTTCATACCATTCCGAGGGATATAAACTGAAAAGTGCCCCCGTAATCAGATTTTCCAATGCCTTTCCACTGACAAATCCCACATTTGTTATATTGGGCATGCTGAATACTTCTTCCGCAAGCGGTCCGCTTCCCGCAAAAACAAACGGAATATCCGGCAGCTTCCGGCAGACTTTCAACAGCGTTTCCACACCTTTTTCCTCCGAAAAACGCCCAAAATAAAGCACATATTTATCCGGTAAGTTTAATTGCTCAGTCGCCGTATCCTTTTCTTCTTTCTCTGCTGCCTTTGGCAGAAAATTATGGAGCATCACTGTTTTTTTTGCCAACAGTGGATTGGTATCTAACTGTTTTTTCATAAATTCGCTGGGACAGATAATGGTATCTACCATATCGTAGGTTTTTCGCGCTTTATAGTACTGTGCCTCCAAAGTTCCAAGTATGCTTTTTACCCGGGAATTATGAATACACCTGTTTTTGCTGCAAGCCCCGAAATTACCGCCCTGACAGGCAAAACAAAGTTCTTCGGTAGCCGGAATCCTCATCATGTGATTCGGGCATACCCACTGATAATCGTGGGCCGTAAAGACCATTTTTATCTTTTTATGATATTTTTTCTCATAGCTTTTTATTTCGTAAAAAATAGATGGCGTTATCTGAAAATTAATGTTGTTCAGATGTACCACATCCGGAGCAAAGTCCTCTAACACCGGGCGGATTTTTTTTCTGGCCTCCCACGAATAAATAATTTTAAAAGGATACAGTAACTTCTGCAGCTTCCCCGTATGGAAATCCATACCGGCAGTATAGCTTTCTACCCGGTTGCCTACTATTCTTCCCTCATGCTCCATGCCGAAGTACTGTACTTCATGCCCTTCCTTTTGTAGTTGTTCTCCTAATTGAAAAATATAAGTTTCCGAACCACCATTCGGATAGAGAAACTTATTTACCATTAAAATTTTCATGAACAAAATCCTCTACTCAGACTCCCTGTTTTTCTGCTCGATACAACTGCAAGGTCTGCTCAACTACGTTATCCCAATTATATTTTTTGCAGATAAAATCGCTGCTCTGTTTCTTATATTCTTCCACCATTTCCGGATGCTGTAGCAGATATTCCAGTTTTTTTTGCAAATCCTTTACATTGCCTTTTTGAAAAGATAATGCTTTGTCCTCTACCACTTCCGTATTTTCACAAATATCGCTGACCAGACAACAGTTGCCATAGCTCATGGCTTCCAGGAGGCTTAACGCCATCCCTTCCACATCACTTGGCAGGATAAATGCATAAGCATTGGAATACAATTCCTCCAGAATCTGTCCCTGTACAAAATCCGTCATAATAATCCGGTCATCCTCGGATGCCATCTTATGAATTTTTTCCATATAGCTGACTGCCTGGCTGTTTCCTCCGGCAATCACCAGTTTTTTATCCGTATCCAGTTTGCGGAATGCTTCAATCAGATAGTGCAGTCCTTTTTCCGGTACAATCCTAGCAAGAAACAGGAAATATCCATCCTTTTCCAGTCCATATTTCTCCGTAATCAGCTCTGCCTTCCTGATTTCTGGACGTGTAATACCATTTGGAATGTAAACGGTATCCCTTCCGTAAGTTTCCTTGAAATACTGCTGTACATTCTTCGATAACACAATGACTTCATCCGCATATTTCGCTGCCATTTTCTCGCCCGACTTAATCACATAGGAAGCAAAGTTGCCCCACTTCGCTCTCTGCCAGTCCAGACCATGAATCGTTACAACGATTCTCTTGTGGAAAAGCTTCGGAATCCAAAGCATTGCGCAAGGTCCTTCTGCATGGTAATGAAGCACATCATAGGGTGTAAAAAGTGCCCTTATCGTTGCAAAAAAGGAATACACAATCGCATTCAGTTTACTGCTTCGGAAGGTGGGAATAATCCTCACCCGGATGCCCTTGTAAAATTTGCGGTCACCTCTGCCGTACTCCTCATCGTATTTTTTACCGGACACATGATGTCCATAACGGTTATAGGCATCGATTTTATGTCCCATTGCTGCCATACGAACCGCCAATTCTTCTACCACTATTTCAATGCCGCCTTCTCTGGATGGAATGCGCTTGTGGCCAATCATGGCAATCCGAAGTCGTTTTCCATTTAACTTCTTTTGCCTTTTCTCTTTTCGTTCCAACTCCCTGTTTTCCTGATGCACATGATAAAGAAAGGCAAAATTGGTATTCAAATAACGGGGCAGCATTCGTTTCGGATCCTGCATGATGCGGAATACCCATTCCAAGCAAAGCTTCTGCATCCAGGAAGGGGCTCTTTTGGTCGTTCCTGCCAGAAAATCAAAGGCAGCTCCCACACCAATCATCAGACCCTTCACTTTATTTTTGTGCTGGTACATCCAGTTTTCCTGTTTCGGTGCACCAAGCGCCACCCAGACAAAATCCGGATGGGTATCATTAATCTGTTTCGTAATCTGCGCATCTTCCTCTTCGCTCAGGGTGCGGAACGGTGGCGAATACATTCCCACTATCCGGAGCTTCGGGTATGCTTCTAACAACACTTTTTTTAGCTGGGCCAGTGTCTTTTCGGTACTGCCATAAAAATAATGAGTATAGCCTTTTTCCTCAGACAGCTTCAAAATACGCGGCATCAGATCCGGCCCCGGAACACGCTGCGCCTCTTTAAAACCACGTTTCCGGCTGACGATAGACAACGGTTGTCCATCCGGCAGTGCCATGGCACCGCTGTTCTGCACGTTGCGGTATGCTTCATCACGATAGGACATGACCGTAGTATGCACGTTGGATACACAAATATAATTGCCCTTTAACTCCTCCAGATTTTCGGTGATATAGGCAATGGTCTTTTCCATGTTCGTCACATTGATATTCGTTTTTAAAATCGTACAGTATTGTAATTCTTCTTTCATGGCACTCCCGTTTTCCGATTTTATCTTTCTATACATCTTTTGATTGAATGGATTCTTTTTCGTCAGCTTCTTAATCTGTTGCTTGCTGTTCTTGTTTTCTATCCCTTGTCAGCCATAAGCCCCCTGTCGTAAGCACAAAAACACCAAAACCGCCAATCAGAATACTGCCCACATAATATCTTAACGTTTCCAGATCAACCGCCTTACCGTCGACAACCTGCATCGGCGTATCGGCATCCACATAGTTCATGACCTGATAACCCGCATAATCTGCATCTTCTTTACTCTCCAGATAAACCGAAGTTTCCTCCAAACCATCGGTATAAAACCGCTGAACCACATAACCTTTGGGAACCTGATAGAAAATACCACACAGCACACCGCCAAGCACTGCCCCGGCCAGTATGCCTGCTGCCAGCTGCTTTTTACAATTCTTCCAAAGCATCTTGATTTGAGACCATGTTTGCTCTGCCAGTGCCACAAACGGCAATTCTACTTCGATGCTTCCTTTCGGGAAAATGCAATATTCTTTTACGCCCTCCTTCTGTCGGAACAGCAGCTCGCCTAAGAAAATAAGCGTAATATTTTTAAAGGAAGTATTAAACAATAATGGCTCGGTAAATCCTGCTCCGATAAAGCAAATAATAATCACAAGCTCCCTTGTTTTCTGCTTTCTGCTGTAATCTGCAATCAGAATAAAGTACGCTGCCATGAGCAGCACAAACGGTACGATGCCGTAATTGATAAAGCCCCATATAAAAGAATTATCCATGGTCATGGAAGATTGCACAACATCGGCAATCCGCACACCGAACAGGCTCATATATTCCGGCACCAGAAACTGTCTTGCCAGATAAAGCCTTGTATTTAACATAAAATTCAATTTCTGCACCCAGGGGGTATATAAAATAATCGGCAGTACGAACGAAATTACCATAATTGCCGGCAAAATCAGATTAACTGCCAGCTTTTCCAGCAGGCAGAAGCGAGGTCTGATTTTCACATATAACATACCGACCAGTAGAATTGCCACAATGCCAAATCCGGTATAACTGATGGAAAAAAGAAATACCAGACCATTGCCGAGCATCAGCAGTATAAAATGTTTCCAGTTATACTTGTCTGCCAGTTCATAGACAATAAAGGCACAAAGCGCCAGATAGGTAATGTGTAAAATATTCGGATGGGTAAAGCCAAGACTCCAACGGAAAATATGTCCCATTCCCAGCTTGGAATGTACCCGGTAAATGGTGTCTTCCAACCGATAGAAGGAGAAAATACTTAGTACAATCGCACAGATTGACCACACCCACAGCCCAACATGAAATACTTTTTTAACCGAAATGTTTTTCATGCCAAGAATCAGAAACATCATAAAGAGGATGCCCTTTTCTCTGGATTCATAATAAACAAGTGCCGTCAATGCCAACAAAATCAACTGCATCATCCACTGGCGTTTCGTATAAGGTGTAATCGCTATTTTCAAAAGTGCACAAACAAAAGCAGGCAAAATGAGAAGGGTAAACATCTTCTGCCCTTCATAAAAGCCCAGTCCTTTTGTAATGGATAATAAGATAAAAAATGCAAAAAACAGCACTTCCTGTATGGTTAACTTTTTCATATAATCTTCCCCTGCGGTGTAATCAGTACCCAGTCTTTCCATAACTCTTTCATCTGCTCCGGAATGCAGACCTGTGTATTTTTATGAATGGACGGGCGAATCATGATTTTGGTTTCATTCCGGTTCAATCGGGCACCCCAGAAGCTGAAGGTACTGTTGGCGCAGATATTATGCTTGCAATGGCTCATCAGCATCATATCGTAAAAGCTCTCTGTTCCATGATTCCAGTCAATGATTTCGTATTCATCTCCCTGATATTTCTCCCGTACATATTCCGTATCATCGGAAAACAGGAAAAACTTTGCCTGTGGATATTTCTCCTTCATAAAAGCAATCGCTGTCTGGTAATAAGTATCTGTACAGATACCACCAAACATTGCCCGGTTCGCAGAATCTAAATAATCTCCTCTGCGTATATGCACACTGACGGAATCACTCTCTTCCATTTTCCGGATGGCTTCTTCATTCCGGATACAGTTCTGTTCCTTGCTGCTTTCCGGAAAACGAATGATTTCCCGCAGGTTGTCCAAAATATCCGCATAGTATTTCTCGCAAGCCCAGTAACCCACCAGATATTTATCCGTAAAAGTAAATACCTGCTCATGGTACATGTCACTTTCTGTAAAGCATGGATTTGCAGACGGTTTCAGCTTCCTTTTTAATTTAGCTACCGGCGATTCTTTTTCTTCCCACAGTCTGCCGAGCACGCTTCGGATTTCTTCTGTCGTTGCTTCCCGGTAAGGAAGATTCTCAAAATAATCCAACTCCAGTGCCCGTTTCGCCAAAACATCTGCCTGCATGTCCTGATTTCTAAACCAGGATACATCCAGCCGGACCTCTTTTCCCATGTTTTCTAATTTTTTATATAATGCATATTGCTGCAATTGGTTCCCCAGACCGCCCATTACTTTGATTATAATCATTTAATCTCACCCTATGAAATATCATTCTATATTTTACCCGTTTTAATATTCTACTTCTAAAACCTGAAAGCTTTCTGCTTCGCCCATTTTTCTTGCCTCAATTCTGCAAATACCATTTCTGCCCTTTTCCAAAACAAATTCTTTATTTTCAGAATAGTCCTGCAACACATTTTCAGATATTTCGCCATTTTCCGCTGTTTCAATTAAGGTTAATTTATATTCCAGTCCATCTGCCCGATTGGATGCCACTACAAATTTTCTCTCCGCATCGCCTTCTTCATAAAGCAATCCATAAATCGCCGGTTCCGAATTGGCTAATTTCTCCTCATACGATTCCCAGAAGCAATCTTCTGCATTCACGTTACCTTCCACAACATCATATAGAAAACCGGTAAATAATTCTGCTCCCTGATTATTTAAATGTCCTACATTCATAAAATACTGATTTTTTTGAATTGGTAAGTATTCTTCTTTGCATAAATTGAAATCATAATAGGAAAGATTATATTCTGTCGCAATTTCTCTTACTTGTTCCACGTAATTATCATATCTCTGCATTTCCATCGCATGTAATTCATAAAACGGGGCACTGAATATTGTAAGTTCAATTTCGTTTTCTTTGCAATATTCAATAATCTTTCTTAAATATTTCTCCGCATCTTTTGTCATTGGCTTCTGATCCAACGGACTAAGTTCACGCAAAAGATACCTGGAATCCATTTCTACATCGGTATAATAATATCCTTTGTCCTGATATTCTGTAATGTTTCCCTGTTCATCTATATTTGTATACCTATATTCCTGCTTTCTTTTATCTTCCAATTGTTCTCTAATATGTGCCGTATCAAATACCTGATAACGATACCTAGTAAATGGGAGAAGCGAATCCACATAACTATCAGGTTCACTCATTGAAAAGATGAATGATAATTTATTTATGGACATTTTCATATAATCTGTATTATACCAACTATAAAACAAATCTTTATGTTTAAAATCACCCATTGCACCTGTAGAGCGTCGACAATACACATCCAAGTAAACATACGATATATTATGTTCTTCATCCGCTTCTTTCAACAAATAATATGAACTGTCCAATCTCTGCCCTTCCGTAGCAAGATTAAAATTATTTTCTCCATTTAATTCATCAAACAAAAACGGATTAATACCATTATATACATGTGACGAACCTAAAAACAAATTATCTATATTCTGTTCTTCACAATAATAATTATGCCATAATATTTTAGACCAAGTAGTTTCTTTAACATATAAATAATTTAAAAGAGTATTTATTAAATAAAAAGAACATATTAGCAACAAAATTTTGATAGTTCTTTTTAAATATTTTCTAAAATTGAAAGTAAATGAATTGATTCGTATCATATTCTACTCCGTAACATCCAAACAGTAAAATTCCATAAATCATTACTAAAACAATAATACCTTGAAACCACCAGTCTTGTTGCATTAATATTTGGGCAACATCTTTTTCCCGATACTTTTGATAATCCACCAAAAAAAGAATGCCAATTGAAAGTACTAAAACATGGAAAAACTCTTTTGAAATTCCCAAATTATACAAAGAACCATCAAATAATATTTCCCAGTTAAAACATTTAAGATTTTGCAAAATTTCTATTGCATCTGATAAATCTCCCGCCCGAAAAAAGAACCATGTAAAGCATACCAACATAAAAGTAACTGCACATCGTAGTAACGACCTGCTAAACAAGGTTGTTCTATCCATATCTGTTTTTTTATTAAATTTAGCCAACACTCCAACCTTTTCGGTAAGATACCGCCAGCAATCTGAAATGACCTGATAAATACCATTTAACATTCCCCATAATATATACGCAAGAGAGGCTCCATGCCATAACCCACTGACAGAAAATACAATCAATTTATTTATTTGCTTTCTCACAATTCCTTTCCTGTTTCCGCCCAAAGGAATGTAAAGATAGTCCCGAAACCATCCCGACAAAGAAATATGCCACCTACGCCAGAATTCTTCTATACTTCTTGAAAAATACGGGGCTTTAAAATTATCGACTAATCGAATACCGAAGAAAAGTGCAACACCTCTTGCTATTGTTGAGTAACCGCAAAAATCACAATAAATTTGTATCGCAAACAGCACCGTTGCCAGTACAATATAGAAACCCGGATAAGTCGAACTGTCGCCATAAACCTTATTCACAAAAATAGCTGCTCTATCTGCAATCACAAGTTTTAGGAAGTATCCCCAAAGCATAATAAAAAAGCCTCTTTTACAATTATCCCACGATAACTTCTGCGGTTTCGCCAACTGTGTCAATAAATTCTTAGAGCGTTCAATCGGACCGGCAACAAGTTGTGGAAAGAAAGAAATAAATAGCGCATAACGGAAGAAATTTTTTTCAGCATATACGTCTTTTCTATATACATCAATTAAGTAACCGAGTGATTGTAATATATAAAAAGAAATCCCCACCGGAAGAATGATATAATCTACCCATGATGTCGGAATACTTTTCTGAATATGCAATACCCCAAGTATCTTATTTGCAATTCCTATGGCAAACCCGGAATACTTGAAGAAAGCCAGTAAACCCAAATTTGTGATCAAACAGACAACTAAACAGATTCTGGCTTTTTTATTACTCTTTTCCCCGGAATCTTTTCTTATCTTTTCTATCAGCAAGGCTCCCACATAGGTAACCACCGTTCCAAATAACAAGAGAAATCCATACTCGGCATTCCAATTCATATAGAAAAGATAACTGGAAGCTAATAACCAAAGGTACCTATATTTTATGGGAAATATATAGTAAATCAAAAAAACTATCGGGAAAAAAATCAAAAACTCTACCGAATTAAAAAGCATCTTTCGTACTCTCTTTCGTCTTATTCAGAATCTTACTGTAGCAGCAGTGCCACCCCAAGTGCCCAGGGATATGCGCCATATCGCTGTGGGTACATGGAAAATCC
>JAQXTA010000033.1 GCA_029219245.1 Lachnospiraceae bacterium | reverse complement strand
ATTTCCTTATGCATTATATACGGCTTATTATGACGAAGCCACTGATTCCAAATATTATTACAAACCAAGGAAAGCAACTTTCTTTGATTATCCACAAGCAGTTTATGATGAATGTATGCGTTATAATAGAGACCATCATAGCGATGACGGTATCAACCCACACGCTGGTTATGTGTTCGGTGTTTTTGACACTGGCTACAATACAGAAAGCGGCGACGATATTATTAAATACATCGCTTGGTAATCAAAACTAAACCAAATAATCAACACAATCAACAAACGGCTCCTTCGGGAGCCGTTTTGAAATTTTCGGGGGAGACTAAACACAATGAAAGTAAAAGATATGAAATCAATCATCCAAGATTTAGACGATGAAGTTGACATCGAAGTTAACAGCGTTTGGGATGAAGAGAAGCAGGAGCTTACACCTTCTTCATGTGAAGCATTTTATCATGAGAAGGATAATAAGGTGTATATCACACCAGAAGTGATTGCAATGTAAGTGAGATGAACAGGTGAAATGGAAAATAATTTCTTGATAGAATAGTATTTGCTTGATATAATAAATATGTCGATATGCCGACATAAGAGATAGAATCGACGAGAGTTGAAGACAGGCATACGGATGGCTCTGAAAACATCCAATCCGAAAAAAATAAGGAATCCAAATGGTATGGGATACTTATGCTTTTCGGTGGATTATATTCGAATTGTTATCAACATATCATTTTGGGAAAATGGTATGTTTTTTTATGTCTGTCGACACAATTTTATTGTCTATTAGAGAAATAGAACAAGCAAAATCTTGTATCGCAAAATTAGCTGTTTGTGATACAATGACTGTTGCTGATACCGCATTTCAGATTGAGATGTTAAATAAGCAACAGTTAAAATTAAAAAAGGAGTTGATTGACGAGGTACACGTCACTAAAGAAGGTACTCCACGCAAAATAGAATATAAGGAGTCAAAAGGGTTATGGATGACCATTATGCCCGACAAATCCAAGGTGTATGGAAAAACTTTGGAAGTTGTAATTGATAAACTAATGGAAAAATATGGTTTATAACGCTTGCAAGCCATATAAGAGCGTACAGTCTGTTTAATTGTAGCAAGTTCATCCTCTGAGAATATCTTTTCTTCGGATGTTGCCTTACTACAATCACATTCTTTTAGAAAGGCTTTATTTCTAAATTTAGCAAGAGGACTGACTGTGATTAAATTTTTGTTCAATGCATAATCGAATATAAGATTTAAGACGCTCTTATAGTCCATAAAAGCCTTTTTCTTGACCTTATGCGTTACACCTTGGTTATCAGTCGTTTGAGCCTCTCGGAGCTTCTTTAAGGTGTATTCTGACAGCAAATCACAAGTAACCTTCCTGATGTCTGTACTCCCCATAGAATCGTCTATAAAGCGTTCATACGACTTCCTGAGGTGATACAGAGTTTCAGGATTAACCGCCTCAGTTCTATCTTTGTGTGCAATAGCATCTTCAAAGATAGTTTTGAGCCGAAAGTCTGTAATAGATAATGGCTACTTTATCAATGGGTATGCCATACTGCTTTCTATCGAAACAGGTATGAGGGCTGGAGAGCTTGCTTCTCTTAAATGGTCTGATGTACATGATAATTATATTCACATCCACTCTCAACAGCTTTCTAATAAGCGTAAAGGTGGCAAGGAATATTATTATGCAGATTGGACAAAAGATGAGAAAGGAGAATCTGAAGGAGGCAGAAGGTTTCCGTTGACTAAAGCCATTAATGATTTGCTGAATGAACTCAAATCTGTTCAATCAAGTAAGGAGATATATTCTGAATTTATCTTTTGTCATGAAAATGGTGAATGGATAAAAACAGATGCGTACATTACTTGCTTAAGACGAATGCTCACAAGCTTAGGTTTTGAGATTACTAATAACCACGCTTTTAGAATGAGTCTGAACAGCAATATTCTTGCAGGCAAGCTTAATCTAAAAGAAGCTGATAGAGCAGAACTTCTTGGGCATAGCGCCGAGACAAACATAAAATACTATACATACGCTTCAAAGGATGACATGGACGATTTAGTCAATTTATTCAACGCAGCGACCGAGGTCTCACCTAGGTCTCACCAAAATGTCATAGATTTTGGCAAAAGAAAAAAGCCCGAATCCAATAAATTCAAGGCTTAAATCTAAAAAAGTATAATGCGGAAGATGGGACTTGAACCCACACGACCTTGCGGTCACAAGATCCTTAGTCTTGCTCGTCTGCCAGTTCCGACACTTCCGCTTACGCGTCTTCGTTCACAACGCAAGTAATATCTTACTATCGTAGGCAGGAAATGTCAATATGTTTTTTGAAAAAAATTGTGAAAAATTATCGGAATATATGTTGCTTCTCTGTTCGCAATAATAATATAATATCTGTAAGAGAATGAGTAGCGTTGACGATGGAAGTTGTAAAAATGTCAGAACGGAGGATATAAGATGTATTACTTTACAGATGACTGTTTAATCGGTGTGGAAATGATTGATAGGGAACATCGGGAATTGTTCCGTATTATTAATGATATTGCGGAACTGTTAGGGAAAGAGTATATAGAAGATAAGTATGACCTTATCTGTGGTTTGTTGGAGCAGTTAAAGCAATACGCAGAGGAACATTTTAAGCATGAAGAAGAATATATGGAAACCATCCGGCATCCGGAGCTGGAATTGCAGAGGAAACAGCATCAGGTGTTTTGCGCCAAAATCCATGAAGCTGATGTTTTGCTTGCACAGTCGGAACAGGAGGAATTTCTGGATGATTTATTAAAATATTTGGTGACGTGGTTGTACAGACATATTATCGGTTCTGATTTAATGATTGGAAAAATGGAGTCGACGATTGCTAAAGGCAAGCAGGTAAATATCACTTTTTCGGAAGAATTTGTAACCGGAATCGATTTGATTGATGAAGAACACAGAGAGTTGTTCCGTATTATCGGAGAAGTACAGGATGTAATCGTCAATGATTTTATACCGGATAAATTTGACGAAATTGTACATTTGCTGGAGGAACTAATGGATTATACCAAATTTCACTTTGCGGATGAAGAGAAATATATGGAAAGTATTCAATATGCCGGTCTGCCGGCACAAAAAAGAGCTCATGATGCATTCATAGCTAGGCTGGAAGAGATGGATTTAGAGCAGATTGACGAACATCAGCAGGAAACGTTGGAAGAAATTTTAGAATTTCTGAAGGATTGGCTGATAAACCACATTTTATATAGTGATAAAATGATTGGAAAATAGACGAAAAAGAGTAGAAACGTTAAAGATGTAGAAAAAGATGTAAAAATAGGCTTGACACAGACAACAAAAACAGATAAAATATCATTTGTTCGCAGGAATGGCGGAATTGGCAGACGCGCACGGTTCAGGTCCGTGTGATAGCAATATCATGAGGGTTCAAGTCCCTTTTCCTGCACTGATATATTTTGTCGAAAGCACCGTTTATGACGGTGCTTTTTCAATGTCAATTATATAATGCAATAGGAAGTAAAGTTTTATGAAACAGATAAGAGGAATGATATATACAGAACAGTTTCGGTTTGAGCCGGGTATTCTTACGGTAGAGGAGGATATAATCAAGTCTGTAGAACGGTGCAACGAGGCAGAATTAAGCAAAGAGGAAGCGGAGCAATATGTGATACCGGGACTGGTTGACATTCATTTTCATGGGTGTGCCGGCTATGATTTCTGCGATGGCACCAAAGAAGCTATTCTGGCGATTTCAGAGTATGAACTAAGTAAGGGGATTACAACCATCTGTCCGGCTACCATGACATTATCCAAGGAAAAACTGATACAGATCTGTCATACGGCCGCAGATGCACAAATGGAGCATATGAAAGGAATTTATCTGGAAGGCCCTTTTGTATCTTATGAAAAGCGTGGTGCTCAGAATCCGGAATATATCAGAAAAGCGGATTTAGACCTTCTAGATGAGCTGCAGAAGGTGTCCGGAGGTTTGATTAAGGTAGTGGCGATTGCACCGGAAGAAGAGGGTGCTTTGGAATGTATCAGAGATGGAAGCAATCGTTATCGTTTTTCCATTGCGCACACCTGTGCAGATTATGATACAGCAAAAGCAGCTATACAGGCCGGAATCTTACAAGTTACCCATTTGTACAATGCCATGCCGCCTTTTTCCCACAGGGCACCCGGCGTTATTGGTGCGGCAGCAGAGGAAACAGAGGTAGCAGTTGAACTGATTTGTGACGGCATCCATGTTCATCCAAGTGTTGTGAGGAGTACCTTTAAGCTGTTTGGGGATGAGCGGGTAATCCTTATCAGTGACAGTATGATGGCAACGGGTATGCAAGATGGTTCCTATGCACTTGGCGGTCAGAAGGTAGAGGTTAAGGGCAAGCTTGCTTTGTTGGAAAATGGAACAATTGCAGGCAGTGTGACGAATTTGTTTGAATGTATGTGTCATGCGGTGGAAATGGGTATTCCAAAAGAATCTGCTATTCGGGCTGCAACGATAAATCCGGCAAGAGCCATTGGTATAGATGGAGAATTCGGCAGCCTTCAGGCTGGTAAAAAGGCAGATATTCTGATTCTTAATAGGGACTTTTCCATACAGAAAATTATGAAATCCGGTAAAAATATAAAAAGTTCTTTTGCTTTTTCATAATGAGTATGATAGAATAAACCCAATTTAGATAGATTCCTGTATGGAAGATTATCTTGGAGGGAGAATTATGAAAAAGAGAACATGGATGGTATTGCTGACTGTCATTACCATGGCGGCGTTAGCCGCATGCAGCAATGCAGCAGGAGAAGACGCTACTGTAGAAACAGTAGTTGTACCGGAAACGTCCTCGGAAGAATTGCTGGTGGATTCACTTAAGTATCTATTGGAAGAGGAAGAAACCGAAGAAGACGGTGTGGAGAATGAGACCGTTGCAGGAAATACGGTGCAGGAAAAGACGGAGCAACCGGATACGGCAGAAGAAGAGAACATAGAAGAAAATATTACAGAAGAAAGCGTACCGGGAGTAAAAGCTACAATATATTATGGAAATGGAGCTTCTACTGCATTAAATACAGAGGAAGTATTTATGGAGCAGATTACAGCCGAAAATCTGCTTTCGGCATTGGTCAGACATAATATCGTATCATTGGATACAAAAGTAAATTCTCTGGAAGAAACAGAAGAGGATGGAAGGAAAAAACTGCAGCTTGATTTGTCCGGTGCTTTTCGGGAATATTTGAAAACAATGACACCGGAAGGTGAGAAAATTATTATTGCATCAGTTGTGGATACTTTTTTAGAGGCATATGATGCAGATGAAATCATTCTTCTGGTAGATGGTGAGGCACTCAAGACAAGTCATGCAAGCTATGAAAGTCCGATTTCCTTTGGTAGTGTAGAGCAGATGAAAGAGGAAGGTACCGTAACAGAAGAATAAAAAATGAGCCGCCACATAAGGGATGCATGAAAATCAAAAATAGAAACGTCTGCGTACTTCGTTGCGCAGGCGTTTTTTTGTTAATATTGTAATTAAAGTAATATCAATAATAACGCATACGGTTAAAACAACGGCAGACCATGTGATATGATAGGGGCTGCCTGTAAAATGGCATATAAACAATTCTATGGCGATGCAAAGTAAGGGTATTTCCACAAAAAGATAAAGGGAGCCGGTCAGGAAGGTAAATGAGAATTTACGTGCAAGCAGAGTAAAAAGCTCTACTAAAACCACAACGGTTATAACAATGGGCAGACCTATCTGCCAGAACCAACGGGAAGAAGCAGTCAGGAAAGTAATCAGGTAAAGGTATACGGCTACCGCAGCACCGTCTGCGAGCAGGGAAAGATAAATCGGTGTTTTGGTATAGATGACTGCTGGAAAGGCAAAGAAGAACAGGCAGATGCAGATGCCGATGACAAGGAAAGACCATAGAGAGCCTTGAAAAACAAGCAGATTTAATAAAAAGCATGTCAGACTGGTAGTCGATAATACAACTGTCAGAAGAATGCCCAAATCTTTTCGTTTTACGACCTCTACCTGCCCTTTGGAAGACGGATAGGGAGAAGGCGTTTCAGAAACGGATGATACGATATTCGGATTGATGACCGGTGTCTGGCATAAGGGACAGTGCTTTAAAGAAGCATCCAGTTTTACTCCACAATTAACACAATAAGACATAAGCAAAAATTCCTTTCTACTGTTTCTAAATTTGTTTTCCTTCATCGGTATTACGGTTGCTTTCAATGTTTACGACGATGCCATCTTCCACCAGTTTGCAGAAAAAATAGCGTTCCACATCCGTTTCCACGATGCTGCTGGCAAAGTTTATGGTCAGGATGTCTTCAAAACTGATGATGGCACAGTTTGTCCGGGATGAAAAAGGTTGTCCCATATAGATGTCGAAACGTTCTATGAAAGGTTTCATTTCTTCCGGAACTTTTAAGGCACCCATATTGGTAAGTCCGGCAGAAGAATTTTTATCCTGTACCTTCGTATAGAAGGTGCGTACAACAAAGTCCTTGATAAAAAGCGGGACGATGCGAATGATTGGATTGCGCTGCGTGGCGGCATTTGTGGTGATATCACCTCGCAGGAATTTTTCGTTTATATAATAATGCATATAATGATGTACCTGTATTACAATTTCCTCAAAAGTATAGTCACCCAGACGAGGATCAATGGAGGGATAGACCATGGTAATAAAATTGCGCAGGGTGCGCGAAGGAAAAAATCTTCGTAAATTAACCGGCATCGCAATTTTTACCGGATGTTTCCGGAAGGGACAATCAGCCTCCTGTTTTTGTAATAGTGCATATAGCAGAACCGCATTCAGATATTCGGTTATGGTAGCGTTGTATTTACTGGCAACTGCCGCAACTGCTCTGGCAGACATAATGCCATCGATAATATTCAACGTATAAAAAGGTTCTTTCGTGCCCCGAACACGATAGGTTTTTTCGCCGGGGCGGGGTGGACGTACTTTGGCATTGGCATAGCGCATATAGGCATCTTCCATTTCCTCCGGATGTGGCGTTTCGTTGATATCCAGTACAAAACCGGATGGTGTGATCGGATGTCCCAAAAGATTTAGATATACGGCCGTCAAGGTCTGTAGTACACACATGCCGCCGGTACCGTCTCCTAAGCAGTGATGGGCTTCTAGTGAAATCCGTTTGCCATAGTAATAAACACGCAGAAGATACCGGTTATTTGCCTTAAATGGCATAGGCATACATGGATTTTTGATATCGGGAGCCACAAAAGGACCGGGGCGGTTATTCGGCTCCAGATAGCGCCAGAACATCCCTTTCCGGATAGCAACTTTATAGGTTGGGAAACGCTGCAGTGTCATATCCAGTGCCTCTTGCAGAATATCCGGTTTGATTTCTTCCTTCAGTACGACGGATAAGCGATAAACGGAGGAAAAGTCTTTTCGTTGCAAGGTGGGATAGACAATCGCAGATAAATCCAGTTTATACCAGATTTCCTTTTTGTTTTTTTGTGAAACATCATTTTTATGGGTTAAACCTGACATTGGTACTCCTGTAAACAGTGATAAAATTAAATTGCATTGCTGCTTTCATAGAGTAGTATAACACAGAAAGTGGTTTTTATGGTAAAATAGTATGAAAATAATCAGCAAATAATCCGAAAAGAAAAAACCATAAAGAGAGAATCCAAACAGAAGGAGCGGGCAATATGGCAAAATCAGAGAAAAAGAATCAGAACTTGATGAATTTGATTAAGAAAGTGCATGGTGCAGTAGAAGGTGTGGATTTGGAGAAGCACAGACAGTCACAGGACCATTTTGGAGTTCTTCTAAGCAATAATAAGGAAGTGGATATCAAAGAAATTGAGATTGAAGGGATTCATGGGGAATGGATTTCGGTTAACCGGGCACATATGAAAAAGTATGTGATTTTGTATTGCCATGGCGGAGGGTATTCTACAGGCAGCAGTATGTATGCCAGAACTTTGACAACCAAACTGGCAACTTCCACTTCTATGGATGTACTTTGTTTTGATTACAGGCTGGCACCGGAACATCCTTATCCGGCAGCTACGCAGGATGCCATGAAGATATGGGATTATCTGATGCTGCTTGGTTATGGCGCAAGAGATGTAATTGTAGCGGGAGATTCCGCAGGCGGCAATCTGGCATTGTCTTTCGTGCTGAAATTGAAACAGCAGAAACGACTGCTCCCAAGAGGGTTGATTCTTATGTCACCATGGACAGACTTAACATCCTCCGGCAAATCGTATACAACGAGAGCGGAAATTGATCCGGTTCTGAATGCGGCATATTTGGATGAGATGATTACCAATTATGCAAAGGGAGAAAATCTGGAGGACCCCTACATTTCGCCACTTTTTGGTGACTTTGAGGGATTCCCGCCGACGTACATTCAGGTAGGGGATAATGAAATTTTGTTAAATGACTCTACCATGTTACACAAGAAAATGGTGAAAGCCAATGTTTCTGTTAAAATGGATGTTTTTAAGGGAATGTGGCATGTGTTCCAGATGTCTCCGTTTAAGACCGCTTATGAAGCGATGGATAAGAATGCGGAATTTATTTATGATATTTGCCGCTAAACGGAAAAATAAAAAAGGATTTTAGCAAAAGAAGCAGAATATTATAAACAGAGCGATTGTTTTTTCACAAAGAAAGGCATTTTCTATGAATATACGAGAAGGTTTGGAGCAATGGGAGAAAGAGTATCTGAGTCCATATGCGATGCTCAGTATGAATTCCAAAGGAAGAATGAAGCCGGAAGAACAATGCGATATCAGACCGGTATTTCAGAGAGATCGTGACAGGGTTATACATAGTAAATCTTTTCGGAGATTGAAGGATAAGACGCAGGTTTTTCTGACACCGGAGGGGGATCATTACCGGACCCGTCTGACACATACTTTGGAAGTCAGCCAGAATGCACGTACGATAGCCAAGGCATTGAAGCTAAATGAAGATTTGGTAGAAGCGATTGCACTGGGGCACGATTTGGGACATACCCCCTTTGGACATGCGGGTGAGCGTGCCTTGAACAGAGTCTGTCCGTATGGGTTCCGACACAGTGAGCAGAGTGTGAGGACGGTTGATTTGTTAGAAAAGGATGGACAGGGAATCAATCTGACCTATGAAGTAAGGGATGGCATTCTGAACCATCAGACTTCGGGGAATCCGGAAACTTTGGAAGGAAAAATCGTAAGGCTGTCCGATAAGATTGCTTATATTCATCATGATATGGATGATGCCATCCGCGGTGGTATTTTGAAGGAGTCAGATGTGCCGCGGGAAATCGGCAAAGTGATAGGGTATAGCTGTGGACAGCGGTTAGACCATTTTATTCATGATATTGTTACCACAAGCCGGGGGAAAAATGATATCCAGATGTCTCCGGAAGTGGAGGAAGCCATGAAGAAACTTAGGCAGTTTATGTTTGAAAGTGTTTATCAGAATCCGATTGCCAAAAGCGAAGAAGGTAAGGCGGAGGCTTTAATTGAAACGTTATATGAATATTATTTACAGCATATCGACAAACTGCCGGATTTCCTGTTCCGTTTGCTGGATGCAGGAGAGCCGATTGAAAAGGTAGTATGCGATTACGTCGGTTCTATGACTGACCGGTTTGCCATTGCCAAATATCAGGAAATTTATATTCCGAAAACATGGCATGGTTAAGAGAATAACCAGATAGAAACAGAGGAGAAATATGTATTATCCGGATGAACTGGTAGAAGAAGTAAGGGCCAAAAATGATATAGTGGATGTGATTTCCGGATATGTCCGTAT
Organism: Lachnospiraceae bacterium; assembly: GCA_029219245.1. Classification (GTDB taxonomy): domain Bacteria; phylum Bacillota; class Clostridia; order Lachnospirales; family Lachnospiraceae; genus UBA3282. The sequence goes on along the minus strand of JAQXTA010000033.1, from coordinate 23,226 downwards.
CCAGAAAAAAGGAAGCAGTTATTTCGGACTTTGTCCTTTTCATAATGAGAAATCTCCGTCGTTTTCTGTTTCGCCTGGCAAACAGATGTATTACTGTTTTGGCTGCGGAGCAGGTGGAAATGTTTTTACTTTTTTAATGGAATATGAGAATTATACTTTTCAGGAAGCCATTCAGGAACTGGCCAGACGGGCGGGAGTTGCCCTGCCGGAAATTGAATATTCCGAGGAAGTAAAAAAGCGGGAGAGCAGACGGGCTAAGCTTTTAGAGGTCAACAAAGAAGCAGCAAAGTATTTTTATTATCTGCTTCGCTCTCCAAAAGGAGCGGTCGGCTATCAGTATTTAGCAGGCAGAAAGCTAAGCGAAGAGACAATGAAGAAATTCGGACTTGGCTTTGCCAATGTTACGAGTAATGATCTGGTTTTGTATCTTCGTTCCAAGGGATATACAGATGATTTAATTAATGAAGCCGGACTGGCAAGCGTCGATGAGAAGTATGGTATGCATGATAAATTCTGGAACCGGGTAATGTTTCCGATTCAGGACATTAACCACCGGGTAATCGGGTTCGGTGGAAGAGTTATGGGAGATGGAAAGCCAAAATACCTGAATTCTCCGGAGACCATGATTTTTGATAAAAGCAGGAATCTGTATGGGTTGAACTTTGCAAGAACTTCACGAAAAAATAACATTATTTTGTGTGAGGGCTATATGGATGTCATTGCTATGCACCAGGCAGGATTTACGCAGGCGGTTGCTTCACTTGGTACCGCTTTCACGGTAGGACAAGCTAATCTGCTCAGAAGGTATACCGAAGAAGTGCTGCTTGCCTACGACAGTGACGGAGCCGGTGTGAATGCGGCACTTCGTGCGATTGGTATTTTAAAAGAAACCGGGCTTCGGGGCAAGGTCATCAACATGCAGCCGTACAAAGATCCGGATGAATTTATCAAGGCAAACGGAGCAGAGGCCTTTCAGGAGCGGATTGATAAAGCGGAGAACAGCTTTTTCTTTGAACTTAGGATACTGGAACAGGACTATGATTTGAGCGATCCGGAATCCAAAACCCGGTTTCATCGGGAAATTGCCAAAAAACTGTGCGGGTTTGAAGAAGAAGTAGAACGCGAAAATTATATTGAATCGGTTGCAGAGCGGTACCATATCGGTTTTGAAAATTTGCGGAAATTAGTCAGCAGTTATGCAGCGCAGACCGGACTGGTAAAGCCGGTTGAGCGGCCCAAAACAACGGTAACGCAGAAAAATACACCGGAAGAGAATGCAAAGAAATCCCAGCGACTGTTATTGACGTGGCTTACCGAGGAGCCTCAGCTATATCATAAGATTACCCATTATATCGGTGCGGATGATTTTACCGATGAACTGTACCGGAAGGTAGCGGCTAAGCTGTTTGACGATCTGGAGCAGGGCAATTTCAATCCGGCGGCAATTATCAGTACGTTTCAGGATGAAGAGGAGCAACGGGAGGTTGCCGCTTTGTTTAATACAAGACTGCAGGAAATTACAACGGATGCAGAAAGGGAAAAAGCCTTTCATGATATCGTGTACGCAGTCAAAAAAAATAGTTTTGAATATTATTCCAGCAGAATGGGTGCGGATATGAATGCGCTAAATCAGGTGATTTCCGGCAAAAAAGCATTGGAAGAACTTAGCAAAACGCATATTTCTCTGCATTAAAGGAAAAAATATTATAAATTTTTAACCCGGAAAAGGAAGGTAGGACCAAATAATGGACGAAAATGTACAGGCAAAGTTTGAAGAGCGCTTAAAAGAACTCTTAAATATTGCTAAGAAGAAAAAGAATGTTCTGGAATACCAGGAGATTAATGACTTTTTCCGCGATTTAGCGTTGGAAGAGGAGCAGTTTGATAAAATTCTGGAAACATTAGAACAGAATGGAGTGGATGTTCTTAGAATTACCGAAGAGGACGATGTGGATGACGAGGAAATTATTCTTACGGAAGAGGATGAAGTTGATGTAGAGAACATTGACTTATCCGTTCCGGAAGGTATCAGTATCGAAGATCCGGTCAGAATGTATTTGAAAGAAATCGGTAAGGTACCGCTTCTTAGTGCGGAGGAAGAAATTGAACTTGCCAAGAAAATGGAAATGGGTGATCAGGAAGCCAAGAAAAGGCTTGCGGAGGCCAATTTGCGCCTTGTTGTCAGCATTGCCAAGAGATATGTAGGCCGAGGTATGCTTTTCCTTGACTTAAGTCAGGAAGGCAACCTGGGGTTGATTAAAGCGGTTGAAAAGTTTGATTATCGAAAAGGATATAAATTTTCTACTTATGCGACATGGTGGATTCGTCAGGCAATTACAAGAGCAATTGCAGACCAGGCGAGAACTATCCGTATCCCGGTGCATATGGTGGAAACCATCAATAAACTGATTCGTGTGAGCAGACAACTGTTGCAGGAGCTTGGACGGGAACCTACCCCGGAAGAAATTGCAGAAGAAATGAATATGCCGGTAGAAAGAGTCAGAGAAATTTTAAAGATTTCACAGGAGCCGGTTTCTCTGGAGACCCCAATCGGTGAAGAAGAAGACAGCCATCTGGGCGATTTTATTCAGGATGATAATGTGCCGGTTCCGGCGGATGCAGCTGCTTTTACTTTGTTAAAGGAACAATTGGTAGAGGTACTTGGTACTCTGACAGAAAGAGAACAGAAGGTGTTGCGTCTTCGTTTTGGACTGGATGATGGGCGTGCCAGAACATTGGAAGAGGTTGGTAAAGAATTTAATGTTACACGTGAGCGTATCCGCCAGATTGAAGCAAAGGCTCTCAGAAAACTGCGTCATCCGAGCAGAAGCCGCAAATTGAAGGATTATCTGGACTAATGCGGGAAACGGTAGTTCTTTCGAAGCGTCTGCATGCGGTTGCGTCTATGGTAAGTACGGGAAACCGGGTATGCGATGTAGGATGCGATCATGGTTTTGTACCGATTTATCTGATACAGCATAAAATCAGTCCTTATGTACTTGCGATGGATGTGAAGGAAGGCCCGCTGGAACAGGCCAAGGAGCATATTCGGGCATATGAGCTGGCAAGCTACATAGAAACAAGGCTTTCGGATGGCTTGAAAGCATATCGGATAGAAGAAGCGGATTCCCTAATCTGTGCCGGTATGGGTGGCAGGCTGATGATGCAGATTTTAGAAGCGGATTGGGATAAGACGGCATCTTTTGATGAACTTATTTTACAGCCGCAATCAGAAATACAGCAGTTTCGATGTTTTTTGCGGCAGCAGGGATATCTGTTTGCGGATGAGAATATGATAGAAGAAGATGGGAAATTTTATCCCATGATGAAAGTTGTAAAATTGGGAAAAGATACAAAAACTGTACCACAAGGGGATGGTACAGACAGCGCAGAAGAAATGACATGGAGACAGCGGATGGAAGATAAATATGGTCCGTTACTGCTGCAAAGAAAATGTCCTGTGCTTAAACGGTATCTGGAACGGGAAAAGTGCGTCTGTGAAGAAATTTTGGGGCAATTACACAAGCAGGGGCTGAAGGATCAAAAGCGAAGTGAAAGATACGGGGAAATAAACAGGCAGTTAGAAGATTGTTTGAAGGTATTGGCAGAAATAACATAAGAGGCAGGAGGGTAAGGTATGGTAAGAATCAAAATTAATGGGGAAGAAAAGTTATACGAAGAAGGAATCAAGTACGAAATCATTGCCAAGGAGTATCAGCATCTTTACAAGGAACCTATAGCGTTGGTTGTTGTGGATGGGAAAATACGAGAGCTGATGAAGCGGGTAAATAAAGATTGTGAACTCAGCTTTATTACTTACGGTAGTCCTATTGGACACAAGACCTACGTGCGTTCTGCGATTATGCTTTTGATGAAAGCAATAAAAGATGTAGCAGGTTTTGAAGTGGCGGCGGCAACAAAAGTAGAGTTCTGCATCGGAGCCGGCTACTATTGTAAGCTAAAAGGTGACCGGAAACTGGATGAGAAACAGATTGAAAGAGTCAGGGAACGGATGCAGGAGTTGGTGGAAGCAGATTTGCCGGTAACGAAAAAGGCATATCCGTCAGAAGAAGCAGTTGCTTTATTTGCGGAACATGGCATGACAGATAAGGTGAAGCTGTTCCGTTATCGTAGAAGCTCCTCCATCAATGTTTACTGTCTGGGTGACTATTTTGATTATTATTATGGCTATATGCTGCCAAGTACGGGATATGTTGAATATTTTGACCTGTTAAGCTATGAAGACGGCATGATTCTTCTGTTACCGGAAAAAGAAGCGCCGGATAAGCTGCCGGTATTTGAACCGAGAAAGAAATTGTTTCAGACATTGATACAGACCGATGAATGGGGAGTACAGGCGGGCATTGATACGGTTGGTGATTTGAATGACAAAATCTGTCAGGGAAATATTGCGGATATGATTCTGGTGCAGGAAGCATTGCAGGAACGTAGAATCGGTGAAATCGCAAGAGATATTGCAAAGAAAGACGGTGTTAAATTTGTTATGATTGCGGGGCCGTCTTCTTCCGGAAAAACAACTTTTTCACACCGCCTGTCCATTCAGTTAAGAACCTATGGCTTGCAGCCACATCCGATTGCTCTGGATAATTATTATGTAAACCATGAGCAGACACCGTTAGACGAAGAGGGTAATCCGGATTATGAGTGCATTGAGGCATTGGATGTAGAACTGTTTAATAAAGATATGGGTGATTTGTTAGCCGGTAAAACCGTAGAGCTTCCGACCTTTAATTTCAAAACCGGAAGACGGGAATACAACGGCAGGAAGACAAAATTGGAGCAGGATGATATTCTGGTTATTGAAGGAATTCATGGATTGAATCCGAAAATGTCCTATTCCCTTCCGGCAGAAAGCAAGTATAAAATTTATATCAGTGCTTTGACTTGTCTGAACATTGACGAGCATAACCGGATTCCTACAACAGACTGCAGATTGTTGCGCCGTATGGTAAGGGATGCCAGAACAAGAGGTACCAGTGCCAAAAAGACAATTGAAATGTGGCCGTCGGTACGAAGAGGTGAGGAAAAATATATTTTCCCGTTCCAGGAGCAGGCAGATGCGATGTTTAATTCCGCACTGATTTATGAGCTTGCAGTATTGAAACAGTATGCAGAGCCGCTTTTGTTCGGTATCAATAAGGGAGAACCGGAATACTTTGAAGCAAAAAGACTGCTGAAGTTCTTGGAATACTTCCTGGGAGTCAGTAGTGAGAAGGTACCTACCAATTCTCTTTGCCGGGAATTCGTAGGCGGAAATTGTTTTGAAATATAATAAATAGATAGAATAATATTGGACTAAGTAGAATAAATGATCGCGGCCTTCCCGACCGTCTAAGGTTGGGAAGGATGAGGAAAGTCCGGGCTTCACAGGGCAGGATGCCGGATAACGTCCGGTGGAGGTGACTCCAAGGATAGTGCAACAGAAATAATACCGCCAGTCGATTTTGCTTCGGCAAATTCTCTGGTAAGGGTGGAATGGTAGTGTAAGAGACTACCGCTTTTTTGGTAACAAAGAAGGCTGTGTAAACCCCATCCGAAGCAAGACCAGACAGAAAGCTATAGATTTGCCCGATCTGCTTTCAGGTAGGTCGCTTGAGGTTATCGGCAACGATAATCCTAGATAGATGATCATTCACGACATAACCCGGCTTATCGTTCTGCTTAGTTTTTAATTATTTAAGATATGTAGAAATCTCTCCCATAAGGGGAGATTTTTGCTTATAGGAAGTTAAAGGATTGAAACATTGCTATGATGTATGAACAGAGCGATAAACTGCTATATCGAAGAAAAAGAAAACCAAGCTATACCGTATCAGCAATACTTGCCAGTATCCTCCTGTCGGTATTCTTGTTCCCATGTCAGGCAATTGCTAAAGAAACCTATCCACCGCATCTGATTCAGACAGTGTCCGACAGGGATATCTATGAGGGGATGCTGGCACTGGAACTCTTAAAGTGTCCTGTATTGCCGGAGAAAAATTGCGAAGAAGCCTTTGAAATCGTAAAAAACTGTGTGGTACGGATTCAAATGGGGAATGCTTATGGAAGTGGGGTTATTTGGGAAATGACACCGGAGAACATTGTGATTGCTACCAATAAGCATGTTTTGGAATATTGGGATGAGAAAGTCAGTTATGTTCATTTTCCGCAGGGTTATTTCGCACAGGCAGAGATTTTTGGAGTTTCTAGTCAGTATGATGTGGGATTTTTGAAAATCAGTAACGATGAGTTTACCTACAGGGAATTGGAAGGTCTGCGGTATGTATGCAGCGACATTTCTGCTTATGAGAATCTGCAGGAAGGGGATGCTGTTTTTTATGTGGGTGCACAGGAAGGGGAAACGGAAGGCTTTTTCCTGGGAAGTATCGGTGATACGAAGCGATATATTGAAGAGTTTGATGAAGATATGCTTTATGGCTATGGTTATGCCAGAGCCGGAATGTCCGGTGGGGGTACCTTTGATGCCAGAGGGAATTTTATTGGTATGATTTCAGGCGGTACAGCAGACAGTGAAACCGCCAGTGTGCCGCTTGGTGCAATTCTGGAAGCCTATGAAGAAATCGGAAAGGAACTATCATATGAAGCAGATTGAAGTAAAAGAGGGAAAAATGACATGGAAAGCAGGCATCATAACGATTCTGATTAGCCTGCTGTTTCTTTTTCTCTATTTTCAGAGTCCGGCAGAGTCCATTCCGGTAAAGATTAGCTGTTGGCTGTTTGCGGTAATCATTATGCTTGCCGGACTTTTTTTCTGCTTGACTGCTTATAATCGTAAACTGATGGTAGAGGATATGAATCTGTGCTATATAAACTGGTGCGGTAAAAACAAAAACTTTACCCTAAATGAAATCGGTTATTGCAAAACAGAGCTGACATTAGAGGGAAATAAAGATTTCCTGACGGTATATGATCTTCTGGGAAATAAGTTATGTAAACTCGATTACCATATGGACGGGTGCTATTCTCTTTTACAATTTCTGGCAGATAATCAGGTAAAGATTGAGAGTTCTCCGAAATCGGAGCCCTGCTTACATTCCATTTTAAAGGCAGAAACAGTTTGTGCGGAAAAAGCAGCAGACAAAGCAAATGAATTTTACAAGGAAGCGAGAGAAATTGTAGAGGAATGGACGCGGCAGAATAAGAAACTTGGAGCAGAATGGAAGATGGGAATGGTTTCCTATCTGGAGGAAGAGTTTAGGAAGGATAAGCAGTTATGGGAACAGACAAGCTATGAAGCGGATTCCTTTCAAAAACTCCCGGAAGGATTTGAGTTAGCCTTAGAAGGATATTTGCTTAAGGATGGAAAGTATGTCATGAATAAGAAAAACTGGGCTGTTGGTTTTTATATTCCAATTATTCGCGTAACGAAATCCATGCAGATTGGAGAAGAACTGCGGATACGCTTTTATATGAAAGCAGGCAGTGAACTGGCGGAACGGTTAAAGATGTTATCTTATCTTTTGCCAAGAAATCGTTACCATACGGAGGAGATTCATCTGGCACATGAATTGAAGGATAAAATAGATTATGGTATACTAAACGGGAATAGAACGAATGTGTAAGAAGGGAGAAACTATGGCATTATTTCAAATTGGAAATGAGCAGATTATGATACAGGTGGACAGCCTGGGTGCTGAATTAAAGTCTTTAAAAAAGAAATCAGATGACACCGAATACATGTGGGATGCAAATCCTGCTTACTGGAAACGTACTTCACCGGTATTGTTCCCGATTGTAGGAGGTCTGAGGGATGGGAAATACTGCCTTGGAGATAAGCAATATGCAATGGGGCAGCATGGTTTTGCAAGAGATATGGAGTTTACTTTAAAAAGTCAGACAAATCAGGAGGTATGGTTTGTCCTGGAATCAAGTGAAGAAACACTTCAGAAGTATCCCTATGATTTTGTGCTGGAAATTGGTTATGAATTGAAAGACAGTACGGTTGTCATGAAATGGAGAGTAAGCAATCCGTCTGAGCGGGAAATGTATTTTTCGATTGGTGGACATCCGGCTTTTCGGTGTCCGATTGAGGAAGGAACGAAACAGACGGATTATCGAATCTGGTTGGATGCAGATAAGAAAGTGGTATCCGGAATACTTCGGAATGGTCTTATGAGCGAAGAAACGGTAACGTATTCTTTACAGAACGGCTATCTTCCAATTACGGAGTCCTTATTTGCGGACGATGCACTTGTCATTGAGAATAACCAGGCACATAAGGTAGCTCTTGTGAAGCCGGATGGACAGCCCTATTTGACGGTAAGTTTTGAGGCACCCTTATTCGGTATCTGGTCACCGCCTGGCAAAAAAGCTCCTTTTGTTTGTATTGAACCCTGGTATGGAAGATGCGATGCGACAGATTTCAACGGTACATGGGAAGAGAGAAAATGGGGACAGAAGCTTGCTGCGGGGTGCAGCTTTGATGCCTCCTATCAGATTACCGTATAGGAAGCATTGATGCTTTGGAATGGAGGAGAAAATGATACCGATAGTACAGTGTATGGGACTAACGAAAACTTATGGTGGAAAAGTAGCACTGAATCAGATTTTTTTAAATCTGGAACGGGGAAAAATCATAGGTTTGCTTGGACCAAACGGAAGTGGCAAAACAACTTTGATTAAAATCATGAATGGACTTTTGAAACCGACAGCCGGAGAAATCCTAATCGGCGGAGCCAGACCGGGAATTGAAACCAAATACAGAATTTCTTATCTGCCGGAAAGAACGTATCTGAATCCGGGCATGAAGGTTATCGAAATGGTACAGTATTTTCAGGATTTTTATCCGGATTTCAGGATGGAAAGAGCCTTTGATATGCTGCACCGCTTACAGATTCCACCCAATGAAAGGCTGAAAAATCTTTCCAAGGGAACCAAAGAGAAGGTGCAGTTGATTCTGGTTATGAGCAGAGATGCGGATTTGTATGTTCTGGATGAACCGATTGCCGGTGTGGACCCGGCTTCCAGAGATTATATCTTACATACGATTGTCAGCAATTATAACAGAAATGCATCTATTTTATTTTCAACGCATCTGATTTCAGATGTAGAAAGCATTCTGGATGAAGTTGTTTTCATTAAATACGGAAACATCATTTTGCAGGCACCGGCAGAACAGATCAGACAGAGGGAAGGAAAATCCATAGACCGTTTCTTCCGGGAGGTATTTGCATGTTAGGGAAATTGATGAAATACGAATGGAAAGCAACCTGGAAATTCCTTCTTCCCATGAATTTGTTTATTATAGTGATGTCTTTGTTTGCTTACGCAACAGTACAATTGTCCTTTTTTGATTCGGACAATGCACTTGTTATGCTGACCGGAACTTTTGTTATCATGGCATATATTCTCAGTATGATTGTGGTTTCGATAGGAACGATGATTTTTCTAATCTATCGTGCCTATAAATCAACCTATGGAGATGAAGGGTATTTGTTACATACGCTTCCGGTAGATAAGCATCATATTATTATTTCCAAAACGTTAATCAGTGCTGCATGGGTAGTGATTAATATTTTAATCGTTTATTTATCCATTGTTTTTCTGCTTTCCACACAGTGGGAATTTATGAAAAACATGGTGGACGGATTCCATTATTATGCGGAGCTTGTCAATGATTTTGATGGTATTGGCGGTTTTGATGTTTTTATGACATTAATTGCGGGAATGGTTGCATTGCTTGCAAAGATATTGAAATTTGGTGCTTGTATTTCGCTGGGACAGCTATCCTCAAATCACAAAGTACTGGCATCCTTTGGTTTTTATTATGGGATATATTTTGTTCAGAATCTATTTAACATTATGTATTACGTCGTTCTGGCAATGATTGCAGATCAAACGATGCCCACATATACCGGAATCAGCTTTGGTGTAAGCTGGGCATTTGATTTAATCTCCAATCTGATTTATTGTGTTATTTTTTATCTGCTGACATGGTATGTCATGGAGAAAAAATTGAATCTGGAGTAAAAATCGGAAGTAAACGGAACCTGAAGTAAGCGGAAACCGGAGCAGACAGAATTTATAGTGGAATCTGCGTAAGCTGTGAGTTGACAGAATGAAAAAACAGGAGCAAAATAAAGGATGTGCTGTTATAGTATGAGGCGCACAGTAAGTTAGATAGAAAGGTAAGGCGATAACATGACAAAAATTGATATTGTATCCGGTTTTCTGGGTGCAGGAAAGACAACCCTGATTAAAAAATTGTTGAAAGAAGCATTAGCGGATACTAAGGTTGTTCTGATAGAAAACGAATTCGGAGAAATCGGTATTGATGGCGGTTTCTTAAAAGAAGCAGGAATTGAAATCAAGGAAATGAATTCCGGCTGTATCTGCTGTTCTCTGGTAGGAGATTTCGGGACTTCTTTAAAAGAGGTATTGTCCACCTATTCGCCGGAGAGAATTTTGATTGAGCCATCCGGTGTCGGCAAACTTTCCGATGTTATGAAAGCAGTGCAGGGAGCCATGGAAAATGAGGATGTCATTTTAAACAGTGCCGTTGCGGTAGTGGATGCCAGCAAATGTAAAATGTATATCAAGAATTTCGGCGAGTTCTTTATCAATCAGATTGAACACGCAGGAACTATCATATTAAGCAGAACTGATAAACTGAGTGAAGAAAAGATTGCAGCTTGTGTTGCTATGATAAGAGAACACAATGCAAAAGCGACTATTATCACAACACCATGGGATTTATTGGAAGGTCAGGATATTCTGAATACAATCGAAGGGGCTAAGGATTTGGAAGCTGAGTTGATGAAGGAAGTCATGGCACACCATGATGAGCATGAGCACCATCACGACCACGATCACGAGCATGACCATGAGCATCATCACGACCACGAACATGAGCATGACCATGAGCATCATCACGACCACGATCACGAGCATGACCATGAGCATCATCACGACCACGATCACGAGCATGACCATGAACATCATCATGACCATGGACCGGAATGTACTTGTGGCTGCCATAAACATGACCACGAAGGGCACGAGCATCATCATGCAGATGAAGTATTTACGAGCTGGGGAATGGAAACACCGGCTTCCTTTACCCAGAGTGAAATTGCGCAGAAGCTTCAAGAACTGGAGAAAGAAGAATACGGGCTTGTTCTGCGTGCTAAGGGAATGGTTCCGGCAGGAGACGGAAGCTGGGTATACTTCGATTATGTTCCGGGTGAAAGTGATATTCGTACAGGCAAGCCTGAAGTAACCGGTAAAATCTGTGTAATTGGTTCCAAGTTAAATGAAGAGAAACTGGCAGCTTTATTCCAGAAATAGATAGAAGTAAATAAGTGGACGGAGTGATGAGAAAATGAAACCGGTATTTGTCATTAATGGATTCTTAGAAAGCGGTAAAACAGAATTTATAACGTATACACTGGCACAACCGTATTTTCAGACAAGGGGCAAGACACTTTTGCTTCTGTGTGAAGAGGGTGAAATTGAATATGATGATGCACTTTTGAAAAAAAGTAATACGATTCTGGAACTCATTGAGGAAGAAGCAGATTTTAATACGACACACTTAATGGAACTGGAAAAGAAATATAAACCGGAGCGTATTATCATCGAATATAATGGCATGTGGAATTACAAAAATATGAAGCTGCCCTGGCACTGGAAAATTGAGCAGCAGATTACCACCATTGATGCCTCCACGTTTCCAATGTATTTTACCAATATGAAGTCCTTACTTGCCGAAATGATACGGAAATCAGAAATGATTATTTTTAATCGCTGCGACGGTATCAAGGATTTAAGCTCCTATAAAAGAAACATCAAAGCCATTAACCAGAAAGCAGAGATTATTTTTGAAGATGCAAATGGGGAAATCAATGAAATGATGGAAGAAGAGCTTCCCTATGACCTTTCCGCACCGATTCTGGAGCTGGATAATACAGGCTACGGTATCTGGTATCTGGATTCTTTAGACCATATAGAACGGTATGAAGGCAAGACGATACAATTCGTAGCTATGGTACTGATACCGGAGAACTTTCCGAAAGGATATTTTGTGCCGGGCAGAATGGCGATGACATGTTGTGCGGAGGATATGGCATTTTTAGGGTTTGCCTGTGAGTACGATAAAACGGATACCTTAACCAACAAACAGTGGGTAAAGGTAACGGCAACGGTTTCCAAGGAATATTTTGCGGATTATAACGGGGAAGGTCCTGTTCTTCATGCAGTCAGAGTGGAACAGACCAATAAGCCGAAGGAAGAAGTTATTAGTTTTATGTAGTAATATAAAAAAGAGTTCTGAGAAGAATGGGGCACATAAAGTAAAAGCTTTGTGTGTCTCTTTTTTTCTATTAGCTATAACCTTTGCATTTGTCATTTGAAAATAACATACGACAAAAAAAGAATATAAATGTAAAATATATTTGACAAATAAAGAAGACAGTATTATACTGACAGTAAACATATGAATAAAAGGGAGGAAAAAGGAATTGATTATTGCACAACATCTTGTAAAGACATTTATCAAAAACGAAAAGAAAAATAGAAAAGTCGAAATCAATGCAGTAAATGATATTTCCCTGACGGTTAAAGAAGGAGAAATTGTTGGTATTTTAGGTCCAAACGGAGCAGGCAAAACAACATTGCTTCGTATGCTTTCCAAGCTGATGAAACCGACAAGCGGTACCGTGGGAATCCGTATTGGGGAAGAGGAAATATCAGATGACATTGAAATAAAAAGGCATATTGGCTATCTGTCCAATAATACCAAATTATACGGAAGGCTTTCCAGCAGAGAATTGCTGCAGATGTTAGGTGTTCTCTATGGCATGAGTGAGGAGGAAACCGGAAATAAAATCGAAGAAATCTGTGAGGTCCTTTCCATGGAAAGCTTTATTGATAACCGTATCGAAAAACTTTCCACCGGACAGACACAGCGTGCTTCCATTGCACGTTGCCTGATACATAACCCTGAGATTTACATTTTTGATGAACCCACATTGGGACTGGATATCCTCAGTAGTGCAGCGATTATAGAATTTATGAAAAAGGAACGGGAGAAAGGAAAGACCATTCTCTATTCCACACATTATATGGAAGAAGCAGAATACTTGTGTGACAGAATCGTGATGATTCATCAGGGAAAAATCATCAGCGAAGGCACACCGGAAGCATTAAAGCAGCAGACCGGAAAAGACAATCTCAGAGAGGTCTTTGCAGAGCTGATTGAAAGAGAGGGAATTGAGGATGAACACTAAGGTAATTAAGACGTTAGTCAAAAAGGAATTTTTAGATGTGTTTCGCGATAGGAAAACCGTTATTATGATGTTAGTGATTCCGGTGATATTGTATCCTTTGATTTTTATCGGCGTTATGCAGTTGGTTTCCATGATTTCTTCCAGCATGGATAAACAGACCTACCGTATTGCGATAGAGGCGGAGGATAATGGAGCCTTTTTACAAAAAATGGAGGAAGCAAAGGAACACGCAGATGAGGAAACGACAGATGAGGAAACGACAGATGGGAAGGAAACAGAATATGAACTGATTCTGGTCGATGCAGACAGTATTACCGATTATGAAGAAGCTCTGAACGCAGAAGAAATTGATGCCTATATCTCCGGGAAGCTGCAGGACGGAAAGCTGCAGTATGATGTTTATTACCTCTCTTCCGAAAATAATTCATCCTATGCGAGAAATATTGTCATGGATATTTTCGATGAATACAAAGAGGAACTAACGAAAGAAAAAATCACAGAAGCAGGTTTGGATGTACATGAGATTTTAGAGCCGATTGTCTATGAAGAAGAGGATATTGCAAGCAATGAACAGTCACTTGGAAGCATCATGGGTTCCATTCTTCCGTTTATGCTGATTGTCAGCCTGTTAATGGGAACCATGTATCCGGCAATCGATACTACAGCCGGAGAGCGGGAACGGGGTACTCTGGAAACGATTTTAACCCTTCCGGTAACCAACAGACAACTGATTGTATCCAAGTTCTTTACAGTGGCAATGATTGGGATTATTTCAGCACTGCTCAATATTGTATCCATGGGCGGCATTGCTTTTTATATGTATCAGATTATGGATTTACAGTCCGATGCACAGGTGTTTGACATGATGCAGTTTGTTCCGGCACTTTTGGTATGTATTCTGACGGTTTTTGCTTTTTCTTTATTTATCAGTGCAGTAACAATGTGCGTTACAGCATTTGCGAAAAGCTATAAAGAGGCAAATAACTATGTTACACCACTCATGCTGGTGGTAATGTTTGTAGGCTATATCGGTTTTATTCCGAATGTTGAATTAAACCGGACGATGGCGATGATACCTGTGGCAAATATTTGTCTGCTCATCAAAAATATGCTGGTTTTCAAAGTGGACTATACCGCCATTGCAGTCGTGTTAATCAGCAATGTGGCATATGCGGTATTTGCCATTTTATTCTTGAGTAAAATTTATGACAGCGAAGCAGTCTTATTTGGGGAAGGCAAAGCAGGCATACAGCTTTTTGAAAAACGGAGCAATCTGAAAAAAGGCGGCTTGCCGGAGCTTTCGGATGTTTGGTTTGTGCTTGCGCTTACGATGATGCTGGTACTATATGCAGGCAGTATGCTGCAGATAAAATTTGGGTTGAAAGGAGTCTTCGGAACACAGATGATTCTTTTGCTCGTACCGCTTTTGATTATATGGTACACTAGAAAAGATATTCGGCAGACCTATGCTTTTCAGCAAACCAAAGCTTCCGGTTTTGTAGGGGGACTTTTTATCATACTGGGTATGTTCTGTATCAATCTGGTGCTCTCAACCGGAATGATAAAGCTCTTTCCGCAAAGTGCGGGAAACATTATGACTGCCTTTGCCGAACTGATGGACGGCAGTTTCCTGGAAGCGTTTTTTGTGATCGCGGTAACACCGGCGATTTGCGAGGAAATGTTGTTCCGCGGTATAGTATTTCAGACGATGAAAAAGAAATACCGGATTACTTCGGCAATCCTTGCAGTAGGAGTTTTGTTCGGCGCATATCATATGAGTTTGGTAAAGTTCCTTCCGACTGGTCTGCTTGGTATTGTTTTATGTTATACTGTTTATGTGACAGGCAGTATTTATCCGGCGATGCTGATGCATTTTGTAAACAACGGACTCAGTGTAATCATCAGTTATTTTCCGGAGCAGCTTGGAAAGGTATTTCCGGTATTCTATGAAGAACTGAAACTTTCCGACAGCCTGATACTGCTTGGTGTGGGACTCGTGTTATTTAGCATCGGACATTCTGTTTTACGGAGGAACTATGGCAGGAACAAGTGAGAAGGAATTATTACAATTAAAAAAGCGGCTGTTAGAGCTGGCGGAGAAGTCATATAACAGGGGTATATACACATATACCCCTTTCCTTAGTTTATCGGAACAGCAGGTTTTCTATGAAGTGGAAAAAGAAGTGGCATATGCAGGCTTTGGGATGGAAGGCGGATCTCCGGTCTGTGAACGGAAGATGATTCGCTTCGGCAGTGTAGAAAATCTTGGGTATGAAGAAGAATATCCAATTGTCTGTATGGAACTGATGCCGGTAACGCCGAAATTTGCGGATAAATTTACCCACAGGGATTTTCTGGGAGCGGTTATGAATCTGGGCATTGAGCGTAATACGATTGGAGATATCTTTTTGAAAGAGCCGGGAGCCATTCTTTTTTGTCAGGAAAGTATTGCACCCTTTATACTGGAAAATCTCGGACAGGTTAAACATACTACCATAAAGTGCCGTATTGCGCAGACAACAGAGGAGATAGAAGAAGCGGAACCGAAGGAAGTGTCTGTGACTGTTGCCTCGGCGCGGATTGACGGTGTGATAGCAAAGCTTTATAATATTTCCAGAAGCCAGAGCCTTGAACTGTTCCGGAACGGCAGAGTTTTTGTAAATGGTATGACGATGGAAAATAATAGTTATCCGTTGAAAAAAGGAGATGCGGTTACGGTCAGAGGGTATGGCAAATTTATATTTTACAAAGCGGCAGGGGAAACCAGAAAAGGGAAAGAACGAGTCATAATCGGGATGTTTGTCTAGGAGGTTTCTGATGTTATACGAGAAAGGATAAAATGATGTATTCATACAATATTATTCAATGGTTATTTTTCTTTTATTTTTATTGCTTTTTTGGGTGGTGTTTTGAGTCCACTTTTGTATCTATCAAAAGCAAACGTCTGGTAAACAGAGGATTTATGAGGGGACCGTTTCTGCCGTTGTACGGATGCGGTGCGATTATGATGTTAGTCGCTTCTATGCCGTTTCAGGATAGTGTGATATTAACTTATATTGCAGGATGTATCGGGGCAACAGCGTTGGAATATGTTACCGGAGTAACGATGGAAGCGCTTTTTAAAGTCAGATATTGGGATTATTCCAATAAGAAATTTAATTTTCAAGGGCATATCTGTTTGTCCTCATCACTTGCATGGGGACTTTTGACCATTTTAATGACGAAAGTAGTACATAAGCCAATTGAACAGTTTGTGATGGCAATTCCAAGAAATATTCTGGGTGTGGTTACACTACTTTTAACGGTATATATTGCGGCAGATTTTGCTTTATCCTTCAAGGCTGCCATGGATTTGCGCAATATCCTTATCAAAATGCAGAGGGTCAGAGAAGAAATGGAACGGATGCAGAGAAGGCTGGATGTTATTATTGCTTTTAACAATCAGGAAAAAGAGCAGAAACGTCAGGAGCGTGAGCTTAAGATGGATGAGCTGGTCGAAGAATTGGAGCAGAAGTTCCACAGTTTAAAAGAGAATATTCAGAATACACCCGGGGCTTATATGGACAGTGTCAAAGATGAAATTGCAGAATTGCGTGGAAGATTTGGATTATATATGGAAAACAGAAGACAGTACAAAGAACTGCTGGGAGGATTTAAACGTGATATGATCCGTAATAATCCGGGTATGATTTCCCGAAAGTTTAAGGACTCTCTTGAGGATTTGAAAAATATTGTAATGGAAAAAATGAGTAAATAGAAGTTCTATTTACTCATCCCGGGATAAAGAAATATATCTGCTTTTCGGATACATGAGAGTTGAGAATAACTCATTTTGTGCTAACTCGAGATTCCTGGCTTTGGCACGAAACAATGCCAGAAACTTGTTATAAAACCAGAAAGAATAAACAAGAACCTTGTTTACTTTGCCGAGCTTTTGCTTGGTCGTATAAAGATAATGTGTGCCGCCGGCTTTTATCGGAAGTTCGGCGGTAATATATTGAATCAGGTCATTTTCGGATTGGATGTTTTTTTGTAAAAGAGTATAACCGAGACCAACGCAATCCGATTTATGGGAATCGCTGCCACCAAAACAGGGCAGATGATATTTCATGGCAAGGGAAGCGGCAAACTCATTGGAACTTTCCTCTTCACAGGCATTATAGGTTTCAATGAAATCAAAACGGTGCATTAGTTTGTCTAAAGCTTTCTTACCACGTCGGGTATTAAAAATGCTTAAAAATTTTTCTCCGCAGGGATGGGCTGGGCCTAAAATACCGCCATATAAATGCACAATTTCAATCAGAAGAAAAACCGGAAGACCACGCAGTTCCATGATTTTCGGACGTACACCCGAAGGCAGGATTACCAGAATGTGACCGGCATCCAGGGTATCATATTCGATTCCGCACAGAACCGTAAAGTCCTTTGGCTTGTCCGGAAGATTTTGATAATAGCGATATGCCTTATAGGAGTTATGGTCGGAAATCAGCATTCCCTGATAACCTTTTTGCTTTAACAGTTCAATATTTTCTAAAAGAGGTATTTTTCCGTCTGGAGAACCCTCTTTGGTGTGACAATGCATATCCAGTTTCATAAATTAACATGCCTTTCTTCTATTTCTTTCTTATCATAGCCTTTTTCCGCATTTTTTTCAATGAGATATTCGAATTTCTAATTTCAATAAAATATTGCTTTCAAAATTAGTATTGACAATTTGAAACAGATAGATTATGGTAGAGTATATTAAAAATAAAAACCTGTGAGAAAGAGTAGTAAGTATAGGAAATCGTTGCAGAGAGCTGTTGGTTGGTGGAAAACAGTATGGTGCTTATACGGAATGGACTTTTGAGGCTGACCTGAAGTAGTAGTAGGTGTCGGCGGGAACCGTACCCGTTATCAATTCGGCATATATGATGTGTATATGATAAGAGGTGGACTTGAACCGGATTTTCCGGAAGTCAATTTGAGTGGTACCGCGATAATAAATAGTCAGTTTATTACCGTCTCAAGCATTTGCTTGGGGCGTTTTTTATTTTTAATATGATATTTTTAAATCAGGAGGAGAAAAATTTATGAAAAAGAAAGTATTAGCAGTATTATTAAGTGCAGTAACCATGGCATTCATGGTAACAGGCTGTGGTTCTACACAGGAAACGACAGCTTCCGGTGAACAGGCAGAGGAAGCAACTGAAGAAAGTGGGGCAGAAGAGGAAGCAACAGAGGAAAACGGCGAAGTTGCTGAAGAAGCAAACGATGCAACAGAGGACGGAAAAGTCTATAAGGTAGGTATTGTGCAGTATGTGGATGATGCTTCTTTAAACCAGATTGTATCTGCGGTACAGGCACAGCTAGATGCTAAAGGAGCAGAGCTTGGTGTAACCTTTGACTATGCGGATTATACTTACAACGGTCAGGCAGATTCTACAACCATGAATCAGATTGCCACCGATTTGATTGCATCCAACGTGGACATTATTGTACCGGTTGCAACACCGACTGCCATGGTAATGCAGAATGCTACCGCAGAAAATCCAAGAGAAGACGGTAGCCTGATTCCGGTTGTGTTCTCTGCAGTAACTGACCCGGTAGGTGCAGCCCTTGTAGATAGCATGGAAGCACCGGGTTCTAATATAACAGGTACTTCTGATGCCTTAAATACGGAGGCTGTTTTTGATATGATTTTTGCAGCAAATCCGGAGATTGCCAAAGTAGGACTGCTCTATGACAAGAGCCAGGATTCTTCTACCGCAGCGATTGAAGCTGCCAAAGCATATTGCGAAGAAAAAGGAGTAGAAGTGGTTGAAAAAACAGGTACAACCAATGATGAAATTTCTCTGGCAACCGATGCTCTTCTTGCAAGCGGCGTAGAAGCTGTTTTCACACCAACCGATAATACCGTAATGACAGCAGAACTTGCTATTTATGAAAAGTTTATTGATGCAGGCGTACCACATTACTGCGGCGCAGATTCCTTTGCTTTAAACGGTGCTTTCTTAGGATATGGTGTAAACTATGAAGATTTAGGAACCGCTACCGCTGACCTGGTAGTTGAGATTCTGGTAAATGGAGCTGATCCGGCAAGCACAGGAGTTGTTACGATGGATAATGGTATCGCAACCGTAAATACCGAAACCGCAGAAGCAATTGGCTTAGATTACAGCATGTTTGCAGATATGTGCACAAGCCTGGTAGAAATTCAGACAGCGAAAGAGTTTGAGTAAGTATATAGATAAAAAGAGAGGGATTACATGGAGTCCATATTTACCTTATCAATTTTGCAAAGTGCGTTGGAACTGGGATGTATTTATTCTCTGGTCGCGCTGGCATTGTTTATTTCCTTTAGTATTTTAAATATTGCGGATTTGTCCACAGATGGCTGTTTTACATTAGGCTGTGCGGTGGGTGCGATGGTGACGATGTCAGGCCATCCGTTTTTAGCACTTTTTGCAGCAATGGGAGCGGGTATCTGCTCCGGTTTTATTACCGCATTTTTACAGACAAGAATGGGTGTACCGTCCATCCTTGCAGGAATTATTGTCAATACCGGATTGTATACGGTAAATATTGCGGTTATGGGCTTTTCATCCAATGTGAACCTGTTCGGATGCGATACGATATTCAGTCTGGCTAAGGATAAAATTGCTGCGGGCTGGTACAATGACTGGTATAAATTCCTGATTGTATTTCTGATTGTCCTTGTAATCGGAGTGATTCTGGCGTGGTTTTTAAATACCAGAATCGGGCTTTCCATACGGGCAACCGGCGATAATGAATATATGGTAAGAGCCTCTAGCATTAACCCTCTTTTTACGATTACCGTAGGACTTTGCATTGCGAACTCTTTGACAGCGCTTTCCGGTGCTATTTTAGGACAGTACCAGAAATCCTGTGATATTAACTTGGGAACCGGTATGGTAACCATTGCACTGGCAAGTCTGATTATCGGAGAGACACTGATTGGAAAAGGCAGTGTGCTTCGGAAAGTAATCGGTGTCATTCTGGGAAGCTGCTTATACCGTTTCATTGTGGCAGTGGCGCTTCGTATGAATGTTCCGGCAGAAGCCTTAAAATTAGTATCGGCGATTATTGTTGCGATTGCAATTTCATTTCCTTATCTGAAGGAAAAGGCTCTTTTTTGCAGACAAAGGAATGCCTCTATACGGATGAACAAGAAAGGTGGTGGAAACGCATGTTAACCATTAAGAATATTTCCAAAACCTTCAATCCAGGTACTGTAAATGAAAAGAAAGCGCTGAACCAGATCAGTCTGGAACTGGCAGACGGTGATTTTGCAACCATAGTAGGCAGCAACGGCGCAGGAAAATCTACTTTGTTCAATGCGATTACAGGAGCCTTTTATGTAGACGAAGGACAGATTCTTCTGGACGGTGAGGATATTACTTACCGCAAAGAGCATATCCGCAGTAAGGTTATCGGGCATTTGTTTCAGGACCCGTTAAAAGGTACGGCACCGCATATGACGATTGAGGAAAATATGGCACTTGCCTATTTGCGGGCTTCCACTGCTTCCCATGCATTTTTCAGTCGCATTACCGGAAAAGAGAAACAGAAATTCAGAGAACAGCTTTCCTTATTGAATATGGGACTGGAAGATCGGATGAAACAGCCGGTAGGCTTGCTTTCCGGCGGACAAAGGCAGGCACTTACCCTGCTTATGGCAACGATGGTAACGCCTAAGATTCTGCTGTTGGATGAGCACACCGCAGCGCTGGACCCGGCAACGGCCGAAAAAGTGCTGGAACTGACAAAGACTATCATTGCAGAGCGCAAGATTACCTGTCTGATGGTAACCCATAACATGCATCAGGCACTGGAGCTTGGCAACCGTACGCTGATGATGGATTATGGCAGTATTGTATTTGATGTACAGGGCGAGGAAAGAAGCAAGCTGACGATTGATGATTTGTTACAGCAGTTCCAAATCTGTGCCGGAAAACGTCTGGACAATGATCGAATTTTGCTGTCAAAATAGAAAGACTAAATCGAACGAATTCACATATGTGATATCGATAAAACTAAAAGTAACTGTCAAAGTTTTGAAAACTTGACAGTTATTTTTGTTTGCGCGCCATGGCGCACTCTAACGGATGAAAGTCGTGAACATGCCCAGGTAGTGGAAAATATTTTAATCGCCTTTAGGATGAATAGTCATAAATAGCCGGGTAAATAGCCGGGTAAATAGCCAGTATGATATTTTATCATTGACAAACATTAAAACATATGATATTCTATAAAAACTCTTTGCACTGCATATAAATCTACAGTACAAACTGAGCAGACCGTGACAGAACGTCATGGAGTCGGGTCACATGAGTGACAGTGGAATCTTTCATCCACGGGACAGTAGTTGCTAATACTGATTCGTGGATGTTTTTTTATACTTCTTTGTCAGAAAGCAATTCGTTAAAAACTCCCACATATGTTTAGTGCCATAGAGTTATCTTAAAATATTGGAGGTAACAAGTATGGAAAAAAGCAAAACAATAACAAGGAAGAACAATGTTACAGAAACGGATTTTCAGAAAGTAGCAAACAGAGTGTCATTTATTACCATTATTGGAAATGTAGTGCTGTCTGTAGTTAAGCTTCTGGTAGGAATTATAGCCCACTCCAATGCGATGATTAGTGATGCCATCCATTCAGCATCTGACGTATTCAGTACTTTCGTGGTTATCATTGGTATTAAGCTGGCATCAAAAGAGCCTGATAAAGAACATCCTTATGGACATGAACGTTTGGAATGTGTGGCGGCTATCGTCCTGGCTATAGTTCTTTTTATCACAGGTCTCGGAATTGGGATGGATGCATTAAAAAATGTTTTGCATGGTAATTATAGTGATTTGCAAGTGCCGGGAATTCTGGCATTAATTGCAGCAATTGTATCGATTTTAAGTAAGGAAGGAATGTACTGGTATACAAGATACTATGCAAAGAAAATTGATTCCAGTGCACTAATGGCGGATGCGTGGCATCACCGTTCAGATGCATTTTCTTCAATAGGGGCTTTGATAGGAATCGGAGGAGCTAGACTTGGTTTCCCAATCATGGATTCTATTGCCAGTCTGGTAATTTTCGTGTTTATTGTAAAAGCAGCTTTTGACATTTTTAAGGATGCCATGGACAAAATGGTGGATCATTCCTGTGATGAAGAGACAGAAAAGCAGATTTCTGATTGTGTTATGAAGAACGAGAATGTGATGGGTATAGATTTGCTTCAAACACGCATCTTTGGCAATAAAATTTATGTGGATGTGGAAATTCAGGCAGATGGGTCACACACATTGCAGGAAGCACATGATATTGCAGAAGCTGTGCATGATGATATTGAACAGAATTTCCCGAAGGTAAAACATATCATGGTTCATGTGAATCCGGCGAAGTAGGGAGAACGATGGATGGAAAGGCTGGTATACCAGGGCGAGGTTTTATTGACAGGAAGTAGATACGGTGGAAAGAATTAATTTTACAGTTAAAAAGATGGTTCTTGGCTTTTACCTTTGGGAAACATTAAGTAAGGAATTGTATAATATACCAGTTGATTATGTTATGGAGCAATGAAAAATAATATTAAGGGAAAAGAGTGTTCAGGATATCCTGGCGTTTATAAAAGAATGGTAGGTTGTGTAAATGAATTTTATGGATTTGTAACAGAAAAATCAATCAATAGAAGAATGCCGCACTACCTTAGATGGAAAAAGCAATGCAATAGCTGCAAAATGATAGAAATACCATTTCGCAGCTATGTTTTTTTCTATAGTTTTTTATAATTTAAAGTCCTTTCTGGGGTGCTTATTTCTTAGGATATCCTTTTGCTTGGTGTGATTGTCAATAAAAAAGTCCCACTTTTATCGGAGAAAATTCCCCACTTATTTTTGAGCATTTATCGGCGGGAATTCCCGCCGATAAAATTCTGGATCTGACTATTCAAATACTCGACTCCGATTTTTTATTCATCATG
>JAQXTA010000032.1 GCA_029219245.1 Lachnospiraceae bacterium | reverse complement strand
GAATCGGTATCGTTTCTCCTGCCAACAGCTCATTAACTGTAATACCCAGTATCCGGCACAAAGGCTCCATATAAACAACTTCGGGAAGTCCATTTCCGCACTCCCACTTAGAAACCGTCTTTTCACTGATTCCTAATCTTGCCGCAATGTCTTTTTGTAAAAAACCACGTTCTTTTCTACGCTCTGCTATAAATTTACCTATTTTAATCTGATTCATTTCTTATCTCCTCTCATACTGTCAAGTGATATGATTACTACTTCCAACAATATAATCATATAATTTGACACTATGAATTGGAACCTACGCTCCGTAGTACATATCAATTATATTTTCATTACTTTAGCACCAGCCACTCTTCTCTCGAAATAGCAAATACTTTTGTTATCTCATTTACCTCATCCTCGAATTCGTCCACCTGCTTACATCCTCAGGACATCGCAGACTTGATATCTTTCCATATTTCTTTCTATCCAGCTTCTTACTCTTTTTTCATCAAAAGTATATGGATAATGTTGCATAATATCTGCGTCAGCCAATACTGCATACAGTGCCTCAAAATCTCTCATATTCATTTCTCGTAAAAACAAACGGCTTGTTTCAATTTTCATATATCCTCTATCCTCCAAATGCGAACGTCTGTTTTTTACATTATAGCTAACGACCGTTCTCGCTGTCAATATAAACATTTATAACAAGTCCTATTGACTCTCCATTTACTAGAGGGTTTAGGATGTGTATGTTCATTGAATAGCTAATAAGCACATCGAAGTATACTTTATATACAGGAAGGAAACTGTCTATTATGGCAACCAAAACAGAAACCAATAATTTAACACAAGGAAGCACCCTAAAAACGTTAGTCCGTTTTTCACTCCCCCTGCTTCTAGCGAATATCATTCAGGCGCTTTATGGTGCTGTTGACTTGATGATTATCGGGAAATATTGTCTGGCTGACAGTGTCGCAGCTGTATCGGTAGGAACACAGGTCACGCAAATTATTACCAGTGTGATTACCGGTATGACTCTGGGCGGCACCATTTTAGTGGGAAAATATATCGGTATGCAGAAACCGGAAAAGGCGAAAGAAGCAATCGGTACTACACTTACCATTTTTGCAGTAGTTTCTGTTATCCTTACACTTATCATGCTCTGCTTGTCCGGTACGATTCTGACATGGTTACAGACACCTGACAGTGCTTTTGCACTTGCACACCGCTATGTTGCCATCTGCTCTGTCGGCATTTTCTGTATCTGCGGCTACAATGCCATCAGCTCGATTCTAAGAGGCTATGGAGATTCCGTAAGACCTATGATTTTTGTTGCCATTGCCTGCATGTTAAACATCATATTAGATCTTGTGTTTGTAAAATACCTTCATCTGGATGTTGCCGGCACCGCACTGGCAACCATTTTATCACAGGGACTGAGTATGGTTTTTTCGATTGTATATTTAAATCATAAACATTTCCTTTTTACGTTCCGACTGCAAAACTTCCGCATCAACAGACAACTTGCTCTGGAACTGGCAAAGCTCAGCATTCCAATTTCTTTTCAGGAATGTATGGTTCGTCTATCCTTCCTTTACCTGACAGCCGTTGTCAATACCTTTGGCATCTATGCCTCTTCTGCGGTTGGTATTGCCAGCAAATATGATGTATTTGCCATGCTTCCGGCAACCTCCATTGCTAGTGCCCTTTCTGCCATTACCGCACAGAATCTGGGCGCCGACAAACCGGAGCGTATCCGGAAATCAGTGTTTGCCGGACTATCCATTGCCCTTGCCATGTCAGCCTGTTTTTTTGCCTGGGCACAGCTTTCTCCTGAGAGCATGATACGCCTGTTTGCCGATGACGAAAAAATCATAGCTACCGGTGTTCCTTTTTTCCGCACCTGCAGCTATGACTATCTTGCTGTTACCTTTGTATTCTGTTTAAATGGTTTCTTAAATGGTTCTTCCAAAACTATTTTTACCATGATAAGCTGTTGTTTTGGGGCCCTGGCACTCCGTATGCCGCTTCTCTATCTGGTGCAGCATGTTTTTCCGGATTCCCTTGCTATGTTAGGCTGTGTCGCTCCAACCGTTTCCGGTATCATGGCTGTTTATACCCTGTTTTACAGTTTGAAATTACTGGCAGCTGTATCTCCGTCACATAGCTTGACACATCGTTTGTCAGCCCGGCATCAATCAAAGTAATTTCCAGTGAATCGCCAGACAACTGATACCCATTTTCTCCGGCAAATCGAAGTAATTCATCATAATAAGCAGGAGCCTGCGTGTGAGTCCCCTGAAACCGGATGGTCAAATACAATCCGGCAGGGAAATAACTCTCTCCGGTTTCTTCTTTCCCAGTTTCTTTTTTTTCACCTTCCCAGTCCATACTGTTCTGCAACCGTCGCTCATCCGATGGTTCTACCAATACGAAAATGCCGGAAAAAGAGGTAAATTCCTTTTTCAGCAGTTTTTCTCTGGCAATGGAAACCCCAACTTTCCCAAGAAATATAATCGGTTCCAAGTGGTGTGTTCGTTCCAGTTCCCGGATTGGAAGCTCTAAGTCATCTGTTATCGCAATATCCTTACGAAGCACCGCAACCCGGCGCCTTTCCATTTCTTTTAATGTAATCTGCCCCAGAGAAGAATGCTCCGCCTCTTCAAGCTGTTTTAACCGGTTATCCAGCTTTGTCTGAACCCGGTTCAGTTCCTCCATACGGCTTTGAATTTCTGTCTTTTGCTTCTGTAAAAGCTGCTTCATAACCGCAACATCCTTATTTTCAAAAAACATCTGAATATCCGCTAACGGCATATCCAGTGTCCGTAGATATTTAATGGTATTAAGCCTTTCAAAGTCTTTCGTAGAATAATAGCGGTAACCTGTCTTTTCATCCACTCTGGCAGGCTTTAATAGTCCGATACTGTCATAATAGCGAAGTGTTCTTATATTGGTCTGAAACAGCCGGGATACTTCTCCTATGGTAAATAACTCTTTCATCGTGCATCTTTCCATCCTTTAGAGATAGTATAGCATTTTCAAACCAAAAAAGACATGCTGTAAACCTTTTTCCGTTACAATATTTTTTTTCGTTTAAATAAAAGAATCGTTCCAATTACAATGCAGATGCACAACAATATCACATAGGGATAACCATGCTCCAGTTCCGGCATATCCTTAAAATTCATGCCATACCAGCTTGTAATTAAGGTAAGCGGGAAAAAGATGGTTGATATAATCGTAAGAAATTCTATCGTATTATTCTGCTTGGCATCCACCTGGGACTGGTATACATCTCTTAACTGTTGCGAATAATCCAGAAGTTGTGTACTTTTTCCTGATAATCGGTCTGCCTTATCCGTAATTGAACGAAAATATTTCATTCTTTTTTTTATAAACAAACCGTTTTCATTCTCCTCTAATTCCTTTCCCATTTCTGAAATCTGCTCATAATAACATTTTAATACCAGCAGTTCCTTCCTGACCGGCATCATTTTCTTCTGAAAATCATGCATTTTATCATCCATGATTTTTTCTTCCATATCAATAATCTTTCTCTCGTATTCTTCCAAAATACTGATATCATTCCGGAAAATCTGGTTGACAAAATTATATAGGAACTGCTCTTTGGAGGCTGCCTGATGAATTTTCTTAGTTCTTATTTTCTCAATATTCCTGAGTGCATATCCATTTTCATCTATGATAACGATAAATTTCTCATTCATAAAGAAAGAAATCTCGTGCCGTTTTCCAAGCAAATCCAATACCCGCGGTACGGAAAAGGTACCATACAGATAATCATTAAGTGACTCTACTTTGGAAAAATGTCCATTATTATTCAGGATATCCCGCTCAACCGAAAAGCCGATTTCTTCCATTTCCTGATACCAGTTCTTTTTATCCAATAAAATAATATATTCCGCTGCATCGGTTACGGTTTCTGACTCCATCAGAATTTCTCCCATCTGGAAACAATACATGATAACACCTTCTTTATTTTATAAAACTATATAGAACTAAAATTCCGACCAGTCTTTTATATTTCCTTCATATATTTTTTGGATTTCTTCTTTGGTCATGGTATTGATTGGATTTTCAACATTTACGATAACGGCAATGCCATCTTTGGCTATTTCCTCATATTCTGCCAGTTCCTTTTCATAGCCTTTCAGTTCTCTTGACACAATCGCAAAATCATATTTTCCCTGCAGCACCCTTGACATACCGTAAAAAATCAGTCTGTAAATCTGATTTACTTCCGGACCATGCAAGATAAAAGGAACGCATTAATGGATAGGATCCTGCTTCTATGCTTTCTTTGGAACAAACAATTCCGCTAATAGAAAGTGGTTTTACCTTGGAGTTTACCTGTCCGACCGATACATAACCGATTGCAGAGTCATTATCTTCTACTGTTTGTATGACAGCCTCGCTACTTTCTATAATCTGTGCATACTCCGCATCCTCATAAATATCCGCACCATCCTCTATCGTGGTAATACCAAGATAATTTTCAAATTCTTCGCGTGTACCTGAACCGGCTTCCCTGACACATACCGCTATTTCACCCAACTTCGATGCATCTCCATTTTTCTCCTGTGTCTGAAATGCTTCCCTGTTTCCACATCCGCTACATCCTATCATAAGCACTGCCATAAGTAGGAATGCTGTCTTTTTTCTACCTGTCATATTCCGCTTCACCTTTTATCCTTTTTGGCTATTCATTTGCAAGATTTATAAATGTAACATGCTCCATTGCTTCTTCCGCCATGCTGCCACATCCGTTTCCTAATCTTTCCAAATTGTGCAATACGCTTGCAAATGCATAAGTATATTCCGGTTTACAGTTTTTCTTTTTCAATCGTTTTAAATGATTCTTATTGAATTTTTTCTCCATGGAACGAAGTTCATCTTTATATTTCAATACCTTAACCGCTGTTTCCGTATTTTCTTCCATAAGAGCATTAACCGCTGTTTCAAACATGGTTTCTGTTAGAGCTATGCTTTGATTTAATTCTTCTACCGCTGTTTTGGAAAATTGACATTTATGCTCCACTTTTTCCCTTGCAATCGGTAAAATATCCATACATCTTTGGCTGATTCTGGCAATATCATTTAAAACATACATTAAACCGGCAGTCTGGGCTGACTGCGTTTCCGTTAATCCTCCCAGAGAAAACATACTGGATATATATGCCACCGTATCATGCTCAATAATTGCTACAATTTCGCCATTTTTCTGTATCACTTCCAAAGATTTGCTGTCATCTTCAGAAAAAGCTTTGCGAAGCGCTGCTATCATTTCCCTTGTATACTCGGCTGCTCTGTGAATTTCCTTAGAAACCAGAACCATTGCTGCCATAGGCTGTGAAATAACATTTTTATCAAGGAACTTAACCTCTGTTTCCACTTCTGGCTTTTTATCTTCTTTCTCTTTTACAATCCACGTTACAATTTTTACCATAACCGGAATTAAAGGCAGCCAGATTAGCGTATTAATAACGTTAAATCCCATGTGTGCATTTGCAATCTGTCTGGCAATAATGTCTAACTCTTCTCCCTTAGGCGAAATCATCTCAATTAATTTAGCAAAGGGTTTGATAAACCAGATAAAGACAAAGGAACCGGAAATATTAAAGACACTGTGTGCAACGGCAGCTCTTTTCGCATTCTTAGACTGTCCTACACTGGCAAGCAATGCTGTAATCGTTGTACCGATATTATCCCCTAACAGAATCGGAATCGCACCGGTAAGACCGATAACACTCGATACACCGTCCGGTCCGGCCTGCGAAGCAAAGTTCTGCAATACCGCAATCGTTGCAGAGCTGCTTTGTACAACTAAAGTCATCACAGCACCTAACAGAACGCCCAATACCGGTATGTGGGATACCTTAGCCATCAGATCCACAAAAATCGGACTGCTTGCCAACGGCTTCATAACATCTCCCATAACTTCAATTCCTACAAACAAAAGACCAAAGGAAAAAATTGTCTGCCCGACATATTTTACTTTTTCATTTTTTGCAAGGAAAAAAATAATGAAACCGATAAAAACAATGGGCCAGATATAATCACTTATCTTAAAAGCCATCAGCTGTGCCGTCATAGTCGTTCCGATATTGGCACCTAAAATAACCGAAATACCCTGCGGAAGACTCATCAGGCCTGCACTGACAAAACCGATTACCAAAACAGTCGTTGCGCTGGAGCTTTGCAATACCGCAGTTACGAGAGCACCTGCTAAAACCCCCATCAGCGGGTTCTTCGTCAGAACCTCCAGTACGGTTTTCATTTTCTCTCCAGCAACCTTCTGTAAGGACTCACTCATCATGTTCATACCGTATATAAAAACCGCGAGTCCCCCCAGCAAGCCAAAAAGTGTCATAAAAATTTCTTTCATCCATTTATCCTCCGTATTTTCACTGTTCTACGCTTTCATATGCTCTTGCGTAAAAATATTCCTGTGCATTTAAGCCCGTTTCACCGGATTTTTTCGTATAAACACCATTTTTCTGCACTCTGGCTTTTACATCATCCCGGAAGAAAATGGAAAGGTCTTCTATAATTTTCTTTTTCAGATTATCTGCATAAATCGGTACTGCTACCTCTACACGTTTTACGGTATTTCTTGTCATAAAATCTGCGGAAGCAATATACACCTTGCTGTCTGGGTAGGTTCCGAAAATATAAATTCTGGAATGCTCCAGAAAACGCCCTACAATACTGATAACTTCAATATTGTCAGTTTCTCCTTCCACACCAGCTTTCAGACAGCAGATTCCTCTGACTACCATCTGGATTTTAACTCCGCATTTTCCTGCTTCAACTAACTTATCAATCAGAACTTTATCGGTCAAAGAATTGATTTTTAATCCGATATATCCTTCTTTCCCTTCTTTGACTTTGGTTATCTCGTCCTCTATCGTCTCTACAATTTTATTCTGAAGACAGTTCGGCGCAACCAGAAGACAGGATGTTTCCGGTGTTGTTTTGCCCATAGACAGGTAATTCAAAACTTTTCCGGCTTCCATTCCGATATCCACTGAGGATGTCATTAAGGAATAATCCGTATAAATTTTCGAGGTTTTTTCATTGTAATTTCCGGTTCCAATCTGCGTGATATACTCAATCTGATTTTCCCCTTTTCTGGTAATCAGACAAAGCTTCGAATGTACTTTGATATGGTTTAAACCATAAATAACCCTGCACCCGGCATCTTCCAGCTGTTTTGACCAATGAATATTATTCTCTTCATCAAATCTGGCCCGAAGCTCTACCAATACCACGACTTCTTTTCCGTTCTCTGCCGCTTCCATCAAAGCCTCTACTACTTTGGAATTATTCGCCAGACGATATAAGGTCATCTTAATAGATACCACAGCCGGATCAACTGCCGCCTCATTTAACAGACGTAAAAACGGCTTCATGCTCTCATAGGGATAGGACAACAAAATATCCTTTTCTTTAATCTGATCAATCATACTGCGTTCTTCCGATACCATCGGGGATTTCTGCGGAATACGTCTTTCGTAAAATAATTCCTTATGTTCTCTTAACAAGCTCTGAAGCTGAAATAAATAGGAAAGGTTAAGCGGTGCCTCCGAATGAAATACCTGTTTCTTCGTTAATGCCAGATAATCACACATTTTATTGATAATCGAATCATCCATAACTCTGCTGTAATCCATACGCAATGGACAAAGTTTTTTTCTTGTCTTTAAAACTTCTTCGACGGCTTTCCGGTAATCCTGTTCTTCATCGCTTAATGCTTCATCCACATCAATATCTGCGTTCCGGATAATGCGGATCAGAGATTTGCTCTTGACACTATACCGGTCAAATATTTCATCTACAAAATGCAGAATCACTTCTTCTGACAGCATAAACCGAAGTCCGTCCGGCGATACCGGTATCATTCTTTTAAACACACTGTTGGTACAGGGAATAATGCCGATTTTTGTATTGTTTCCTTTGGTATTTAATTCAACTACCGCATAGATTTCCTGATTTTTTAAGAACGGGAACGGTTGCCTTTTTCCTACAATCTGTGGAGAAAGAAAAGGTTTTATCTCCTGTACAAAATATTTACGTAGTTCTTCCTGTTCCTCTTTGGAAAACTCATTAAATTTCAGATTTTTAACACCGTAAGCTTCCAGTTCACTCATCAGGTTCCGATAAACTTTATCTTTATATTCCATCAAGGACTGTACTTCCTTACTGATAGCATTTAGCTGCTCCTGGCAATTCATTCCTGTCTTATTTTCCCGCACGCCGGAATCAAGCTGGTCATGCAAAGTACCAACCCGTACCATATAAAATTCATCCAGATTACTCTGAAAAATCGATGCAAAAGAAAGTCTTTCACAGAGTGGATTTTTCTCATCCTCTGCTTCTTCCAATACTCTTTTGTTAAATTTTAACCAGGACAATTCCCGGTTTTCATAATATTGTTTTTCCACCTTTTTTCCTCATCTTTCGTTTTTGTATTTTTTTGTATTTCATACACAATTCATAAATCGATAACATATATTCACAACGATAATTCTAGAAAAAATACTCTTTTTCTTCTACCACAAACTTGTAAAAGGCATGTGAAATCTATGTAAAACCATAAGCTGCATGATAATTTCTGATACCCACAAAAAAAAATCAGGCTATCATTCGACAGCCTGATTTTTTATTTCTTTTCTTATTTTTTTAACAAAATACCACCCAGATTAATATCTTTCCAACTAAAATAATCCTCTCCGTCCTTGATTCCGTCTTCATAACGAACTTCAAAATGATTTATGTACAATTCCGTATCTGCATCAATCGAAATACGGTTATAGGCTTTCAAGGCATTGCTGCATGCCTCCTCGCCCGCATCCGGATGGTCTTTTTCGTATTGCAGACACTTTTCTGCGAACTCGCTGATATCTACGGTAATCACTTCTCCGGTTTCCCGTATCACAAACTGAAACTTGGAAAAATCAACATACAATGCTTCATCCCCAGCCACATCATAGCAATCATTCTGATTTAGCATATACATCGTCTGATATTTGCTGACATCCAGTTGCCCTACCATCTGACAGCAATGCATATAATGATATTCCACTTTTGTCAAATCATTTGCAGCCTCATTTTCTGTCTTCAGTTTTGCAAGAAAATCCTCATTGTAAATAAAATAATCCTTTATAGTTTCCTGCATCTCTGCCTGGTCTTTTAAATATGCATAAGAACCTTCCAAACGCTCGTATTCTAAGTTGGAAAGCACACTTCCCTCCTGTGCCGCCTGATAATATTTTTTCAAGAAGGAAAGCTGCCAATGGTTTGATACACTGTACATATTGATGAGCGGCACAAAGACTGAAACCACCAGCATACCACCTAAAAACAGTAAAATATTTTCACGCGCACTTTTACGAAAATGCCAGATAAACAGCATGATTATCTCAAATACAATCAGCATCACACCCACATACCGGTTCGGTGTCATGCCATAATCATAAATTCTGACTCCGATTGAATATGCCTGCAGCAGCATTAACGGTGCAAACACATAGGGAAGTATCGAAAGTACGAGAAAATACCTTGTTTCTTCCCGATAGTTTTCCGTCATCATCCATACCGGCATTCCAAAACAGAACAATGCTGATATAATCGAAAAGATTTCATTGGATGGCATTTCCCACAAAATCACAATTTTCAGAACATAGAGATATACAATCACAAGCGCACACATCGTAAGAACCGAAAGAATATACTGCACCAGCATCTTGATAAAAGCACCAGGTTCTTCTTCCACATTTAGGAAAGCATTCAAAGAAGCCGGTACCCAGTAAAATCCTGTCACAAGCGCCCAGCAAGACACAATCAGGTTTCCGTCCCCTTCCAGAAAAAGAACATCAAATATCATGCTTACCAAAGTAATCCCTATCAGCAAAACAGAATAGATAAGATATCCCTTACACAGGTTGGAAAATACCCGAAGCATATAAGCCTCAAAGTTACCTTTTATCATTTCTGCGCTTCTTCGATAAAGCAGATAAATTCCCACCACTAATAACAATAGTACATAACCGATGGCAAACCGTTCTGTCATGTCGTGTAAGAACTGACAATCTACCCCCAGTAACTGTGTGCCATTCTTCATACTGATAAAATAAGTAATGACCGAGGCAATAATGCCCGCTAATACATAAGCACCGATTTGTATGAGCAGATTCCTTTTCTTATGCTCCGACTTTTCTGTCTCTTTTTTGATAAAAAGTGTCTCTGTAAAGAAGCTTCCTATTGCAAAGAAAAAGAGTAACCTGAAAATAATCTCCTCATCCACCGGAATCGTAATATCAAACTCCCAATCCAACATATAAATAACCGCTTCATAAATCGAAGCAATAAAAACTGCCGCCAGCGTAAGCTTATAATTTCCCAAAAAGTACTTATATTTTACAAAATAATTCTGTAACTTTTCCCATATTTTTTTCATCACAACACCTTATATACTTACCTTATCAGTTCGTATCCCTTTTTGCTACTCTGTTATTCCTATTCAAATAACGTGAAACACCTATATCGTTCACAAGCATTCTCGTATATCTCTTTGCTTACTCTTTCCTCATTCACAAGATATTCCTGAACTGTTTCTGCATCCAGTATCGCATCCAGCGTGTAGGGATTATCATTCTCATCATAAAACAAATGAGCGTTGTTGTACAAATCCTCTTCCGCATAATTTCCGGCACTCTGCATAATCCACTCATAAGAAAAAATAAGATTCGCATTTCCTGTTTCATAATCATAAATTCTGCCATATGTGGCAATTCCGACAAAACCGCCTGCGGAGCCCTGATTTCCAATCAAGTTCTTCCCACTTTCCATATCCTTGAAAAAGCAGACATAATCTCCTCTTAAGGAACCGCCACATTCCTCCCCGCTGACAAGGCATTGCAGTTGATTGTCCTTTATCCCATAAAGCGCACTGTCCGATAAGGGAAAGCTTTGTTGTATAGCCGGTTCTTCCATACAATACAAAAGAGGCCTTCCATTCTGTAAAACATCATATAGTTTTGCTGTCTTTCGATAATCAGATTCACCCCATGTTGCAAACTTTTTTACATTTACCACTTCGTTTTCTGTATTTAGGATATCCATTGGTTTTCCATTGGTCAGTTTCCAGTATAATTCGATTTTCGGCGTAATTGAATTTTTCAAAAGAACATCGGAAATATCCGTCTCATCGTTTTTCTCCAGAAGCAAAATGCGATCCGGTGTATCGGAATCATACTGCTTAAGAATAGAATTCTTATAATCGCTGTAAATATCATGTGACGCATAATCACATGCAGCCGTTATTATTTCTTTGCCACATTTATCTATCAAAAATATAGTGTCATCATCTTCTATCTTATAGCCATACTCCAACCATGATATAGAAACCGTTCCATCCACTCCATGATTTTCATAAATCAACTCCTGTTCCGTATTGTACAAAAATGTATCTTCTCCCTCTTTCAAACAATAGGAACCATCTTCAAAAAACACTACATCATCGTAAATCCCATCCAACTCTTCCTGCAAATGCATATACTCATCATCTTCGTTTTCTGCGTTCACATGATTGGCATAAACCTCCTGTGGAATTACATCGCCGGTTAAACTGTAATATTCCGTTTCTTCCCCACATGTTGCAAAAATATACTCATTGTCGCGGCTTATACTGTCATACTGAACCGGAATCACGATTTCTCCCTTCGCATTGACAGCGCCTTTGTAGCCGTCTATTTCGACAAAAGCCAGACCATCCTGAAAATAATCGGCATCACTATATTCCGCATCAATTACAACTTGTCCGGTTTTATCAAGGTAGCCGTATCTTCCATCTATACTGAAATAGGCAAAACCTTCTTTAAAAGAGCTGATGCTGTCACAATCCAGATAAAATACCGGTGTTCCATCTTTATCCATAAAACCGTATTCTTCTTCTGTTGCAAAATACGCCAGTCCATCCTGAAACGGTGCTGCATCTTCATAGATAAACGGTATCGCTTCCTCACCGTTTTCATTAATAAAACCGTATTTACCGTCCACCATAACACAAGCCAGTCCTTCCGAAAAAGGATATGCCATATCATAGGTATAATAAGTAATTTCCTCTCCGGTCTTTTTTAGATAACCGTATTTTTCTCCATCACAAATACAGAATATATCCTCCGATTCTATTGCAAAAGCAATATTCTTTGTCCGGGTTGGGGTCAGCGAAGTTTCCGTTTCTTCTTCAACTGCTGTATCAACGACTGCTGTATCCTGCTGTACATCTTTTGATGCACAGCCGAAACACAGGAATAAGAGCAGGGCATAAACTGCTAACCATATCATTTTATTATTGATTGATTGTAAAAACTTCATATTTCTTATACCTTATTTTATTATCCTCTTTTTGACGTCTTTTTCCAATAGTCATTTTTTAATATATTTTCTTGCTGCTCCATTTCATCCAACCACCTCGAGTAGATTATTATGAAGTATCTTTAATATTTATATTAACATCCGATAAATCACAATACAAGAAAAGAGAGCCTTTCAAACCATATCATGATTTGAAA
>JAQXTA010000031.1 GCA_029219245.1 Lachnospiraceae bacterium | reverse complement strand
ACCTCCAGCATAATAATTTTCCCTCCTTATGGGGAGTTATATTTGTTACGCTTTCAGTATAACGAATGGTTTAAAACTGGCATAACAAAGTGGGGAATTTTCTCCGCCAAAAGTGGGTATTTTTATTATGCCATTCACATGAATAATTGCTTTTACATAGCCTGCCAGCTCTCCATGTGTCATTAACTGTAGATCCGATGGCAGTTTTGCAAAAAACGGGAACCTGCACTTTACAGTCTTTCCGGCAATCTCATCCAATGCATTTAACTGTAAAATCTGCTCATACTGCTTCATCTTTGCCATGGCAAAGCCGTCATCTTTTGTAATCGTATAAATCTTGTAGCAAAGGGACAGCAGTTCAAATAAGCCGTTCATTCCGTCTGTCAAATCCAGTATCAGAT
Source organism: Lachnospiraceae bacterium (assembly GCA_029219245.1). Taxonomy (GTDB): domain Bacteria; phylum Bacillota; class Clostridia; order Lachnospirales; family Lachnospiraceae; genus UBA3282. The sequence goes on along the minus strand of JAQXTA010000031.1, from coordinate 16,030 downwards.
ACTCATAGTCACTGATTTGTTCTAATGTCCGGATAAGTTCTATCCAGCTTTCCCCCGGAATAGCCTGTATATCCGGAAAAGATTGTCCGGGCGGAATAAAATCCAGTCCATTGATTGTCTGTACCATCGATGGAAGTCTAATGGAAAGTTTCTCTTTGGCACATTTGAAATAATAAACCATGTCCCCCATATCTGCCGGAAACTCCTTATGCATCATCTGTGTAAATCCTGAGTAACATTCAAAATTCAGATAAAGCACCTTGGTTTTTTTTGCAAGAAGTTGTCCCATTGTCAAGGCAAAGGATGTCTGCAAACACCGTCTGACCGGCGAATAGATGCCTATTATTTTCATTTTTTCTCCCTGTCCGGTCCTCTTTCCTTTCCATTCCTCCAAATCAGTTATCTGTTCAAGCATTGCCTTGATGATTTTATCCGGACTTTGATATTTATTAATATACGGATAATCAACTTTTTCTCCCAGCTCTCCTTCCTCCAGAACAAACACATTCGGAATATTTAATTTGACATTGAGCTGTTTTATGGCGCATTCACTGATTAACAAAATTGCTATTTCATTTTCTTTCAAAAAGATTTTCAACTCTTCCGTCCTTGTAAAGAGATGCAGTGCATAGGGAATATTCCCTTTCTCCACGATATATTCCGCCATCCGGAATGCATAATTCTCCTCCGGATCGCAAATTGCAAAAATTTTCTGATTCAATACAATCCTCCCAGTCCAAGCATTACACTGATACAAACAGGCAATGCAAAATGTATTTTATTGCTATTGTATTTCTGATCATCCTGTTTCAGATTCTCGCCATACAATTTCCATTGCCCTGTACGCAATACATCCAACAGATAAGAGAACAAATATTGCATCCTTTCTTTGAAATTTTCTTCTGATATCATTTTCCCAATGGAAAAAAGTGCTCCTGCCAAAAAAGAAATACCCATCATAGGTAGTTGCCGGTTCATTCCTACAAAACTGCCCGTCATAAGAAATAATTTGACATCACCGGCTCCTAAAGCTCCTATTTTATATAAGGGATATAAAAGAACAAAAGAAAGTAACATCGTGGCTATGGCATAACCAATACCCTGCCACCCGTTCTGTATGATACGAAAAAAGAAACCTATCAGAATACCTGTAACGATCCAACCATTGAATATTTTTTCGTATATGAAATCTGTAAAGACTGCTACAAGAAGCAATAATAGTAAAATAATCTGAATATGCGTCAGTCCAATCTGACCACCTCCATCTTCTGTAATCGACTCAATGAAATAAATGGAAGACATTTCCGGACGCTGTAACTACAGCATGTCTGAATGTGATAGCTTATCACTATATTGAAATTCCCTGAGTTGTAAAACGAATTATAACGGTATCTTTTTAACTTGTCCATAGGATTTTATAAAAAAATTCTTTTTTGTGAAAAATTTACAACACTTTAAAAAAATTAATGCCATAAAGCACGATAAGCCCCGGAAATCCTAGAAATCCGGATGTCAAAACAGTCATCGGATTGATGCCAATTCCACTGGAAATCTGTTGGGAAATTAAAAAGTAATTGATAAAATATATTCCTATCGTCCCCATAACTGCCCGTAATACAAAATTAATCAGCCATTCAATTTTTCTGCCAAATGCACCTATTACCAGTACAAGAACACATACGATTAAAATAGCTGCCATACCACCGAACTTTTCCATAACCCATTCCTCTTTTCCATAAATCTTACAATTTTTTCTTTCTTTTTTACCAACTTTACTTTTATTGCATCCTATGCTCTTGCCTGCATAGATATTACAAGAATATTTTTCCATTTTTATGTCTATACTTTCTATAAGAGGAATTTTATTTGAGATTGGAGACCACTATGAAAATTTTATTTCGCCAAAGTCCTTGTCCATTTGATACAGAAGATGAAATAGAACAGAAACGTCTTTCTATCCGGGAAGAGCTTTTACAGACAAGACGTGCTCTGGAAATTGCCTACTCCGGTTTTGACAATGTAACCGATCCGGATTTAATAGACTGCTATATTTATGAAGTGAATGCTGTTATGAAACGTTATAAATTCTTATTAGAACAGGCAGCAAAAATGAATCTGCTGCCTGAAGAAACCTATAATGAAACTTATCAAAACCTTACACTGACCAACTAAACGCAAAAGCCTCTGTTTGCTGCCGGATCCGTAATATTTTCCGTCAGGGTATTTCTGCCATAAGTAAGTCCTGCATAGACTGTCTGGGTATTTCCCATAACCGGACCGGAGGTATCCTGTGTTTCCAACTGTTTATATGCCTCATGCAGTTTACGGATAACCATTTCCACATGCTGCAGGTTTTCCACTTCATAGTGGATACTTGCCTGTACCAGTTCTCTGTTAATATACAGGTACAGCTGCAGTAAATTCTGTGCCAGTTCATATTCGAAATGAAGGGAGGCTGTGAGCTCATTCATACAGCCTCTTATTTTCCGGACAGCATTTTTATAGGCTGCTTTATCGTCTGTCTGCAAGGCATCTTTTGCCTCATCCAGATAAAGCAAAATCATTTCATATAAGATCGTAATTAATTGCGTTTTATTCGCCTGTGTAATGCGCAGTGTATATTCCTGCTTTAATTCCTTCGTCATACACAATTCCTTTCTGGTAACAAAATCCTACATCTGTTATTGTAACAACTGTAATACCTGGGAAGGTCTTTCATTTGCCTGTGCTAACATCGAGGTAGCCGCCTGTGTAATAACCTGTTGGGTTGTGTAGGTTGTCATTTCCTCTGCCATATCCACATCCATAATACGGGAATAAGAAGAAGTCATGTTTTCGGAAGTCACATCCAGATTGCTGACGGTATGCTCCAGACGGTTCTGATAAGCACCAAGCCGGCTTCTGGCAGACGATACATATAAAATAGCATTTTTAATGCTGTCAATAGCCTCCCTACTGCTGTCCTGCGTTGACACATTGGCTTCTGTAATTCCCATTCTCTTTAATGATATTTCCGGAATACGGATTTCCAGTATCTGCCCTTCGTTGGCACCAATCTGCGTGTCCATGGCACCGATACCTGTAATATCTACCTTCAAAGCTGCAAAAGCAACCGGATCATAAGAAGTAATGTTCCCGTTCGCATCCTTTACCGGCTTAGGTGTGATATCCAGAGTAAGTTCAAATCCTTTGCTATCCGTAATGGTAACCGAATTCTCTCCTACCGAAGTAACTTCTGTGCCTTTGGGAAATTCAGTTCCCGGATTAAAGGTTGCTTTCGTTGCATCCAGATCAATTTTTCCATCATTTTTATATACTACAGTTAATGCGTCAATCGAATAAACTTTATCCAAAACCTCATCACTGTAATAAGCAACCTTGGCATCTAAATTATTAGTATAACCTTTTAAATCAAAACTTCCGTCCAGAATCGGCTGTCCGTTGAATTCCGTATCCTGCGCAATTCTTGTAATCTCCTGCTTAAGCTGAGTCATTTCTTCATTCAGGGTTTCTCTGTCAGTCGTTGTTAATGTTCCGGTACTTCCCTTTACTGCCAGTTCATTCATTCTCTGCAGCATATCATGTACTTCGGTTAATGCGCCATCCGCTGTTTCAATAATATTGATACCGGTATTGGCATTTTGGGTTGCAATCGAAATCCCTTCAATCTGAACATTCATTCTACGGGAAATTGCATAACCGGACGGATTATCCTTTGCGCTGTTTACTTTCAGACCGGAGGATAATTTCTCCAGCGATTTCGATAATTTTTTATCTGCTTTGTTCAAGGAATTATTTGCCCGCATGGCTGTCGCGTTGTAATTGATTCTCATTGTGTCTTCCTCCTGTTTATGCTGTAATCACTGTAATAAATGCTTTGGCCATCTGATACAGATCTGACGTCTGTACCGATTCTGCACTCTGACTTTCCATCCTGTCAAATGTATTTAAATCCAGGTTTTTGTTACAAATAATACCAATATTTTCAAGTTTCGCCTCACCCTGCACAAAATCTCCTATTTTTTTCTCAAATTCTGTACGGAATTGTGCTTCTTTTTCTTGTAATGCATCGGTACCTTCTTCTGTACTACATACAATGTAACCGGACACCTTAGCGTTTCGGATGCTGAATTCTGCTGCTACTTTACCATAGCTTTCTGTCATAAGAGTGGCTCTTACCCGTCCATCTTCTTCTCCATGAAGTACTTTCAAATGAATGGCTGTCAATTCACCATGAATCTGCACCGGAATATGGTAATTTTCTTCCTGTGCCAGATTTCCTGCTAAAGTAAGCTGCTTTTTACAGCTCTGAATTGCTTTCAAATCGATATAGCCAATAGTGTCATCCTGCTTTGTATCTTCCAAAATATCTTCAAATACCTGCTGCATTTCTTCATAAGCTTCCTGCATGGTATCTTTATCTACCATTGCATCCTGCAGGTGTGAAACTGCCTGGCTCACTTTATTTTTATCGGCTGGTTTCGTAAATTCATTCAGCTTCCGGAATAAAAATCCTCTTTTCTGAAACAGCATATCCGCTGCCAGGAGATTATTTACAGTTACCGGCTGCTTGTTATTTAACAGTTCTTCTACAACCGCATCTTCTACTTCGTTTGCCTGCCTGTATTCCTGTAATTGTTCTCCGTAGTATTCCATTTCCATATCCGGTTGCTCAAATGCTGCCATCTTATCAGCAGCTTCTCCGGCAAGATTCTGTGCATACGCTCCAAAACCGCTCTCTATCTGCTCCGAAATGGATGCACTGTGAAGAACCGATTCAATCCCACCAAAGGAATCATCCACCTTATAGTCCATACCATGCTTCTTATTGCTTCGTACCGCACTCAGCAGATTTTTAAAAGAAAGCTCTGCGCCATTGTTTAACAGTGTTCCAATTGCAGCGTCATCCGTTTTCTCCAGTTGGCGAAGCATACGGTAAACACCAATGTAAGCTTCTCTCTCCAGCTCACTGATTTCCTGATTCTTTTCTAATCGGTATAAAAATCTGCTGTATTTTTCGTTTTCCTGTTCCTTACTATATTCGGTTGAATCAAGATATTCACTCAACTGTGTCAATGACATTTCCAGAGGATTTTTACCATCCCGGATTGCCTGCAGAGTTGCCGCCGGCGTCATCATTTCCATCACACGGCGCAACTTCAAATCAGACTCTTTTACTGCCTGGATGTTTTCATCCGTCAGTTCCATACTGTTATAGCCAAGAATACGAACAGCTCGTCGATTCTCTTCACTTAACTCCAGATTTTTATCCTGTAGAATATCATCCACATTTCGAAATGCTTTACGGATAGAATCGCCCAAATCTGCTCTCGGTGCAGTCATCAGTGTTTCATATTTCTCCTGTGCCTGCTCATAGGCATTCTTCAATCCAATACCGACGGTATGTACCTGATTTAACGTGAAATCATTATCGGTTGCTCTAAACTTACCTGCAATGTCAATCGGCAGATAGGGAATCTCTTCTACTTTACTGCGTGTTTCTGTATAGAGAGCTGCTTTTTCTGCCGCCTGATTCACATCTTCCCCGCCATACAAAAGCTGTTTCTGACTGGCCTCTATCTGCTTTAACGCTTCTACAAGCTGCTCTAATTCTGTCGTATCAATGGAAAAGCCACTGGAAATAAGCTTGTAATTGGCTTCTATTGTCATCATCAGGCGAATTTCCTCTAATTGCCGCCTGGCAGTAATAAATGCAATATCCTCCACAAGATAACTATCGTTTCCTGTTGCCACAGAAACCATTTGCTGCGATGCTTCCAGATTAATCAGATTACATTCCTTGCCATCAGCTAACGTTTTCTCTACTGCTTTTTCTGTAATCCGGTCGAATGCCTCAACATAATCTGCTGCCTTCTCCAGATTACTTCTGCTATCTGCCAGATTGGCTTCCCCAGCTTTTTTGCCATCGGAAATCGCTGCGGCAATGGCGCAAAGAATATCTTCCGTTTCCTGCGGAAAGGCCATGGTACTTAACCGGTCATAGCTTTTTACCGCTTCCGGAGTCAAAGGAACCCCTTTTTCAAGCAACCACTTCGCATCTTCCAGCGTTTCTTCGTTAACCTCAAGTCCCGCCTGCTCAATGACTTTCTCCATCTGTGGCTGCAGCTGCTCCCAATGAAACTCTTCTGCCTTTTTCGCATAATAACCGGAAACACCGTCTGCATAATAACCTCTGCCCTGTCTGTTCCCATCTGCCGTAGAGCTGAAATCTGCCCGGTATAAGGAATCTATCGTAGGTTCCATATGATTCTCTATCATATACTTAGCAGCACCCTCTGTTATTTCCTGCAAGGAAGTCACCTTATCATATGCTTCTTTCGCATCCCGTACGTTTTCCTCAGTAACAGGAACATCATGGGCTTCAAATTGTTTATATAATTCCTGCGCAAAGGCTTCACTTCCGGTAATTTCTGCCAGAGTTTCCGCATCAATCTGATCGGTATAACCGGCTACCTGCGTACCGCCTTTTATTAACTCTGCTTTTATCTTATCAACAATGGTAACAACCTCTTCTATTTCCATATCTCCCGGCTGATAGCCGTCCTTCAGCATCTGATGGAAATCTTCCTTAGACATAGAATTAGACATAACTGTCAAGTAATCTCTCTGCAGGGCAACATCCATTTGTCCTGCATCCTGCATAACTTCTTCTGCGGTCTTTCCCTGACCTTTGTAAGCGTTGTTATCCATAACTGTGCCAGAAATGTCTAATGCAAATATATCCGACTGACTTTTCCCTGTCGTGCGGATATCCTGATATGAAGTTGTCACCCTGTCTACGTTTTGATTTGTGTTTGTATTCTCGAACGTGATTTTCATACAAATACCTCATGTAGTTAGGGATTCTTTTTCACTAAAAAGGGCGAATGTATTTCTACATTCACCCTTTATTTCGGCATAATTTATTTTTTTCTTTACAGTCACCTGTATAGATTCTATTAGAAATGATGTACAGACAATAAACTCGCCTGTATGGTTCTATATAACTTAAAACAGGAAAACGGCTGCCGTAAATGGCGGTAAATCAAAGGTAATTGTATAATCCTTGTAATTACAGGTTTCCTTAACTGCTGTCAGTTCCGCCGGAATTTCATGTCCGTTGCCGCCAAAGCGCTTGTCATCACTGTTTAAAAGTAATTTATATTTCTTTTTCTTCGGAACTCCTACTTTATAGCCTTCCCGCATCATAGGTGTCATGTTTAAGACAAACATCACATTATTTTTACCTGTTTTGTCCTTACGGAAAAAGCTGTATGTACTGCGCTCTGTATCGTCTGCATTCAGCCATTCAAAGCCGCCCCAGTCGTTATCAATGGAATACATAGCCGGATATTTCCGGTATATTTTCAGCAGCTCTTTTACATAATCATGCATCCCTCTGTTCTGTTCTTCGCCAAGCAAAAACCAGTCAAGCTCTCTTGCCTCGCTCCACTCTCTCTCCTGGCCAAAGTCCTGCCCCATGAAAAGAAGCTTCTTTCCGGAGTGACCGAACATATAAGTATACCCGACACGCAGATTTGCATATTTATCTACTGGGTACCCGGGCATCTTATTAACCATAGAACATTTCAAGTGTACCACTTCGTCATGTGATAATGGCAGAATATAGTTTTCACTGTTGTTGTAGCTCATGGCAAAAGTCATGGCATAATGGTTATTCTTTCTAAAATACGGATCCAGTTTCATATACTCACAGAAATCATGCATCCATCCCATATTCCATTTAAAGCTGAAGCCCAGACCACCATCTTCTATCTTTCCGGTAACAAGCGGCCATGCCGTTGATTCCTCTGCAATAGTCATAAATCCGGGATAAGTACCTAATACAACCGAATTCAAATGACGGAAAAATTCAATTGCTTCCAGATTTTTGTTGCCGCCATATTTATTCGGTACCCACTGTCCGTCCTGCTTTCCGTAATCCAGATACAACATAGAAGCTACCGCATCCACACGAATACCATCAATATGATATTCCTTAATCCAAAACAGGACATTGGCAATCAGGAAATTTTTCACTTCCGTCTTCCCATAGTTGAAAATCTTGGTTCCCCAGTCAGGATGTTCTCCCTTTCGCGGATCGGGATCTTCAAAAATACACTGCCCGTCAAATCTTCCCAGTCCATGTGCATCGGTGGCGAAATGTGCCGGTACCCAGTCCAAAATAACACCGATTTTATTTTTATGCAGTTTGTTAATCAGATACATAAAATCTGCCGGAGTTCCATATCGGGAAGTCGGTGCATAATACCCGGTTACCTGATACCCCCAGGAACCATCAAACGGATATTCTGCAATACCCATTAATTCGACATGAGTATATCCCATTTCTTTCACATATTCTACAATCCGGTCTGCAAACTCTCTGTAATTATAGAAGCCATCCGGCGTTCCGTCCGGGTGCTTCATCCAGGAACCGATATGACACTCATAAATTGCCATTGGCTCTTTGTTATAATCTTTGTCTCTACGGCTTTCCATCCATGCATCGTCTGTCCAGTGGAACTTGGAAATATCAAAGGTTCTGGAAGCATTTCCGGGCCGCATTTCTGCATAATTTGCAAAAGGGTCTGCTTTGTAAAGCTTTTCTCCGGACGGCGTTTCAATTAAGAATTTATACAGTTCATTCTCTCCAACCCCCGGAATAAATAACTGATGAATACCGCCGGGACCGATTTTCTTCATTTCATGGATTTTCTCATCCCAATTATTAAAGGTTCCGATTACATGAACCTTTGCGGCATTTGGTGCCCAGACCGCAAAGAACATACCTTTTACCCCATTTTCCACAGAAGGATGGGCTCCCAGTTTTTTATAAATATCGTAGTGTGTGCCCTGCGCAAACAAATATTGGTCAGCCTCTGAAATAAAGACTTTTTGCTCGGTTTGTTTTGGGCTTGTTTTTCCTGCTTTTCCCGCCATTGATTATCCCCCACTTCTTTTTAATAATGCATAAAATCCTTCTCACGTAAAATAATCATATCTTCTTCATCATATCTTTTTGCTAACAGAATATCAAAGAAATGCTTCGGTGTTTTCTTATCCGCATAATAAATAGCTTCATCCACCAATTCTCTTACTTCTGCTAAAGTAACCTCATGGTCACTTGTCTGCATATCCGCAATTCTGGTATGCAAGGCAAGTACACCAAATTCATCAATGGAATATTCCATATCTTCCGCATACTGTTTTGCGTAAGCAACCAATGCTTCATCATTCAATGGTTCAATATCAACTCGTAAGTTAATATTGTTTGTTAAGGCCGGATTTTTGTCTATTAACTGATTCATCTTCTGTTTTCTGTCTTCCAGAATCAGAATCAGTCCCATATTGTCTTTTTCCAGCACTTTTACTATCTTAGCCGCTGTTTCCGGCTTTAAATCCGATGCTTTCTCAATAATCAAAGCACCGTTGCTAAGCTTTGCAAAGGTTTCCGCAACATCCTTTTTATTCAGAACCGCACCGGATACTTTTGCAACCTTACCGGAAAAGTTACTGTCATTATACTGCATTTCCCGAATCAGACCTTTGGCTAAAGATATCGTGCCGCCGTCTTCTTCTCCGGTAATAATGACATTTCCCGTACAAGCAGCCAGACTCATATTATCCAGAGTATGGATTAGCTGTTCTCTGGATTTTTTATGATGAATAAATTGTCCGAATAATTCTTTTTCTTCTTCGGTCAACTCTCTTACAGGCTGTTTTTGTTCCGAAGTTTCCTCAATTGCCTGCACTTGTACCGTTTTTTCTTCCTGCGCAGGTACTTCTTCCTTCGCAGTTTCTTTTGGTACTGTTTCGTCTATCATCTCTTCCGGAATATTGGCTTCTTCAATTTCTTCCAATTCTTCTACTTCATCCTCGACAGTTACATCTTCTTCCGGCATTGGTTCCGGTAAAACTGTTTCTGCCTTTGATGGCTCTTCCGTTTTGGTCAGAGATGATATTTTCTTAGACTGAGTAACCGATTTCGAAGCTGCTTTTGCTGCCTCATCCAATTCTTTCTCTGCCTCATCAGGTAAAATAACCTTCTTGATAGCAGGCTTGTCGGATTCTTTCATAATCGCTTCTACGAAAGCTTTTTCCAACTGCTCCAGCAAACCGGTCTTTGTCGCTTCATCAAAATCGGCAAATAAACTTCCCGTATGCTCTAAAATCCGTTTCCGGACATCCTCCATACGCTTCTGTTCATTATCCTTCTTCATTTCTTCCCATTCAGCCATAATATCTTCAATGCTAAGCTGCCCGGTAATCTGCTTCTCTATCGTTGCCGCATCCGGAATCGCCAGACTAATCTGTCCGTCATATTCCTGAGATAACACATCATCATACTTCGTCGGTTTGGCATTCAAAGGTGTCAATACCCCTGTTCTTGCTCCCGGAATACCGGCACTAAGCTCCGGTTTCGGCTTCGGCTCTTCAGCCGGCTTCTTTACCGCCCCGATTTCCTGCAGTTCATCCGTATCCTGAGGAATTGCAACTTTCGGTATTTCAACTCTTGGCATTTCAACCGTTTCCTGCAGTAACGGAGCAATTAACTTCTCCGCAATCGATGGTTCCTGCGTTTCTTCCTCTTCTTCTGATGTTTCCGGTTCTTCTGATTCTTCTTTTGCTTCGATGACCTGTTCTGCAACAGTTTCTGCTTCCGGCACTGCTGCTACCGATTCTGCTTCCTCCTGCTCTATAGGCATTTCTTCTTCCTGCACATCAACAGGCTCTTCCTCTGCCAGAATTTCCTTCATGCTTTCTGCAAGTGCCATCTGCAGATTGATGGTATTATACTGCCCTACATCCACCGTCTTAACTTCCGGAAGTTCTGTAGTCGGTGCATCTTCCCGATAAGAATTTATCTCTTTTGCTCCATCTGCACGCCGAATATCTGAAACAGTTTGAGTATCTCCTTCCTGTTCCTCTATTTCCGCATCGTTAATATCTTCTTCTGCTTCTTCGTCTGCTGCTGTCAGTTCTTCTTCTTTTTCCTCTTCGATTTCTGCATCCCGTTGTGCGATCCAAGTATCATATTTTGCCTGCTGATCAGCATTTAACGGAACATGCAGTGCCTTTAATTCCAATGCCTTCAGGACATATTTGCCTTCACCGAACCACAAATACATCTCATCGCATTCTTCTACACATTTCGTTGTCAAACCAATTCTATGATAGAGGTATGCCAGCTCATATGCCCATTTTTCCCGATAATCACGTTTCTTAAATTCTTCCAGAACCGCTATTCTTTCCTCAAGACTGACATCCTGTGCTTCATACAGACGATACTGTAAAATATATCTTCCTGTATCTTTCGGCGCAATCTGAACAAACTCCTTGTAATACTCGATTGCCTGCACATATTCTTCCATTTTAATAGAAAGTTCACACAGAGAATAAACAATTAATCTACCGGTAGGGTGTTTTTCATATGCTAATAATAAGATATCCTTACTTTCCTGATATCTTCTGTTAATCTTATATAAATCACTGATGGTACATAACATCATGACACTTTTGACTCTACGCCAATCAATTGTGTCCGCAATTTTAACTGCTTCTGCAAATTCCCCTTCTGCAATTAATGCTTTAATTTCATCGGCACGAACTTTATATTCATACTTATCCAAGGTGCTCACCTCATATATTGTATTTTACATACTGCTTTTTCACATAGTAATCCTATTATTACTGTCTTAGTTTACCATAGGCGAATATCAATGTAAATAAATATAAAGAAAAAAATGACACCTTTATTCTGGTAGTTATCTCCAGAATACATCAAGATATGGAGCTGCTACAATATACATTTCCATCATATTGTATATTTACAAATCATCTCTTTTATGCCCTTTTTGAAAGTAAACAGTTGGAAAATTCTGCAAACTGTTCTAAAGTTAACGTTTCACCGCGTACTGTAGGAGAAAGCTGCATTTCTTCCAAGACACTTATTATGTTATCCCTGCTTATTCCCAGATTACCGGCATTTGTAAGTCCATTTACCAGTGTTTTCCGTCTTTGGTTAAAAGATGCCCTTATTACAGCAAATAAGTATACTTCATCCGTTACTTCTACCGGAGGCTTCTCATAACGCGTCAGGCGGATGACTGTACTGTCCACATTCGGCCTTGGCATGAAACAGGATGCCGGAACCCGTACTACTATCTCTGGATGCGCATAATACTGAACTGCCAGAGACAACGCACCATAATCTTTCGTTCCCGGTCCTACCTGCATTCTGTCTGCAACCTCTTTCTGTACCATAATCGTAATACTCTGAAGTGCCACATGCTTTTCAAACAAAGCCATTATAATCGGTGTCGTAATGTAATAGGGAAGATTCGCTACCACCTTAATCGGTTTCCCACCGTTATATTTATCCACAATATGGTTGATATCCACCTTTAAAATGTCTTCATTCATAATCGTTACATTTGCATAAGGAGAAAGTGTATCCTGCAGAATCGGTATCAGATTTTTATCGATTTCCACTGCAATTACCGTTTTGGCACGCTCTGCAAGATACTGTGTCATGGTACCGATGCCCGGTCCAATTTCCAACACACAGTCCTCCTCCGTAACCTGCGCTGCATCTACAATCTTCTCTAAAATATTTGCATCAATCAAAAAATTCTGTCCGAATTTTTTTTGGAAATTAAAATTATATTTCTGCAAAACTTCTATCGTATTTTTTGCATTTCCTAAAGTTGCCATATGTTTTCCTCTTCCTATCTGTCTCGCAATTCCGCTTTCCGGATTTTACAGTCGAAACAATTTCCTTGCATTCTGCTCCGTAATCGCTACTACTTCTTCATAATCCAGATTTTTAATGTCTGCAATCTCTTTTGCCACATAAGGCAGATTTAAAGAAGAATTTCTCTTACCACGATTCGGCTCGGGTGCCAGATACGGACTGTCCGTTTCCAGCAAAATCTTTTCGATCGGAATATATGCTACGGCTTCTTTTAACTTTTTGGCATTCTTAAAGGTAATAACTCCGCCAATACCAAAATAATAGTCCATATTCAAATATTCTCTTGCCATTTCTTTTGTATAAGAAAAACAATGAATTACACCACCAATTTTTTCTGCATGAATACCTTTCATCATATCCAAGGTATCCTTCGCGGCATCTCTGGAATGAATGATGACCGGAAGCTTTACTTCCCGCGCCATCTCAAGCTGCCTTTCAAACCACTTCTTCTGAACAGACTCCTCCGGTTCTTTCCAATAATAATCCAGACCAATTTCACCTACCGCTACCACTTTCTCCAGACTGCACTGCGCCTGCAGCCACTTGAAGTTCTCCTCATTTAACTGTGCCGTATCACTCGGATGAACCCCCATTGCCCCATAAACAAAAGAATACTTCTCCATCAAGGCAATCGTTGTTTTACAGCTTGCCAAATCAGAGCTCACATTTACTACCGTCGCAATGCCATTCTCCGGCAATGATTGTAACAGCACATCTCTATCCTCTTCAAATGCATCATCATCATAATGTGCATGACTTTCAAATATCATATCTTCCTCCATTCATGCATATATACAAAGTTTCTGAAAAAAATGTGAAAAAATACTTGCAAACTAAAAAACATTATACTATAATAACACTTGCGTGTAAAATGAATTTGCGCCTTTAGCTCAGTTGGTAGAGCACCTGACTCTTAATCAGGGTGTCCAGGGTTCGAGCCCCTGAAGGCGCACTTACGGGTACCATTTTTGAGGACATAGAGCCTTGGGGATGGTGCTTTTTTTGTCCATTTTTTTCTTCCAGACTCCCGCCATTTTTACCTTGCACAAACGCATTCCCTGTCTTACAATGAACATATTGGAGGACTGCTTATGAAAATTACCTGGTTTGGATGCGCATCATTGCTAATTGAATATGGAGAAGACCGCATTTTAATTGATCCTTTTTTACCGCTTCGAGGTGCGGAAAATCCTGCTTTTTTACTGGATTATGTGGATGAAGATTCCATTCTGATAACACATGGACATCTGGACCATCTTGCCAGCATTCCCAATATTATGGACCATGCGGATGCGACAGTATACTGTAGTGCCCTACCTGCTGCCACATTGGAAAAGAAAAAAGTGGACAGTGATCGAATTGCCATCATCCACCCGGGAAATATACTGCATTTTGGACAGATTAAAGTCACTGTTTTGTCCGGTAAGCATATTCAATATGATTCCAAACTGAAAAGAAATACCCTTTTAAGTCCACGTATGCTTCGCTATCTGCCCAATACGCTTTCATTGGCTGCCCGACAGCTTTCTTTTAAAGAGGGAAACGAAACGCTTGCTTACCAGATTGAAGCAGGCGGCAAGAAGATTCTTGTACTTGGCAGTATGAATCTGGATGAAAATACAGAATATCCGAAATATGTAGACATGCTGGTGCTCCCTTATCAGGGTGCAAGTGATTTGATTACACCGGCTCTTTCTATTCTGGAAAAAATAGAACCAAGAACCGTCTTATTAGACCATTTTGACGATGCCTTTCCGCCGGTTTCCCATCATATCGATACAAGACCGTTGAAAAAGGCATTAACGGAGCATTTCCCGGATTTACCGGTTGTTAAACCAACTGCCGGAAAACCGGTGACGTTGCTGTAAAGGTTAAATGAATGTGTGTTTGGTCAAATATTGACATTGTATCCCTATATCCACCTTTACATTTAGAAAGCCACTGTAGTTTATATTCATTCTACCATGGCTAAATAAGTCATATTCTCTATTTGATTTGTTTGGAAAACTGGAATCTCTGTGTCATTTATATATAATTTCATGCCGGCGTCCTCACTTACATCATCAGTATTTGCAATGGTATCCGCAATCTTCGTGTATTCATCTGACTTGTTGTTATCATTCTGAAGTTCCACCTTAGATTCAGAAGTCGTATTCTCATGCATTGCGGTATCATTTGTTTCCTGCAAATTTTCAGAACTACTACCTCCGCACGCTGTCAAACAAAATACAAGAATCAAGTAAGCAATAAACGTAGATGTGTGAAATATGCGCCCCTTCATGCTTATACACCGGCTCCCATGTCGTATGCTTCTTTCAACTTAGCATTTTCTAAAATCTCGCCACCCATGGTTACACCACCGCAGAAAACATATCCTTTCAGTTTTGCCTTATCAAAGCAATCAATCCAACCATTTAGTCCTGACAAGGCTTTTTTATAAACATGTTCTTCATCCTCGGCTGCTGTGGCAAAGAAATAAGCATCTCTAAACTTATAATCCTTAGAAAACATAGGATTTAAGCGGTCAATAAGTACTTTCATCTGACCAGGTTTGCTCTTATACTTGTCGAAATCACTACAATCTTCTTGTTCACCAAATCATCCTCTTTCTTAATATTTTTAGAAACTTTCTCTGAAAATCTGTTCAATCTCACCTGCATCAAGCACCTTATAACCACCAGGAAGAACTATCGTACCCTTTACAAGATCCGGAATCATATCCTCTGTTGCTCCAAGTTCTGTAATGTTCAATACAAGACCAAGTTCCTTCATCCAATTTTCCATTGCTGTAAGACCCTCAGACGCAATCTGTTCATCCGTCTTTCCTGTCACATCAACATCCCATACATTCTTTGCAAAACGCACAAACTTCGCAAGTCCATAAGGCATAATATGCCTATAATATGGTAATGAAACTGCCGCCAGTGTCATACCATGCGTCGCGTCTGTACATGCTCCCACAGACTGACCAAGCATATGTACCATCCAGTCTGTTGACTTTGCCTTCGCAACCAAAGTATTAAGTGCCCAGGTTGCAGACCACATGATATTGCTCCTTGCTTCATAATCCTGTGGATTCTTATTCGCAATACGGCTTGAATGTATTACAGATTTCATCAGTCCTTCGCTTATGTAGTCGCTGGTATTATCATCTTCTCCGGAAAAGTACTGCTCACAGATATGATTGAAAATATCATAAATCCCTGAAATCATCTGATAATGAGGGAGCGTCAGTGTGTACTTAGGATTTAAAATAGAGAATTTAGGCATAAT
>JAQXTA010000030.1 GCA_029219245.1 Lachnospiraceae bacterium | reverse complement strand
TGGATTAGTCTCAATGTTAGATTACTACACTGAAAGGCGTGTTACTTGTTAAGTTGATTGAACCGCCGTGTACCGAACGGTACGCACGGTGGTGTGAGAGGTCGGAATTTCTCATTTAAGAGAAATTCCTCCTACTCGATTATTTATTACAAAAATAGTTTTATATAGTGCGCAGTGATGACAGCCTTCGAGATTTTTTTATCATATTTTACATTCATTGCAGTCAAATCCTGGGTTGAATGCGTAGAAGTTTTTGCTGTTCAGTTTATCCTGTACGATGCGCAGTGCTTCACCGAATCTCTGGAAGTGGACGACTTCGCGGGCCCGTAGGAATTTAATCGGTTCACAGATCTCCTGGTCGTGAATCAGCCGCAGAATATTGTCATAAGTAGTACGTGCTTTCTGTTCTGCCGCCATATCCTCTACCAGATCGGTAATGATATCGCCTTTGGACTGGAATTCACAGGCGTTGAACGGAACACCGCCTGCTGCCTGTGGCCAGATACCAACGGTATGGTCTACATAGTAGTTAGCAAATCCGGATTCTTCGATTTCTTCCATAGACAGATCTTTAGTCAGCTGATGGACGATAGTAGCAACCATTTCCAGATGAGCCAGTTCTTCAGTACCGATATCGGTCAAAATGGCAGCTACCTCTCTGTACGGAGCGGCATATCTTTGGGAAAGATAGCGCATTGATGCGCCCATTTCACCGTCCGGTCCTCCATACTGGCTGATTATTACCTGTGCCAGTTTGGCATTTGGACTTGTAATATTTACAGGGAATTGCAATCTTTTTTCATAATTCCACATTAGTTACAGCCTCCTTCCCAGGGCATTGGTGTCAGTGCCCATTTCCATTCTTTTCCATCAGATACATCAGCGGTACTGATCGTAAGAGGTCCAAACTTAGCAGCATAATCATGCATTGCTCTGTCTTTCATACGGACATAGTGTTTCAGGTATTCGATGGCTTCGTAATCATTTGGGTGGGTATCAAGGTACAGGGTCATTTCTACCACAACGAAGCTGATCAGATTGATTTGATGGAGCAGTTTTTCCTGCTCAGAATGAAATGTCTTTGTCATTTACAATTTCTCCTTCCTGTAAAAGGTTTGTTCAGTTCCGGAAAAATAGTTCCGTTTTCAAAAGCTTCATCTAAATCCTCATAGATGCTTGTTAAGTGCTGCCAGGGAACATATGCCATGGCAAGCGGAAAGCGGTCGAAATTTTCGCTGAAATTATAATCCTGCATAAAATTCCTTTCTAGTCATAATTTCATAATGATTTTAATATTATAGTATGATATAATTTCAGTTATGTGTTTCGTAAAACGGTCTTGGAAGGACACAAATATTTCACAATTTGGAAAGATAATGGACACAAATATTTCCTATAGTAAAGAGGCGAATCAGAAGGGAGGATTTGACTTTGATAAAAGTAGAAAATCTGGTAAAAAAATACGGGAATCATATCGCAGTAAATGATTTATCTTTTGAAGTACAGAAAGGTCAGATTTATGGTTTTCTTGGGCCGAATGGTGCCGGTAAATCAACGACCATGAATATTATGACCGGCTATCTGGCAGCGACAAGCGGTACGGTAAAGATTAATGGTTTTGATATTCTGACACAGCCGGAAGAAGCAAAAAAATGTATTGGTTATCTGCCGGAAATACCACCGCTTTATCCGGATATGACAGTAGATGAATATTTACGTTTCGTGGCAGAATTAAAAAAGGTGCCAAAGGCAGAGAGAAAAGAACAGATTCAGGAAATTATGCAGATGGTTGAAATAACGGATGTGGAGCATCGTTTGATTAAAAATTTGTCCAAAGGATATAAACAAAGAGTTGGACTTGCACAGGCGATTATCGGTTATCCGGAGGTTATCATCCTCGATGAGCCTACCGTTGGACTTGACCCGAAACAGATTATTGAAATCCGTTCTTTGATTAAAAAGCTTGCTGAAAATCATACGATTATTTTAAGCTCCCATATTTTGTCGGAGGTCAGTACGGTATGTGACCATATCATGATTATTTCCAAAGGCAAACTCGTAGCAAGCGATTCTCCGGAGGGCTTACAGAACCGTATGGAGAAGACGGTTGAAATTGAAGTGATGGCTCTTGGAAATCAGGAAAAGGCAGAAGAAATTCTGAAAACAGTGGAACATATTGAGTCCTTTACTTTTGAAGAAGCAACAGAAGAAAATGCGATTAAAGTACGTGTCGTATCCGAAGATAATATGGATATCCGTAAAGAATTGTCGATTGCATTGACAAATGGTGATATGCCGGTATTGTCCATGAACCGGGTTGAAAAATCACTCGAAGATATCTTCCTTCAGTTAACGGATTCGGATGAGAATGAAAATGTTGAAGAAAATGCAGATATGGAAGATGAGGAAAATATGGAAGAGAATGAAGAGATAGAAAACGAGGAAGAGGAGGAAGAAACCGATGATAGCAATTTATAAAAGAGAAGTAAAATCCTTTTTCCATTCCTTTATCGGCTGGCTTTTTTTAGCAGCAACCTTATTATTGATGGGAATATATTTTACAGTTTATAATATGCTCTGCGGATATCCAAATATATCCTATGTATTGCAGAGTGTTATTTTCTTGTTCATGATTACGATTCCGATTCTGACAATGCGTATTCTGGCAGAAGAACGGAAGCAGAAAACAGACCAGCTTATTTTGACGGCACCGATTTCTGTCGGCAAGATTGTACTCGGCAAATATCTTGCTCTTCTAACAGTATTTGCAATACCGGTAGTTGTTATTGGCATCACACCGATGATTCTTTCCTTTTTTGGAACCTTTCAGATGGGTGTGTCCTATACTGCTTTGCTTGGCTTTTTCTTATATGGCTGTATGGCTTTGGCTGTCGGTATGTTTTTATCTTCGCTAACAGAAAGTATTGTTATTGCTGCAGTGCTTACGTTTGTGGCATTGTTTTTAGGCTACTTGATGTCGGGACTGTGCAGTATCATTTCTTCTACCGGTAATCTGCTTACAAAGTGTCTTAGTGCTTTTGATATGATGGGCAGGTTCGATGATATGACAAGCGGCAGCTTTTCCGTTCCGGCGGTAGTTTACTATATCACTTTTACCTTGTTTTTATTATTCTGCACCACACAGTCGATTCAGAAGAGAAGATATAGTGTTTCAAGCGGTGGTTTCAAAATTGGTGCATACAGTACCGGTATGATAGCGGTTGCAGCAGCACTGACTATTGTAGTCAACCTTGTGGTCGGTCAGCTTCCGGCAGATATTATGGCAATAGATGTTACCTCTAATAAATTATTTACCCTGACAGATGAAACAAAAGAACTTGTTCCGGACATTACAGAAGATATTACAATCTATGTATATGCGAATGAATCTCAGAAGGATGCAAATCTGGATAAAACCATACAGAAAATCAAGGATTTATCGGATCATATAACCGTCACTTATGTAGATCCATCCATCAACCCGAAATTCTATACAAATTATACGGATACGGCACCTTCTTCTAACAGTCTGATTGTAGTTGGTCCAAAGAGAAGCAGAGTCGTTGACTATAATGACATTTATGCTTACGAGATGGATTATTCCACTTACCAGTATCAGATTACCGGTTATGACGGAGAGGGACAGATTACTTCAGCGTTAGCTTATGTTACCACAGAGGATATGCCCAAAATTTATGTGATAACCGGGCACAACGAGTTGGAGCTGGAAAATCAGTTTACCAAAGCAATTCAGAAAGAAAACATTGAGTATGAAGAATTATCGCTTCTGACAGTGGAAGAGATTCCGGAAGATGCGCAGGCAATCATTATTGATGCTCCGACCAATGATTTTTCAGAGAATGATGTCAATAAAGTGATTTCATATCTGGAAAAAGGCGGTAATGCATTGATTATTCCTACCTGGACCGAAGAAAAACTGATAAATTTTGAGAAAATATTGGCATTTTATGATGTATCCCTGGTAGACGGTATGGTCGCAGAAGGTGACAGCAGTATGTATTACAGCACTCCGTTCTATCTGTTCCCACAGATTTGTTATGATGAAATAACAACTAAGGTTTCGGATACCGCAGTATTTGCACCATATGCACAGGGACTTTCTTATTCGGACGAAACAGAAGGGGTATACTATACACCGCTATTGCAGACCAGCAGCCAATCCTATAGCAAAACCGATTTGGAAACCGCTACCGAATATGATAAGAGTGAAGGTGATATTGACGGACCGTTTGTGATTGCATTAAAGGCAGAAAAAGCAATTGGAAGTGATACTGTTTCGAATGCAGTAATCATTGCAACCGAGAATCTTTTTACGGAGAATGCAGACAGCATTGTTCCGGGCAACAATGTAAAATTATTCAGCAGTGTAATCAGTTCCATGACAGAACAGGAAAGCACTGTATCGATTCCGGTAAAATATTATGATACCAGTATACTGGCCTTTTCTACACGTGCATCCTTTATCATAGGTGTTTTGTCGATTCTGGTAATCCCGATAGGCTGCCTTGTAATTGGATTTGTGATCTGGTTTAACAGAAGAAAGAAATAGAGGGATTTGCATGAAAAAACAGAAAATACAGCTTTTGATTTTAGGAGTCCTGTTAGTGCTTGTAATCGCTGCTTTTTTCGGGGTCCGCAGTTATAATAACAGGCTTGCGGAAGAGAAAACAAGCGAAGAAAATTTGTATACCGTTTTATCTTTAACTAAAGAGGATGTAGCAGAATTTTCTTTTTCCGGCGGAGGCGATATGGTTTCTCTGATAAAGGAAGATGATGTCTGGAATGCTGTAGGAGATTCCTCAATAGAACTGGATCAGGATAAGATTCGTTCTCTTTTGGACTATGTCGTAGATATTCAGGCGGAATTGGAAATAGAAGGAGTAACGGATTTTTCCCAGTATGGATTTGATGATCCGCTGGCAACCGTAACGATAAAACTGCAGGATGATACCGTTTATGAGATTGTATTCGGTCATTTTAATGAGATTACATCGCAGTATTATCTCAAGCTGGAAGGCAGTGATACCGTTTATGGCTTGTCTTCCAATCTTGGTTATCATTTCCAGATTACCTTGGATGATTTGAAGAAGGTTGAAGAAGAAACGGAAGAATAAAAACAGATACTTGATTTCCCCGTAAGTTTGTGCAAAAATAGTACATGGCAGCTTACGGGGAATTTTTGATTTTTCATAAGGGAGGCTTTTATGAGAGGAATCGATACGCAGGTTCGCAAGAACAGACGTAGAATTTTTAAAGAAGTAGCAAATCTGGCATTCCATTCAGAAAATCTGAAGGATGATATTGAGGCTTTGCCATATAAAATTGTAGATTATGATGAATCGGAATATGAGAGTATTTATAGAGAACGGGCAATTGTGCGTGAGCGGATTCGTCTGGCTATGGGATTGTCCCTTCGACCGGAGAACCAGCCGGTACATCTGACACAGGGACTGGAGGAAAGTAATATTGATGAAAAATATTATGAACCACCGCTTATGCAGGTTATTCCATCAGCCTGCAATGCCTGTCCTGAGAACTGTTATCAGGTAACGGATAAATGCATGGGTTGCGTGGCTCATCCTTGCCGGGAAGTATGTCCGCGTGGTGCCATAAGCATGAAAAACGGTAAATCCGTTATTGACCAGGAAAAATGTATTAAATGTGGTAAATGCAAAGCCGTTTGCCCTTACGATGCGATTTCCCATCAGGTAAGACCTTGTGCGGGTGCCTGTGGGGTAGGTGCGATTAAAAATGATGAAAAAGGTCGAGCGGTTATTGATAATGACCTTTGTGTGTCTTGCGGACAATGTATGGTAAACTGTCCGTTTGGTGCGATTGCCGATAAATCCCAGATTTTTCAGTTGATTCGTGCTATCCAGTCAGGACATAAGATTATTGCTCAAGTTGCACCTGCATTTGCCGGTCAGTTTGGACCGGACGTAACACCGGATATGTTAAAGACCGCATTAAAGGAGCTTGGTTTTCAGGATGTATATGAAACGGCTATCGGTGCCGACATGGGTGCTATTGCAGAGGCGGAGCATTATGCAACGGAGGTTGCAACCGGTAAATTACCATTTAGTTTAACATCCTGCTGTCCTTCCTGGTCGGTGCTTGCGAAGAAATTTTTCCCGGAAACCATTGATAAGATTTCCAATGCATTGACTCCTATGGTGGCAACCGCTCGTGTGATTAAAAAAGAGCATCCGGATGCAAAGGTAGTGTTTATCGGACCATGTGCATCGAAGAAACTGGAAGCTTCCAGAAGAACCATACGATCGGATGTGGATTTTGTTATTACGTTTGAAGAACTTGCCGGTATGTTTGAAGCCAAAGGCATTTTATTAAAGGAAATAAAAGCAGCGGACAAGCTGCAGGGAGCAACAGGAGCAGGACGTGGCTATGGTGTCGCAGGCGGTGTTGCCAGTGCTATCGAAGAATGTGTCAGGGAATATTATCCGGATGTAGAGGTCAATATTGAGCATGCGGAAAGCCTGTCAGAATGTAAGAAAATGCTGATGCTTGCCAAAGCCGGAAAGAAAAATGGATGTCTGATTGAAGGTATGGCATGTCCGGGTGGATGTATTGCGGGAGCCGGAACGAATATTCCGATTATGCAGGCAGCCAAGGCAGTAAACAGCTTTAAAGAAGCAGCAGAGCAGAAGCTTCCGGAAAAAGCAGAATAGGAAGGATTATAAAAATGCAGAAAATCAGAACAAGATATGCACCAAGCCCAACAGGACGTATGCATGTAGGAAATTTAAGAACGGCTCTCTATGCTTATTTGATTACGAAGCATGAGGGTGGAGATTTCATTTTACGAATTGAAGATACTGACCAGGAACGTTATGTAGAAGGTGCTGTAGAAATTATTTATCGTACCTTGGAGAAAACCGGGCTGATCCATGATGAAGGACCGGATAAGGACAAGGGTTATGGTCCTTATGTGCAGAGCGAACGACAGGCGCAGGGAATTTATCTGGAATATGCAAAGAAACTGATTGATAAGGGAGAAGCTTATTACTGTTTCTGTGATAAAGAACGACTGGCTACCTTAACAACCGAGGTCGCAGGTAAGGAAATCAACGTGTATGATAAGCACTGTCTGCATTTATCCAAAGAAGAGGTTGAGGCGAATTTGAAAGCCGGAAAGCCTTATGTAATTCGTCAGAATAACCCGACCGAAGGAACAACAACTTTTCATGATGATATTTATGGAGATATTACCGTAGATAATGCGGAGCTAGATGATATGATCCTGATAAAATCTGATGGTTTCCCTACCTACAATTTTGCAAATGTGGTAGATGACCATCTGATGGGTATTACACATGTTGTCAGAGGAAATGAGTATTTATCTTCTTCACCAAAATATAACAGACTTTATGAAGCCTTTGGATGGGAGATTCCGGAGTATATTCACTGTCCGCTGATTACCGATGAAGAACATCATAAGCTGTCCAAGCGTTGCGGACATTCTTCTTATGAAGATTTAATCGATCAGGGATTTTTATCGGAGGCGATTGTGAATTTCGTTGCGCTGCTTGGTTGGAGTCCGGAAGGAACCGATGAAATTTTTACCTTGGAGCAGTTGGTTGAAAAGTTTGATTATCATCATATCTCCAAATCACCGGCGGTATTTGATTATACAAAATTAAAATGGATGAATGGGGAATACATGAAGGCAATGGACTTCGATAAGTTCTACACAATGGCAGAACCTTATCTGAAGGAAGTGATTACGAAAGACCTGGATTTGAAGAAAATTGCGGCTATGGTAAAAACCAGAATTGAAATTTTTCCGGATATCAAGGAAATGGTCGATTTCTTTGAAGAACTTCCGGAATATGATGTAGCAATGTATACTCATAAGAAAATGAAAACCAATACGGAATCTTCTCTGGAAGTTTTAACGGAGCTTCTGCCGATTTTTGAGGCACAGGAAGATTACAGTAACGATGCTTTGTATCAGACTTTAGTGGATTATGTTGCAAAGAAGGAATGTAAGAACGGTTATGCAATGTGGCCGGTCAGAACGGCGGTATCCGGAAAACAAATGACACCTGCCGGTGCAACAGAAATCATGGAAATTCTGGGCAAAGAAGAATCTCTGGCAAGAATCAGAAAGGGAATTGAAAAGTTACAGAATGCCTGATTTTATAGAAAATTCAATACAAAAAGAAGCAATTTGCTTTGCTTCCGGGGTCATGCAGGTACTTGCTGGTCCCGGAAGCGGTAAAACCTTCGTTACCATACAGCGTATCCGACATTTGATTGAGGTATGTAAAGTAAATCCGGAAAACATACTGGTAATTACCTTTACAAAAGCAGCGGCAGATGAAATGAAGCAACGTTTTTACATACTGATGGGAAAACAGCCACTGCCGGTTACGTTTGGCACGTTTCATGCAGTCTTTTACCATATCTTACGACAGACAGGACAATATCATAACTATTCCCTGATTACAGAAACCGAAAAGAAAAAACTGTTGCGTCAACTTTTCAGAATATCCCCTTATAACATGGGAAACAGTGAGGAAAAAATCGATTCTATGCTGCAAAGTATCAGCCGGATAAAAAATCAAGGGGAAGGAATCCAGACTGTATCACAGGATATCTTTTCCAAAGAAGAATTACAATATTTTTATCGGGAATATAATCAGTATCTTTTTCAATTTCAGAAGCTGGATTTTGATGATATGGGACTGCTTTGCCGCAAATTATTCCGGGAAAAGCCACAGCTTCTGGCAAAGTGGCAGGAGGTGTACCGCTACATTCTGGTGGATGAGTTTCAGGATATCAATGAAATCCAGTATCAGATTGTCAAAGCTTTGGCAGGAGAAACACCCAATTTATTTGTCGTAGGTGATGATGATCAGTCTATTTACGGCTTCAGGGGTGCCAGACCGGATATTATGCAACGGTTTCTTACCGATTATCCGCAGGCAAAACAACTTCTTCTGGATGTGAATTACCGCTGCCATGAGCAGATTGTGCAAAAGTCTTTACAGGTCATGGAAGCAGATAAGCATCGCTTTATAAAAAAAATAAAGTCTGTACATACGGATGGAGAGGGTGTAATCATTCAATCTTTTGTAAATCGGGAGAAGGAGCAGGATTGGCTCTTCGCGGAACTGAAAAGAAAGCAGGAGACAGAATCCCCGGAGCAATTGACGAAAATGGCAATTATATACCGGACGAACCAGGAATGCAATCTTCTGGCGGAAAAGCTGCTACTTCATGGAATTCCGTTTCAGATGAAGGAAATGCTACACAGTCAGTTTGAGCATTTTGTCATCAAGGATTTGATGGCATATCTGGAATTTGCCAACGAAAATCCAAGCAGGGAGCTTTTCCATCTGATTATGAACCGGCCGCTTCGTTATCTGAAGAAAGACTGTGCAAGGAAGGAACAGACAACCATAGAAGAGGTGCTTTCTTTTTACAACGACAATCCTTCCATGCAGGCTGTTGTCAGGAAATTGTTTAAAGAGATTGGGCAGATTCGTGGCAGAAAGCCATATCTGGCATTGCAATATATACGAAAAGTCATCGGATATGATAATTTTTTGAAAGAAAACTATGGCGGTGAAGAAAGTAGAAAGCTTTTGCAGATGGCAGATGAATTTCAAAATCTATCAAGAAATTATTCATCTTTTCGAGAATTAAATGACTATATCAATCAATGTCAAAAACTGATTCTGGAGAAGCAGAAAGCGAAACCAAAAGTTCAATCAGGCGTTCATCTGCTTACAATGCATATGGCAAAAGGACTGGAATTTGATACTGTTTATCTGCCGGATTTGAACGAAGGAAGAATACCGATGCGACAGGCGGTTACACCGGCTGAAATTGATGAAGAACGGCGTATGCTTTATGTAGCAATGACAAGAGCAAAGAAGGTTTTGTATCTTATGTACTGCGGACAAGAAACCGGAAAAGATATTCCTTCCCGGTTTCTTCAGCCCATTCTGTCGAAAACTTATTCCTCATCATCAACGATTTCGTCAAATTCGACAGAGTCTAAATATTCATCAAAAGCTTCCTCAACGGCTTCGTATTCTTCATCGTCCTCAATATATTCCAGAGAAGGTTCTTCGTCCGGATTATTTTCATCTTCAAAATAGCGATAGAACCATACTTCGCCGTCTTCATTCTGACCATTTTCATCTAAAGGTAACAAAGCGATATAATCTTGTCCGGATACGGTAAGAATGGTAACGATGGCACAGGTTATTTGTGTACCATCCTCTAAATCTAAATCAACCGTCATTTCCTCCGTATCAAAGTCGTCATTTTGTGTGTTTTTATTATTTTTTCCCATAGGCGCATCCCCTTTCTGAATGAAGTTAAGATTATTTTACAGAAAATATGCAGGAGATTCAATGGATAAAACAAATTTTTGTTTAGATTATCGATTAAAGATGATATAATAAGAAAGAATAAGAAAGAAAAATGATATATTACGGAGGCTTTATGCAGAAAACGTTTAAGGTAACTGCTTCGACAATTTATCCGCTGGGTGTGCAATTTACACCCGAAGGATTGCATATATCCATGATATTTGAAGCGAAGACAGAATGTGGAATTCTTTTGTATGACAGACAGCACAGGGAAGGCATCCGAATTCCTTTTCCGCCGGAAAACCATAAGGGAAAGATTTATTCCATGCTGCTAAAGGACTATCAGGACAGAGCTTGTTCTTATCTGTTTTACCAGGGAGAAGAACTTTTTCAGGACCCCTATGCGAAAGCTATCGTAAAGGAAGGAAAATACGGTCAGAAGAAGGAAACACTTTCCCGCTGCAGGGTATCCGAAACGACATATGAATGGGAATCCGATAAAGCACCCATGATTCCCTTTGAAGACAGTATTTTTTATATGTTGCATGTTCGTGGTTTTACAAAGCATAAATCATCGGGAGTGAAAGCCAAAGGTACCTATCAGGGCATTGTGGAAAAAATACCCTATCTGAAAGAATTGGGTATTACAGCAGTTCTCCTGATGCCTGCCTATGAATTTGATGAAGTGATACTGCCGGTAAAAAGGAAACAACCACAGACAATGGAAGAAGCCGTAGCATCCTATAAAGAGCCGATCATATCAGAAGAGGATAAAACGATTCGTGTAAATTACTGGGGATATAAAGAAGGGCTATATTATCTGCCCAAATATGCTTATGCCTATACAAAAGATGCGGTAACAGAATATAAGGATATGGTAAAAGCATTGCATCAAAACGGGATAGAAGTTATGATGCAGTTTTATTTTCCGCCGTCCGTCAGCCATATGGATATGCTGGAAATACTGAAATTCTGGGTAGTGGAATACCACATTGACGGTTTTCAGCTTATGGGAATGGACATTCCCCTGCCGATGTTGTGTAAAGAACCGTTGTTCTCGGAAATCAAGTTGCTTTGCGATAAAGATACTAATGAGGTACCGCATGATGAGAATGTAGAATGTTATCGTAACTTCGGGTATATGGATGATGCTTTTATGTATGATACCAGAAAGCTTTTGAAGGGTGACGATAATCAAATCAATAATTTTATTCATCACAATCGAAAGAACAGCAAAGCAAAAGGGATAATAAATTATATTGCCAAACAGGAGGGCTTTCGTCTGTCAGATCTCGTTTCTTATGACAGAAAGCATAACATGGCAAACGGAGAGGCCAATCAGGATGGAACTTCCTATAATTGCAGCTGGAACTGCGGTGTGGAAGGAGCAAGCCGTAAAAAGTCGATTCTTTCCCTGCGGTTGAAACAGATGAAAAATGCGATGACCTTTGTGCTGCTTTCCCAGGGAACGCCTCTTTTATACAGCGGAGATGAATTTGCTAATACACAGGAGGGCAATAACAACCCTTATTGTCAGGACAATCCGATTGGTTGGATTAAATGGAACTTACAAAAAAGCAACAAAGAACTTCTGGAATATGTAAAATCCCTGATTGCTTTTCGAAAAGCACACTCTGTTTTCCATGCCAAAGAGCCCCTACGTGGTATGGATTATTTGTCCTGCGGTTATCCGGATGTGTCCTACCATGGAAAAGAGGCATGGAGTCCTGATACCGGACCTGCAAGCAGAAGTGTAGGTATTTTATATTGTGGAAACTATGGGCAAGTTACCGATAATGCTAAGGCAACGGATATGGAGTTGTTTTATTTTGGTATCAATATGCACTGGGAAACTCATCGGTTTGGTCTTCCCAAGCTTGCTGACGGACTGGAGTGGATTCCGCTGTTTTCCACACAGCCGGATATACAGGATAAATGGGAGAATTCTAATAATATTCTGATTCCTCCGCGTACGATTATCATTTTGGGAATTCAGAAAATTCTTAATTACAAAAACACAAAAAAGAAAAGGACAAGGCAGTAATGAATAAGGCATGGATGCATTTTAAAACAATCACCTATCATAAATATCTGGTAATGCAAGGTTGTTTTCAGGTTGGACTTTATAAACAGGGGTTATTGCATGATATGTCAAAATATAGTCCTACCGAATTCCTGGTAGGTGCAAAATACTGGCAGGGAAACAGAAGCCCTAATAACGCGGAGCGTGAAGAAATTGGTTATTCCTCGGCATGGCTACATCACAAAGGCAGAAATAAGCACCATTATGAATATTGGATTGATTATAGCACAAGAGGAATTCCGGGAGGCATGGCACCTGCACCAATGCCGGTAAAATATGTGGTGGAGATGCTGATGGACCGGATTGCAGCCTGTAAGGTTTACCACAAGGACGAATATACGGATGCCGATCCACTGTGCTATTATGAATCAGGGAAAGATCCTGCACCAATGCATGAGGATACAAGAAAATTACTTGAATTTTTATTAAAAATGTTAGCAGCAAAAGGAGAAAAGGTTACTTTTTGCTATATTCGTACAAAGATACTGAAAAAAGAATGACACAGTAAGCAGTAGCAGAAAATTTCTTCCGGCATATGATATCGTATGAGAAAAAAGAGAGGAAGTTTTTCTATGACTGCATGGATTATCTTATTGTTGCTGCTTTGCTGTAATTCTGACTGCGACTGTGATCGTAAGCGCGGCAGAGATTGTGGCTGTGACCGCGACCGTGACAGAAATCGTGATTGTGACAGAAATCGTGATCGCGACAGAAACAGAGATTGTGATTGTGATGATTCCCGTTTTGAACCACGATTTGACACAAGACCTTTCTCCAATAGAGAGAACCGGGATACTTGTGGCTGCGAAGAAAAAAATGATTAGTACAAAGGGCATTCCTGTTATAGTGAATGCCCTTTTAGTTTGCGCGCCATGGGCGCGCTCTAACGGGTGAAAGTCCCGAACACGCCTAGGCAACGAGGAAGTGTATAGCCGAACAGCAAGGGTGTCCATCGTGAGGTGGAATCTGAAGGAAGCTGTAAGCAAACTCTTGGT
>JAQXTA010000029.1 GCA_029219245.1 Lachnospiraceae bacterium | reverse complement strand
CAGAGCCACAAGCAACAATTATTCGAGATAAATTAAAAACTTTTGATAAGGATAAACGATATGAAAAATCTTTTTGGGAAGAGGTTTTAATTGATACTGATCGAATGATTGTATATGCCAAGGTTGCTCACTCATCTGATACAGTTGAAATCAATACATTTGAGCAGCTTAGGGAGTTGGATGAGAATTCAAATAACTTAAAATCAGATGCTATTGAGATAATAGCTGTTGCTCTACAGGTAAATAAAAATGAGATAGTGGATATAAATATTCTCAAAAAAGGCATGACAAATAGATCATTTCTATTTAGTTGCCGTAATCAAAGATATATTATGCGTATACCTGGTGAAGGGACTGATTTACTAATTAAGAGAGATGAAGAAGCAGCAGTATATGATGCTATAAAGGATAAAGATATTTGTGATGACATTGTTTATATTAATCCACTAAATGGATATAAAATTACGAAGTATTTGGAGTCATCTCGTGTTTGTGATTCAGATAATGAGGAAGATCTTGTCAGATGTATGAAAAAATTAAGAGATTTTCATTCGCTTAATCTGAAGGTGGGGCATAAGTTTGATATATTCAAGCAGATTGACTTTTATGAATCTCTATGGGATGGAGCACCATCAGCGTATAGAGACTATAATGGCACCAAAATAAAGGTTTTTGAGCTAAAGGAATACATTGATAATTGTAAAACTGAAATGTGTCTTACACATATTGATGCAGTTCCTGATAACTTTCTGTTTACAGCAGATGGAGATATTAGATTGATTGACTGGGAATATGCAGGAATGCAGGACCCACATGTGGATATAGCGATGTTCTGTATTTATGCATTATATGACAGATCACAGGTTGATAGACTAATAGATATATATTTTGAGAATAATTGCGAGAAACAAACTCGACTTAAAATATATTGTTACATAGCAGCATGTGGTTTGCTGTGGAGTAATTGGTGCGAGTACAAAAGGAGCCTTGGCGTTGAATTTGGTGAATACTCCTTAAGACAGTACAGATATGCTAAAGAGTACTACAAAATTTTCAAGGAGGAATATGATGCATAAAGTAAAAAGGGCTATCATCATGGCGGCAGGACTAGGAAACAGAATGCACCCTATCACTTTAACCATTCCTAAGCCGTTAGTTACTGTTAATGGTGTCAGAATGATAGATACAGTTATTCAAGGTCTTCATAAGAATGGAATAAACGAAATACATGTGGTGGTTGGATATCTGAAAGAACAGTTTGGCATTCTTGAGAAAGAATATGGAGTGCATATTATAGAAAATCCATATTATGATACTTGTAACAATATATCTTCATTATATGCAGCAAGAGATTATTTGGAAGATGCGATTATCCTTGATGGAGATCAGATAATATACAATGAAAACATTTTGACTCCGGAATTTGAAAAATCTGGTTACAACGCTGTTTGGATAGATGAGGAGACGGATGAATGGCTGATGCAGGTTGAAAATGAAAGAGTGATAAGCTGTAGCAGAACTGGTGGAAAATCAGGATGGCAATTATATTCTATATCCAGATGGTCAGCTGAAGATGGTAAAAAGCTTAAGCAACATTTAGAAGAAGAATTCATAGAAAAAAATAATTGTCAGATATATTGGGATGATGTAGCTATGTTTTGTCATTTTGAAGAATATGATCTAGGAATCATGCCAATGAATAAAGAAGATATCATAGAAATAGATAGCTTTGAAGAACTTATGAAATTGGACATTTCATATAATGATATGAGGTAGGAAGGATAAGTTAAAATGAATAAGAAAAAAATTGATTGGATAATTACTCTAGTACCTGTAGTAATGATTGTATTTATTAGTATTATGTTTTTTGCTATGCCAGAGCAATCAAATGACGTTCTTGGCAGTGTGAGGTTTTTCTTTGGAGATACATTAGGTGCCTTTTATATTGTTTTTGGATTAGGAGTATTCTTACTTACACTATATTTTGCTTTCTCTAAATATGGCAATATCGTATTGGGCGACGCAAATGAAAAACCAAAGTATTCTTTTTTTACTTGGGGCTGTATGATGTTCACATGTGGATTAGCTGCTGATATTTTATTTTATTCATTTTCAGAATGGGTAATGTATGCAACAAATCCTCATATAGCAGAATTAGGAACTATTCAGGACTGGGCAGGAGTGTTTCCTCTGTTTCACTGGAGTTTTATCCCATGGGGCTTTTATCTTATTTTAGCGGTTGCGTTTGGTTTTATGTTACATGTAAGAAAGCGTGAGAGACAGAGATTTTCTGAAGCATGTAGACCAATGTTAGGAAAACATACGGATGGAATTGCTGGAAGAATCATTGATTTATTGGCAGTCTTTGCATTACTTGCTGGAACTGCGACTACATTTAGTGTTGCTACGCCACTTATGGCAACTATAATTCAAACACTTTTTAATATCACTATTAGTAGAACTGTAATTACAATAGTTATTATTCTTCTTACATGTGCTGTCTATACATATTCTTTATTACATGGATTCAAAGGAATAAGCATTTTAGCAAAAGTATGTATATACCTTTTCTTTGGCCTCATGATTTTTGTTTTGTTAATTGGTGGTCAGGGCAGATATATAGTTGAAACAGGTATAGAGTCTTTTGGAAGAATGGTTCAGAACTTTATTGGGTTATCAACGTATATGGATCCACAGAGAACTACAAATTTTGCACAGGACTGGACAATTTATTATTGGGCATACTGGATTGTATGGTGTGTAGCTGCGCCATTCTTTATTGGAAATATATCGAGAGGAAGAACTGTCAAGCAGACAATCATTGGTGGATATATTTTTGGAGTTGGGTCAACAGTAGTAAGCTTCATTGTATTTGGAAATTACTCACTTGGATTACAGACATCTGGAATCGTGGATTTTATAAAAGAATATAGTGCTACAGGCGATTTGTATGGAATGATTATTAATATTATTAATACTATTCCACTTTCAGTTTTGGTACTAGTGTGGGTACTTGTTACAATGATAGCATTTTATGCAACATCATTTGACTCAATTGCATACACAACTTCTTGCTATAGCTACAAAAAACTTGAAGATGGTGAAGAACCTCAAAAAATGGTACAATTATTATGGTGTATCATGTTAATAATCCTTCCAATCGCATTGGTTTTTTCGGAAAGCTCAATGAATAATATTCAGACAGTAAGTATTATTGCGGCATTTCCTCTTGGTATAATAATGATTCTTATAATTGGAAGTTTTATAAAAGATGCTAATAAATATTTACAAGAGAATAATAAAGAGAAGGTTGATTAATTTGAGGCGGCGTGTGTATATTTGCTTATAACTAAGTCCTTTTTCCCGATAGGACCGTTCATATGCGAACAATTTTTCGCAATAGAGAAATCCTTGGACTGCGGGATTGGTATAATCCTTATCCATTCCCTTTGGTATGGATTCTAAAAGGTACCTGCGGATATGCGCAAAACAACAGCAGCGGTTCGTTTCCTGTACTTTGTTATAGCCCTGATATCCGTCGGCCATCAGATAGAATCCGGGGGCGATTTCATTTAAGAACCGTCTTGCATTTTCTCCTGCTCTCGTAGGAGTGTAATTATAGAGAATGATAGGATTCGGACCATCCTCTCCGGTATGGATTACCCAGAAGTAAGATTTTGTCTGGGCCCTCCTGTCATCTTCCTTCAGGACCGGTACCGGTGTTTCATCCATGATTAAAAACCTTCGGTAAAGAAGTTTTCTATGGAAGAAATCATACATCGGCTGTAAATACTCCTGTGCCGTAGTGATAAGATTTTTTGCCATAGTGCTGCGACTGATCGGAGCATTCAGCTGCAGGAAATCTTTTTCCTGTCTGTATAGCGGAAGATACAGACCATACTTCTGATATGCAATAAACGAAAGCAATGATTCCGACACATAACTTCATTCAATAAAAGCCGGTTTCCCGTTGTCTTTGATAAACTGGGGTTCCTCTGTATCTTTACACTGCGGGCATCCATAAGTAGTTGCAATATATTCAACACGCTCCAGCTTTGGTCTTGTATATACGATTTCAGTACGGATTACCTCTGTGCCGATTGGAACCATTTGTGTTCCACATATGGAATAGATTTTATCTTCATCAGACAATGTATCAACGTAAGCGCTGAATAATAGGGTGGATTTTACCTACCTTCATGAACATATATAATGATTGCTAGAAAACGCGAGCATTTTGCTCTGCTTTCAGTGCTAGAGGCAGGCGTTTTACTCTATTTTCACATGGAGCAGTCATTATGAAACCTAATGCTGTAAGAAAACCTGAGCAAATCAAGCTCATCATGGAATGTCGACAAAGCGGGTGTTGTTATTTTATTGAATAATATTGTCAACTGGTTTGTGATGCTATATAATATAGTTGTTTTTTATTGCAGTAGAAATAAGCATAGGATGAAAAGATAGGACTTGTTTGTAAGCGCTTTAAAATTGCCCGAATAGAATAACCTCACAAAATCTTTCATTTTAGAGTCAAGATCTCGTAGTCTGTTCCTACGAGTTAAAACTCAAGTGACGTAAAAGTTAGATACTTTTACTACGAGAAGGAGGATTTCTATTATGGCAAGATACCAAAGCTCCAGCCGTTCTGATGAAGAATGGTTTAGGATTATCAACGAATGTCGTCGCAGTGGCCTTTCTAATTCCCAGTGGTGCAAACAACACGATGTTCGAGAGTCAACTTTTTTCTGCGCAGTCATTAGACTTAGTAAGAAAGCTTATGCGATTCCGAATCGCGATAAATCCATTGATATCCTTTCGGCTTATCTTCCCAAACAGGACGTGGTCCGAATAGATATAAAACCGGAACCAATGCAACTGAGTAAAACGAAACCAATGCAGGTTATGCCTGCAACGTACCTTGACAATTCACATACAATTGAAATCGATGTTCACGGGATTAACATCCGTGTCTTCAACAGCATTGACAGGGAACTTTTAAAAATAGTTCTCTCAGCACTGGGAGGTGTCGGATGTTAGGTGATATATCAGGAGTAAGAGAAATCTATATCGTAACCGGATTACACCGACATGCGGAAATCGATCGATGGACTCTGTGCCATTATTGAAGAACAGTTTTCCATGGCAGATATCGTTGGCCAAGGAACAAATCCGAGGTAAGGAACCTCACCTGGCAGGAATTCGACTGGTTAATGTCCGGTCTGGATATTGATCAGCCAAAGGCCATAAAGGTGGATTACAATACTGCATCATAACGTTTGAAAAACATGATATTTACGGCCTTTCCAGACATTTTCTTTTGCAAAAATCTCCTCAAAAATGGTATAATAAAGACAGTTAAAAACACCGCTTTGAGGTAACAGTAGTGGCCAAGAATTCTCTGGAGTCCCGCCTTATTGAGCAGGGAGATATGCTCATCCAACTGAATAAAACGATACTTTCTCTGCAACAGGCATGTGCGCAGGCCTTTGAGAACTTTAATGCGAAAGAAGCTGCCCTGTTACAGGAGATTTAAAAACTCCGGGAGCAGAACGAATATCTTACCAAAAAGCTCTTTGGCAAATCCAGTGAGAAAAGTTTCTGGGATATGGAAGGCCAGATGCACCTCTTTAATGAGTTAGAGAAGGAACAGGACCTTTCACTTATCGAAGAAGAACAGGAAGAAACTCAGACAGTAACATTTACTGTACGCAAGGGATATTCTGCTGATAAGGATCGTTATGCAGGACTTCCGGTTGAAAGGAAATATCTTGATGTACCGGAAGAGGAACGCTTCTGTCCGGAGTGTAATACTCCTTTGGAAGAAATCGGTGAAACCTTTGTACGCCGAGAACTGAAGTACAAACCTCCTTTCTTTAAGGTGGTCGAATACTATAGCAAGAACTACAAATGTCCGGCGTGTTCTCCTGACGTGAAAACACCTGTCACTATCCAGGGCAAGGATGGAAAACCACACATGCTTCATGGAATGGCTTCTGCGTCTACTGTTGCCTGAATCATGTATCAGAAGTATGTTAATGCGATGCCCTTGTATCGTATTGAAAAAGACTTCAAACAGTACGGTGTAAACATCACCAGAGCAACGCTGACCAACTGGGTAATCCAGAATACGGAACGTTTTCTGTCACCATTATACAGTTATCTTCACAGACTACTACTGAATCGTATCTACATCATGGC
>JAQXTA010000028.1 GCA_029219245.1 Lachnospiraceae bacterium | reverse complement strand
ATTTCTCCCGAACAGGCCGTTAAACTTAGACAGTGTCTTTACCACATTGATGAATTAGAAAAGCATCTTGAAGAAATAGAACGGGAGATTCTTCGTCTCTCTGATAAATATCAAGCTGCTCTTGATCTGATTCGTACCGTTCCCGGATTTGATAAAAATCCTATGACTGCTATCCAAGTCCTTTCTGAAATCGGTGGTGATATGTCTGTCTTCCCCACAGCTAAACACCTCGTTTCATGGGCAGGATGTTGTCCACGTAATGACCAAAGCAACAAAAAAATCAAATCAACTCGAATTTCCCGTGCTGGTTCCTATTTTAAACCAGTTCTGGTACAAGTTGCAAATGCTTTATTGCGTTCCAAGAAACATCCTGAAATAACTGACCGTTACAAGCGTATCAAAGCACACCGTGGTCACAAGAAAGCCATCATTGCCATCTGCCGTATGCTCCTGACCGCTATCTGGCACATACTATCAGATTTAAAACCTTATACATCGGAAGGTTTTCTTGAATCACGTCCTGTGAATGAATCAAAAACTTTGACTGTATCACAGGCACTTAATTTATTAAAACAACGAGGTTATGTCATTACAAATGATGTTTTCTCTGCTTCCTGATTAGGTGTTGTGTTCATATTCACTTTTTTGAAGCCACCCAAAGGATGGTATATTTGTTATGCAAACATTTTTTCTCTAATCACTACTTCTTTGTTTCAAACTTCTTCGTCCTTATTCTGTTCCATCTGAGGTAACTACCCATTCCACACCTTTTGCAAAATATTCTCTCCAAAAGACCATATCATGAATACCGGGACTTTCATAATAGAAGTGTTCTATCTTGTGCTGCTCTAAGAAACGATGAAATGCTCTGTTATTTTCTAACAGAAAATCCTCTGTTCCACATGCCATATAGATCTCCGGTATTTCTTTCTTCTGCTCTATTAACTGCAATAACAGTGTTTCCGGGTTATTCTCACTCTTCTCCACCATGTCTAGTCTGTCAAAGCATCGGAAATAATATTCATAATTTGCTACATCATTTTTTTCCCCTTCTTTTATGCCGGCAATTTCATGAATAATCAATGCAGAAGACAAAGCAATAATTTTCCCGAAAGTTTCTGGAAATGCAAGTCCGGTATGTAATGCTCCGAATCCTCCCATCGATAATCCCGCTATAAAAGTATCTTCTTTTCTCATTGCCAGATGAAAGGTCTTTCTGACATATTCCACCAATTCTTTTCCAACATAAGTCCCATATTGAAATCCGGTAGCTTCCGCATCCAGATAAAAAGAATTCTCCGCATTCGGCATAACCATCGCAAAATGATATTTCTGTGCTAACTCCGTCAATTCCCAGAAATCTTCCGCACTTCCCGTATACCCATGTAAAAAGAATCCTGTCCTCAGAATCTTGCCTTCTCCCTCTTCTCTAGGATCATTTGGAAGGAACATATTAAAATTTACATTTCTCTGTAAAGAATGTGAGAAAAAATTTATTCTAAAGGTTGCCATCGTAATACTCTCCCCGTTTTTATGCAATCCACTTCTATTCAGAAAGAAGCGCAAAGGATTTTAAGCTGACATTTCCACTTCCGGTATAAGTGATATAAATTGCCTGGATACCATCCGAAATATGAATATTTTCCGTGTACATTTCCCATACATTGGTATATTCTATTTTAATCTTTGCAAGAACTTCTCCATCCCATTTACACCGGATTTCAAAAATACCATCTGCATATCCCCTGGTTGTAAGGCTGATTTTCTTTATATTTTTACATACGAAATATTTAAATCCTATCGTTGCCGAATCCATGATATTGGCAATATACCCGGTTTCCTCATCGCCATCTTTTCCATCCTGTACAATTTTAGGATATTTTTCGCCACCTACATAGATGGATGGCTCCCGGGTAAACAGATTGCAGGCTATGTATGCCGGATGTTCTCCTTCTCCTATTAACGGACCATCATTTAATCCACAGGAGGTCATCTCCACCTGCGGTATGTCTCCATTCCCATCGAAGCGGATTTCCTCCGCACAACCCTGTCTGCTATACCAGGTACCATTTGTATGTCTATGATAAAATATATACCATCTCTCTCCTAAATTAACTATACTTCCATGATTATTGGCTCCATAAGCCGTCGGCATATCTGCCGGCTTATAACTGTCAATATGCAGATCACAATTACTGACAATCACTCCCCCATAATGAAATTCCCCGGTAGGGCTGTCAGAAACCGCATAGCACAATTCATGCATTACCTGTGAAGAATAAATAAAATAATAGATATTGTCCTTCTTTCGAATGGAAGATGCCTCAAAAAAAGCATGCCCTTCGTATTCCGTTCCTTCACTGTAAGCGGAACCGGGTACAATAAACTTCGGTGCCTCTTTTATCGTAAGCATATCTGCCTCTAGTACCGTTACCATCGCACCGGTTCTTGATTTATCACCCACTCCGCAAAAGCCTGTATATAACCAGGTAGTTTCCCCCTCTGTCAGTACAGCAGGATCAAATTGAGGTTCATCTCCCTCACGTTCCCCTAATCTGGTTCCGTCCTGATAATGCACATAACCATAAAATTCATATTTCCCTGCCGGTGTATCACTCACTGCTACCGATACAACCGAAACATGGTCCAGTACATAATACAGATAATATCTGCCGTCCGGTCCAATAGTGACATCCGGCGCATATAAGCACATTTTTCCTTCTCTGTTTAACGGATCTGCTGTTTTGGGGTAAATGACCCCCTCATAACGCCAGTTACCCAAATCATCCACAGGTGCAGACCAGCAGACATAATCTCCCAGACAAAATACATGCCCGTTAAAAAAATCATGAGAGCCATAAATATAAACTCTGCCATCAAAAACATATGGTTCGCCATCCGGTACATATTCCCAGGATGGCAGATACGGATTCAAGGCTTCTTTTTTCATATCCATTAACTCCAAATCCTATAATGACCGCTTAATGCCAAAAAGGCAAACAAATACAAACAGTTATCATAGTATCTTCTGTTTCCCTCACGAAGAGGTGTTTCCCAGAAATGTCTGACATGCTCCATTGCATATTTTCCGTTTGCTGCAAGAGATGCCTGTGCATTTGTGGCAATAATTGCCACCGGATGCAACGCATTTTCCTCTAAAGGCGTACCGTCAATCTCATAGATTTTATATTTGCCGTCTGCTGCTTTTTCGGAGAAAAAGCGTTGTATTTTGTCGGCACATTCTCTTTCCCACTCATCCGCAGCAAACCATTCATAGTCCAGTCCAATATTGGCTGCCACACGATAGGCATCACTGTAATACCAGTCATGTCTTCCACCAAATTCCTGATAATGGCGATTATGGGGACTTCCGTCATAGTCTGCATATTCTGCTGCAAAACCGGTATCCGGATGACATGCCTTCTTTAAATATTCCCTGCTTGCTTTTGCCGCTTCCCGCCAGAACTCTTGATCCTCCTTGTCTGCCCAGAGTGCAAACAATTCATAAAAGTGCGGTAAATGATAAGACGGATCACTCCAATCACAGTTCGGAATAAATTTTATCAGCTTATTTGATGGCTCCCACATAGGTTCTCCACCGTTTCCATCCTCGCCCTTATGAACACATTCATGCAAAATGGCTCTTGCTTCCTTGGCATAATCAAAAATACCCGTTCCGTTCCCCCATCTGTTGGCAGCAAAAAACAGCGCCATAGCAAAAAACTCTTCTCCATCCGGTGCCGGCCCGTAAGCATTTTTAGTTCCATCCAAGGCACACGACCACGCAAAATACCCTTTATTCTCACCTTCTGAAAGATACATATAGGTTCTGGTCCATTTCCAGATACGGTCAAACTCTTCCTTCTTATCTAACTGCACACACATCATCATGCCATATGACATACCTTCCGTCCGTACATCATGATTTCCGGTATCCGTCAGATATCCCATATCATCCCCTACCGGATAATAGATTCTCTCCTCATCCGTTCCATAAAACATTGTCTGAAAAGTTTCTTCCAGACGTTTTTCAACTTCTTCCTTCGAATATCCCGCTTCTACAAATACGTTTCTGTAACTGCCTGTTTGAAATGCTCCTGCCATATTCCGACCACCTTTCCCTTTTATGAATAAGCAATCTGCAGACTTTCAAAAACTGCCTGCGTATCACTTTCTCCCTGCGCAGTTACCGCAAACACACCCATGGTACAGCCAACAAAGCCTCCTGCCTCTTCTGTCGTCATGGTGTCTAACGAAACTTGCTCTACAAGACACTGTTCATTCAAAAAGCAAGACATCTTTCCTTGTTTTCCTTCTATTCGCAGTCCAAAAGCTTCCTGTTTACATTCCTCGCAGAAAAGAGTAATTTCTTTCCCTTTTTCGACCTTTACAATTTTTCTGGTCAATCCCTTGTTTTCTCTGCTCACAGATAAGGTCAGGTAGTTCTCTGCATTATAAAAATAGACCAGACCTGCCTCCTCACCGACCTTTGGCGTAAACTCCATAGTTGTTCCCAGAGAAAAGTCATATTCTTCTACTCTGACACCAATATAAGAAGGATTTCCTGTTCCGGACAAAGCATCTTTGCCACATCCTAGATGCAGTCTGCCATCTTCTATATGATATCTCTCTGTGGAAAGATGTTTTCTAAGCATTACACAGGATAAATCTAAGGTTTCTTCCCAGCAAACTGTCTTTTCTCTTCTCTTCGAAAAAGTACTATCAAGTACCGGTACTTTTCCCTCTCCCGAATAAAATACCGGCCAGTCATTTTCCCAGATAACCGGTACGAGAAAGGTCTCTCTTCCCAATGCACTTTTGCCATTTAACATTCTTGTTCCAAGCATCACTGCATACCAGCTTCCATCTTCCATTTCAACAAGGTCTGCATGCCCGATATTCTGAATCGGATATTTTTCTCCCAAATGTCTATGAGTAAATACCGGATTGTTTTTGCAGCTTTCATAAGGACCAAAAATATCATGGCTTCTTGCCACACTCACACTGTGTTCGTGTGCTGTTCCTCCTTCTGCAATCATCAGATAGTACCAGTTATCCTTTTTATAAAGATGTGGTCCCTCCGGCCATATGGCATTTTTGGCAGCTCCATCCCATAACGCATGTGTTTCGCCGACCAGTCTTCCTTGTTCCAGATCCAATTCCTGAATCCAGATTTCACAATCCCCGTAATATTTTGCATCCTTTTTAAATCTTTGACCTATGTAAAAGCATTTATCCCCTTCAAAATACAGGCTGGGATCAATTCCTTCCGCATCTTTCAGAAAGACAGGGTCAGACCATGGTCCCTGCGGTGCTTTGGCAGTCACATAAAAGTTGCCACCCCTTCCCGCATTGGTTGTTATCATATAATAGGTCCCTTTATGGTAACGCAGAGTAGGTGCAAAAATGCCGGAAGAAACTTCCATTTCCTCTAAGTCAAGCTGGCTTTCCCGCTCTAATATATTACCGATTTGTTTCCAGGTAATTAAGTCTTCACTCTCAAAAATCGGAACTCCGGGTACATATACAAAGGTAGAATGTGCCAGGTAATATTTATTTCCTACCCTGCAAATACTTGGGTCCGGATACATTCCTCTTAAAATTGGATTGTGAATTATTCTATTCATTCTATTTATAAGCTCCTGTCAGATTTATAATTACATTTCAGTTCCACTTATTCTTTCACACCACCAAGTGTCATTCCTGTTACAAAATATTTCTGTAAGAACGGGTACAGACAGATGATAGGCAGCATCGTCAGAATGGTTGCAGCCGCACGAACGGAAGTTGGTGTAACTGTTCCCGCAGCATTTTTCATGGATTCTATCGATCCACTCTGATTGGTAACCGATGACAGCAGTTTCATCAATTCATACTGTAACGTTGTAAGGTTATCGCTCATTCTGTTATACAGCATGGCATCAAACCACGAGTTCCACTGTCCCACTGCAACAAACAGTGCCACTGTTGCATAAACAGGCTTACACAGGGGAGATATAATTTTTATAAATATGGTAGTATAACCTGCCCCGTCTAACTGTGCTGACTCTTCCAGACTGTCCGGAATACCACTCATATAAGTTCTTATAACAAGCATATTAAAAGCGTTTAACATACCCGGAATAACATATACCCAGAAGTTATTGGTAAGACCTAAATTTTTATATAATAAAAAGATAGGAATCATACCGCCGTTTACATACATGGTAATTACCCAGAATAAGGAAAGCTCCTTTTTAAACAGAAACCGCTTTCTGCTGACAATAAATGCCAAAATAGCATTGGAAACCAGTGCCAGAACCGTTCCGATTACGGTACGTGCTACCGAAACAATGGTACCGGTTATCAGATTATCCTTCTGTAAAACAGTAGTATAATTTTTCAAAGTCCATTTTCTCGGCCATAAGTAAATACCACCTCGCAGTGCATCTGTTCCATCATTGAAAGAAATTGCCAGCGTATTTAATACCGGATATAACGTAATAACAACAAACAATATCATAAAAATAGTATTGCAAATAACAAAAATTCTATCTGCAAGTGAACTTTTCTTCTTATTTCTTTTTCCTGTTTTCATGCCTTCACCCTCTTAAAATAATCGTTCTTCGCCATTATGCTTTGCAATCTGATTTGCAATGACAATTAAAATGATACTTACCAGGCTCTTAAAGATACCTGCAGCCGTACCAATGGAATAATCTCCCTGACTGATACCCCACTTAAGAACATAAATATCAATCGTCTGAGAAACACTCTGTACCAGTCCGTTGCCTAAAAGGTACTGAATTTCAAATCCGGCATTTAAAACATTTCCGACATTCATCAAGAGTAAAATCATAATGGTTGGTTTAATACCCGGCATGGTTACATATTTTATCTTTGCCCATCTTCCCGCACCATCAATGGCTGCCGCTTCATAAAGGGAAGGGTCTATTGCAGTAATTGCAGCTAAATAAATAATTGCATTCCATCCGGTTTCTTTCCATACATTGGCAAATGCTACAATTGCCCAGAAATATTGCGGATGTGCAAAGAAATTAAGCGGCTGCTCAAGAATATGAAATTTTATTAACAGTTCATTCACAATACCGCTTGCCGAAAGTGCATCATGCAGAATTCCGGTAACAATAATCCAAGAAAGGAAATGCGGTAGATAGGAAATTGTCTGTACGGTTTTCTTGCCACCTTTGGATTTAATTTCATTTAATAAGATGGCAAAAAGAATTGCCATGACAAAAGTAGAAACAAGATTGATAACCCCCATCGCCAAGGTATTTCGAAGTACTTTTAAGAAAGTAACATCAGAAAATAACTGTTGAAATTTGGCAAGTCCGATAAAGGTAGAATGAAGCAGTCCATCCTTCGGTTTGTAATTTTGGAAAGCCATAAGCCATCCAGCCAGTGGAAAATAGCAGAATATCAAGCCATATACGACAATGACTGCTGACCAGATTAAAAGCACCTTCTGTCTTTTTACTTCTTTCCAACTGATTTTCTTTACCGGTTCTTCTATAGTATTCGTTTTTGCTTTTTTTATGAAAGACATAATATTCACCCCTTGTTTTACAAAAGGGGCAGATGGAATTTTGTTTCATCTGCCCCTTCTGCTTACTTTATTACTTCTTAATTAAATTTAGCAGCTTCTTCCATTCTTCTATCAAGCTCTGTCTGCATTTCATCTAAGAAATCCTGCGGATTGCATCCTGCATATACATCCATGTATTCCGTCCATGCTGCATCAAAGTTATCTGCCATAACTACTTTCGGAAGATATTCATGTTTAATTTCACCCATCTTAATCCATGCGGTTCCACCTGCCGTATTAGTAGTCAGCGTATTGGAATAAGACCACATCGGATACCAGGAACCAGGTGCTTCACTTGTACCAATCATATCTACATAAGTCTGTGCACCATAAGCTTCAAAACATTCCTGAACTTCTGAATTCAAACCATCATAGAATTCGTTTGCCTGACCATCCGGCTTATTTGCATTAATACCATCATCACTGGTTCCGTTGTACTGCGGGAAGTAAGAATAGGTACAAAGGTGTGCTGCTTTATATGCCGTATCGGCTGCTGTCATTCTCTGGTCTTCTCTACGATAAAACTCTCCGTTATCAAGTACTTCATAATCAACACCTTCCACACCCCAGAAACGAAGGTTATGGATATCCTGGTCTAATAAATCGTTGACAAACTGTAATGCGCCTTCTACATCGTCACAGCTTGTTGTAACAGCAAGACCGCTGGATACGTTGAGTACACCGCCGGAGTTATGCCACTGATTTTTCATACCCTTTTCGATGGTAATCGGAAGCGGTACATAATTGCATCCCTGTAAATCAAGTCCCTGCTGTTTCAGAGAAT
This sequence comes from Lachnospiraceae bacterium, assembly GCA_029219245.1. Taxonomy (GTDB): domain Bacteria; phylum Bacillota; class Clostridia; order Lachnospirales; family Lachnospiraceae; genus UBA3282. The sequence continues at coordinate 8,542 of JAQXTA010000028.1, read as the reverse complement.
CGTTAACGTTGTATGCAAAATCCCACCACTGGTCAATCATACCAAGAACTCGTCCGGTAGAAAGTTTTGCTATGTATTCATCATATGTCTGTGTAAAGGATTCCGGATCTACGATTCCTTTATGATATTCTTCGTTTAATTTTCCAAAGTATCTTTTTGCTGTAGGTGTTGTATTGTAGTCAATCACCTTTAAAGTATCAGGATCTACAATAACAGAACCATCATTTGGATATCCATCTAAGAACTGTGGTGCATTTTCCAGACAGAAGTATCTCCAGTCCTCACAAAGAATGGTATAAGGAATGTTCGTTGTACCATCTTCCATAGTCGGGTTTGCTTCATTGTAATCTTCGATTAACTGGAAGTACTCATCCATGGTTTCTACCTTAGGGTAACCTGCCCATTTTAATACTCTTGTCTGAATCCAGAATGCTTCATCATTATGGGTACAAACTTTTTCTTCTCCTTTGATGGTAGAGAACTGAGGAATAAAGTAAATCTTGCCGTCCTCCTGACGAATTTTGTTCCATTCTTCTTCTGTGAAAAGTGCCTTGATGTTTGGATAACTATCTAAGTAATCATCCAGTGGCACCAGTGCGCCTGCATCAATTAACTGTGGTGTACCACTTCCACCTTCTATGAAATCGGGATATTCCCCGCTTGCAATCAAGGTACCGACAGCTTCTTTGTCTGTCTGTCCGGTAAGCCAGGTTTCTTTTACCTTGGCACCGGTTTTCTCAGCAATGATCTGCTGAATTTCATTGTCATCATTGATTTCTGTTCCGGGTGTTGCAAAGAATGCTGTAAATTCTTTGATTTCCCCATCTGCTTTTTCCCCACCATCGCTTTTTTCTTCAGTAGCTTTATCTGTAGAAGCTGACTCTGAAGAATCTGCGGAATTACCACAACCTGTTAACATAGAAAATGCTAACGTAGCTGTCATTAATAAACTAACCAATGCTTTCTTTTTCATGAAAGACCCTCCTTTTCTTGATAAGTCTATTATAGTTTTTACATATTTTGCTTACAATCGGAGGAATTATATAAAAAGTAAGGGTAAAGTATAGATTAACTGTTTTGTCTTCTGAATTTTGCCGGGGTACAACCCTTTACTGCTATAAAACGGTTTACAAAATAATCCAAGTCATGGTACCCAACCGCCTCTGCAATATCATATATTTTATCATCTGTTCTTAGCAATCGAGTACAGGCCTGCTCTATTCGATATACATTCAGATAATCTTTAAAAGACTGTCCGTATTTTTTACGGAATAACTGCCCAAGATAAGCACTATTTACAAAGTATTTTTCCCCCAGTTCTTTCAAGGTAATGTTTTCCGCAAAATGCTCCTGTATCTCCCGTTCAATATCTCCTAAGATTCCTCTGGAAGCATTACGCCGCAGCTGTACCATATAATTTCCGTACTCACAGGCAAACCGGGTGATGTGCTCTTTACTGCCTCGCATAATGCCTTTTTCAAAAGTACTTTCACTAATCAGTCTTAAGACCTCTTCCTGATTAATTCCATCATCCTGTTCAGAAGCAAGATGAATAAGCTGGAACAGGAGATAGTTAATATTCAGATGGATAATCTTTTCCGAAAGCTCCATGTTCTTCATTTCTTCAAAAAAACTATTAACACATTTTACAATCTTTTCCTGATCGTTTTGTTCAATGGCATATACCAGTGCATCCAAATCCTTTTTGCATAAAATAATGCTGTTTACTCCAACCTGCACATCTTCTTCATAATACTGAATATCTTTTTTAGTCTGAAATCCCTGAAAAGAATGAAGCATACAGACCGTTGTATACGATTTTGTAATATTAGAAATATCCTCAACTTTTTTCCCGATTAACATATTTACGGAAACAGACAGATTGCTTCTGAGGTAATCAAGAAATTGATGGAAATATTCATTTTCCTCAACTCCCATGCATTCTGCCATATAATCACAATATACAAAACCAATATCATAAATCTTCTCATGTCCGGAAACATCAAATACGCAATGGTCTGCATCCTTTTCCAAAAAATTCAGGCAGTAATCAAATATATCCCGTTGAAATGTCCGCTTTTCCTCATCGGTTAACTCTTCTGATAAATTACTTTCATCCAGTTTAATTTCCACATAACGAACGTTAGAAGACAATCTCAGGTTCTCTTTCACATATTCCAGATTCACAGAATCAAATTTTCCAAGAATGACAGCTATCATATTTCTGGAAAGATATGCCCGCTCCATTTTCTGGTTCATCTGCTTTTTGGCCAGGTTGTTTTCATTTATCGTTTGTACCTTGCGTAATATGGAAAGAAGTTCCTCTTTCTCAACCGGCTTTAACATGTAGTAGCTGCACTCATATCGAATGGCTTTTTGTGCATAGGAAAACTCTGCATATCCACTTAAAATAACAAAAAAAGCAGACGATATTTTTTCTCTCCTTATTGTTTCCAAAAGGTCAAGCCCAGTCATGCCCGGCATATTAATATCTGCAATAATAAGGTCTACCTTGTTTTCCTTCAGAAATTGTAATGCTTCCAAACCGTCCGCTGCTGTTCCTGCTATTTCAAAACCTTCTTCCTTCCAATCTAATAAGAATTGCAATCCTTGCAAAATAAATGGTTCATCGTCTACAAGAAGCACTTTCAGCATATCGTTTCCCCCTCTCTACAAATATCTGAATGGGATTTTGATTCCAACCATTGTCCCAATACATTTTTCTCCATCCAGTTCAAAGCTCACTTCATTCTGTGTCATCATTTTCAACCTAAGACAAGCATTGATAATACCAACCCGACCTTTATCCTTCAGCATTTCCATATTTGCATTTCGCATTTTCTCCAGCAATTCTCTCATAAAGGATTCTTCCATACCATTGCCGGTATCTTCAATTTCAAGACATAAGTATTCTTCTTCCCTATAGATTCTTACAAAAATCCATCCGGGCGAAGTCTTGCTTTCAATTCCATGCACACAGGCGTTTTCGACAAAAGTAACAATTGTCATTTTGGGTATTCTATATTGCCCACATTCTTCTATCTCTATATTATAGGATAACCTTTCTCCAAATCGATATTTCTGTAATTCAAGATAATCCTTTACGCTTTTGATTTCTTTATCTATTTCAACAAAATCCTCTCCCCATTCCAGATACTGTCGTTGTAATAAAGCAAGCTTTTCTACCATATCCGCAGTTTCCATTTCCTTTTTCAGAACAGAATGCATACGAATACTTTCCAGTGCGTTAAACAAAAAATGCGGATTAATCTGACTATGCAAAGCAAGGAGTTCTGCATTCTGTCTTGCTACCATCATTTCCTGTTCTTTCATTTTGCCGATATATACCTTCTGGATTAATGAATTTATTCTCTGTACCATACGATTATAATTATGCATCAGGCTTCCGATTTCATCCTTGCCACGCACATTCTGAATTTCTATCAGCTTCTCATCATCTATCCTTTGAAATACATCGCTCAATTCACTGATCCGCATGGTAAAGGAACGATTAATTGCCCATACAAGTACAAAAGGAAGAACTAGATTCGTAAAAATCAACAAGATAAGAATCGGTACATTGTCTTTCATCTTTGTCATTATACTAATCTCCGGCTGCATGATATAAATGGTAAAGACCGTTCCATACAAGCTCATTTCCTGTGTATAGCCAACCGATTGTAACTCCTTAAATTCTTCAAAATCCTTTTTCAGACTGTTATCTACGTTAGACAGAAGAATTCTATTCTCGCTGCATATGTATACCGGCATATCATAATTCATTTTTACCAGATTTTGGGCTAAAGAACTATAATCCAATATAATGATGGCCATTTTTTTGCGATATTCATAATCATTATAATAATTCATCTTTTGTGCAAAAAATATTTTCCTCTTCGCCTCCACAATCGGTTCTCTACTGGTATCATACTGAAAGAAAATTCCTTTTCCGGTTTTGGAATTTTCCATTTCTTTATACCAGTCGCTCTCCTCTATTTCCGCAATATTTCCACAGCCACCTCCTTTTATAATGGTGTCATTGTCTGTATACATAACAATTCTTATATTATCCATACCGATTCCGGTATCAAACAGAATATTTTTACGATACTGCTGATAAGCTGTTACATATTCTAAAGGACTTTCGTATTCCGTATTCAAGAATTCATTAATATACTGATTCATATACACACTGTTTGCAATAGAATCCGCATTATGAATACTGTTTGTAAAACTATATTGCACAGCATTCGCAATATTTTCCATACGATGCTCTCTTTCAATTTTCTCGGAATGATTGACAACATAAATAATAAAACCATCTGTTAAAAAGAGCGGTACCAATACACAGAATATGTATAGAATAAATAGCTTCTTTTTTATTTGGAAGTTATCCATGTAGGTTTCAAACTTATGAAAAATATTGCTCATAGAATACTTTTTCTCCTATATCTCTAATAAAAAACTTTCCGCAGGAATACCGGATTGATTATAAAAATTTACTCTTTCAGGATAATCGTACCATGCATAACGAACTGCCTTCACACAACTATCCGGTTTTTCATTAAGGTCAATTACAACTTTTCCCTTCTCATGTTTTGCATCCACAGGATAAAATATAGTATTATTATAACTGATTTCAAATCCAGATAAAAGCAATGTTTCCGCATCATCATGTGTAAAATGAAGAATTAGTTTATCCTTTTCCTTTTCATACCCTACACAGACCGGTCCTCTGTATTCTATTTCTTCCTCATATATAAAATGGCGAACCCATAAAGCAAGCCTTTTTCCCACTTCTTTTTTATTGTGAGGATGTAAGTCAAAGTGTTCTCCAATATCATTGGCAGTAATCAGACCACATTCTGCTTCCATGCCACCGCTTCCGTTATAAACAGGTTGAGGATAAAAGGTACATCTTCTTTGATATTCCCGAATCATTCCCCATCCGGTATCTTTTTTCCCATGCATAGGATCCTGATAACCTGCCAGTTGCACACAACAGAAACGCAGTGTCCTTTCGAAAACTGCTTCCCAGGATTTCTTCATCGCATGAAACAATTCACAATAATCTTCCTCATGTCCAACATTACTTTCTCCCTGATACCAGAGAACTGCCCTGAATTGTAAATTCTTTATTGGCATAAGTGCTCCGTAAAATAAACCCATCGGTAAAAGAGGCGGGAACAATACCGGCGGTGCCTCCTGTTCTTTTTTGATTCCTTCACAGTACTGCCATGCTCCTGCCAATGAAATCTTTTTCTTCCCGACAGACAAAAAATATTCCTTATCCGGCACAATACCACCATTTTGATTCTCTATGATTATTTTTATGCGAATCTTGTTAAGTCCCTGTTTCAAAATCTGTTTCGGGACTGTATATTGCCGCATGCAATATCGGTGTTCACTCATACCAATATAAGTATCATTGATCCAGACATAATCTTTATCGATAATCAACCCAAGGTCCAGAAAACCATCTTCTTTCGGAGCTTCTTCTAATTCAAATGTTTTTTCCAGCCAAAAGCTCCCGTTATATCCCTCCGGATAGTAGGTAGTTATCATATTGGGCACACAATATTCTGCTCTGTTTTCGAAAACAGGTCTGGTATCTTCCAAAAGAGCTTTTTCCCAATTATTTTTCGCCAGTGTTTGTTTTTGTATTGTTTTTTCCAGTGCCCCATCCTCTCTAAATGGTTGTACGATTTCCATATAATTACCAAAGGAAAGTAGTGCCTCTGAAGGCATCCACGCTTCTATTGTGCTCCCTCCTACCGCTATATTAACCAATCCAATGGGAATATTCTGATGGGCACGAATTTCTCTTGCACAGTATAAACCGGCCGCACTAAACAATTTTATCTGCTCACGAATTGCCTGCTTCCATCCATCTGACTGTATGGATTTTGCCGGTTTCCCAAAATAATATTGTGGTTCTACACGATAATATCGTATTTGCTCATCTTCTTCATCCCAGTCGGATGGTGTTTTTTCATCCATAATATCCATCATTCTAAGTTCCATATTTGACTGACCTGCCAGCAAATATACATCTCCGATTAAAATGTCCGTCAACTCTATCCGGCTGCTTCCCTGTATCAGCATCCGAAACGGGCCGCCACATTCATATTCATTTAATATAATTTTCCATGTTCCGTTATCATCTGTTACCGTAGTATAAACATCGGACTGAAAAAAAACGGTTATTTTTTCTCCTGCATCGTCCATCCCCCAAATACAGTTTTTGCATTCTCTTTGTAACACCATATGACTCGTATACATTTGACTTACCTGAAGCATTTTTTCCACTCTCCTTATACTTTTATTTTAAAAAACCACCATACCGGATATGATATGGTGGTATTTTTTTATTCATCTGCATGAAAACGATTGATAATCTTTTCTAGTTCCTCTATCAATTTCTTATTATTATCCGACTGTACTTGAATTTCATCAGCAATATGCATGGTTGTTTCACTCTTTTCTGCAATCACTCCTATGGCAGCTTCATTTTCTCCCGCAATTTCTTTCACAGAAATAACACTGTCTGATATCTGTTTCAAAGAATCATTCAAAGTATCCGTCGATGTGTTCAGATTCATAATATCACTTCTGATACCGTCTACAGCGACACTGTATTCTCCGGATTTCTCCGCAAACTCTTTAAACTGCCCCATGACCGTTCCCTCTAGGAACTGCATAATTGTGTCAAAGCATTCCCGAACTACTTCAATACTTTCGTTCGCACTGTTACAAATACGTTGGATGTTTGAAGCCGTAACGGTAGAGGTTTCCGCAAGATTCCCAATTTCTCCTGCAACAACCGCAAAGCCTCTTCCGGCTTCTCCCGCTCTTGCTGCCTCAATGGAAGCATTCAAGGATAATAAATTCGTCTGCGAAGCAATGCTCAGAATATTATCCGTCATAGCATTAATCTGAGAAATATTCTGCAGCCGCTGCATAGCATCTTGTACCGCTTCTTTGGTCTCACCAAATGTTTTCCAGCTATTCTCATAAGCACTTTGCGCCTGTTTACACATTTCATGGGAATTATCAATCAGATGATTGCTGGATTCTATACTTCTTTGTAAATTATCAAGCGTTTCTGATACCCACCGGTCAATACCCTCTACCCGGTTATGTACATCCTCCACAACGCGTTTCGTACTATCCAGACTTGCCGACAATTCTTCTATTGTATCTGTATTATCCGTTACACAGTCTATCAGCTCATAAGAATATTTATCTAATTCATTTGTCTTCTCATTTAAGGAGCCACAACACTGTCCTAATGTTTCCACAACCTCCTGCAAAGACTGTATCATCACATCCGTTGCCTGCGCAATGCTTCCTAATTCGTCACTTCGCTTCGTATATTTCTGGATATCCGCGTTATATGAAATATTTCCATCTTTTACCTTCTCTAATACCTGACCGGATACTTTAACAGGTTTAATCAATAAATTGATGGATACATATGTAAAAATCATCATAATAACAATTCCGCCAAAACTGATAAGAAGCAAAATGGCTCTCACTCTGCCTAAAGAAGCAAATACCTCCGAAGCAGGATCCGTAATGATGAAAACCCATCCTCTGTCTGCCATATAATTATATGCTGCAAGGTATTCCGTACCATTTTCTTCATAACTCAGAGAGCCTGCATAAGAATCCGTTCCCTGTTTCAGACGTTCCAAAATAGTGTCGATATATTTTTCCTCCGCGACTGTATTGATGCACCCTGCATCACGATGAAAAATATACTCTCCTGTATTTGCATTGATCATATAATAATTGAGTTGTTCCATACCGCCGGATGGCATATTGTCCAAAGTAGCTGTCAGTCCTTCCGTAAAAATACCCCCACCTATCAGACCAACCGGATTCCGGTCACTGTCATAACATGCCTTATACATGGAAATAATCTGCTTTCCACTGGCAGGCGATGTAATAATACCGGTATTGTACACCCCATCCGTTGCAAGCAGTGCATCCTGAAGTGCTTTTAAAGACTCCCCTTCCCGAGTAATGATTCCAACAACCTTTGGATTGGTATGTACCAATACATGGGTATTCCATTCACTCGCATAAATTCCTTCCAGATATTCCCTGTCTGCACTGAATATTTCTGTATATGCCTGTGCCTTATTCACGCTTTGTAATTTTCCTGGATTTTCAAGAAGTTCTGCAATTTCTCCCGCACGTCCATAAGCGGTAAGATAATTTTCTGCTTCTGAAACATAATTTTCAACTATCTGTGAACGCTCCTGTGAAATCGTTTCCATACTTTGTATTACGCTGTTTTCCATATTTTTGCTTAATGAAGTATCCATAAATAGATATACAAGCAGAAAAACAACCGCTAAGACCAGAATCTGCGCTAAAACTATAATTGTTACAATACTCTTTTGTTTTTTCTTATTCATTTTTCTTCTCCCAGTCTATTTTATATGATTTATCTATACCCTCTCATAGAAATAACCTCTATCAGATATTGTTTTTACTTTTTCCAGCTCAAAGTATATGACTGCATTTTCTTTTA
>JAQXTA010000027.1 GCA_029219245.1 Lachnospiraceae bacterium | reverse complement strand
TCATCCATCCAGTCTCCAACCGTCATATATCCAGCCTCCACTTCTGGCAGACTCTTTACCTTTCTGACATAGGTATCTATCATTCTGGTTGCATCATCTACCGCATTTTTGCTATCACTATTTTGAAAATATGTTAACATATTTTTTATCGCCTGACTACCACCTTTTTTACCTTTCGTATAAAAATAAATGAATTCTAGTCCATCATCATATTCTAACTCCGGGACTTCTTTGCACCGGTTCCGAACCGTATACATCATATAATCCTCCCCAAAAAGGTCATAGTTGGTAATCGTAATAATATACAGATTGGGGATCTGTGAGAAATCCTTGAGGCCTCGTTTCACATATCTGCCATCGATTTTCGCCTGATAATAACGATTATGCCTTGGCAAGTGAAGCTGATCTTTCCGGTGTGGTTCCACATCATACACACTTGTGACTCTTGCCTCATCATACTCTGTAATTTCTACATCCAGTCGTATTCCTCGTAGTTCCGGTGTAGTAGCCGGAATAATCTGCTGTGCCAGCACCTTGACTGTTTTGATGTCTTTTTCCAACAGCACCGATAATAAAAGCTTGTAGAACGGCTCATTGATTTCTTTGTTACTTGCAACTGCATTGGACAGGAAATTATCAATTAAATCAAGTTCCTGTAATGTCTTTTTCGTATATCCCATACGTCCTCCTTCCGGCAAAGCCAAAAAAGGACCTACTTTACTACTCAGCTCTGCCTTCCATTATTGAATTTTCATTCTGTGAATTTCCGGCGAGATGCCAGCATAGATTTCCTCGTTCATACAGTCCACATAACCGTCTTCGCTCAGAAATGAGAAGATTCACATGAAATTGATGAATTCAATATAGCAGAACATATGTGTTATTGCAAGTATCTTTTTTACAAAATAAAACAACAACAAAATATTATTTATCATATAAAAAAATGCACAATACCAGATTTGGTGTCTATCTGCTGTGACACTCTCTTTTAACACTATATATCGCTTTTTATTTGAAATTATTGAAATTGCGTCTTCTATTTTTCTACATTCTCTCGTATCAAAATTCTTTGCTTTCTAAATTTTTCTGTGCTATATATATACTATCAAAAACATTTCACAAATATCTTGCAATCATGCTCCTATTCAGAGTGTCTGTTTTATCGATTTTACGAAAGGTAATGTCTATGAATCTCAACCCAAACTCATCTCTCTTCTCCAAAGAAGAATTCAAAAACAGCATCAAACAAAAGAAGTCATCAATTAACTGGCATAAGGCAATTTCCTGTGCCATAAAAATTGAACTGATTGACTTCTCCCACTGTCTGGAATTTCAGGAAGAATATATCCTTGGAAAGAACAGCTACCGCATTGATCTGATGATCATCAAAAAGCTTTCCCTGTAGCCGATTCCCATAAACATTGCCCGGATATTCCGCGACTATAACCTGCTTGAGATCAAAGGTCTGGGGTCTACGCTGGGGACAGATGCCTATTACAAAACCGTTGGCTACGCAGGCCTGTTTATCAACCAGACCGGAGAGTCCAACCAGCTTACGGCAAATGACGTTACCCTGACCTTCTTATGCATCCGCTACCCCAGAAAACTTATCAGACATTTGACAAAAGAACGACATTTAACTATTGCAAAATCGTCAGACGGAATATATACTATTGATAAAGAAACATTTTATTCACAGATTATCGTTATGAAAGAACTGCCACCGGAAGAAAACCTGTATCTACGCAGCCTGATTGAAACCAGACCGGACAGGCATTTGCAACAACAGATATCCGATGTATGCACTAAGCACAAGGATAATCCCTTATATAAACAATACTTAAATCACTTTGTTAAAACTGCCACAAAAAACGGAGGTGACACAAACATGCTCTTAGATCCAATTTTTGACGAAATGGATGCCATTGAGAAAAGAACTCGGGAGGAAGACAAGGCATACTATCAGCCACAGATTGATTCCCTGACTGATTCTTGCCGGCAATTAAAAGGAAAAAATAGTCTGTTGGAAACTTCCTGTCAACAACTAAGAGGAAAAAATAATCTATTAGAAACTTCCTGTCAACAACTAAGAGGAAAAAACAATCTATTAGAAACTTCCTGTCAACAATTAACTGCCCAAATTCAACAGTTACAGAATTTGCTAGCACAAAACAATATTCCGTTTAATCAAGGTGTCAATCAGTGATGGTAGACACCGGATATGTCTGAAATCTCTTTGTAAAAACTGCCACAAAAAACGGAGGTGACACGAACATGCTCTTAGATCCAATTTTTGACGAAATGGATGCCATTGAGAAAAGAACCCGGGAGGAAGACAAGGCATACTATCAGCCACAGATTGATTCCCTGACTTCTCAACTCCAGCAATTACAGAATTTGCTAGCACAAAACAATATTCCATTTAATCAAGGTGTCAATCAGTGATGATTGGCACCGGATGCACGATTTACCTAAATATAGCAAATTCTCTATAGTTGTTTGCTAATATCGAGTGCCCTGCGAATTACCTTATCCATATCATAATACTTATATTCTGCTAATCGTCCTCCAAAAATAACATTCTGTTCTTTATCTGCCAGTGCTTTATACTTTTCATAGAGGGTCTGATTTTTTTCATCATTTACTGCATTATATGGTTCATCTCCCAACTGCCATTCCTTAGAATACTCTTTCGTAATAACAGTCTTTCCCGGATTACCTTTGCCAAATTCAAAATGCTTATGTTCTACAATTCTGGTATATGGTGTATCTGCATCG
>JAQXTA010000026.1 GCA_029219245.1 Lachnospiraceae bacterium | reverse complement strand
TTCTTTATATACAGCTTAGTACCGCTATATAATGGAATCGCATTTCCGGAATAATCACTGTCACCTTTATAACTCGATGACCATTTTTTCATAACAAAGATAATGTCATTGTCTTGATTGACTGCAATATATCTACCATGTTTCTGAATTTCTTGCTATATCACGAAGTGCAGTAACATCAGCACTCTGTAGCTCGGCTTAAATTCTGCCATAGCAGATGAATAACACTTTTTTCATATAAAAAATCTTTGTTTTAAGCTTATGGAGCATCAGGATAATTCTCCATAACTTTAAGAAATTCATCAAAATGCTCATCAAATAGTTTTGTAATTTGTGGATCAAACTGATGACCAGCCTGACCCAGAATTTCCTCTCGCGCCTGTTCAGGAGCCCAAGATTTCTTATAACAGCGTTTGCTTACCAGTGCATCAAAAACATCTGCTACAGCTACACATCGCGCATATATATTAATGTTATCACCATCAAGCTTGTTTTGATAACCCTTCCCATCAAATCGTTCGTGATGCTGTTGGGCTATGCTGGCCGCAAGCTGCATAATCTCTCCAGGTGAGTTTTCCAAAAGCTTATATCCATAATCAACATGCTTTTTTATCTCTGAGAATTCATCTTCTGTAAGCTTGCCGGGTTTGTGTAGTATTTCCCGCGGCACACAGATTTTACCTACATCATGCATCATACTTGCCACACTTATTTTCCAGGTTTCCTCCTCAGACAATCCCATTGCACGACATAATATTTCTGTATATGCGGCAACACGTTTTACATGCTGGCCTGTCTCATGACTTTGTGTCTCAACAAGCTCCGAAAGAGAGCCAACCATAACCTGCTGCTCTTCGTACAACTCATTATTCTTTTTGACAAGGGCTGCAATCAATCGCTGAAGCTTGCCCGTTATACCAATACAGATTACAGATATCGCAACAAGCTCAATTACACGAGGTATTATTCCGTATAACAATACACCTCGCAGAGTAACGAGTGGCTCGTCAGGTACAATCTTAAGCATGAATGCAATCAGATGACTTACTACCATTACAGGGACACTTAATACAGTGGTGTATATAACATTTGCGCGCTCACAGTACAGGCATGAAACTACTACCGGAAGAATCAGCATACAAGCACCGTATTTCCCTTATCCCGCAGACTCATCAGTAATTTACTCATGCGGTGTACATCTCTCGGATGCATTCCCGTACTTGGTTCATCGAAAATGTAAGTCATTCCGGTAAGAGAACTGCCCATATAACGTACCAGCTTCAGCCGTCCAGCCTCTCCACCGGAAAGACTGGACGACTCCCGATTCATGCTAAGATACGGAAGTCCAATATCAATCATACGGGTAAGCGATGCTACCAGAGTTTCTACAATTGTTTCCGCCCTTTTGTCCTCAATTCCTTTCAGTACCTCACGAAGCTTTACAAACTCCATATCACACATCTCATCAATTCCATAACCGGCTACCTTGCAGTTAAGTGCATTCGCATTCAATCTCTTTCCATGGCAAACCGGACATTCCTTTTCTTCAATCATAGAAAGCATTTTTTTAATGGAAGCATCACTGGAATTCTGTGAATCTCTGCGGAGCAGTGTGCGCGTAAGTTGATTGGCGATTCCCTCTATCTTTTTATGAACATGCTCTCCGTCTTTCTCATAGGCACCATATAAAAGAAGATTCACTTCTCTCTCACTATAATTCTCCAGATTTTTATCCAAATCAAACAGACCGGTTTCCGTATACTGTTTCCAGTACCAGTTTCCCACATGATATGCCGGAAGATTTACCATTCCTGTATTCCATGACTTTTCCTTGTCCAGAAACTTCCAGATATCTATCCCGACTACCTTACCAATACCCGAACATTCCGGACACATTCCGTTTGGGTCATTAAATGAAAAATACGATGCTGTTCCCACATAGGGCATTCCGATTCTGGCGTATAAAAGTCTTAATGCAGCGTACAAATCACTGATTGTTCCGACAGTAGATCGTGAATTCCCACCAAGTCTGCTCTGGTCAATTACAACCGATGCCGTCAGATGATTTATATAGTCTACCTTTGGTTTCTCATACTTTGGAAGTCTTCCCCGCATAAAAGCCGTATAAGTTTCATTCATCTGTCTCTGACTTTCTGCCGCTATTGTATCAAACACAATGCTGGATTTCCCGGAACCGGACACTCCGGTAAAAACAACTATTTTTTCCTTTGGAATCTCCAATGATATATTCTTTAAATTATTCTGCCGTAAACCTTTTATAATGATTTTTTCCTGTTCTTTTCCCATGTTTACTTTCCTCCCTTTCCTCTCTTTTCCAGTTTATGACCTCCCCTTAGGGCAGAGTCAAGGGCAAATTCTATTACAGTATAAAAAAGCAGAACTTAATGCTCCAACATATTTTCAATAAAGATTCCATATCCTCTCGTGGAATCATTGACAAGCACATGGGTTACGGCTCCGATGATTTTGCCATCCTGAATAATGGGGCTACCACTCATCCCCTGAATGATACCTCCGGTTAAAGTTAACAGTTCTTCATCCGTTACTTTCAAAACCAATCCGCGATTGACATTTTCATCTTCCAGATGCAGTTCTTCAATTTCAATATTATAGTATTCCGGTTCTCCGGAAACAGAGCAGATAATCTGTGCCGGTCCTGCTTTTACTTCCTGTTTTAAGGCAATCGGCATCGCTTCATAGGTTGTATGCTCAGTAAGTTCTTCACTACATGTTCCAAAAATTCCTTCCGATGTATTATCGATAATTTCACCCAATATATTTTCATGATTATATTCGATATATCCTGTCAATTCACCAGGTACTCCATTTTCTCCCCTTGTAATTCCTACAATTTCTGTTTTGTAAAGAGAACCTTCATCCAATTTCATTAAGGTGGAGGTATCTACGTCATTAATTCCATGACCCAATGCTCCGAATGTATCTTCCTCACTAATATAAGTCAATGTTCCGATTCCCTGCGCATTATCACGAATCCATATTCCCAGCTTCCATTCCATATTCCGGTTTTCCCTTGGCTGCATTTTTACCTCGGTAATTTCATCATTACGCCGCAGTGTCAGAATCATCTCCTTCCCTTCTGACTGCGCAATCATCTGAACAAACTGTTTCTTATTCTCTATCTTTTCCCCATTCACTGACAAAATATAATCTCCGGTTTGAAGAATATATTTTGCCGGTGAAACCGTTTCGCCATTTTCATCTTCAAATTCACCAATACCAACCACCAGAACTCCTTCTGTCTTGACATAAATTCCAATTGGAATACCCGAAGGAATCAACATTGTATCCTGGATTACTTCAATATCCACACTTTTGTAGGGAAGCACACCAAATAGTTTTAAATCCATCTGATAATCATCTATCTGATTCGCTTTTACAGTTATTCCTTTGGAAAAATCCACATGAATACTGTCAACCTGTGTGGAAAGGCTTTCCACCGCTTCTTTCTGATATATTTCACCGGAAACCGGCACATGAAAATCTAATTCCTGTTCCATTCCCGCACGAATTTTAATCGTAGAAGGTACTTTTACCCAATAATCCATGTACACTGCCGCCATCAATGCTGCTACCCCTGCAGTCAGCAGAATATATAAGAAACAGCGATACTTTTTCAATCTCCTTTTCGCAATATCTCTGCATTCTGCCATTTCTCCATTTTGAACTTTTTCTCTATTTTCTGCCATAGCCGTAATCCTTTCCCAACTCTAAACACAAACTATCTATGCTTTTTATCATAAAAATGCGTAGGCTGCGTATTTTCCCATAACACAAAAAAAGAACATACAACGGTATGTCCTTTTTAGTATGTGAAAAATCTTCAATTTTAATTTAATATTGCTTTGATTTTGTTGCCAAATCTTTCATTTCTCTTGCATTATTCAAAACGATTTCTGTTATGCTGGCTCCGCCAAGCATTCTGGCAAGTTCTTCTACGCTCTCCTCTTCTTTCATCTCCTCAATCTGTGTTGTGGTATGCTCTCCGGTTACCGTCTTAACAATCCGGAAATGGGTGTCGGCCATCGCCGCAATCTGCGGCAGATGCGTAATGCAGATTAGCTGATGCTCTTTACCTAAAATTCCCATTTTTTCCGCAACTTTCCATGCCGTTTTACCACTGATGCCTGTATCAATTTCATCAAAAATCAAAGTTTCAATAGCATCTTTATCTGCCAATACGGTTTTTAAGGCAAGCATAATCCTGGAAAGTTCGCCGCCGCTTGCAACCTGTGAAAGCGGTCGGAGTGCTTCTCCGGGATTCGTGGAAATCATAAACGTTACCTCATCATAGCCGTCCGGACCTGTTTTTTCTTCCCTTGGCTGTACCTGTATCTCAAATGCCACATTCAGGAAATTTAAATCGATCAGTGCATTTTTCATAGATTCTGCCAAATTGTGGGCGTTTTCTTTACGAATTCGGGATGCTTCCTGACAAAGTTCTTGCAATTCTTTCCTGAAGGTTGCTTCTTTTTGTATCAATTTTTCCTTATATGCATCAAAATTCTGATACTGCTCCAGCTTTTCCTGAATTTTTCCCTGATATGCCAGAATTTCTTCTATTGTACTACCATACTTCGCTTTCAAATGATTGATAATGTCCAACCGCTTCTCTATTTCTTCAAATAGTTGTCCGTCAAATTCCAGATTTGACAAATAATCTGCTGCCGCCCGGTTATAATCGTTAAGCAAACTATCAATATCCAGCAGTTGCTTTTCAAATTCCTGCAATGTTTCATCATAGGAAGAAACACTCTTCATTTCCCGTAGTGCTCTGCCGATGCTGTCTCCCGCGCCACCGTTTTCATAACCGCTCATCTGATGAGAAAGTGTAACCGCCTCTTGGATTTTCTGGGCATGAACAAGCTTCTGATAAGATTTTTCCAATTCAACATCTTCTTCCGGTTTTAAACCGGCCTGCTCAATTTCCTGTACCTCAAACTCAGCAAGTGCTGCTTCTCTTTTTCTGGTATCTTCATCCACATCATTTTCAGATAGTTCTTTCAATACCTCTCTGTGGTTTACATAACATTTTTTGATTTTTTCTTTTATACGTGCAAGATTATCTCCTGCATATTCATCCAGAATTTCCAACTGTTTTGAGGACTGCAACAGGGACTGATGCTCATGCTGTCCATGAATGTCAATCAGTATTTCGGAAAGTGTCCGAACCTGTCTGGCACTGACACTTTCTCCGTTCACTTTGCAAAGAGATTTTCCCGGCATAATTCTTCTTTGCAAAATAATGGTTCCATCTTCTTCAACGGGCAGTTCCAATGCCTTAACTGCCTGTAACTGTTCCTGCTTATCAATTTGAAAAATCAATTCCACCAGCGCATAATCAGCTCCGGTCCGAATCATTTCCTTATCTGCTTTGGCACCAAGTGCAAGATTAACAGAACCAATAATAATCGACTTACCGGCTCCCGTTTCACCCGTCAGTATATTCAGACCTTTCCCGAAATATACTTCTGTTTCATCAATCAATGCAAGATTTTTCACATGCAAACTTACTAACATAAAAATAACCGCGCCTTTCAAACTAATTTCCGATTAGTTTTTTTATCTTATCCATCACGACATAAGTATCTTCTACTGTTCTGATTGCAATCATAATCGTATCATCTCCCGCAATACATCCGACAATCTCATGCATTTTCATGGCATCTACTGCTGCTGCAACCGCCATTGCCATACCAGATACTGTTTTCATTACCAGAATATTCTGTGCCATATCCATAGAAACATAGCCATCTTTCAAAACACGAATGTATTTGTCTCCCAGATGTACGTCTTCTTTTTCATATACAACATACTTCTGCCTGCCGTTTACACCGGCAATCTTGGATAACTTCAATTCTCTGATATCTCGTGAAACTGTTGCCTGTGTTACCTGATAGCCTTCTGCCCGAAGCCTGTCTGCCAGTTCTTCCTGTGTTTCAATCTCATATCTGTCAACTAATTCAATGATTTTCGCATGTCTGCTTTTTTTCATTATCTATTTCTCCCGATTTAAATATCCTTACAAATGTCCGATTAATCACTCATCTTTTTATGCAGGATTTCTAAAAAGCTTTCTGTGTTCAATTTCAATATTCCTGTTGTTTTCGATGCTTTTTTTATAACAACTTTATCTCCCGTTTTCAAAGTAATCTTATGAGTGCCATCAAAATTTGCTTCGACTGTCTGTATTGCTTTCTCTCTTCCCTCAGGTATTTTAATCGTCACCTCATCTTCGGGGGATAAGATAATACTTCTTGTATTGAGTGTATGGGGACAAATCGGTGTCAGCAGAAGTAAGCTTGCTCCCGGCTCCACAATGGGGCCGCCTGCAGACATATTGTAACCGGTAGAACCCGTAGGAGTTGCCACAATCATACCATCTGCACTATAGCTGTTTAGAAATTTTCCATTAACATAAATGTCAAACTGTAAAATCTGCAAGGAACCACATCTGGAAATTACAATGTCGTTCAAAGCATAATTCAATGTTTCCTCTTTTTCATCATGGCATACCATACCGGAAAGCATCATTCTTTCTTCCCGCATATACTCTCCGCAAAGCAGTCTTTCAAGCGCCTTTTCAATATTGACAATTTCCACCTCTGCCAGATACCCCAGCGTTCCCAGATTTACACCAAGAAGCGGAATGTCGCTGTCCATCATATCTCTTGCCGCTTTTAACAAAGTTCCATCCCCACCAAGTACAATCGCGCATTCCATTTTCTCCGGAATTTTCATCTCTTCGGCTTTCTCCGGTCTGCCATCT
Organism: Lachnospiraceae bacterium; assembly: GCA_029219245.1. GTDB lineage: Bacteria > Bacillota > Clostridia > Lachnospirales > Lachnospiraceae > UBA3282. The sequence continues at coordinate 23,014 of JAQXTA010000026.1, read as the reverse complement.
TCCATGCAGAAAACCGAAGCACCATGGGAATGTAGATACTCCGCAATTCTTCCTGTATATTTTCCTTCCGGATCCTTTGCTTTATTTGTAATCAGAAAAAAATTTTTCATATTTTCTTAATCCAACCCCTGATGTGCCTTTTGTACCGTTACTGCAATCTGCTCTTTCATCACATCTTCTGTAGCTTTTCCGATATTCTCATGCAACAGATTCTGCAATGCCTTTTCTGCCTCTGCTTCGGTAAGTGCCAGAATTTCATCGGCAATCTGTTCCTTTTTTTCCAGATAAACCAGATATTCGATGTTTCCTTCCGGCCCTTTAATCGGTGAAAATGTCAGGCCTCTGATTTCAAAACCAATCATATCCGCGTAAGATATAATTTTTTCTACAACCTCTCTGTGAATCTCCGGTTCCCTTACGACACCTTTTTTGCCAACCTTATCCTTACCGGCTTCAAACTGAGGTTTAATCAGACATACCATCTGTCCTTTTTCCGTTAAAAGATTGCGTGCCGGAATCAGAATCTTGGTAAGAGAAATAAAAGAAACATCCACTGAGGCAAAATCCAGTCTGTCCGGGATATCCTCCGGCTGCATATAACGGAAATTTGTTTTTTCCATACAAACTACACGTTCGTCATTCCGTAATTTCCATGCAAGTTGCCCATGTCCCACATCAACGGAATAAACTCTGTTTGCACCGTTTTGTAGCATACAGTCCGTAAAACCGCCGGTAGAAGCTCCAATATCCATACAGATTGCTTTTTCAAGAGAAATCGTGAATTCTGCCATCGCTTTCTCCAGCTTCAATCCACCGCGGCTTACATACTTAGGCGCTGCGCCTTTTACTTCAATATGAACTTTTTCTTCTTCAAAAGTAGTACCGGCTTTATCCTCTCGTTGTCCATCCACAAAAACATTTCCTGTCATAATAATTGCTTTTGCTTTCTCTCTGGAAGGTGCAAATCCCTGCTTTACCAGTAAAACATCTAATCGCTCTTTCATTCTTTTATTCTGTTTCTATCTGCTTTCCATTTACATTTTTAGTTATAGTTATAAGAAATAAAGTCAAAAAATTTCATATGATAAAATTATAATCCGATATATGCAGTAACAACTTTTTTCACAATAGAATCGGCATCAATTCCGACTTCCTGCTTTAATAATTCTACATTACCATGCTCTACATATTCATCGGGAATGGCAATATTTAACACTTTTGTTGCTGCATTCAGTGAATCAACATACTCTCTTACCTTTTCACCATAACCGCCGCTTGCCACATTTTCTTCCATCGTTACAATCAGTTTGTGTTCCTTGCAGGCCTCTTCAATCGCTTTTTCATCAATAGGCTTTACAAAACGGGCATTCGTTAAAGAACAGGAATATCCCATATCCTTAAGCTGTCCTCGTACCTCAAGAGCCACCTTCACCATACTTCCTACCGCAAAAAGAGCAATATCCTCTTCCTCATAAATGCTTTCACTTTTTCCATAAGAAATTGGTTCTCTGTTATCCTTTAATCCGTCAAAAGCTTCTCCCCTCGGATAACGGATGGCAATCGGTGCTTCAAAGGCCACCGCAAATTTAATCATATCCGAAAGCTCCCATTTATTCTTGGGTGCCATGATATGCATATTCGGAATAGAAGAAAGGTAGGATAAATCAAAAATTCCCTGATGAGTTTCTCCATCACTTCCAACTAATCCGGCCCGGTCGATTGCAAAAACAACCGGAAGATTCTGAATACAGACATCGTGTAATATCTGGTCATAAGCTCTTTGCAGGAAAGAAGAATAAATCGCTACAATCGGTTTCAGTCCTCCTGCTGCCAGTCCTGCCGCAAAAGTAACCGCATGTTCTTCTGCAATGCCCACATCAAAGAAACGATCCGGATACATATTACGGAAACGTTTGAGTCCCGTACCATCCGGCATTGCTGCAGTAATCGCAACTACGTTCTCATCCCGCTGCCCCAGTTTACACATAACCGTTGAAAAAATATCCGTATAATTAGCTTTGGTTCTCGGTTTGCTCGGAATACCGGTTTCAATATCAAACGGTTCTGCCCCATGAAATCTTGCCGGATGCCGCTCTGCCGGCCCATAGCCTTTTCCCTTCTGTGTTATGGCATGTACAAGCACAGCTCCTTTTATCTTTTTTGCTTCCTTTAGCATATGCATCATTGCCGGAATATCATGACCGTCAACCGGTCCAAGATAGGTAATCCCCATATCTTCAAAAAACATCCCCGGTACAACAAGCTGTTTAAAACTGCTTTTGGCACGACGAATCTGAGAAACTACCTTATCTCCGTATTTTGACTTGCCATGCAGTGAATTATATACCCCTTCCTTTAAATCCAGATACATGTCCGCAGTCCGGATATTATTCAGATATTTGGAAACACCGCCGACATTCTCCGAAATAGACATATTATTATCATTCAGGATAATAATAAAATTCGTTTCCAGTCGGGAAGCATTGTTTAAAGCCTCATAAGCCATACCACCGGTCAGAGAACCATCGCCGATTACCGATACAATCGTATTTTTCTCACCCTTAATATCCCTTGCCTTAACCATACCAAGTCCTGCTGAAATAGAAGTTGAACTGTGTCCGGTATCAAAACAGTCGCACTCACTTTCCTTCCGCTTCGGAAATCCGCTCATACCGCCATATTTCCGCAAATTGACAAAGCCATCCCTTCTTCCGGTCAATATCTTATGCGTATAAGACTGATGCCCTACATCCCATATAATTTTATCTTCCGGTAAATTCAAGGACAGATGCAAAGCCATCGTCAATTCTACGGCTCCCAGATTAGAACCCAGATGCCCACCGGTCACACTGATAGACTGTATCAGGAACTGCCTGATTTCTTCTGCCAGTGCCTCGTAATTTTCTGCTCCGATTTCCTTTATATCATTGGTTTTCTCTATTTTCTCCAGAAACATGATATTCCCCTTTTATTTTTCTCTGTAAATTAACTGTTCCACCAGTTTCTCCAAAAATGCATTTCGCTCCGGGAAAGACATCAAAATCTGTATCGCCTCATTGGATAATGCTTCCACCTTCTCCTTTGATTCTTCCAATCCATGCAGCGTAACATAAGTTGTTTTATGATTTTTTTCATCGCTTCCGATTGGTTTACCAAGCACCTCTAAGCTGCTTGTCACATCTAAAATATCGTCCTGTATCTGAAAAGCAATTCCGATATTATAGGCACACTTTTCCATTAACGCAACCTGTTCTTCCGTCGCACCAGCCAAAATAGCACCAATCATCATTGCACACTGGATAAGTGCAGCAGTCTTATGTTCATGAATGAAAAGCAGAACCTCTTCCGTTACTTCGTCCGGTTTTTCTTCTGCTTCGATATCGACGCACTGACCACCTATCATTCCATAAATACCGGCTTTCCTGCCAAGTACCGTAAGTGCTTTGGCAACTCTTTGATAGTCCTCTAAGGTTTCTGCCTTTGTAAAAGCCTTACAGGCTGTTTCAAAAGCATAGTTGAGTAATCCATCGCCTGCCAGTACTGCCATTCCCTCTCCATAAACGACATGAGTTGTTTTTCTGCCCCGCCTGTATTCATCATTATCCATTGCAGGTAAATCGTCATGTACAAGGGAATAGTTATGTATCATTTCCAATGCTGCCATAAATGGTTCAAGCATTTCCCCTTTTCCGCCGAACATTCTATTCGTTTCTGCCATTAACATCGGTCGAAGTCTTTTCCCACCGGCCAGGGCAGAATAATTCATTGCCTCCATTACGGTTTTCTGAAAACCATCTTCTTCCGGCAAAAATGCTTTTAAAACCGCTTCCATCTGTTCTGTTTTTTCCTGTAATGCTTCGTTAAAATTCATCCAATTCACCATCTTCGTTAATTTTTAAGACCTGTTTTTCTACCCGGTCAATCTTTTCATCACAATATTTCAACAGTTTCATTCCTTCCTGATAAGCACGAAAAGAATCTTCTAGAGTAATCTCTTCCTCCTCTAAACGCTCAATCATATCTTCAATCTGTTCAAACGCCTCTTCCAGAGAAAGATTTTCTTCTGGCTCTTTCTTACTCATGCGGCACCTCCCATGTTATTGTCCGGCTTTCTACTACCTTCGTCAGAATCCTGCCGTTTTTCACATACACCTGTAATTCATCCTCCGGTTTTACCTGCTCGATTCGGGATATCGTCCTGCCCTCTTTATCTGCTGCATAAGAATAGCCTTGATTTAACTTTAATAGTGGGGACAAACCATTCATCTGCTCAATCAGGATTGCCATCTTATGCCTCTTATCTGCTATTTTTTGTGTCATATCATTTTGCAGCGTTTCTTCCAATTTCATCAGATAAGTTCTTTTTTCCCGGATTTGGTTGGCCGGACTTAAATATTTTAACTGCATCCGGTAATGCTCCAGCCGGTTCCGAAATCCCCCTATCCGATTTCTACACAAATGCTGCAAAGTATATGCATACTCATTTATTTTCTCCTGTAACTGCTCCACATCATAGACTGCCAGTTCTGCTGCAGCTGATGGTGTCGGTGCTCTCAAATCCGCCACAAAATCCGCAATCGTAGTATCTGTTTCATGTCCCACTGCAGAAATAATCGGAATCGGGCAGTCAAAAATTGCCTGTGCGACTGCTTCTTCATTAAATGCCCATAAATCTTCTATAGAACCACCACCTCTGCCGACAATAATGGTATCCACCTGATAACGTTCCATTGCATGAATACCATTGATGATACTGGGAACTGCCATATCGCCCTGTACAATGGCTGGATACAGAATAATCTGCACATATGGATTTCTTCTTGTGGCAATCTGTATAATATCCTGGACTGCCGCTCCGGTCGGTGCAGTAACAACTCCAAGCGTGCGGACATATTTCGGAATTGGCTGCTTATACTCTCCTGAAAACATGCCTCGTTCTTCCAATTCCAATTTCAGCCGCTCGAAGTGCTCATATAATGCTCCGGCACCATCCTGCTTTATTTCTCTGGCATAAAGCTGGTATTTTCCATCCCGTTCATATACATCAACACTGCCGTTTACAACTACCTGCTGGCCTTCTTTCATCTGAAACTTCAGACCACCTCTGTTACCAGCAAACATAACACATGCTATTGTACCTTTTGCATCCTTTAAGGTAAAATAAATATGTCCAGAAGAATGATATTTGCAATTACTCACTTCCCCTTTGACGGAAAGGGATTGCAACATAAAATCCTGCGTGAACATATTTTTAATGTAAGAATTTACTTGTGCTACGGTATACACATTCTGCATAATAACACCTGTAATTTATGCAAATTTTGCTAAAATTGCATTCACAAATCCTGCGGAGGCATCCTGTCCAAATTTCTTCGCCAATTCCACCGCTTCATTAATTGCTACACTGGTTGGCACATCTTCGTCATAAGCGATTTCATAAACAGCCAGTCTGAGAATGGTCAAATCTACCTTCCCCATTCTGCCGGTATCCCAGTTTTCAGCCTTTTCATTCAGCACTTTATCTATTTCTTCGATTTTTGCCGCAATTTTCTGGTATTTGGAAGATATATATTCTGTATCTTCCTCATCCGCTTCACAATCATCTTCAAAAAAAAGCTTTTCCTGTTCCGGCATTTCCTCCGGACTGTTAAACTCTATACGAAACAGCAGCTTAAATATCTGCTCTCTCAACTCTCTTCTGCTCATTTTTACTCCTACTTCGATCTATTTTTCTTTCGTTACATTAATGCCTGCAATTCTGATATTTACATCGGTTACTTCTAAACCGGTCATATTTTCTACCGCATTCTTTACTTTTGCCTGAACTTTCTGACAGGTTGCCGGAATATTAAAACCATATTCCATTGTAATAGCCAAATCTACTTTTACTTTTTTCTGCAGCACCTCTACTCTTGCGCCTTTTGTATTACTTTTTACGCCAACTCTGCTCAAAAGCTCATTTGTCATATTGCCGGACATATCTGCAACACCATCTACTTCCATTGCTGCCAGAGCTGCAATCATAGCAACCACATCATCCGCAATCTTAACTGAACCAATTTTCTCATCTTCCTGTAAAATATATGTGTTTCTGCCAAATTCCTGTTCCATAGTAATCTTCCTCCGCTTTCTTCAGGGTGCTATCCATTTGGATTTAGTATACCAAAATTTCTTTTTTTTGCATAGTCCTATCCCAAATCTTATAGCCAGAAACTCATTGTATACTGCTTCTCATCATTCGTATAGGACACGACTTTATCCGGACAATTTAAATACCGGAAAATTGCCTGATTGGTAATCAGCATTTCTTTCAATTCATTGTAAATATCAAGCGATGAACACTTTAAGGTCACAAATGTATCCCCTGCTTCATAGCTATTCTGGAAAATACATGTCAATTGTTCCTCGTCCACTGAAGTAATATACAACCCTTCTCTGACATAATAATTATCTTCCATGGAATCACACAATGGTGGCTCTACCACATTATCAATCGTATGAGTTTTACAAAGTTGCTCTGTCGTGACACACAGATAATCATAGTTGATGACAGGGGTTTTCTGTTCCGGATAAGAATCCGTTTCACTGATTGCCTGATAGGAAGCATCACCCCATGTTGTATCCACATAATACCATGCACCGTCAATTTTAACCAGATTCCATGCATGTCCTTCTCCGCCTTTGACGGTTCCCAAAATAAGCGTTGCCGGAATACCTACCTTTTCCAGCAGATATTGTGTGGCTTTGGCATATCCTTGACATACGGATCTTCCGTCCAAAAAAACCGAGCATATATTCTGGTTGTCTTCTACCTCCGCATCATACTCTGTATGTTCTATTAAATATTCATAAATATATTTTACTCTGGTATATTCATCCGCTCCCTGCGGCATACCTCCGATGCATTGGTTTACATAATTGTCAATTTCCTGCTGTCTTTGTTCTTTTTCTTCCTGGCTGAGACTATAGTTTGCAGTAAATGTTATTTTTTTCAAAGCATCTGCTAAAGTATATTGTGTATAAGTATATCCATCCACATAGAAAATTTCAGGATGGTCGTTTAGTACACACTGGAACACCTTGAAAATTTCATTATTATCCAGTGTAGACAAAGTAACATTTTCCTGATATTCCAAAATTGCCCATAATATTTCATTATAAAGATTTTGTTCCTCAGGAGTCAGTCTGCTATAAGAATATCTTTCCTGCTGTTTATCTTCCAGCAGAGAACTTTCTTCTTCCTGAAACACTTTCACAGAATCCTGACTTCCCGACACCGTAACCGAAAGATCGGAATGATTTTCTTCTATCTGTACCGTTTCTTCAGAAACTGCATAATTGTCTGTCGACTGATTCGCAGGAGAATTTTGCGAAATCAGTTCACTTACGTTTTCCTTATCCGTCTGCGGATACGGCAATTCTATAAAATCATTTACATATGCCACATAAGCCAGAGTTCCTGTCAAAAACAGCATACTCATCAACAAGATAAAAGTTTTCTTCATGAACGCTTTAATTCCTTCCAAATTCAGAAAGTATCAGACCTTCATTCCTTTCTTCGGTCATACCGATACTCCACTGATTCACAAACAATAACAGCGGATTTCCCTTCAGGTCTTTAATTTTCTTCATATCTGAGGTTCCTGTCAGCCTGTCTAAATCAATATCTTTGTTTTCAATCCAGCGAATATATTCATAAGGAAGATTTTCCAGACGGATTTCTACGTTATACTCATTCTCCAGCCTGTATTTCAAAACATCAAACTGTAAGACACCAACGACACCAACTATGATTTCTTCCATACCGGTATTGAATTCCTGAAAAATCTGAATGGCACCTTCCTGTGCAATCTGTGTAATTCCTTTGACAAACTGCTTCCTTTTCATCGTATCAAGCTGACGTACTCTTGCAAAATGCTCCGGTGCAAAAGTAGGGATCCCTTCATATTCAAACTGCTCTTTCGGCATACAGATTGTATCTCCGATTGAAAAAATACCCGGATCAAAGACACCGATAATATCGCCTGCATATGCCTCCGTTAATATCTTTCGTTCATCAGCCATAATCTGCTGTGGCTGGGACAACCTCATCACCTTACCACCCTGTACGTGCTTCACTTCCATCGCAGCATCATACTTACCGGAACAGATACGCATAAAAGCCACCCTGTCACGATGCGCTTTGTTCATATTCGCCTGAATTTTGAATACAAAAGCAGAAAAATTGTTTTCCACCGGATCAATCAGTCCAATATCTGCTTTCCTCGGCAGTGGTGGTGTTGTCATCTTTAAAAAATGCTGCAAAAAGATTTCCACTCCAAAATTCGTTAAAGCAGAACCAAAGAAAACCGGTGTCAGCTTACCTGCGCGAATTTGTTCAAGATCGTACTCTGCACTGGCACCATCTAACAAATCAATTTCATCAAACAGCTGTTCTTTAAAGTTTTCTCCGATATGTGCCACCAGCTCGTCCTCATTTGTAACCGGAATAAGAGTTGCAAGCCCTTCCTTCGTACCTTTTTCTGTATCTGAATAAGTTACTACGCTCTTTGTTTCCCTGTCATATACCCCTTTAAACTCCTTGCCGGATCCTATCGGCCAGTTCATCGGACAAGTTGCAATACCCAGTTCCTTCTCAATTTCATCCAGAAGTTCAAAGGTATCATTGGCATCCCGATCCATTTTATTTATGAAAGTAAAAATCGGAATCTGACGCATCACACAAACCTTGAACAGCTTTCTGGTCTGTGCTTCAACACCCTTGGAAGCATCAATAACCATAACGGCAGAATCTGCCGCCATCAGGGTACGATATGTGTCCTCTGAAAAATCCTGATGTCCCGGTGTATCGAGAATGTTGATGCAGAAACCATCATATTGAAACTGTAATACGGAAGAAGTAACGGAAATACCTCTCTCTTTTTCAATTTCCATCCAGTCCGATACAGCGTGTCTTGCAGTTGCCTTTCCTTTCACGCTTCCGGCCAGGTTAATAGCTCCGCCATATAATAAAAATTTTTCGGTAAGGGTTGTCTTACCCGCATCCGGATGTGAAATAATCGCAAAAGTTCTTCTTTTGTTAATTTCGTCTGCATAATTGCCCACGTTCTTATCCTCCAAGTTTAAAGCATTGATATTCCGGTAAATTCCGGTCTTATGTCGAAATAATCCAGTACCGTAGCACCGATATCTGCGAAGGTATTTCTCGTGCCCAGGTTCTCCGGCTCAATTTTCGTGCCATACATCAAAAATGGTGTATGTTCTCTCGAATGATCGGTAGAAACCGTATAGCCTGGATCACAGCCATGGTCAGCCGTAATCATCAGAATATCATCCTCCCGAAGCTTTCCGCAGATTTCCGGAAGCTTGTCATCAAAATAAGCAAGAGCCTTCGCATACCCGTCAATATCATTCCGGTGCCCATACAGCATATCATAATCTACCAGATTGACAAAGCATAATCCTTCAAAATCTTTGTCAAGATACTCTAATGTTTTCGCAATACCTTCTTCATTGCCCTTGGTATAGGTAAATTCCGTAATACCTTTACCGGCAAAAATATCCTTAATTTTTCCAACAGAAATAACCGTTTTCCCTGCCTCTTTCAATTGGTCTAACATCGTAACTGCCGGCGGCTCCAGTGAAAAATCGTGCCGTTTGGGTGTTCTTGTATAGTTCCCGTCTGCTCCGATAAACGGTCTTGCTATCACTCTTCCGACACCATGCTCTCCCTGCAGAATTTCTCGTGCCATACGACAGTATTCATATAACGTTTCAACTGGAACAACATCCTCATGTGCAGCAATCTGAAATACACTATCTGCTGAAGTATACACAATCAGTTTTCCGGTTTTCACATGCTCATCTCCGTAGTCCTTAATAACCTCTGTTCCTGAATACGGCAGATTGCACAAAACACCTCTGCCTGTCATACGGCTGAATGCATCCAGTACTTCCTCCGGGAATCCATTCGGATAGGTCGGCAACGGTTTCTTTGAAATAATACCCGCAATCTCCCAATGTCCTATCGTAGTATCTTTCCCCTTGGAAGCTTCCTTCATACGAGCTATTCTGGCCGTCGGCTGCTCCACTTTTTCTCCACTGTTTACGCCATCTAAATTGAAAAGTCCCATTTTTCCCATATTGGGCATATGGAAATAGGCACTGGAGGATACAGAACGCAGGGTATTGGTTCCTTTATCACCATATTCAGCAGCATCCTCCATTTCTCCTATTCCGAAACTATCTAATACAATTAAAAAAATTCTTTTCATCTTTTGCCTCCAAAATCAAAATCATTCTTGCAGCGCAAGCTGCCAAGTTTGCGTTTATTATATCATAAATACCGCTTTGCGTGCATCTAATTTGCATTTACGGTACTGATAATAATAGAATCGGCACTGACACCGGTTTTGCGGATAACAATATCTTCAATCTGCGCACGCTGTGCTTCCGTCAGTTCCGGTGTATTAATAACAACATCCACACTTTCCCCGTCAATACTGACGATAGCATCATTGAACCCTTTCGCTTCCAGCAGAATCTCGGCGGCAGTTTCCTTTTCTGCAATATCCGTCATGGAAATCATACTGTTGACTGCTTCCTGCTTCTGCGTTTCACTAATATTGGCATTATTGATAATCTCCAGAAGTGTTTCCTTATTCTGTGCTCTTGTCTGCTCTTTCTGCAGCTTCGCTCCGGATAACGTTGAGATTCCCGATGAGGTTGTAAAAACGGCCTCTCCCGGCACTTCGTCCTCCATCAATTCGTCATTGACGGTCTCTGCTACTGCATCTTCCATCGTTTCCGTACTGGACATCTCTATATCACTGTCCAGACTTTCAATATCACCCGATGCCTGTTCAAGATCCTCTTCCGACAAGTCCAATAACGCACTATAATCTGTTTCTTCATCTGTTATTGCCAGATTTCCCATATCATCTGTCTCAATTTCACCATTCACTGACATAATTTCTTCATCCGTAACTTTTGTCCCCGCGAAATTCAGATAACCCGCAACCGCAATCATAATTGCCAGTGCCGTAATCATTACCTGATTCTTCTTAATCATATTTTTCAAAACCATTCTCCCCTTTATTCCTTTTTGGCATTCATTTTTACTACTCTTATCTTATTCGTATCAAGCCCAAATAATACCTGAATTGCATCAATAATATTTTGTTTTACAATTTCAGAATCTCCTCCCTGCGCAATTACGACCACACCCTCTACAACAGGTTGTATAATCTTACTGACATATGGCACATTCTGTCCCGCTTCATTAACGGTATAAATAGTTGTCTCCTCTAGTTTTTTCTCTATAATTGTACGTTTTCCACCCTCCGCATCTGTTTCCGTTGTTTCACTGATTTCCTCCGGTACATCCTTTTCTAATACGGTTGCTTCCGATTCCTTTAAAGCAATTAATACTTCTACTTTTCCTGCACCCTCTATGTCAGATAAAGACTGTTCGAGCCTTTCTTCCCAGTATTCCGTATATGAAGAGACTTCCTGCTTATGATTATCCACTGTATCATAAGCACTGTTCGATATATCGGACTTAATCCCCGAATCAGTCGTATTTTTTTCTTTGACCGGTAAAGCAATAACACATAATAAAATGCCGGATAGCACCATCAAAAGCAGTTGATCCTTTCTTAATTTTTTCCCGTCAGTCAGCTTCCGAAACATTGTTTTAACCGTTTCCATACACGATTACCTCCACCTTTTCTTCCTGGATTCCAAGTATCTCACTAAACTGCTTACGAAACTGCAGTACTGTATTTTTGTCCGCTTCCTCCCTGCTTTGACTTATGTTTTTTTCTGATGAAGCATTTTTTGTGACAATCGGCTCTACCTTTATCGTTTCTACCTTTATTGTTTCAATATTGTCTTTTTCTTTATCAGATGCTGATTCCGTTTCTGTCGCTTTCTCATTCTGTTGCATCTCAATCCGAACCATAGCAAGTTCCTTCTCTTTCAGCGAAATGGTAACATCTGTTATTTCATATTTTTCTTTTGAGATTGAATTATTTAATTTCGATTTAATTTCGTTTTCTAATTGTGACAATGCCGTTGCTTCAACATTCAGTGCCTCATCGGTCGAGAACGATATCCCCTTTTCCGGTTCCAGACTATCCCATCCTTGTAACAGTTCTCCATCCAGCCACCCTGTTATTTCATTTGCTTCTTCTCCCACAAACAGATGCCTGACAGCCGCAACAAATTGCAGTAAAATCATGATGCCGACAATCAGTTTCATATATTTTTCATATTTCTGTCCCGGAGCAAAATGAATAACGGCCTGCGCCGCAAGCATAAATATTCCGATTTTCTGAATCATTTCCACTATAGTATTCATTACATCCCCCGATTAGTAGAACCAGCTATCATAGCAACGCTGATAAGGAACAGCCCAATGGCGGATAAGGCCACCTTTAAAAGCAAAAGACTTCCATCTCCTACCCGGTTTGCACAGTTGGTCATTCTTTTATCACTGACAATTCCAATCAAAGCTGCCCCTAATTTTAATGCTCCTGCCAGCAAAAGTAACTTTATGATTGGCAACGCACATACAAAAAGCATAATAAGGGTAATAAAAACGCCAATACTGTTTTTGATAAGAACAGCCGAGCCAATTACCATTTCAAACATTCCTTCGGTCAGATTGCCGATTCCCGGAATCACAGATACTGCCTTTTTGAATGCCGAAGATTCTAATGCATCCAGAATCGGCGAAATCATAGACTGCAGAAGACCAAAACCAGTAATAATACCAATTGTTATTTTCACACTACCTTCCACAATTTTCTGTAGAAAATCCAGCAGCAGATTTAACTTTTCTTCCATCCAGATACCATTGATAACACTTAACAGGACAAAACAATAAATAGTAGGAAGCAACAGGCTTAAATAACATTTTTCAATCAGATAGACAACAACCATAAAAAGCTGATAATAACCGGAAGCCGAAACCGTTCCCGCCGCAGTTACTACTGACAGAAGATAGGCCGGAATAAATAATTGTATAAAGGTTGTAAGCTGACTTAACATTTCTTTCACAATTCCCGATGCATTCTCAAATACTTTTAACAAAACGGTAATTAACAAAAGGTAAATAAAATAAAATGCAATATCCGATACCTGATGATTCTGAAAAATATCTGCAAAGTTGGAAAACAAAGCAGCCGTAATGCCCAAAAGAAGAATCATAACAAAAAGGCTCTTGATTTCTCCTGTCTGTGCTTTTATTGTCTCCTTAAACTCAGATGCAAGGAGCTTGAGTGCCTCTGTTATTTTACCTTTTACAATTAAAGATAACACTTGCTTTCCATCAAATTGATATTCCGGATATAAATTTTGAAAAGATTCTTCCACTTCTTCTAACTTCATTTCCTGCCATATATCTTTATCCTCTTCCGCCTGGACAACCATAGGGAAGCTCCACAAAAGGAGTCCAAACAAAACAAGGGAAAAAAATGTAGTTTTTCTTCTCATATTTTTTTCTATCCTGCGATTTTCTGAATACTTTCCATCAAAGCAACTAATACCGGCATACCGATTAATAAGATATATATTTTTCCCATCGTTTCAACCTGCCCTGCAATTCCGTTATAACCTGCATCCTTACATATACCGGAACAAAACTCACAGATATAAGCCGCACCAACTGCTTTAAAAAGTACCGTCAGATAATGGAAATTATCTCCCAGTAAACCTTCAAGACTTTCCATTCCACTTATGATTTGTGTAAAGTAGTTAACTGCATAAGTTAAAAGCAACAGGCATACTGCCAGGCTGATATAAACTCCATATTCTGTTTTATAGCTTTTTAACGGTACGGCAATCAGCACTCCCGTCAAACCAATTAATCCAATTTTAATAATATCCATAATACCAGCCTGTCCTCTCTTCTCTATAAACCAAAATTAAATCGAAAATAAATCTTGAATCATCATAAACAAATCATAGATATACGGAATAATCCATGTCAGCACCAGAATCAAACCGGCAAGGCTGATGAGAAAGGCATGTTCTTCTCTTCCGCTATGCTTCAATATCTGACTTAATATCGTTACCAATATACCTACTGCTGCAATTTTAAAAATAAGACTAACGCCCATTTTTCCCCCTTATGTATTTTCAAATTAATAAAATGCTAATAAACAATCCTGCCATGACGCTGATGCTCATAATAACCCTGGCTTTATTCTCATACCCGGCTTCCGCTTGCTTTATTCTCTCCTGAAGCATATCCATGGATTGTCCGATATCCGCCGCCTGCATTGTTTCATCCTGTATGCCAAGATGCTCCGGAAGATTACGCAAAATGTCTTTCTCATCTTTTTTCAGAGGTAGTTCCTTCATTCCTTCTTCCATTTGTTCTTTCCATAGTTTTTCCAACACATAGCCGCTGTTCTCTTTTTGTTTCTGATACAGTGATGAGAAAATACTCTGATACGGTTCTTCCATATACTTTCCCAACAAAAAACAGATTTCCGGCAAGGTCCTTTTCCCATATACTATTTCATTCTGTATCCTTAAAATAATCCGTTTTATCTGATGCAGTTCAAGTATCCTTCTTTTCTCATCTTTTACTCTGCCGATTCCTAAACCGATACATCCGGTCATCAACAATATTATTCCTGCCAGTTTGAACATAAGTTCCTCTCTTTATCATAAATCCCCATTACAACACACTTGTTATTTTTCTTTCCCAGCACCAGATACCGTTCAAAAAGCTGTTCCTCCATCACTTCCCGCATATACCTCTTCCTGTATACCTCCTCCAGAGAAAGGCCATGAATCGTTGCAAGCATTTTACAGCCGCATCGTATTACCTGATGCATTGCTTCGATATCTCCGCTGTTTCCAAGTTCATCAACAGCAAGGATATCCGGCGCCATGGAACGAATCAGCATCATCATTCCTTCCTGTTTTGGACAGGCATCCATAATATCCGTACGAATCCCGATATCATTTTGCGGTATACCTAAAAAACTTCCGGCAATTTCCGAACGTTCATCTACCACACCCACATTTTTTCCTGCTCCATAAGGATTCCCTTTGGAAAAATTCCGGACCAGATCCCGCAGCATTGTCGTTTTTCCACACCCCGGCGGTGAAATAAGCAACGTATTTAATACATCTCCTTCCGAATAAAGAAATGGTAAAATTTTATCCGATACCCCTTTTACCTCATGTGCTATACGAATATTTAAATATCTGATATATTTGATATTTCTGATTTCCTTTTGATTCTCCAATATAACCTGTCCGGACAACCCGATTCTGTGTCCTCCCTGAATCGTTATAAAACCTTGTCTGATTTCATCTGCAAAAGCATAAACAGAATATTGACAGATATGTGCAAACAATGCTTCTAATTCCCTTTCCGTACTAAATACGGCATGTTTAATATCCCTGGTAAGCGTTCCTTCCTCTGCCAAAAACCATTCTTCATTTTCCAAAAGTACCGTTACCGGCTGATGAATCCGAAGCCGAATCTCTTGCAGTCTATCAGCTTTTTCCAGGACGTTCACCCACTTTGGTCGCATGAAGTCCGGGAAAATATGTAATAGGTCTTCTTTTTTCATGGCTCCCGCCTCCTTATCCTAATATATGAAATGTTGTCCAACTTATGACTACTTTCTTGTCCGCGCATTTTCCTATCACATAAAAAGAACACGCTGCCATATTTTAATCATGGTAACGTGTTCCTCTCGCTTATCATATTTCTTATGGTTTTATGGGCGGTTGGTTGCTTCAATAATCGCTTCCAATGTAGCAAGTGTCCTGCCCGAATCAAGTAATTCTCCAGCCATTTTGATTCCCTCTGCCATACTCTCTGCTTTACCGCCAATATATAAGGCTGCTCCCGCATTAAGTAACACTGCATCTCTCTTATGACCTTTTTCCCCTTGCAAAATTGCCTTAATAATGGCTACATTCTCCTCCGGTGCCCCTCCGGTTAAATCTGCCGGTGTACAACGTTCCAAGCCAAACTGTTCCGGTGTAATTTCATATAACTGATAGGTATCATCTTTAATCTCCGCAACCGTAGTCGGTGCACACAAAGAAATTTCATCCAGCTTTTCCTGTCCGTAGACAACCATACCACGTCTCACACCAAGCTTGATAAGCACCTGTGCCAAAGGCTCTACCAAAGACTCATCATATACGCCAAGCAACTGCCTTTTCGGACTTGCCGGATTGGTAAGCGGTCCTAAAATATTGAAAACCGTACGAATACCGAGTTCCTTTCGGATTGGTCCGACATACTTCATAGAAGTATGGTATTTCTGCGCAAATAGGAAGCAGAAACCTACTTCGTTTAATAAAGAAATACATTTTTCCGGCTCCAAATTAATATTAACTCCCAGGGCCTCTAAGCAGTCAGCAGTACCGCATTTCGAAGATGCCGCACGATTTCCATGCTTTGCCACTTTGATTCCCGCGGATGCTGCTACAAAAGCTGTTGTCGTTGAAATATTAAAGCTGTTGGAATTATCACCGCCCGTTCCAACAATTTCCAATAAATCCATATCGTTTTCAACCTTGATAGCATGATCTCTCATAGCTGCCGCACAACCGGAAATTTCATCTATCGTTTCCGCTTTGGTACTTTTGGTTGACAATGCTGCCAAAAAAGCTGCATTCTGTGTTGGTGTTGTCTGACCGGACATAATTTCATTAATTACCTCATACGCCTCGTCATACGTTAAATCCTGTTTGTCTACAATCTTTACAATCGCTTCCTTAATCATGGTACTACCTCCTTACAAAGCGCTCTGTTTGCTGTATTGTCCGGAAAGTGTCCAATAAAAAACGCCCCAGACAGAATCTATGTTTCTGTCAAGGACGAATAAATTCTTTATCCGCGATGCCACCTTGATTCGTAGCCTATGGCTACGCACTCTGTAGGATACAAACATACCCTTAGCAACTGACGTATGCTGACACGTTGCAGAATACTCTGTATAAAAATACATTTGACTGCACCCTCCGCGGTCCATTTGATAATCTGTTTTCCACCCAATTCACAGCACCATGGGCTCTCTGTAGGAGCATAACTACCTTTATCTCCGCTTCAACGGTTTAAATCACTATAGCATATTTATCTGATTTTTTCAAGGTATAATTTGACATTTTCCTTATTCTTCTTATCTTTTATTTACTTTCATTTGCCTTTTCCTCTGCCTTGTGCCGCTTCCAGGCTCTTATTTCTTCCAGTCTTACCTTCACATCTGCCTCGTCTCCCTGCGTGGTCGGTTCATAATAGCGACATCCCCTCATAGATTCCGGCAGGCATTCCATTCCGGTTAACTTTTCTTCCGTATTGTGGGCATACTGATATCCTTCGCCATATTTTAGTTCTTCCATTAGTTTAGTCGGTGCATTCCGAAGCCATAAGGGAACCGGCTCTGCCTGCTTTGTCCGCACATCCTCCTTACACTGCTCGCATGCCCGATATAAAGCATTGGATTTCGGTGCCATGGACAAATAGGTTACCGCATGTGTCAGATTCACATCACATTCCGGCATACCAAGAAAGTGACATGCCTGATATGCTGCCACCGCAACCTGCAGTGCCTGACTGTCTGCCATACCAATATCTTCGCTGGCAAACCGAACCAGTCTTCTTGCAATATAAAGCGGATTTTCTCCGCCTTCTAACATCCGGCACATCCAATAGATGGCAGCATCCGGATCGCTGTTTCGCATCGATTTGTGAAGTGCGGATATCAGGTTGTAATGCTCCTCACCCGCCTTGTCATACAATAAAGATTTCCGGTTGATACATTGTGCCATCCCCTCATCTGTCACAATTATACTGCCATCCGGCTGTATGTCGCCATTGAGAACCGCCATCTCAAGCGTATTCAGTGCCATTCTGGCATCGCCGTTCGCAAATACAGCGATTGCCTGCAACTGTTCCATCCTGATTTCTATCTTCTGTTGCCCGAACCCGGCCGGATTTTGCAAAGCATTTTGCAAGAGCTTCACAATGTCCTTCTCTTCCAATGCCTTCAGCACAAACACCCGGCATCTGGACAATAACGCAGCATTGACTTCAAAAGAAGGATTCTCTGTCGTTGCACCAATAAGTAGAATACTTCCTTTCTCTACATAAGGTAGAAAAGCATCCTGCTGTGCCTTGTTGAAACGATGGATTTCATCCACAAAGAGAACGGTGCGAATACCCATCTGTCGGCTGATTTCCGCCTGGCTCATCACTTCCTTAATTTCTTTAATGCCACTGGTCACTGCACTGAAATTAATAAAATTTGCTTTGGTTCTGCCTGCAATAATACTGGCAAGTGTCGTCTTCCCCACACCTGGCGGCCCCCAGAATATCATCGAAGAAATCTGGTCCTGCTCAATCAGATTGCGCAGCATCTTCCCTTTTCCAAGCAAATGCTCCTGCCCAATAAAATCTTCCAATTTCTGTGGGCGCAGACGACTTGCAAGCGGAATACTCTGTTCTCTATTGTCAAATAAGTTCATCTGTTCCATAAAAAGTATCCTCCACTTTTTATTATAACAAACATATGTTCCCTTGACAAGACTTTATGTATCATATATGATGACTATATTATTGCGAAACGAGGTATTTGTATGTTAAGTGTTGTGAATGGAGAACAGAACTAATTCAATAGTTGTGGTGACAGTCATTTCCTTCTTGAAGTCTGTCCTTTTATCCGTTATGCAATACGATTCGCAAATACTATATATTTAGATTAGATGAGAACGCATGGCAGATGTCATGCTATTTTTATCGCTATCATTGGATTTTAGTCATGGAGAACCTGTTTGCAGGAATACCATGACTTTTTTGTTCTGTTCGCATTCCATAATATGCGCAAATATGCGCAATGCCCTCAAATATAATGAATAATTTCACAATCACCTATCTCACCAATATAAGGAGAATCAAGGAAATGAATCATACAGAAAAAACGTTAGAATTTGATAAAATAAAAGAACAATGGCTTACTTATGCCATGACAGAAGCTGCCAGAGATCAAATACGGTCTATGACTCCCTGCCTGCAAGAAAGTAAGCTTCGGCTTTGGTTAAAGGAAACTACTGAGGCCAGGAAAATGATAGAAAAAGCCGGTAATCCGCCGCTTGTTTCTTTTCTGGAAATCCCACAGATTATCGAAATTGCTGAAAAAGAGGGTTGCCTAACTGCCGAGCAATTAGAAAAAGTCGGAGATGCACTTGTTGCCGTAAAACGCCTGATAGATTATTTATCCCAATGTAAAGTCTATGATTTTTCACTGGCCTATTACGAAGAGAATCTGAGTGCCTGTGATAATCTACGGGAAACGATCCGCATACAGATACGCAATGGTGCCGTTGATGATTATGCAACAAAACTTCTGCAATCCATCCGCAGCAAGCTCTCATTCGAAGAAACAAAGGTACGGGAAAAAGCCGAACAGATTATGCGCACCCACAAATCCTATATGTCAGACAGCTTCGCCACCACCAGAAACGGACATATGTGTGTCCCTGTGAAGAAAGAATACCGTCATCAGGTTCCCGGTATCCTGATTGATAAATCCTCTTCCGGCAGTACGCTTTTCATAGAACCTTCTGCTGTCGGAAAACATTATGAAAGCATACAAGCGTTGAAGCTGGATGAGGAAAACGAAGAAATTCGTATCCGTTATGAGCTGACAGGCATATTTTTAAATGAGTTACCTGCCTTTTTGCAAAATATGCATACTATTGAAAAACTGGACTTCGCTTTTTCAAAAGGAAAATTAAGCCTTGCATACGATGGTACAGAGCCCCAAATCAATACGGAACGTAGAATTGATTTAAAAGATGCACGTCATCCTCTGATGGATAAGACGGTCTGTGTACCTTTGCAATTTCAGATTGGTAACGGTATCCGGGGCGTTATTATTACCGGTCCCAATACCGGCGGTAAAACCGTATCCATCAAAACCGTTGCCCTAAACAGTTATATGGCACAATGTGGTCTTCATGTAGCCTGCAAAGAAGCTGACATTTGCATGAATGCCAACTATCTATGCGATATTGGTGACGGACAGAATTTATCCGAAAATCTCTCTACTTTTTCGGCTCACTTAAAAAATATTCTGAACATTCTGGAGCAACTTACCAGTGAGAGTCTGGTAATTTTAGATGAACTTGGCTCCGGGACTGACCCGACAGAAGGTATGGGAATTGCCATCGCGGTACTGGAACAGCTAAAAAACAGCAATGCTTTATTTCTGGTAACAACGCATTACCCGGAGGTCAAGCACTATGCCCAAAAAGAAACCGCAATTATCAATGCCCGTATGGATTTTGACAAAGAAAACTTAAAACCACTCTATCAGTTGATTATCGGTGAAGCAGGCGAAAGCTGTGCCTTCTCCATTGCCAAAAAGCTCGGAATGCCGGATGAAATGCTTCGCATCGCAGAATCGGCAGCCTATGGTACGGACACAGAGTACTCTTTGAAGGCAACTGCTTTAAACCATAAAGCTTTGCCTAAAATTCAAAAACAAAAGGTAACAAATACCAAAAAACAACAGGCATTGACTCAAAAATACCATATCGGTGACAGTGTTATGATTTATCCGGACAAAAAAATCGGTATCGTCTGTGAGCCCATCAACGAAAAGGGTGTCCTGCGCATCCAAATGCCGGACAAAAAAATCTGGATTAACCACAAACGGGTAAAACTGCATGTTGCCGCCAAAGAACTCTACCCGGAGGACTATGACTTTTCCATCCTGTTTGATTCTGTGGAAAACCGGAAAATACATCATCAGATGGAGCGAAAATATGTGGAAGATACAATAAATATCATAGAAGAATCCTAAGAACAATGGGAGCAGCGCACAAAGTAAGTAATTATTCGTGCACTGCTCCTTATCAAAGAAATGCTTACCTCTTCCATAGTATTTTTTCTTCTTAATCCGCAGTAATCTCAATTTGATTTCCTTCCGGGTCAAGTACACAGCTCTCATAATAACCATCTCCGGTTGTACGCGGACCACTTATGACTTCATAGCCGGCACATTTCAACTTTTCTGTAAGTGCATCTACATCATTTCTTCCTCCAACTGCAAAAGCCATATGTATGAAGCCTGTTCTCTTTCTACTTTTGTCTATATCATCCATTTCGGTATTATGCATTAACTCCAATCTTGCGCCATCATGAAATTCCAAGAAATAGGAACTGAAACCTATTTCTTCATGCACATATTTTTCCCCTGCTTTCGCATCAAAATAGGTTTCAAAAAATGCTTTCTCTTTTTCCAGGTTATTGACATACATCGCCAGATGTTCCACTCGCATATTTTGTTCTCCTTTTTCAATTTAAACGTTTGCACCTATGCATCATTCCAAATTGGAAATTTTCTTTCTATTCCTTTTTTCAAGGAAATTCTTAATCGTCAATATTCGATTCATTCTTTCACGATCTGCCCAATCCGGATTTTCTTTTCCTTTTTCAGAGAGAAACAGCCCATCGGAAAAATGATAATGTGTAAGACCTTTTCTTATCATAATCTGTAACTTCTGATAATGAATATTCTGCAACTTCTGATATGCTAAAATGCTGAACCTGCCGCAATAAGTCATAATTTCGGGCTGATGAGTAATAATTTCGGGTAGGAGAAACAAACGTCCGTCTAAGTTGATCACATGCTCGATTCTATTCTTCGTATCAGACAAACCTGCCAAAATGGCGGCATTTCCCCCTAATGACATACCTAATAAATCAAATTCTGTTAATCGGAGCTGATTTGCAAACGGAAGTTCCTCAAGCTGATCCATTACTCTTTCAAAATCTTCTTTCCATAGCAGCAAAAGTTCTATCAACTGTGTTTTCGATATTGCTTCCGGTTGTTGCCACTCAGAAAAGCTGCCATCTTCATAGGAAAGAATCGGGCTCCCGACTGGATGACCTATTGCTACAACAACATAACCCAAAGAAGCCAAATCAGCACAAAGGACTGTGCATTCCATTTCATATCCATTCAGTCCATGACTAAAGATAATTACTTTATACTTATTCTCACTTGGAAGTAACGGCACGTTTCTATAGCAAAATGTATGTACACCATTGTCTCGAAGTTTCCCTTCTTTTTTACTGTATATGTAATCCACGTTAACATAAGGAGCTTCTTCTCCCGTCTCATTGGATGGATAATAAATAGTATAAGGAATCTTTCTTATGTTCTCCTCTTTTCCAAATGCTTTGGTCTGGTAACGAGTTATTCCAACATAGTAATTTCCAATTGGTTTTCTTAGCATTTTTCCTTCTCCCGATGCCTGTTAGTCATTGCTCCGTATATTGTAATTACCAATAACGTTCCAAAATGCTTGTGCGTCCATTTATTTATCTCTATAACTTTCGATTTTCCGATTCTGTAAAATGGGGTTTATCACTTCATTATAATTCCCAACAAATAAGATTATTACATACACTGCTTTACCTATAAGTTCTGTTCCACAGTATGGGCAATATGTAAAATGCATATGCTCTCTCCTCCGTCAAATTCAAAGTTTACTGTATCTTTTCCCCATCTTCTTGTTCTTCGGACAACACACATCTTTCTCGTCTAAGAGCTCATCCGATTGAGGTTTATCGCTCTAAAGTTTCTACAAATATTTGTTTCAAAACTTCATATGGTATATCCTGTTTTAAATAGATTTGCACCATTCCCTTAGGGGTAATTTTATAACCTGCTAATTCTTCCTTATGCCGGATTACCGCCTATGCCTCAATGTTAATATGGTCTTTAAATGGAATAAGTCTCACAAAAGATTCACCAACATAATAGCTTGGTAATTTTGCCCATAATGTTTCCTCTGACTCACATGAAACACTATCTAAAATCATCTGCCTAAAAACATTGTACATATCAATAATCTCACTTGGATATTTATCAATATAATCTTTTACTTGCTCATTCACTTGAACAACCTCCACAACTTCTTATCTGTCACTCCAGCAAAATTTGTTCTGCATCATTATATTTTT
>JAQXTA010000025.1 GCA_029219245.1 Lachnospiraceae bacterium | reverse complement strand
GATAATTTTAGCCCCCAGTCTGTCTCTTATATTTCCATACTCTGATATAAAAGAAACATCTATGTCAGAACTCATTTTATTCTTTTCATAGCAGTTCCATATCTTTGTCAATGCACTTTCAAATCCCTCTTCACGATATATCGCATAGAATTCTTCCAGATATATAGCCGGACTGATATTAACCTCTGAATCAGTTATAGCAATATAAGTATACCTGACATTATTGATTTTTGTTGCTTCTTTAATACATACTGTTACTCCATATCGTTTCCCTAACTCACATCTTACCCCCTCTGCAAACTCTGATAAAGTGTTATACCTTAAATCTTCCATACTGTTATCCTCCATTTCTTAATAGATTTCATTTTCAGGAGGGTAACGCCAAAACCATTTCCTGCATAGACATGATAATCACCGGACTTACTCACAGTTTTTTGGTATATTTTACTCGAAACTTTTTTCATTTTTCATATAAAAATTTTTCATTTTCATTTCATAATTTTTTTCACCACCCTTCCCGAACAATATTTTTTCCCTTAAAAAAATATACCCCCGATGCTATACTGTTTTTTCATCAATGTATACCCTCTTTCAGCACCAATGCAGTTTAACATCATTCACAAGTATATTGAAAAATTCATAATTGACTACCAACCTATCAGACAAAACTATTATTTTTACAAAATGCCGTTTACAACCTTAATGTAACTTTCCTTTTATACAATGCCACTTCTAACGGCCATAATACCTCATTTTACTATGTATCATCCATAATAACCAAATGATAATAAACCTTTCTTATCCATCAATAAAATAGGCCAGATCCCATTATCAGACCCAGCCTATTTCTTATTCCCTATTTTAGCAGTGCACTTATACTTATGTCTCTGTTTTATTATCCTCTGCTTCTTCCTCTGAGAAAAGCAATTCCGCCATTTCTTCCTCTGTCAGCACAAATCTCTTTCTAAGCTGCATAATCCGCTTCTTGTCTTCATTCTGAATAACCAGATGCCCGGAACCATTTATGTGTGCTCTGTTATTTTCATCATTAAGGCTTACTCTCATTGACTTTTCCCAGTCTATTTTTATATGACTGTCCCAATACTTAATAACATTGTCCCTTACCGGCTTACGGTCATGTATATACACTTTTGTCGTTGTATTATTAATCTGTCCTTCCCCGGCTATTATATGCCCCAAATGCTTACTGATTTCCGGCACAGGAACACCACCCTCACTCAACAGGGTTGCACAAGTATGTCTCAGGTCATGAAATCTTATAACTGGTATTGGTTCCAGTCCAGCCGCAATCATCCTTTTATTTCTGCGCCCCTGATACTCTTTCCACTTTCTGCTTATCTTCTCAACGTTATACTCTGAATTACTGATAACATTGATTAATGGCATATAAAGTCTGTCATTATTTTTAATCCGATATCCCATTGCATCAGCCACTTGTTGACGTTGTTCCATTGCGTACTCAACAATATCATTAAGCACGTTTGCCTTGCCAGCCATTCTGATAATGCCATTTTTCGGAAATTCAAGAGTATCCTTAGAATTATGTACAATCGACTCATCAATTAGAATAAGCTCATTATGCTCTTCATAATATGAACGTATTTTATAAAAATCATTTAAGCTCCACATTTCCTCACCAGTCTGCATCCTGTGGTCATGATAATATCTGCCTATCTTAAGTGCCGCCGCTTCTCCTCTCCTAAGCCCGACAATGGCACCTAATGCTATCATTAAGACTATGCTTCTGTCAGCCTCATTTTGGATTGCATCATTTAGTGTATAATTCAATTCATCCAACGTTAACGGTGTACGTTTCGGTGCTATCTTTCTTGTCTTAATAATTTTCCCATCGACTTCAACCTCAACTTTTGGTATCTCTGTAAGAACAGGATAATTGATATCTACACCATAGCACTCTTTCTTAATCATAAACTTCCACAGATTTTTCAGTGCAGTCTTATGTTTTGACAATGTATTTACTGATATACCATCAGGATTACTTTCAGAAACAAAATGCTTATTGATACTGCCGTCTTTGTTTTTCTTTGCTGTTGACATATTTCCACGATTCAATTGATAATCATAATAGCCCTCAATCCTAGACACCTTGACATCTGCCGGATTCAGCTGTCCCATATAATCACTTATATGTCTGAAATAATTATCATAATGTCTCTGGTAATTTTCTGAAAGGTCTTTATAGAACTGGTCATTCTTAAAATCCTCTATTGCACTGTCTATCGTTATCTTACTTGTTGCAGATACAGTAGGTGCCAGGTTACCACTCTTTTTCTTTCTGCGAATTTTCTCAGCTTCATATAACAGATCTTTACCCTCTGATATTGTTTTGACCACCTTAAGCGTTACCTCATTGATAACCTTAATAGTTCCAGTCTTTCTATCAATTTTCTCTGTCTTACCATAATTGCACCTTGCTACATATCCACCTTGCTCACGCTCTATCTTAAACAGATTCGGTGTATTTGTAGTAGTGCACTGATAATTTCCAACTTTAACATGTTTTACTTCCTGCATTGCACTGTTTTTAGTATCACTGTTAATATCTCTTTTTACAAGCGCCATATTTTCCCCCTTAAATGTTGCGGAGCCGGACTATTGCCCGACTCCCATTTTCTTTGTCCTAATTGTTTGATAATGTGTCATACCACTCAAAAAAAGTCTTAGTAGGTATAATAATGCGTTTACCAATACTTTCACAGTAAAAAGGACAGGCATCGCTCTGCACATACTTATAAGCCATTGATCTGCTTATCCTCAACAGATTACCTAATTCGTCAACTGTAAGAAACATCTTTGACTTATACTCTTCAATATTACATGCATCCATCATAGTATCCATTTCTCCTCTCGAAATAAACTACTAATACTACCCGAATGCCCTTTTCATATGCCTACCATATTTTTTATCTAAATACCTACCATCTTTTCTAGGTGGCTTATTATAACGCCATATCCTATTTTATATAACCCCATATTTTATAAAAATATATTTTTTAAATATCCTTTTTCAGTAAAATTCTTTTTCATATTTTTTTGAATTCTATTTTTACTGTGTATTTACTGTGAACTTTTTGCAATTTACTGTGAAATAAATTGCATCATTCCCAGAAGCCCAGTGTTTATGCGGGTTTCAGCGTTTTTCTTATACTGTGAAACTACTGTAAAACTACTGTGAAAGCACTGTGAAACTGCTGTTGACAATATCTTCTACCCTATGTTGTCTCATGATAGCTCTTCCAATATACTTCCATACGGATAACACTTTTTATCTCCAATGTAACAAAAAATACCTATCGAATTAACTCCGATAGGTATTTCTCATATAAGTATCATGTTTGGTATATTACACTCTATGGACTAAAATGGCTCTTTTATAACCCTAAATCACACTTCTGGGACTCAAAAAATTTGTTATTTTTTTAGTATTTTCATTCTACAGGATATCTCAAAATCCCCGAAAGCCCCATAAATACTAGCTTTATGCAGTCCATATTTTTTATTCCGCTTCAAATTTGTATCCCATGCCCCAGATGGTTTTAATCAGGTCTCCTTTTTCGCCGAGTTTGCTGCGGAGCTTTTTTACATGGGTGTCGATAGTTCTGGCATCCCCGAAATAGTCGTAATTCCAGACGCTGTTTAATATTTTTTCTCTGGAAAGGGCAATGCCCTTATTTTCCATGAAGTAGGATAATAACTCAAATTCTTTATAGCTTAAATCCACTGACTTTCCATCAATGGTTACAATGTGTGCTGCCTTATTGAGCGTTATGCCGCCGGCTTCTAAGATTTCATCCGCATTGATCTGGCTGGTACGGCGAAGGATTGCTTCTACGCGGGCTACTAAAATTTTAGGACTGAACGGCTTTGCTATATATTCATCTACTCCAAGTTCAAAGCCCTGCAGTTCATCTCGTTCATCGGCTTTGGCGGTCAACATAATAATCGGTACTTTAGAATATTCTCTGATTTCCTTACAGACCTGCCATCCATCCATTTTAGGCATCATGACATCAAGGATAATAAGTGCAATATCATTATGTGCAAAAAAGATGTCCAATGCCTCACTGCCATCCTCCGCTTCCAAAACTTCATAATTATTTTTTACAAGAAAATCTTTTACCAGTTTCCGCATACGGCTCTCATCATCCACTACCAAAATTTTCAATTTATCCATTATACATTCATCTGCCTCTCTGTTTTATACCGCCTATTATAAACAATAAATATTTCAAAATGTGATAAAGAAAAATATAATAGCTTTATGGATTTAAACCATATGTTCTCTCAGCTTCCCTCACTGCCTGTTCTCTTTCTGTCAGTTCCTGTTCCCATTCTGAATATTCGTCTACAATTGCCCGTCTATAGTTAATCATATTCGGAGAATCACTTCTAAGAGAAATAAAAAACATGGCGACAATAACAAAAAGCAACAAGATATTAAAACATAACGAAGTAATAAACCTTCCTTTATATTCTACCCTGGGTTTCCTTGCGGCAACGCTTTGTCTGATGGAACGATTTGCTTCTGTTTTATTGCTGAAGGTTACATTTAATGGAATCGGGTTAATCTTATCTTCTGCTATTCCACAGCGTTTCAATTGCTCCTGCATTTTAAGCAAATAGGCAAAACCTATTGGCGTCATCAAGACTTTGTTTTCCAATGCCTTATTATATATCATTAGTACATTCTGTGGTTTTCTGTAATCAAGATTGTCCTCAAGGTTTTTAATTCTCTTTATGTCCTGCCTTGCTGTTTCTGCATCTGCTATAGTAGCAAACTGATATCCTTCTACAATCAAGTCTTCATTTCTTTCCATGATACATTTCCACCTGTCCAATAGTATGCCTCAATTTTAACAAGATTCCTTCTGTATTGCAACAGGAATAACAACAGGCATAGCCAATCGGCTATGCCTGTATGTATAAAATCTCTTTCTTACAGTTTGAATATATTCATATTCTGCTCTAACTCATTTGCAACATCTTTCATCTTGGTTGCGTTCTCAGATATATGATATACAATATTGCTTACTTCTGTTACCGAAGCAGAGGTTTCCTGCGTACTTGCCGCATTTTCTTCTGCAATTGCCGTCAAATTCTGAACAACATCCACTACATTTACTCTTGCATTGTCCATCTGTTTCGTCTTATCTGCAATAGCATTCACACCAGCAATAGAATTATCAATTCCATTCTTTACCTGCGTAAAGATTTCATCTGTCTTTGCCACGTGTTCGCTCTGCTTATTCATAATTTCTTTCACTTCACCCATTGTCTGAACAGCTTTCTCAGAATCCGTAATCAAAGAATCTGTGATATTTTCAATCTGATGTGCTGATTCATTTGACTGTTCTGCCAGCTTCTGAATCTGAGATGCAACAACTGCAAATCCTCTTCCCTGTTCGCCGGCTCTTGCAGCTTCAATACTAGCATTCAAAGATAACAGATTCGTTTCTTCTGCGATGGACGTAATAAGCTCTGTTGCTTCTCTAATCTTCAATGCTGATTCATTGGTAATATTGGTCTGCTCATAAATAATATCAATTGCTTCTTTTGCCTGTTTGTTAATCTGCTCCAACTGATACAGTGTAGAAGTAGCTTCATCACTGGATGCTTTCATCTCATTTGCATTTGCAATCAGATTGTCTACTTCTCTGGATGCCTCTTCCACCATATTACCCATCAGAATAACGTTCTCCGTTGCCTTCTGTGTTTCATCTGCCTGTGAAGTTGCACCATCTGAAATTTCAGATACTGCTTTTTCTACCTGTTCAACCGTTTCCGCTGTTTCAGAAGCATTGTTATCCAAAGAATTGGAGGCTTCATAAATAAGTTCACTCTGCGTTTTCAATCCACCTACAACATCTACCAGTTGTCCTCTCAGAACACCAATTGCCCTACTCATTATGCCGGTTTCGTCTTTACGCATATTTAATTTCTTCAAATCATCATCTTCCGTAAAGTCCATATCGGCCAATTTGTTAATAATGCCTGTTACCTTTACAATCGGATTTACCATACGTCCTACAGCAACGTATCCAAACGCGGAACAGATAATAACAATTACGATGGCACAAATAACACCAATATTAGTAATATTATCAATCGGTTTCATAATCTCATCTTCATCCGCAGAAACAACCAGGATAAAATCCGCAGTTGGATTTACATAATATCCAGCATATTTCGTAACACCCTTGAATTCATATGCTACCACTGCAGGTCCCGGCACTTTTCCGGCTTTAATATCAGCAACCACTCCGGTTACCACCGCATTTTCTACCGGCTCGCCAATTTTCGATTCGGTAGGATGGTATAGCATCGTGCCATCGGCTCCGACTACATAAGCATAACTTGAATCAATTCCCTGTAAACTTATATTCTCTACTAAAGGTTTCAAAACGGCTAAATCCAGCGTAGCTTCCATACCGATAGCACTTGCTTCTATCTCCACACGTTCTCCGCCGGCAACCGTCAAATCATACAAATAATTCTGTGTCAGATTCTTCATGCTGCTTCTTACCGTTGGAAGAACCAACACCAGCATTGCTGCAACTGCAACTGTAATAAACGCAATGATTAAAATGGCTACTTTTCCTTTAATTGAACTAAAGAAAGAAACTCCCTTTTGCTTCTTTTTTGCTTCCGTACTCAAAACCATGCCCTCTTTTCTATGTAGTTTTAGTGGACCAGACGGGAGTCGAACCCGTGTCCAAAAGCCCATTCCCTGTCCTTCTACTATCATAGTCTGTTATTTTGGATAACTCCTCATTCCCTCCTGCATCCGGAAACAGACACCCCGATGCATTCAGTAGCTTCATAATACGCCCACAGGCTCAAAGCTTTGCCTGTGTCGTTTCCTACATAGTCGATGCCCGGTTCTTAATGTGTAGGTGCATTAAGGCGGACAGCTGCCATTAGGCAGCGTATGCTAAATTATCTTCAGCGTTTATATTTAAGTTTGCGATTTGACGCATCGCCTGCGGATAGCTTCTCCAGCTGCAAGACCCCTGTCGAAACCTTGACTGGCCCGTATAGTGTTATTTTAACATATAAAGAAATAATTTAACACCCTTTTTTAGAGATTTCTCATAATTTTTGTTATAAGTTTTTGATTTTAAATTCCCGCTCATGCTCCCGTCTTTGATCTTTCTTGGCAATATCCTGCCGCTTATCATAAAGCTTTTTACCTTTTGCAAGTCCAATTTCTACTTTGGCCCTGCCATCCTTAAAATAGACCTGCAAGGGAACAATCGTATATCCCTGCTCAGACATTTTTCCTTCCAGTTTACGGATTTCCATTTTGTGCAGTAACAGTTTCCGAATCCGCAGCGGGTCTTTATTAAAAATATTTCCTTTTTCATACGGACTGATATTCATTCCGTAAACAAAAGCTTCTCCATTCTCAATACGGATAAATCCTTCCTTGATACTGCATTTGCCAAGACGCAGGGATTTTACTTCCGTCCCATGCAGAGCGATTCCTGCCTCATATTTTTCTTCTATAAAAAAATCATGGTATGCCTTTTTATTGTTTGTAACTAATTTCATGGTTTCCTTTGCCATAATTTCACCTTCTTACTATTCTTCCATTTCTATCGGTATGGAAAAATCTATCGTTCTTGTCAGACGTTCTACTCCGTCTACCCGTACCTTTATTGCTTCCCCAAGTCGATACTTCTTTCCGGTGTCCTGCCCTGCCATCTCGTAGGTATTTTCATCATAATAATAGTAATCTCCCGGTAGTTTGGATACATGAATCATACCTTCCACCGTACTTGGCAATTCTACATAAATGCCCCAGCCTGTAATACCGGAAATAACTCCTTCATAAATTTCTCCGATATGCTGCTCCATATACTCTGCCTTTTTCAGCTTGTCGGTTTCTCTCTCTGCTTCATCCGCCCTGCGTTCCATTGCAGAAGAGTGTTTTGCAACCTCCGGTAATCTGCCCTGATAATGTTCGATACGGTTTTCTTTCAACCGTCCCCGTAACTGTTCCTTGATAATCCGGTGTATCTGTAAATCCGGGTATCGTCTGATAGGAGAGGTAAAGTGGCAATAATATTGGCAAGCAAGTCCGAAGTGACCGGTACATTCTGTCGTATATTTCGCCTGTTTCATGCTTCGCAACGTAAGCCGGCTAATTAAAGTTTCTTCCGGTGTTCCCTCTATTTTATCTAAGAGTTTCTGTATTTCTTTCGGATGCACCTCTTCCTTCGTCATTTTGATGTGATAACCAAAATTGTTCAAAAAAGTGGACAGTTTCATAATTTTCTCTGCATCCGGTTTCTCATGAGTACGATAAACAAACGGAAGCTCCATCCAGAAAAAGTGTTGTGCAACCGTTTCATTGGCAATCAGCATAAAATCCTCAATGATTTTGGTTGCTGTATTTCGCTCATATGGCTTAATTTCCAACGGATGTCCTTCCTGATCAAGAAGGATTTTACTTTCCGGAAAGTCAAAATCTATCGACCCCCGTTTATGCCGTTTCTTACGAAGAATTGCCGCCAATTCCTCCATTTGTTCAAACATAGGAACAAACTCTTCGTATTCTTTACATTCCTTCTCATCATGGTCTTCCAGAATTTTTTTAACACTGGTGTAAGACATTCTTCTATCTACACAAATAACCGTTTCTGCTAACTGATAATCAGTCACATTCCCTTTTGCATCAATCGTCATAAGACAGCTTAAAGCCAGTCTGTCAACTCCCTGATTCAAAGAACAGATGCCGTTTGAAAGTTTATGAGGCAGCATGGGGATCACGCGGTCTACCAGATATACACTTGTTCCACGTTCCAAAGCTTCCCAGTCCAGTGCGGAATTTTCCTGTACATAATTGGATACATCCGCAATATGCACACCAAGATGATATAGCCCCCCTTCTTTGGATACACTGACTGCATCATCCAGATCCTTCGCATCTTCTCCATCAATCGTTACCATCGGTACATCCCGTAAATCCATACGTCCTGCCATATCGGCCTCCTGCACCTCACCCGGAATACGCTCTACCTGGTTCATGACCTTCTCACCAAATTCTACCGGAAGACCAAATCCTCTTACAATTGATATGATATCCACTCCGGGATCATTGATATGCCCCAGAATTTCTACTACCTTTCCCTCCGGTTTATGTTTTTCGTCTCCGTAGCTTGTCAGTTCCACTACTACTTTATGCCCGTCTACTGCTCCTTTAGACCGTTCCTTCGGCACAAAAATATCGGTGCCGATTTTACTGTTGTCGGGAATCACAAAGCCAAAATTAGCAGACTTCTCGTAGGTTCCCACAACCTGCCTTGTTCCGCGCTCTATAATCTTACGCACAACCGCTTCCTGTCTTTTCCCGCGTTTGCCCGGTATCAGTTCTACCTGTACCTTATCCTGATGAAAAGCACCGTTTACCATATCTTCCGGGATAAACAGGTCTTCTTCTCTTCCTTCCACTTCAACAAAACCAAAGCCCCTCACATTACTGATAAAAGTACCAGTCAGAACACTACCATCTGATTTTTTATATTTTCCTCTCGCCGTAAGCTGCAATTTTCCTTCCAGTACAAGTTCCTCCAATACCTTCCGGAAATCCTCCCGATCTTCCTTTGAAACCTGCATAAACATGGCAAGTTCCTTTTCCTTCATCGGTACATACATTTCCTCTTCCACTAACTCACATATGATTTTTTTTCTTTTTTCCAATAATTCCTGATTCATCATTTCACAAAAAAAGCACTCTTTTGCAAGAGTGCTTCCACCTTTCTAAAATACATTCAGGTTTAAGACAATAGAAAGCAGTAAAAAGAATACTGCTAAGCCTGTTGTAATTTTCACAAGCTTTCCTTCCATGGAACGACCTTTGTTCTTGCCCCAATATGTTTCAGCCATACCGCTGATAGCTCCTAAACCTGCGGATTTTCCTTCCTGCATCAATACCAGTACCACAAGCGCGATACTTATAATAATATATATAACTGTCAATACAATTCTTAACGCTCCCATTTACTATCATGCTCCTTTCATAACATCAAGCAGATTTTAGTTTAACATAGAAATTTCCATAACGCAATAAGAATTTTCATAAATCAAACGTCAGGGAGTCAAAAACATTGTTTTTTTCCAGTTTTGTACTTTGGTAATGCATCAGAAATGCTTTCATCTCCGTGTGGTAGTCTCCCATGTCTTCCAACATGGCATCAAAATTCTTCTGTGTAATACATTCCGTATCAATCAAAAACTGATAATATGGCTTTTCATCTCCATGCTCCTCCAGAACAACCTTCCATGTTTCCTCCGAAGCTTCTCCCTTTTTATGTGCCCGAATATAAGTAAGAAGCGTCTGCCGTATATCCTGTCGCAACCCTGTATCATGGAGTAATCTGAGCATGGCAAGCCGTACCTTTGTACGTCTTTTCTGTTCGATATAATAGTCCAGATTATTTTCCCGGCTGCCGTAATCTTCTTCTCCGCACAACAGCATTTTAGAGAAGCCTTCCGCATCCTCCTGCTCCATCAGAAAAAGCATTCTGGAATCCCACTGTTCGAGCCAGCTCATACTGCCTGCTGCCATCGTGTCGAACAGGTAAAAGGCATCCAGCTTATTCATTGTTGCTGCCAACAAATATGCAGCATCCTGCTCCAAAATACTCTTCTGACCTGAGTCCACCTGCTCCGTACAAATTTTTTCTAACCGGTTACAATCCTTCAAAATTCCCTGTCCGATAGACAGTTCCTTTTTCGGCAGACGGATAACTTCCAAATTGCTGCAGCAGGCAAATGCCCAGTCCTGAATCGTTGTAATCGTATCCGGTAAAAACAATTCCCTCAAATCCTTACAACCCAGAAAAGCCTTTTTCCCGACAACCGTTACCGGTTTGTCTGTAACAAAATCCGGCAGGGAAACTGCAATATCTTTCCCCCGGTATTCAGTCAACATAACATATTCTTTTTCCATAGCAAACAGGAATCTTCCATTTGGTGTTTCTATTTCCTGAATCTGCATATTATTTCCTCATTTCATCTCTTCCTACGGTATTTTTCTTTCTGCGATATCTTTCAGTCTGCTACAGTTCCAGTGCTGCAATCTGTTCCAGAATCGCATCGTTTCGCTCCGATATCATCATTTCCTCATTATGACGTTCATATTCCTCGCACCCATACATGGCAATAAATTTTGCGCTGTCCCTATTTACAGTACATTCTGTCATCAAAATCAACAGCTCATTTCCGGAACCGAAGGTATCCTCTACAAAAGCAAAGAGATAATGAAGTTTTTTCTGGACTTGTCCGGTTGCCTGTTTATAAGCAGAAACTTCTTTCTCATACGCTTCTTTTAAAGCCTGCATAGCTGCCTGCCCATCCGTAAAATCCCCCAGCCGTATGTCTTTCTCACATCTTTCTAAAAAGCGGATTACACTGCGTTGCTTTCTTTTTTCCTGATCTGATAAAGAGCCGGCCTTCTGCAAAGCTTCCATGCCCTTTTGTCTGCCTTCAATCTGTTTTCCAAGAAGTGCAAGTACCGTATCGGCACCTGTCCGTTCTTTCTCTGCTACGCTGTTTCGTAATGCTTTCATATGAACCAGCAGATGATTGATATAATCAAACTGCTCCATATTTTCCCGAATCGTATGTTGCATATGGTCAATCAACATGCCCATTAAGGAAAGCCGTTCATCAAAATCTGCTTTTCGTGCCTTTTCACCTGCCTGGGCCGGAGCATTTCCTGATAGGATATCTTCTACCCTATAGTCTTTCTTATATTTCTGATATAAATCATAGTATGCCGTAAATTCCTTAACTACTCTAGGATTTCTAAGATACTGCTCTACCAGAGATTCTTCTACTTTCAATCCTTCTTCTTCATAAAGAGTAATCATGGTCGATAAGTCTTCCCAACCTCTTGCGGTAATATAATTTTTCCCTCTTACCGTCGTTTCCACCTGATAGAAATCCTCTTTTTTCATATCCAGATAATTGATGATTGCCGTATGCAAATTTCTCTCTCTGGCATACTCTTTCCAAACATTATAATCCGCTTCCACTTCCAGAATCTTCATGCGATCCAGCGTGACAATGTCAAATTCCCTGACAGACTTGTTATATTCCGGCGGGTTACCTGCTGTTACAATTACCCAGCCCTCCGGCACCTTATGCCGCCCGAATACCTTGTACTGCAAAAACTGCAGCATGGACGGTGCCAACGTTTCCGATACACAGTTAATTTCATCCAGAAAAAGAATTCCTTCTTTGATGCCACTCTCTCGCATGACTTCATAAATAGAAGCAATAATTTCACTCATGGTATACTCCGAAATATCATAAGACATTCCCTCATATTCCTTATGACTGATAAAAGGCAATCCCAATGCTGACTGTCTTGTATGGTGTGTCATGGAATAAGAAACAAGCGCAATTCCCATTTCCTGTGCAATCTGCTCCATAACCGCTGTTTTTCCAATACCCGGTGCACCGAGCAGAAAAATGGGACGTTGTCTGACAACCGGAATCCGATACTCTCCCTCTGCATCCTTCTTTAAATATAGTTTCACAGAATCTTTAATATATTCCTTTGCCTGCTTAATATTCATTTTCGTCTTCTCCATTATCCATTTCCAGTTGTTCCTGTTCTTCCAATTGTTCTTCGTTCAATATCACTTTCATTGCCCAAGGTGGAACCGCCGGGGCTCTGTCATCCTCATCCAGAAATATGAATGCGGTATCGTATGCCGGCATTTGTTCCGGATAGATGCCATAACCATCGGTAAAATAAAGTAATCCTTTCAGGTTCTCAAATTCACCCTCCTGCTGTAGTTTTTCTACATAGGTAAAGACCGGTCTAAAATCCGTAGATCCAAATCCCCGCAGCTTTCCGGATGCCATAAAGACATCAAAATCTTCCTTACAGGTTATCTTCGTATCACTCTGTATTTCACTGTCACACTGTACAATGTGTACATTGATTTTCTGAAAAAAGTTTTCTTTACTTTGCATAATTTGGTAGGTCTTACGCAGAAAATTCTGCACAATACCTCCTCTGCAGGATGCTGAAGTATCTATCGCAATAACAAAGTCTTTGATTTTATTGGCATCTTTATACTCCAACGGTTCTACCAAAGGCATATTTCCATATTGGGACAACCCATAAGTGTAGTAAATATAATCAAATTCTTCATCATTTATCTGTATGGTTTCTCCCATTACCATAAAACGCCGCAAAAAATCACTGTAATCATATTTCTCTCTGGTGGCTTCTTTTAAATTTTCTTCCATGCTCTCCGCATTATTCTTATCCTTGGAGAAGCTCTTCAAATCCGCTTTCACCCGTTCACTGACCTTGCGCCACTCTTCCCCCGAAAGATTCAACTCTTCCGTTCTGTTCCAGTACAGATGCTCATCATAATGGCAAAGCTCATTCCATTCTCTGACTGCTTTACTGGAAGGCGGTTCAATCCGGAAATGCCGGTATATTTTTTCTGCAGTCAGTCCGCCCGCCTGTTTTTTCAAAATAGCAAGCCGATTCTTTAATACCCCATCCGACTGTAGTGCTGTAAGATGCAGGTTCATTTCCAAAATAGTATTTTCAACAGCAATATCCGTTGCCAGATTCCAGTATTCTCTCTCCAGCTTATCCGTCCGAAAGCTATGGTAAAAAATGCAATGTAACAATGTATGCATGTAAAGTCTGGCAGGATAATGGGTTTCCTTCTGATACTTTTTAAGCAGAAAAACCGGGTCGTAAAAAAGAGCTGTCCCATCAAAGCAGACCGTTCCCATATTCTCCCTTTCCTCAAACTTTAATCTGGAAAGTGCCACATCCAGAAAACGCATATTGATAAGGATTCCGTCATGTGCCAGCTTAATAATTTTTTTTGCAAGTTCCGATGCCTGATTTGCCATGTTTTCCTTCCTACATAAAATGCTTAATAAGTACAAGCACAGTTAAATGTGCCGGATAAAATAAATAGAAAAACCATTTGGAAAAATTCTTCCCGCGCTCTGCTCGCTTTCCATTATAGAGAAATAATATAACAAAGCCGGATATCAGCAGCGGAATAGCGGACAAGACACCATGTAAAACAGCTTCTGCTGTTGAATAGCCCGGTACATACAAATAGTTCGTACTATTAAATGCCACAAACAATACAAAAGCAACCGCATAGGAAATCATCATTTTTTTTCGGGAATCTTTAAAATTTGCAAAAAGGATTGTAAAAATGGCTGCCAGCAGAGGCCAGTTACAATATGCTGTCACAAAAACAAGCAGGATAACCACAACCGTCTGCAATGCCTTGTCCTGAATCTGCTCCATTGCCACCAGAATCAGGAAACAGAAAAACAGCGTAAACAGCATATTTAAAGCAAAATACTGAAATGCAATCATAAAAGGTATCTGAGAAATAATAGCAAACAGTAGTAATCTTATAGCATATTTTTTCTTGGAACGGGTGTATTCATACCCTTCCACCAGAAAATAGCACATAGTAATCGCTGTAAAATACCCTACATCTTCACATATTTCATGCAATACGGTTCCATTCTCCAGAAACATATGGGAAAAGTGATTTAGAAACATAACAAGCATTGCAATATATTTAATCACATCCCTGTTTAGTACCCTTAAATTTGATTCCTTTAATTCCATTCTCTTATCACTCCTTCTCTTCAAAAACAGGGCGATTGAAAGTCTCACTTCCAACCGCCGTTGTTTTCTTTTTATTGGCAAAAAGGATTGTACTTCTTTTCATATGCTATATCGGTTGCATCGCCATGCCCCGGATATACTTTTACCTCATCCGGCAGTACAAACAGTTTTTCTTTGACAGAACGTACAATTGCACTGGCACTACCCGTTGCAAGGTCGGTTCTTCCGACAGACTCCTGAAACAACGTATCACCACTGATTAAAATACCGGCTTCTTCAAAATAGTAGCAGCAGCTTCCTACCGTATGTCCCGGTGTTGCAATCAGCTTACAGGTCATACCTGCAATCGTAATCTCTTCGCCATCCTTTAAATATTTATCCGGTACTACAGTATATGGTCTTCCCACCTGATCAGATACATTGTTAACGGCATCCTCACAAAGTGCTTTTTCCTCTTCATAGGCATATATCGGTGCACCGGACAATTCACGAAGTTTGTTGGTTCCCCAGATATGGTCAAAATGTCCATGTGTCAGCAGGATACCTGCTACATGAAACCCTTTTTCTTTTAATGTTTCGTAAATATAATCGCCCT